>JAXMCM010000017.1:0-339203 GCA_046349355.1 Geminicoccaceae bacterium
GACAGCCTCGGCAACCGCGGCCGGCTGGGTGCCGGCGACGTGCAGTGGATGACCGCCGGCAGCGGCATCCTCCACCAGGAGATGCCGCAGGGCGACGCGCAGGGGCGGATGCACGGCTTCCAGCTGTGGGCGAACCTGCCGTCGTCGCTGAAGATGACCAAGCCGCGCTACCAGGACGTGCCGGGCTCGGCGATCCCCGAGGTGATCGAGGACGACGGGACGGCGGTGCGGATCATCTGCGGCGAGTTCTGGGGCAAGCGCGGGCCGGTCGACGGCATCGCCGCCGAGCCGCGCTACCTCGACATCTCGGTGCCGCCCGGCCGCCGGCGGACCTTCAAGGTCGAGGCCGGGCGCAGCGCCTTCGCCTACGTCTTCGCCGGCGCCGGCACCTTCCGCGACGCCTCCGAGCCCATGGGCGTGCTGACCGAGCGCGAGGTCGACGGCCAGGAGATCGTCGTGCGCGAGCGCGCCGGCAACCGCTCGCTGGTCCTGTTCGGCAATGGCGACGAGGTCACGGTCCAGGCCGGCGACGAGGGTATCCGCTTCCTGCTGGTGTCGGGGCGGCCGCTCGAGGAGCCGGTGGCCTGGCACGGGCCCATCGTGATGAACACCCGCCGCGAGCTGGAGCAGGCGGTGGCGGAGCTGCGCGCCGGCACCTTCATCAAGCACGGCTGACACCGGCCCGACCCTGCCGCGCTTGACAGCGGCAGAGTCGGCCGGGACAATTCCGGGTACGACGCAATCGATTTCGGGGCGGGCCAGCAGAGCCCCGCACGCGCGTCGTGTCAGGGACAGGACCCGGCAGGCCAGGAGCGCGCCACGACGCCCGGCCGGTGCGGGCGGGGGAGGCGGTCATGGCGTTCAAGTACGCGTTCAACACCTGGTGCTATGGCAGCTTCCCGGTGTGGGTGCCGGCCTATCCGCTGGACGAGGTGGTCCGGCGGCTGGCACGCATGGGCTATGACGGCATCGAGATCGGCTGCGCCGCGCCGCATGCCTGGCCGGCGCATCTTGGTGCCGCCCGGCGGCGCGAGCTGAAGGCGTTGATGCAGGGCGAGGGCCTGCCCTGCACGAGCATGCTGCCGGCGCCCGGCGGCGGCCCCGGCAACAACCCGGCCTCGCCGCTGGCCGAGGAGCGCGCGGCGACGATCGCCCACTACAAGGAGATCGTCGACCTCGCCCACGATCTCGGCTGCGACAAGGTCATCTATGTCTGCGGCTGGCGCATCTTCGGCACCAGCCAGGCGCAGGCCTGGGAGTGGAGCCTCAAGGCGATCTCCGAGATCGCCGACCATGCCGCCGGCAAGGGCATCACCATGGTGCTGGAGCCGACCTCGGCCGACTCCAACCTGGTCGACACCGCCGGCGAGGCGCTGATGCTGCGCGAGCAGTGCGGGCGGGCCAACGTCAAGGTGATGTTCGACACCTTCCACGCCCTCTACCGCAACGAGCCGAGCTCCGACTACGTCTACGAGATGGCGCCGCACCTGGCGCACGTGCACTTCGCCGACAGCGACCGGCTTCCGCCGGGCGAGGGGGCCTGCGACTGGTTCGGGGTGATGCAGGCGCTCAAGGACATCGGCTTCGGCGGGCACATCACGATGGAGATCGGGTTCAACACCCGCAAGGCCGAGCCCGACCGCTACGCGCGGGCCTCGCTGGCCTTCCTGAAGGACCTCGAGAAGCGTCTCGGTTGACGGGGAGGGCCGGTGCCGTGACCTCCGCGCAGCCCTTTCCGCACCTGTTCAGCCCGCTGCAGCTGGCCGGCGTCGAGGTGCGCAACCGGCTGGTCTTCCAGCCGCACTTCACCAGCCTCGGCACCCGCGAGGGCATGCCGACCGACGACCACGCCGCCTATTTCGGCGAGCGCGCCGCCGGCGGGGTCGGGCTGATCGTGTTCGAGAGCCAGGCGGTGCACGAGACCGGCAAGATGTCGCGCCGGTTCGTCAACGCCTGGGATCCGGCGACGATCGCGCCGTTCCGCCGGGTGACGGACGCGGTCCATCGCAACGGTGCGAAGATCTTCGGCCAGCTCACCCATGCCGGGCACACGACGCTGGAGCGGCCGCCGGGCATGCTCTGGGCGCCGACGCAGATGCCGGAGCCGTCGAGCCACTTCACCACCAAGGCCATCGACGCCGACGACATCCGCGAGCTGATCGACGGCTTCGCCGCCAGCGCCCGCAACAACATGGAAGGCGGCTTCGACGGCATCGAGATCAAGGTGGCGCATGACGGGCTGCTGCGCTCGTTCTGCTCGCCATTCTTCAACCGCCGCACCGACCGCTATGGCGGCTCGTTCGAGAACCGGATGCGGCTGTCGGTCGAGGTGCTGGAGGCGATCCGCAAGGCGATCGGGCCGGGCGTGCCGCTGGGCATCCGGCTGTGCGTCGAGGAGTTCACGCCGTTCGGCTACGACGCCGAGTACGGCGTCCGGATGGCCGAGCATTTCCAGGCCACCGGGCTGGTCGACTACTTCAACTCGGATGCCGGCTCGTTCTCGAGCTTCTGGATGGAGATCCCGCCGGCGGCCGTGCCCACCGACGTCTTCCGCCGGCTCAACGTGGCGCTAAAGAAGGCGAGCCGGCTGCCTGTGGTGGCCTTCGGCCGGATCACGCCGCCGCGGCTCGGCGAGGAGATGGTGGCCGCCGGCGAGGCCGACCTGATCGGCATGGCCCGGCAGTTCGTCGCCGATCCCGACACCGCCAACAAGATGAAGGCCGGCCGCGCCGACCTCGTGCGCATCTGCCTGTCCTGCAACGACGGCTGCGTCTACCAGGTGATGCAGGAGAAGGGCATCCGCTGCGTCCAGAACCCGTCGGCCGGGCGCGAGCGGCTGCATAGCCACCGCATGGTCGGCAAGGCGGAGGCCACCAAGCACGTGGTCGTCGTCGGCGGCGGGCCCTCCGGTCTCAAGACCGCCGAGATCGCCGCCATGCGCGGGCACAAGGTGACGGTGCTCGAGCGCGAGCGCGCGGTCGGCGGGCAGGTGCGCCTCGCCCAGGTCCAGCCCGAGCACCAGACCGTCGGCGAGGTCACGTCCTATCTCGAGGCCATCGTCGCCGAGCTCGGCGTCGATGTGCGGGTGCGGACCGAGGCGACGCCGGAGCTGCTGAAGGGCCTGGGTGCGGACGTCATCGTCGTGGCGACGGGCTCGGAGCCCAACCTGCCGAACGAGCCGCGCGACGGCGCCGCCCGGGCGCGGGCGCTGGGCTACCAGGTGCTGCCGGAGGTGCCCGGCATCGACCAGGACTTCGTCGTCTCGGCCGACCGCGTCCTGTCGGGCGAGGTCAACCCGAGCGGCCATGTCGTGCTGGTCGACAGCAACGGCCACTGGGAGGCGTCGGGCACGGCCGAGTACCTTGCCGACCTCGGCTGCCGGGTCGAGCTGGTCTGCGGCGGGCTGGTCATCGGCTCCGACATCGAGGACGGCAACCGGACGTTGTTCCACCGCCGGGCGGCGATCAAGGGCATCCGGATGCGGCCGGGCCAGGCGCTGGTCGAGATCGGCGAGCGGCGGGTCGGCATCAGCGCCACGTTCAGTGACGCCGACGCCATCGGCTGGGCCAACTACCTGCTGATGCCCGGCGACGTCGAGTGGATCGAGGACGTCGACTGGGTGGTGCCGGTGATCGGGCGCCGCTCGCGGGTCGACCTTTACATGGCGCTGAAGGAGGACCCGGCACTGGCCGGGACCCGGATCGAGCGGCTGGGCGACTGCGTCGTGCCGCGGCTGCTCCAGGCGACGCTGACCGAGGCCTTCGATTTCGCCCGGACTCTCTGAAGCGATCCGGCATACGCCAATGTGACGGTGGCGAGTCGGCCGCGCGGTTGCGCGCATTGTCGGCACGCCCCGGCATCGTTAAGGCGTTGCCGGCAGACTTGCGGGGTGCGGTAGCCGAGCGGATGGCGACGATCTACGACGTGGCGCGTGAAGCCGGCGTGTCGGCCGCCACGGTCTCGCACGTCATCAACAATTCCCGCTTCGTCTCGCTGGAGAAGCGCGAGCGGGTCCAGGAGGCGATCCGCAAGCTGCGCTACCGGCGCGACGCCATCGCCCGCAGCCTGCGCCAGTCGCGGACCAGCTCGATCGGGCTGATGATCTCCGACATCACCAACCCCTACTTCGCCGACGTGGTGCGCGGCGTCGAGGACGTCGTCTACGGCCGCGGCGACCGCTACAACCTGATCCTGTGCAACACCGAGGAGGATCCGGCGCGCGAGGCCGCCTATCTCGAGGTGCTGCAGGAAAAGCGGATCGACGGGCTGGTCATGGCGCCGGCCGGCGGCAACCACGAGGTGCTGCAGGAGCTGCTCGACGACGGCATGCCGCTGGTCATGGTCGACCGGCACCTGCCCGGCGTGGCGGCGGATGCGGTGATCGTCGACAACCGCGACGCGGCTCGCCGGCTGGTGACGCACCTGCTGACGCTCGGCCGCTCGCGGATCGCCGTGCTGCGGGCGCGGCTGCTGGTCAGCACCATCGACGACCGCATCGACGGCTGGCGCGACGCGCTGCTCGCCGCCGGCGAGACGCCGGACGAGGACGCCATCGTGGTCAGCGAGTCGGCGATCGACGAGGCGCTGGCCGCCGGCCGCTCGCTGCTCGACCGCGGCGTCTGGCCGGACGCGGTGTTCTGCACCAACAACTTCATGACCCTCGGGATGATGCGCGCGCTGGCCGAGCGGCGTCTGCGCTGCCCCGAGGACGTGGCCGTCGTCAGCTTCGACGACTTCCCCTGGTCGACCGGGTTCCGCCCGCTGCTCACCGCGGTGGCGCAGCCGGCCTACGAGATCGGGCGGACAGCCGCCGAGATGCTGTTCGACCGGATCGACGGCGTGCGCGCCGGGCCGGCCGAGGAGCGCGTCCTGCCGACGACGATGATCGTGCGCGAGAGCTGCGGTGCCGAGCTGCCGCGCGGCGGGCGGCGGCGCTCAGGCTGAGACGGCGGCCGTGCGGCGGCGGTGCTCGTCGCGGAACTGGCGCGGCGTCACCCCGACCGAGCGGGTGAAGGCGTCGTAGAACCGGCTGACCGAGCCGAAGCCGCTCTCGAAGGCGACCCGGGCGATCTCGAGGTCGGTCGACAGCAGCATCGCCTGCGCCTGGCTCAGCCGCTGGCGGACGACGTACTGGCCGACGGTGAGGCCGAGCGAGCGCTTGAACAGGGCCATGGCATAGTTGGCGTGCAGGCCGACCGCCTGGGCGACCTCCTCGACGGACAGCCGGCGGTCGAGGTTCTCGGCGATGAAGCGGGCCATCTGCTGCGCCTTGGCCATCGGCCGGGCCTCGGGCGGCAGCGGCTGCTCGCCGGCCTTGCCGGTGACGTCGGTCCAGCCCTCGACGTCGATGCGGCGGACCCGGGCCTGCAGCTCCTGGCGGACGAGGTCGGCGCGGCGCCGGTCGCCGGTCTCGAGATCCTTGTGCCAGCGCAGGAACAGGCTGGCATCCAGCGCGTCGACCTCGCGGGCCACCAAGAGCCCACCCTTGAGCACGGCCGACTTCAGGGCCGCGCATTCGGGCAGCTCGAGGAAGCTGGCGATCGGCAGGTAGAGGCACACGAAGCTCGTCGGCTCCGCGATCTCGATGCAGCGGTGCGGCACGGTGCCCCAGAACACCGCCAGCTGGCCGGCGGCGAGGCTGCGCATCTCGCCGCTGAACAGGTAGGTCATCCGTCCCTCGAGGACGAAGTTGACCTCGACCTCGCTGTGGATGTGGGCCTCGGCCATCAGCCTGACGCGCGTGTAGCGCGCGACCGAGGTGATATCGACCAGCTCCACCCTTGCTGCCTGCCCTGACCTTAGGATCCGGGAAAAGAATAGGCACGAAACCGGATGCGGCGCCAGCCGCGGCGGCCCATCCTCCAGTCTGACACGCTGCATCGTCCGGCCAGTCCCCCGGCCGGGCCATGCGGCGCAAGGGATCTTCAGGGAGCGGAACGAATGACCCTGCACACGCTGCGGGCGGCGCTGTTCGGCGCCACCGCGATGCTCATGGCCACGCAGGCCGACGCCGGCACCCTCGTCATCAACGCCGACACCTCCGACCCGGCGCCGCGCGCCGCCTGGGAGGCGACGGTCGAGGCCTTCAAGAAGGCCAATCCGGACGTCGAGGTGAAGTTCAACGTCTACGACCACGAGAGCTACAAGAAGTCGATCCGCAACTGGCTGACCAGCGCGTCGCCGGACGTGGTCTACTGGTATGTCGGCAACCGGATGGCGCAGTTCGTCAAGCCGGGCCTGCTCGAGGACGTCAGCTCGGTATTCACCGACCAGGTGAAGGCCGAGATGGGCAACGTCGCGACCGGCCTCGTCACCGTCGACGGCAAGCAGTACGGCGTGCCCTACACCTACTACCAGTGGGGCATCTACTACCGGAAGGACCTGCTCGACGCGGCCGGCGTGACCGCCCCGCCCAAGACCTGGGAGGAGTTCGTCGACGCCTGCGGCAAGATCAAGGCCAGCGGCGTCGAGCCCATCGCCATCGGCTCCAAGGACCTGTGGCCGACCGCCGGCTGGTTCGACTACCTCAACATGCGCATCAACGGCCTCGAGTTCCACATGGAGCTGATGGCCGGCAAGGTGCCCTACACCGACGACCGCGTCCGCGCGGTGTTCGCCAAGTGGGGCGAGCTCCTCGACAAGGGCTGCTTCGTCAAGAACCACGCCTCGGTCAGCTGGCAGGAGAGCCAGTCGCTGCTCTACCAGGGCAAGGCGGCCATGATGCTGATCGGCAACTTCATCGTCCCCAACTTCCCGCCGGAAGTGAAGGACAAGATGGAGTTCGTGGCGTTCCCGAAGATCAATCCGGAGATCGGCGACTACGAGGATGCGCCGATGGATTCGATCCACATCCCGGCGAAGGCTCAGAACAAGGAGGACGCCAAGAAGTTCCTGGCGTTCGTCGCCCAGGCCGACGTCCAGGAGGCGATCAACAAGGCGCTGCTGCAGGTGCCGGTCAACCAGAAGGCCGCCGTCGCCGACGACCGCTTCCTCAAGGCCGGCCAGGAGCTGCTCACCCATGCCGACGGCATCGCCCAGTTCTTCGACCGCGACACCAGCGAGGACCTGGCAACCATCGGCATGAAGGGCTTCCAGGAGTTCATGATCAAGCCGGACCGGCTGGACAAGGTCCTCGAGGACCTCGAGCGCGCCCGCAAGCGCATCTACAAGTCCTGATCTTCGGCTCCCGACGCGCCGGCGGCCTCGCGCCGCCGGTGCGCTAGCCCCGAGGAAGACCCGGCATGGCGGTTGCGATGGGCGGGAGCGGCGCTCCCGTGATCCCCGACACGTGGTGGCGCCGCCACCAGATGGCGCTGACACCGATCCTGCTGCTGCTGCCGGCGGTCGTGCTGTTCACGATCTTCGTGCTGTGGCCGATCGCCGATTCGGTCTGGCTGTCGCTGCACGACTGGGACGCGGTCAGCGAGCCGACCTGGGTCGGCCTCGGCAACTACCGCGAGCTGGCCGAGGACCCGGTCTTCTGGACGTCCATCGCCAACAACATCTGGTGGCTCGTCCTGTTCATGCTGGCCCCGGTGTTCGGCCTCGCCGTGGCGCTGTTCCTGAACCAGACGGTGTGGGGCATCCGCCTCGTCAAGTCCCTGTTCTTCTTCCCGTTCGTCATCAGCCAGGTCGTCGTCGGCCTGGTCTTTTCGTGGTTCTTCAACGCCGAGTTCGGCCTGCTCAACGAGATGCTGCGCGGCATCGGGCTGGAGCCCATCGCCCTGCTCGAGGACGAGCGCTGGGCGACGCCGGCGATCATCGTCGCCGGCCTGTGGCCGCAGACCGCCTACTGCATGATCCTCTACCTGACCGGGCTGACCGCCATCAATCCGGAGCTGATCGAGGCCGCCCGCATGGACGGCGCCAGGGGCTGGCGGCTGCTGTGGAACATCGTCCTGCCGCAGCTGCGGCCGGCGACGTTCATCGCCGTGGTCGTCTGCGTCGTGGGGGCGTTGCGCAGCTTCGACCTCGTCTCGATCATGACCCTGGGCGGCCCCTACAACAGCTCGAACGTGCTCGCCTACTACATGTACGAGACCACGTTCCTGCAGTACCGGGTCGGCTACGGCGCCGCCATCGCCACGGTGCTGTTCCTGATCATGGACGTCTACATCGCCTTCTTCCTGTGGCGGATGCTCCGCCAGGAGCGGCGCTGATGTTTCCCGCCCCCATCGAGAAGGCGTCGCCGTTCGCGCGCGCCTCCTACAAGGTGGCCCTGCCGGTGGCCCTGATCGTCTGGCTGCTGCCGCTGTTCGCGGTGGCCCTGACCTCGGTGCGCTCGATCGAGGACCTCAACCGCGGCAACTTCTGGGGCTGGCCGGACCGGGTCAACTTCATCGAGAACTACACGGCGGTCTTCACCGGCTCGCCGATGGCGACGTTCATCCTCAACAGCCTGATCATCACCATCCCGGCGGTCGCCGGGGCGGTGGCGCTGGCGACCATGGCCGGCTTCGCCCTGGCCAAGTACAACTTCCGCGGCAACCTGGTCCTGTTCGCGCTGTTCATCGCCGGCAACTTCGTGCCGTTCCAGATCCTCATGATCCCGGTGCGGGACCTGATGATCAACACGATCCCGCTCTACGACACGCACTGGGCGCTGATCGTCTTCCACATTGCCTTCCAGACCGGCTTCTGCACCCTGTTCATGCGCAACTTCATCCGCCAGCTGCCTGACGCGCTGGTCGAGGCGGCGCGCATCGAGGGGGTCAGCGAGCTCAAGATCTTCTGGCACGTCATCCTGCCGCTGGTGCGGCCGGCGCTGGCGGCCCTGTCGGTGCTGATCTTCACCTTCGTCTGGAACGACTATTTCTGGTCGCTGGTGCTGGTGCAGTCGGACGACGTGCGGCCGGTGACGGCGGGCCTGCAGTCGCTCAAGGGCATGTGGCTGGCCTCCTGGCAGCTGATCTCGGCCGGCTCGATCATCGCCGCGATCCCGCCGGTGCTGATGTTCTTCCTGATGCAGCGCCACTTCATCGCCGGCCTGACGCTCGGGGCGACGAAGGAATGAGCGAGGCCCCGCTGCGCCTCGACGGGACGACGGTCAGCCTCGTCGTCGATGCCGCCACGGCCAGCGTCCTGCACTGGGGCGCAAGGTTGCCGGACGGGATCGATCTGTCGATGCTGGCGGCGATCGCGCTGCCGTCGGTGCCGCACGCCTCGCTCGACGAGGTCATGGCGCCGACGCAGTTGCTGCCCGGGCTGGGCGGCGGCTGGCTGGGCGTGCCGGCAATCGCCGGTAGCCGGGGCGGTAGAGACTGGACGTTCGCGCCCGGTAGCTGGTCGGCGGTCGTCCGCCCGGACGGCATGACGCTGGCCGGCATCGATGCGGTGGCCGGCCTGCAGGTCGAGATCGCGCTCGACCTTGCCGACGACGTGCTCGCCGCCAGCGCCTCGGTGCGCAACGCAGGGACGGAGCCGTTCGCGCTGGACGGGCTCGCCTCGTTGCGCCTGCCGGTACCGGACAGCTGCACCGAGCTGCTGGCGACCGACGGTGTCTGGAGCGGCGAGTGGCAGGAGCGGCGGCAGACGCTGGCCGTCGGCGACTGGATTCGCGAGAGCCGGCGGGGCCGCACCTCGCACGACGCCTTCCCGGCGGTGATCCTTGGCGAACCCAGCTTCGGCGAGGACGGCGGCACGGTCTGGGGCTTCCATCTCGGCTGGAGCGGCAACCACCGGATCGGCGTGCATCGCCTCGACGACGGACGCCGCGCCGTGCAGCTGGGCGAGCTGCTGCTGCCGGGCGAGGTCATGCTGGGGCCCGGTGAGACCTACCGCTCGCCGACGGCCTACGCGCTGCGGGCGACCGGGCTGAACGGTCTGATGCAGGCGAGCCACGCATTCGTTCGTCGGCAGGTGCTGGCCTGGCCCGGCGGGGCGATGCGGCCGCGGCCGGTGACGCTCAACACCTGGGAAGCCAACTACTTCCGCCACGACCTCGCCCAGCTGAAGCGGCAGGCCGATGCGGCGGCGGCATTGGGCGTGGAGCGGTTCGTGCTCGACGACGGCTGGTTCGGCCGGCGCGACGACGATACCTCCAGCCTCGGCGACTGGACCGTCGACCCGCGCAAGTTTCCGGACGGGCTCGGGCCGCTGGCCGAGCATGTCCGCGGCACCGGCATGGAGTTCGGTCTCTGGGTCGAGCCCGAGATGGTCAACCCGGACAGCGAGCTGTTCCGGGCGCATCCGGAGTGGGTGCTGCAGGTGGCCGGCCGGCCGCTGCGGACCGGGCGGCACCAGCTGGTGCTCGACCTGACCCGGCCGGAAGTGTCCGGCTACCTGTTCGATGCCCTCGACGCGCTGCTGCGGCCCGATGGCATCGCCTACCTGAAGTGGGACCACAACCGCGACCTCGAGGCGGGTGGCGATGCCGCCGGGCGCCCGGTCGGCCGGCGCCAGGCGCTGGCGCACTACGCGCTGCTCGACCGGCTGCGTGCGGCGCATCCCGAGGTCGAGATCGAGACCTGCGCTTCCGGCGGCGGCCGGGCCGACTGGGGCGTGCTGCGGCGGACGCACCGGGTGTGGACCAGCGACGGCACGGACGCGCTGGAGCGCCAGGCGATCCAGCGCGGGTTCTCGCGCTGGTTCCCGCCCGAGGTGATGGGCGCGCACATCTCGGCGGTGCCGAACCACCAGACCGGACGCCGCCACGGGCTGGCGTTCCGCGCCATCGGCGCCCTGTTCGGCCATCTCGGGCTCGAGCTCGATCCGCTGCGCCTCGACGAGGCCGAGCGGGCCGAGGTCGCCGCCTGGGTGGCCCTGCACAAGCGCCTGCGGCCGCTGCTGCACGGCGGCGTGGCGTGGCGGCTGCCGGTGGCCGGCGGGCGCAGCGGGCACGGCGTCGTGTCCATGGACCGAGGGTGGGCCGTGTTCGCCGCGGTGCAGGAGCAGCGGCTGCCGACGCGGCATCCGTCGCCGCTCCGGCTGCCGGGACTGGAGCCGGGCGCCGCCTACCGGGTGCGGCTGCCGGAACCGCAGCGTCCGGCGTGGCGGCTGCCAACGCCGGCACAACAGGCGCTGGCCGGCGAGGGCGTCGTCCTCGCCGGGGCGGTGCTGGCGGACATTGGGCTGATGCTGCCCGAGCTGCTGCCGGAGACGGCAGTGCTGCTCGAGCTCGAACGGATCGGGGGAGGCTGACCGGATGGCCGGGGTCACGCTGCAGGGTGTGAAGAAGCGCTTCGGCGAGGTCGAGATCATCAAGGGCGTCGACCTCGCCATCGACGAGGGCGAGTTCTGCGTCTTCGTCGGCCCGTCGGGTTGCGGCAAGTCGACCTTGCTGCGGCTGGTCGCAGGGCTCGAGGAGATCAGCGAGGGCCGGCTCAGCATCGGCGGGCGCGATGTGACCAAGGTGCCGCCGGCCAACCGCGGCGTTGCCATGGTCTTCCAGTCCTACGCCCTCTACCCGCACATGACGGTGGCCGAGAACATCGGCTTCGGCCTGCGCATGGCCAACACGCCGCGGGCCGAGATCGAGCGCCGGGTGAAGGGTGCGGCCGACATGCTGCAGCTGGGACCCCTGCTCCAGCGCAAGCCGGCGCAGCTGTCGGGCGGCCAGCGCCAGCGCGTCGCCATCGGCCGCGCCATCGTCCGGCAGCCGCAGGTCTTCCTGTTCGACGAGCCCCTGTCGAACCTCGATGCGTCCCTGCGCGTGCAGATGCGGATCGAGATCAGCAAGCTGCACCAGGATCTGAAAGCGACCATGATCTACGTCACCCACGACCAGGTCGAGGCCATGACCATGGCCGACAAGATCGTGGTGCTGAACGGCGGCCGGATCGAGCAGGTGGGCTCGCCGCTGGAACTCTACCACCGCCCGGACAATACCTTTGTCGCCGGCTTCATCGGCAGCCCCAAGATGAACTTCGTCAAGGCGCGGGTCGCGCGCGCCGACGGGCAGGCGATCGAGGTCGAGCTGCCCGGCGCGGCGCGCATCGCCCTGCCGGCCCGCGGCGCCGGTGCCCCGGCCGGCACCGAGGTGACGCTGGGCGTGCGGCCGGAGCACATCCTGATCGGCGGCGGCGCCGACGCCAGCCTGCCGGCCCGGGTGTCGCTGGCCGAGCATCTGGGGGCCGAGACGATGTTCTACGTCGACGTGCCGGGGGCCGCGGCGATCACGGTGCGCGGCGACGGCCTCGCCCGCGAGCGGCCGGGCGACGCCATCACCCTCGGCCTGCGCGCCGCCGCCTGCCACCTCTTCGACGGCAACGGCCGGGCCATCGTCAACGGCGCCCTGGCCTGAGGACCCTGCATGCTCGGCGTCTGCTACTATCCCGAACAGTGGCCCGAGGCGTGGTGGGAGGACGACGCCCGGCGGATGCGCGAGGTCGGCATCGCCTGGGTCCGCGTCGCCGAGTTCGCCTGGAGCAAGCTGGAGCCGGCGCGCGGCCGCTTCACCGGCGACTGGCTCGACCGTGCCCTCGACCTCCTGGGCCGCCACGGCCTGAAGGTGGTGATGTCGACGCCGACGGCGACGCCGCCGAAGTGGCTGGTCGACGAGCGTCCCGACATTCTCGCCTGGGACGCCAACGAGCGGCCGCGCCGGTTCGGCTCGCGCCGCCATTACTGCTTCAGCTCGAAGGCCTGGACCGAGGAGACGGCGCGCATCTGCGAGCTGGTGGCCGCGCGCTGGGGGCGGCACGAGGCGGTGCAGGCCTGGCAGCTCGACAACGAGTTCGGCTGCCACGACACCGTGCTGTCCTATTCGCCGGACGCGAGGGCGGCGTTCCGGGTCTGGCTGGAGCGGCGCTACGGCAGCGTCGACGCGCTCAACGAGGCGTGGGGCAACGCCTTCTGGGCCATGGAGTACGGCGCGTTCGCCGAGATCGATCCGCCGAACCTGACCGTGACCGAGGCCAGCCCGATCCACCGGCTCGACTGGCGGCGGTTCTCGTCGGACCAGGTGGTCGCCTACACGCGGCTGCAGACGGCGATCGTGCGGCGGCATTCGCCGGGTCGGCCGATCAGCCACAACTTCATGGGCGTGTTCACCGAGTTCGCGCACGCGCCGGTGGCGGCCGAGCTCGATTTCATCACCTGGGACAGCTACCCGCTGGGCTTCACCGACCAGCGCATGCCCTGGCTGACCGCCGACGAGCGCCGCGCCTACGCCCGCACCGGGCACCCTGACATCTCGTCGTTCCACCACGACCTCTATCGCGGGATCGCGCAGGGCGGGCGCTGGTGGGTGATGGAGCAGCAGCCGGGGCCGGTGAACTGGGCGGCGCACAACACGGCACCGCTGCCGGGCATGGTCCGGCTTTGGACGCTGGAGGCGCTGGCGCACGGTGCGGAGGTCGTCTCCTATTTCCGCTGGCGGCAGGCGCCGTCGGCCCAGGAACAGAACCATGCCGGGCTGAACCGGCCGGACCGGGTGCTCGACCAGGGCGGCATCGAGGCGGCAGCGGTGGCGGCCGAGCTGCCCGACCTGCACCTCGAGGCGCATGGCAGCCTGCGCGCACCGGTGGCGCTGGTGTTCGACGAGCAGGCGCACTGGGCGCTGACGATCCAGCCGCAGGGCGCCGGCTTCGACTACTTCTCGCTGGTCTTCGCCTTCTACTCGGCGCTGCGCCGGCGCGGGCTGGACGTCGACATCCGGCGGCCGGACCAGCCGCTCGACGGTTACCGGCTGGTGGTCGTGCCGACCCTGCCGATCCTCGACGAGGGGTTCGTCGAGCGCGTCGCGCGCTCCGGCGCGGTGAGCCTGTTCGGACCGCGCAGCGGCTCGCGGACGGCGGCGCATGCGATCCCGCGCGACCTCGGGCCCGGTGCCCTCCAGGCCCTCCTGCCGATCAAGGTCGCGCGGGTCGAGGGACTTCCGCCCGCCGTCGAGGATCGCATCGTCTGGGGCAACCGCACCTACACCGGCAGGGTCTGGCGCGAGCGGATCGAGACCGCGCTGAAGCCGCTGGCGGTCTACGACGACGGCGAGGGGGCGCTCTACGCGCACGGACGGGCCCATTACCTGGGCGCCTGGCCGGATCCGACGATGGCCGACGACCTGGTCGAGCACCTGCTGGAGAAGGCCGAGGTGCCGGCGACGGTGCTGCCGCCCCATCTCCGGCTGCGCCGGCGCGGCGGGCTGACCTTCGCCTTCAACTACGGCGACGCGGCCACCCCTGTGCCGCTGCCGCCGGGCTCGACCCTGCTGCTCGGGGAGGCGGCGGTCCCGCCGCGCGGGGTCACCGTCTGGCGCTGACCGGTTGCCGCTCACGGTCGCCGGTCCATATGCCGTTCCCGGTAAGGACCGGCAGGCTGGGCAGGCGGCGATGCGGACTTGGCTGCGGGCGGTACTGGTGGCGGGAGCGGCGGCGGCCTGGGGCGAGGCCAGGGCCGAGGTGGCCGTCGACCTCGAGCTCGTCCTGGCGGTCGACGTCTCGGGCTCGATGGATCCCGAGGAGCACGAGATCCAGCGGTCCGGCTACGTCGCCGCCCTGACCCATCCCGACGTGGTCGGCGCCATCCGCAGCGGGTCCTATGGGCGCGTCGCCATCGCCTATGTCGAGTGGGCCGGACCGTTCTCGCAGGCGCTGACGGTGCCCTGGCGGATGGTCGAGGACCAGGCCAGCGCCGAGGCGCTGGCGGCCGAGCTCGCCGGCGCGCCCTATGCCCGCATCCGCGGCACCTCGATCTCCGGTGGCCTGATGTTCGCCGCCGGCCTGTTCGACGGCAACGGCTACGAGGGGTTCCGGCGGGTCATCGACGTCTCGGGCGACGGGCCCAACAACATGGGAGCACCGGTCGTCCCCAGCCGCGACGCCGTGGTCGAGCGGGGCATCGTCATCAACGGGCTGCCGATCCTCGTCCGCCCATCCGGCGGCTTCGGTACCATCCCGGAACTCGACATCTACTACGAGGACTGCGTCATCGGCGGGCCAGGCGCCTTCGTGCTGCCGGTGCGCAATCTCGCCGACATCACCGAATCGATCCGCCGCAAGCTCGTGCTCGAGATCGCCGGGCCGGAGCCGACCGTGACCCTGGCCGCGACCCGCGCGCCGCGGATCGACTGCATGATCGGCGAGCAGCAGCGGCGGACGTGGATGGACCGCTGAGGCTCCTAGCGCCTAGTGGACCCAGCTGCCGCCGCGGCGGCTCGGCCGGCGCGGCCGCGGCCTGGCGGCGGGAATGGGGCTGGCGAGCTGGATCAGCTCGTGGTCGGCCGGAGCCGCCGTCTGCTTCAGGCGCACCGGGCGCTCGGCCACCAGACGCCGCAGGTTGCTGATGGCGGCGCGGCGCTCGCGCTGGATGGAGCGGCCGTAACGATCGAGCGCGCGCAGGGCGGCCTCGTCGCCCCGCCGCGCGGTCAGGGTCGCCTCGACCCGGCGCAGTTTCACGCTGGCCACGACGATGCGCTCGATCAGCACGAGCTCGAGCATGTCGACCGGACGCAGCCGCGCCTTCAGCGCCTTGCGCAGGGCATCGGCCCGGGCGCGCTCGGCTTCCGTGAGCTGAGCCATCACCGGCGAGCGGTAATCGGTGTCCATGTTCAACTTCCGGTAGGAAGCAACAGCGCGATCATCACGCGGACCGCGTATCCGTGTCAAATGACAGGATGTCCATCAACAAAAGAACGGCCGCCCGATCACGGGCGGCCGAAGCTAGGGTGTCGCTATGAAAAGATTGCCTAATACAAAATGAAGCCGAAGGCGAGCGGATTCTCGCGGCAAGCGCCGACGGGGCGCTAGAATGGTCGGGCCCGGAAGCGGAGTTGCCGGTCATGTCGCATGCGCACCACCATCACGACCACGCCGACGTCGACGGCGGACGACACGGGCTGGTCGGCCTCGTCGATGGCATGGAGCGGGCGGCCAGGGCCTGGCTGCTCGGCCTCGACGACCGGCAGCAGCGGCAGGTGCTGTGGCCGTTCCGCGATCCGGAGCGCGGCGACTGGCACTATGCGCCGCGGCCACGCAACGGGCTGGCATTGCGCGGGATGGACCGACTGCAGCAACAGGCGGCGATCGCCTTGCTCGAAAGCGCCCTGAGCCGGCGCGGTGCGGCGAAGGCACGGGCGATCATGGCGCTCGAGGAGATCCTGCTCGAGCTCGAGCGCGGCAGCGGACCGCTCCGCGATCCGCTCAACTATGCCTTCACCCTGTTCGGCCGGCCCGGCGCCTATCCATGGGGCTGGCGGGTGGAGGGCCACCACCTGATCGTCAACGTCACCGTTGCCGGTCCCGAGGCGGCGACGATCACGCCGACATTCTGGGGCACCAATCCGGCGCGGATCCCGATCGGCCCGCAGGCCGGCGAGCGGGTGATGGCCAACGAGTACCATTGGGGCCTCGAGCTGGCGCAAGGCCTGAGCGGCGCGCAGCGCGCGGTGGCGGTCGAAGGCGACCGCTCGGTCGGCAACGTGATCACCGAGCGCGGCCAGGCTCGCCGGCTGGTGGTGCCGACCGGGCTGCCGTTCGGCGCACTGCAGGCGGGACAGCAGGACCTGGTGATGCGGCTGGTCGGCGAATATGTCGGCAACGCCGCCGACGCGTTGGGGCTGCCCTATCTCGAGCGCGTCCGCCGCGACGGTCTCGACGCGCTGCGCCTCGCCTGGGCTGGCGGGATGGCCGAGGGCCAGGCCTTCTACTACCGCATCCACGCGCCGCGGCTGCTCATCGAGTTCGACTGCACCCAGAACGACGCCAACCACATCCACTCGCTGTGGCGCGATCCGACGAGCGACTGGGGCCGGGACATCCTGGGGGAGCACTACCTGCACGACCACGACGACGACTGACGCCGGTCTCGCCGGCGTCCGACGCGCCGCGACCATGACGGGAGGCCCGACGGTCGCGACGGGCGGGACCTCGCGGCCCCGCCCGGGGTCTCACTTCAGGTGCTGGGCGAGATACTTGTTCATCTCGAACATGGTCACCTTCTTCTTGCCGAACAGCGGCTCGAGCTTGGCGTCGGCGAGGATCTCGCGCTTGTTCTCGGGGTTCTGCAGGTTGTGGGACTTGATGTATTCCCAGATCTTGCTGACCGCCTGGCCGCGCGCGACCGGGCCGGCGCCGATCACGGCCGCGAGCTCCTTCGACGGCTGCAGCGGCTTCTGCAGGGCATTGGTGCTGCTGGCGCCCGCCTTCTTGGTCGCGGTCTTGCCGGCGGAAGTCTTGGTCGGCATCGGGTAGCTCCACGCAGTTTGGAGGCGCGCTGGCCGCGCAACGCTGCTCTCATGGCAGAGCGGCACGGTCGGCCACAACGTCAACGTGGAGGTGGACCCCGCATTCCGCAACGGGCTGTTGCCGTTCCGACAACGTAAGGGCGGCGGGGCACGGCCGCCGCCGCACCCCGCCGCCCAACCCTCGGCCGCTCAGAGGACGAAGTCGCCGGCGGTGATGGTCTTGTGGCCGAGCAGCAGGAGCTCGAGGTCGGCGCCGCCGGCGCCGTCGTTGTTGACCTCGATCACCGTGTCGGCGCCATCCTGGTAGACGCGGACCTGGCCCTCCTTGGTGAAGCCGTCGTTGCCGATGAAGGTGAAGGCCTGGGCCCCCGAGGTGTGCAGCCTGGCGTCGATGAACGACAGGTCGATCTCGTCCGTGCCGTGGACGAAGCCCTTGATGGTGTCGCGATGCGCCTGGCCGGGCTCGCTCTCCACCGTGAAGTAGAAGACGAAGCTGTCGGCACCGTCGCCACCGTCCATGACGTCGGCACCGCTTCCGCCGACGATGACGTCCGACCCGCCGCGTCCGGCGATGCTGTCGTCGCCAGCGCCGCCATTCAGCTGATTGGCGCCGCCCGAGCCCTTGAGCTGGTCGTCGTGGTCCGAGCCGGTGACGCTCTCGAAGCGGGCGATGTGGTCGCCCTGGGCATCGCCGCCGCTGGCCGTGCCGGCGCCGAGGTCGACCGTCACCGCCGCCGCGGAGTAGCTGTAGCTGACGATGTCCTTGCCGGTGCCGCCGTCGAGGCTGTCCTGGCCGGCACCGCCCTTGATCCAGTCGTTGCCGTCACGGCCGGCGATGGTGTTGCCGAAGAGCGAGCCCAGCAGGTAGTCGTCGTGGTCGCTGCCGAAGAGGTTCTCGATCGAGCCCAGCCGGTCGCCCGCGGCGGTGCCGCTGTAGCCGAGGCCGGTGTCGAGGTAGACCGAGACGCCTTCGCCGCTGGCGATGTAGGACGCGGTGTCGTTGCCGGCACTGCCTTCGAGCGAGTCCGCGCCGTTTCCGCCGACCAAGTAGTCGTCGCCGAGGCCGCCGTAGATGTCGTCCTTTCCGTCACCACCGAACACATTGTCGTTGCCGTTGAGCGCCTCCAGCCGGTTGGCGCCGGAGGTGCCGACGAGGACGTCGCTCTCGATGGTCCCGATCGCGGCCTCGAAGCCCGACAGGACGTGCCCGGTGGGGCCGACGCCGCCGAGCTCGATGCGCACCGGTCCGTCCCAATAGCTGTAGTCGATGGTGTCGTAGCCGGTGCCGCCATAGGCCTTGCTGATACCCTCCATGACCACGACGGTGTCGTTGCCGCTGCCGCCATAGAGCGTGTTGTCGCCGGCATCGCCGTTGAGGAAGTCGTCGCCGGCTTCGCCCAGGAGGACATCGTTGCCGTTGCCACCGAAGATGGCGTCGCCGTCGTCACCGCCGTAGGCCGTGTCGTTGCCGCCGTCCGCGAAGATGACGTCGTAGCCGCCGAAGCCGTAGATCGTGTGCGACAGGTCGGTGTCGTTGACCGGCCCGGTCTGCGAGGCGTTGTTGTCGTTGCCGTTGGTTCCGAGCGCCAGGGCACCGATGAAGGTCGTCATGGACGTTGTCCGAGCTTCGTGGCGAGGGCCCATGCCCGTCGCGCTGGTCCGAAGCTCGGACGCCTGCGCTACACGACGATCCCGTCCTCGGCGGCGCTGCGTTACAAGCGTGCCGTCAAGGACTTCAGTTGGGCTTGCGCCGCAGCCGGTCGGCGATGTGCTCGCCGATCATGATCGTGGTGAAGTTGGTGTTGGCCTTGCAGTCGTAGGGCATGATCGAGGCGTCGGCGACGTGCAGGCCGGTGATGCCGCGGACCTTGCCGTCGGGGTCGACGACGCTGCGCCCGTCCTCGACGTCGTAGGAGCCCATGCAGCAGCCGCCGGCGCCGTGCTGCGCCTCGGAGCAGTCGGCGAGCAGCCAGTCGTCGTAGTCCTTGTCCGGCGCACCGACGATCTCGGCCAGCGGCCGGCCGGTGTTGCCGACCTGGACCTCGCGGGTGATGGCCTGCACGGCCGGCTGCATGCCGATGGCGACGATCCGCCGGGCCCCGTCGCGCAGGCGGACGAGGTCGCGCTCGTCGTCGAGCATGTTGAGCTCGACCGCCGGGTCGATCAGCGGGTCGGGCGAGGCGAGGCGGACGCTGCCGCGCGAGAACGCCTCGAACAGCGAGACGTGGATGCCGGCCTCGCCGAACATCGCCGGATCGAGGTCGCCGCCGATGCCGCCGTGGTTGAAGCCCATCATCAGCATGTCGGCGAAGCCGCCGCCGCCGAGGCCGGAGCTGTAGCGGACGCAGCAGTTGGTGTGGCGGGTGTGGATGTCGGTCGAGCGCGCCTCGGGCTTCAGCTTCAGCTCGATGCGGACGAAGGGATGGTCGAAGACGAGGTCGCCGACCGGCAGGTCCTTGACCGGCGTGATGCCCATCGTCCGCAGGTGCTCGGAACGGCCGATGCCGCTGCGCATCAGGATCGGCGGGGAGTGGAAGGCACCGGCGCACAGGACGACGAGCGGCGCCCTCAGCTCCTGCCAGCTGTCGCCGGTGCGGGCACGGACGCCGACAGTCCTGCGGTTCTCGAGCAGGACCTTGTCGACCTGGGTGTCGCCGCGGATCTCGAGGTTGGGACGGCCGCGCGCCGGCTCGAGATAGCCGTCGGCGGTCGAGACGCGCACGCCGTCGCGGCTGTTGATGGGGTAGCAGCACACGCCTTCGGCGGTCGGCGCGTTGAGGTCGTCGTTCCACGGGTAGCCGAGGGCCAGGGCGGCGTCGCGCAGCGCCCGGTCGACGGGGCCCCAGGTCTCGACCGGGGCGCGGTAGACCGGGATCGGCCCGCCTTTGCCGTGATAGGCCTTGTCGCCGTGGGCGAGGTCGTCCTCGAGGCGGTTGAAGAAGGGCAGGACGTGCTGGCCGGACCAGCCCTCGCAGCCCATCTCGGCCCACTGGTCGAAGGCGTCGAGCACGCCGCGGATGGCGATCTGGCCGTTGACGGCGGTGCTGCCGCCGACGCCGCGGCCGCGCCAGAGCAGGCGCGGCGCCTGCCGCTTCGTCCGCGAGGCCATCAGCGACGGCCACATGTAGGTCGCCTGGAAGTGCCGGGGCAGGATGATGTTGAACGGGTTCGGGCTGCGCATCGCCTCCGGCCGCTCCGCCGAGCGGTAGTCGGGGCCGGCCTCGAGCAGCAGCACGCGGCGGTTCGGATCCTCGCTCAGGCGGGCGGCCACGGCGGAGCCGCCGGCCCCGGCGCCGACGACGATGACGTCCCAGCTCACAGCGTCAGTCCCAGATCGTTGGCATAGGCGAACAGGGCGGGCGTGCCGCCGGTGTGGATGTAGACGACCTGGCCGTGGCCGAAGCGGCCCTTGCGGGCGAGGTCGATGAGGCCGGCCATGGCCTTGCCGCTGTAGACCGGGTCGAGGATCAGGCCCTCGGTGCCGGCGCACAGGCGCAGCGCCTCGCGGGCACCGTCGGTGACGACGCCGTAGCGCTCGCCGATGTACTCGTCGTGGCTCTCGAAGTCGTCGGGCGACAGCCGGGTGTCGATGCCCAGCAGCTCGGCGGTGGCGTTGCCGATCCGGGCGATGTCGGTGGCGCGGTCCATGCTCCACTTGATGGGCGCCACGTTGACCATCCGGATCGGCCGGCCGAGCGCCTTGAAGCCGAGGGCGAGCCCCGCCGGGGTCATGTTGGCGCCGCTGACCACCAGCCATTCGGCCGGGACGCGCATCGCCTCGAGCTGGGCATCGAGCTCGACCGCCGCCTGGACGTAGCCGACCGCCCCGAGCGCCAGGCTGTCGAGCCCCATCGGCGCCACGACGAACGGCTTGCGGCCGGCCTTGCGCGCCTCCTCGGCGCGCGCGTCGATCAGCGGCTGGAGCTCCTCCATGTTGTTGTTGGGGACGACGCGGACGTCGGCACCCATCAGCTTGTAGAGGAGGAAGTTGCCCTGCAGGACCGGGCCCTTCTCGCCGTGCATCAGGACCAGGGCGATGTCGAGGCCGAGCTTGCGCGCGGCCGCGGTCATCTGCCGGCACCAGTTCGACTGGCTGTAGGCGCCCGCCACCAGCATGTCGCAGCCCTGGCGGAGCATCTCGGCGAAGACGAACTCGAGCTGGCGGGTCTTGTTGCCGCCGAAGCAGAGCCCGGTCATGTCGTCGCGCTTGATCCAGATCTCCGGCCCGCCCAGCGCCTTCGACAGGCGCGGCGCCTTCTCGAGCGGCGTGGGCAGGTGGGCGAGCTGGATCCGCGGCAGGGCGTCGAGGCGGGCCTGGAGGTCGGCGCGACGGCTCATGTCAGGCAGCCATTGGCTTGGTGGTACGGGCGAACTCGGCGAAGTTGTCGCGCAGGTTCTCGGCGGCGCGCAAGGCGAGCGCGGTCACCGTCGGGGTCGGGTTGACGACGCCGCCGGTGGTGAAGACGCTGCCGTCGATGATCAGCAGGTTGGGCACGTCCCAGCACTGGTGCCACTTGTTGACCACCGACATGTCCGGCGTCTTGCCCATCCGGGCGGTGCCGAGCAGGTGCCAGGCGGGGGTGCGGTAGACCCCGTTGGCATCGGTGTAGTCCTGCAGCCGGTACTCGAACGCGTCGGCGGCGCGGGCGATGTCCTCCAGCCGCTCGAGCATGTACTTCATCATCTTCCGGTCGTTCTCGCGCGGCTCGTAGAACAGCGAGGCGACGGGGATGCCGTCCTCGTCCTTCTCGGTCGCCGACAGCGTGATCCGGTTGTCCGGGTGGGGCAGGTCGTCGCCGATGGCGAAGACGCCGAAGCCGTGGTCGAAGTGCCGCTCGAACCACTGGTGATGGCCGGCACCCCACGGCGCCCGGTTGTCCGAAAGGAAGCCGATCGCCTGCTCGCCGGCGCCGCCGGTGGTGACGCAGTTGAAGTTGAAGCCGTTGACGAAGCCGCGGCTGAGGTCGGTCTCGGCGAACTGCCGGCTGAGCAGCGCCGCGACGTAGCCCATGTGGGCGCCGAGCGGCTCGTTCACCCACATCTCGCAGGCGACGAGGGTGTGGTGCAGCAGGTTGCGGCCGACCTGGTCGGAGCTGTTGGCGAGGTTGTCGGAAGCCAGCAGCAGGCGCGGCGTGCCGACGCCGTTGGCGGCAAGGATCACCACCTTGGCCTTCTGGAAATGGCGCTTGCCGGTGGTGCGGTCGATGTATTCCGCACCGGTGGCGCGCCCCGAGCGGTCCTTCTCGATGCGCAGCACGCGGGCGTAGGTGCGCAGGTCGACGCCGGCCTCGAGCGCCTTCGGCCAGACCGAGGTCGAGAACTTGCTCATCGAGCCGCGCGGGCAGCCGGTGCAGATACCGCAGCCGTTGCAGGCCTTGCGGCCGTCATAGCCGCGCGAGATCACGCCCGCCGGCACCGGCCACCAGTGCCAGCCGAGCTTGTCGAAGGCCCCGGCGAGACGGCGGCTGGCCGCCTGCATCGGCAGGGGCGGGGTGGGGTAGTCGTCCTGCGGCGGCATCGCCACGTCGCCGGCGAGGCCGGAGACGCCGACCAGCCGGTCGGCCCGCTCGTAGTAGGGGGCGATGTCCTCGTAGCTGATCGGCCAGTCGGGCTGCAGGCCGTGCTCCGTGCCCTTGCGGAAGTCGGACGGCCGGTAGCGCGGCCACAGGGCGCCGTAGACGTTGGTCGAGCCGCCGACGCCGTTCCACATCAGCACCTGCGAGGAGTTGCTGCGGACCGGAAAGTCGTCGGGATGAGTGCGGACGTTGACGTCCGGGCTCCAGTTGATGCGGCGCTGCCACTGCCAGTCGGGCCGGAAGTGCGGATGGTCGCCATGCTCGACCCAGCCGCCCTGCTCGAGGCAGACGACGTTGAGGCCGGCCTCGCCGAGGACCTTGGCGGCGATGGCGCCGGTCGCCCCGGAGCCGATGATCAGGACGTCGGCGACTTCCTCACGCGCGGCCATTGGCGGCTCCCTCGAGCTGGCTCAGGTCAAGGCGACGGACGTCCTCGGTGCGGATGTAGCCGCCGCGACCATGCGTCGGACGGTCCTTGGCCATGTCGAACGGTGCCAGCGGGTAGCCTTCCGCCGCCGGCATGGCGCGGTAGGGGGCGCCAAGCCCGACCACGGCCCGGACGACGGCCGGGCTCTCGTAGTAGGCGACGTAGCTGGCGTTGCGGGCGAGCACGAACAGCTTGGGCTGCTCGCGCTCGAGCCGCTCGACCACGGCCCGGCGGCCGGCGGCATCGAGCGGGGCCAGCGGCCCGCCGCAGGCGAGCAGGGCCTTCTCCAGCTCGGCTGGGCCCTGCTCGCCGCGCACCTCGAGCAGGCGCATGGCGAGAACCCCCTGGACACCGACGACCGAGGCGGCGGGCCACGGGCCCTCGCCGGGTATCAGCACATCGACGAAGTCGCGAAGCAGGGTCGCGAGCTCGACAGCGCTAGGCATCGAACGCTCTCCGGACAGGCTACGGCTGGATGCGGCGGGTTCATAGGCTTCGGGGGTCAGAGCCTCGCCCCGCTCTGGGGATCGAACAGGTGGATGCGGCCGGCGGCGGCGCCGAGGGTGACGCGCGAGCCGGGTGCCGGCGCCTCGTCGGGCTCGCAGACGCCCTTGATCGCGATCCCGTCGACATCGACGTCGACGTAGGAAATCGGGCCGATCGGCTCGACGAGGAAGACGTCGCCGGTGAGCTCGAGCTCGCGCCGCGCGCCGACCGCGAGGTCGGTGGGGCGGATGCCCAGCACGGCGCGGCGGCCGCTGCCGACGGCCGCCGGCGAGGCCACCGCCTCGACGGGCAGGGCGATGTTGCGGCCGCCGACGGCGCACATCAGCTGGCCGTCCTGCCGGCCGATCTCGACCTCGATGAAGTTCATGGCCGGGCTGCCGATGAAGCCGGCGACGAACTGGTTGGCCGGCCGCCGGTAGACCTCCATGGGCGGCCCGATCTGCTGGAGCCGGCCGCCCTGCATGATCGCCACGCGGTCGGAGAGCACCATGGCCTCCTCCTGGTCGTGCGTGACGAAGACCGTGGTGATGCCGAGGTCGCGCTGCAGCTTCTTGATCTCGGTACGGGTGCGCACGCGCAGCGACGCGTCGAGGTTGGAGAGCGGCTCGTCCATCAGGAAGACGGCCGGGTTGCGGACGACGGCGCGGCCGACGGCGACGCGCTGGCGCTGGCCTCCCGACAGCTCGGCGGGGCGGCGCTCGAGGAGATGGCCGAGGTCGAGCATCTGCGCCGCGGTCTCGACCTGCTTGCGGATCGTTCCCGGGTCGATCTTCTGCTGGCGCAGGCCGAAGCTCATGTTGTCGCGCACCGACATGTGCGGGTAGAGCGCATAGTCCTGGAAGACCATGGCGATGTTGCGCTCGGCCGGCTCCAGGTCGGTGACGTCCTTGTCGTCGAAGACGATGGCGCCGTCGCTGATCAGCTCGAGCCCGGCGATGCAGGCCAGCGCCGTGCTCTTGCCGCAGCCCGACGGGCCCAGCAGCGTCAGGAACTCGCCGTCGGCGATGCTGATGTCGAGGCCGTCGACGGCGAGGACCTCGCCGTACCGCTTGGTCAGCTTCTGCAGCGTGACGCGCGCCACTCGGGGTCCCCCACCTATCCCTTGATCGAGCCTGAAAGCATGCCGCGCACCAGGTAGCGCTGGAATGCGAGGGCGATGACGACGGGCGGCACTACCGCCAGTACGCTGGCGGCGAACATCGGCCCGTAGTCGTAGAAGCGCAGCTGGACGAGGAAGCCGGCGATGATCACCGGGATCGTCTGCGCCTTGACCGTGCTGCTGAGGATCAGGGCGAAGACGAACTCGTTCCAGCTGACGAGGAAGCAGAAGATGCCGGCGGCGACGATGCCGGGCCGGGCCACCGGCAGGATGATCTTCCAGATCGCCTGGAACGGCGTGCAGCCGTCGACCAGCGCCGCCTTCTCGAGGTTGGGCGGCAGGTTCTCGAAGTAGCCCTTCATCATCCACGTCGAGAGCGGGAGGATCAGGCTGCAGTAGGCGATGACCAGGCCGGTATGCGTGTCGAGCAGGCCGAGGTTCCGGAAGACGATGAAGAACGGCAGGATGAGCGCCAGGCTCGGCGTCATCCGGGTCATCATCAGCGCCCACAGCGTGCCGTTCATCACCCGGCTCTTGCTGTGCCGGGCGTAGGCGTAGCCGGCGAGCGAGCCGAGGACCAGGTTGATGATGGTGACGCTGACCGCGACGACGAGGCTGTTCCAGATGGCGATCGGCACCCGGGCCGCCTGCTGGCTGCCCTGGCCGTCGGACACGCCGCTGGGGAACAGCACGAAGCGGTAGTTCTCGAGGGTAAGGCTGTTCGGGATCAGCGTCGGCGGCGTGCGGACGAGGTCGACCGACGGCGACAGGCTCATCAGCAGGAGCCAAAGGAACGGGCCGACCGACCAGACGAGGATGAAGATCGCGGCGGCGGCGAGGCCGACGCGGGCGGCGACGCGCCGCGTCCGCCCGGACAGCCAGGCTCGACTGGTGAACGCCGGCAGCTTGATTAGGCGGGTCGCCGTCCGGCTGTCATGGTGCGGCACCGCGATGGCGGCGGCGTCGCTGTTCGCCAGCGGTGGCAGGGGGCGGCGATCGGTGGCGGTGAACAGCTTGAGATAGACCCAGGCGAGCAGCAGGCAGACGATCGTCAGGATGTAGAGGACGGCCGCACCCTCGCCGAACTTCGACAGCTGGAAGGCATAGGAGTAGCCCATCCACGAGAACACCGTGGTGGCGCTGCCCGGCCCGCCCTTGGTCATGATCCAGAACAGGTCGAAGGCCATGATCGAGTTGATCGAGGTCAGCAGCATGATCAGCAGCAGCATCGGCCGCAGCCACGGCAGCGTGATCCTGAAGAACCGCTCGACCGGGCCGGCGCCGTCGATGCGTGCCGCACGGTGCAGGTTCTCCGGCATCGACTGCAACGCGGCCAGCACCAGCAGGGCGGTCAGCGGCGCCTGGTTCCAGACATGGACCAGCGCCACGAGGTTGAAGGCGGTCCAGCCGCTGGCCAGCCAGGCGATCGGCTCGGTGATCAGGCCGAGATCGAACAGCAGCGCGTTGAGCGTCCCGTAGCTGCCGTCGAAGATCCAGCTCCAGAGGATGCCGACCGCCACCGGCGCCATCGCCCACGGGATCAGCATGGCGCTGCGCAGGAAGTTGCGGCCGCGGAAGTTGGCGTTCAGCACCAGCGCCATGGCGATGCCGAGGACGAGGCCGCCGCTGACCGTGATCGCTGTGAAGTAGGCCGTCCGGCCCATCGCGGCGATGAAGTCCGGATGGGGCAGGACGTCGAGATAGTTGCGCAGGCCGACGAACGACCAGCGCTTGGTCAGCATGTTGATGCGGTAGAGGGAGAGGACGAGCGAGTAGGCGAGGGGGATGCCGATGACGAGGAAGACGACGATCAGCGTCGGCAGGGTCAGGGCGAAGGGCAGGCCGATCCCGCGGCTCTCCTTGCGGCGCGCCTTCGCGGCACGTCCGGGAAGTGCCAGCTCGGTCGCCTGCGCCATCGCTCACCCGTTCACAACCGGAGACCTTGACCGATTCGCGGCGGGCGGGCCGCTCCCCCGTGCGACCCGCCCGCGCCCGGAAAACCGAACGACCTTGCGGCCGCTCAGTCCGGATACTGCTGCTTCAGCTCCGTGAACTTGGCCTGAAGCTTGTCGACGAGCTCGTCGGTGGACTGCTTGCCCTGGATGTAGTCCTGGACCTCGCCCATCATGTACCAGTCCCACTCCGGGAACCAGATGGTCTTGGCGACGTCGCGGGTGGTCGCCGTCTCCTGCTGCTGTGCGGAGATCTTCATGTCCTTCCACTTGCTGAAGGACTCGACGACCTGCGGGCTGTTGATGACCTCCTTGTAGGGCGTGCCGAGGCCGAACTCGAGGGCCCAGCGCTCGATCACGTGGTACTTGCCGTCCTTCGCCTTGCCGCCGAAGAACTGCATCAGGTTCCAGACGCGATCGACGTCGATCGGGTTGGCGCCCATCTGGTAGACGGCCGTCCAGATGAAGGTCGAGCGCGTCTTGCCGGGCATGATCGCGTTGCGGCAGGCGCCGGCGATCTGCGACATGGACGGCGTGTTGAACACCTTCTGGTCGTACTCGTGCACGACCATGTAGGTGTGCTGGCCGGTGGCGAAGTTGGGCACCGATTCGCCCAGCTGGGTCATGACGTCCGGCGGGATCAGGCCTTCCGCGTAGATCGTCTTGTGCATCTCCAGCACATCGCGGAATTCCTGACCGAAGGCCGGCTGGAACTTGTCGTCGAAGACCTTCGCACCCTCGGAGTACCAGATCGAGAACAGGCTCCAGGACAGGCTGGCCCACTGCCGGCCCCAGGCGCTGATGTAGGGGTACTCGGCGATCTTGTCCTTCTTCAGCTTGCGGCACTGGTCGAGGAACTCGGGCCAGGTGGCCGGCGGCTCGAGCTTGGCCGCGTCGAGGTGCTTCTGGTTGCAGACGAAGGAGTTGAAGCCGGTGTAGTAGGGCAGGCCGCCGAGGCTGCCGTCGGCCAGCGACATGTTGTGGACGTTGATCGGGTACATCCCGGCCTTGATCTCCTCGATCCCCGGGAGACCCTCGAGCGAGCGCGACCAGCCGGCGGTGTTCCAGCGGATCAGCCGGTCCTCTTCCGAATACATCATGTCGACGTGCTGGCCGCCGATCAGCTTGGTCTCGGCGACGGCGTGGTACTCGCCGGGCACCAGCTCGTAGTTGACGTTCTCGTCATAGAGCTTGCTGAAGATGCCGACGTTCTCGGCGACGATCTCGGGCTGGTACTGCCAGCCGATGAACTGCATGGGCTCCGCCGGCTTGGCGCTGGCGCTGCGCATCAGGCCCGGCGCGGCCAGGGCCGCGGCACCGGCGATGCCGCCTTTGAGCACGCTGCGCCGCCGGAGCATGTACCGCTGCATCTCTGCCTGCATGCGGCTGGTTTGGCTGTCCATCGACCTGGGCCTCCTCGGTTGGATCCGTAGCTTCCGCAACGACCGGCGGCCGCTCCCGCCGGCGGCCACCGTAGTTCCCAAGGGCTATTTTCCTCTGCTGTTGCGTATAGTAAACACGTTCGGTCAGCGACGAAAACCAGAAAATTGGGTGCATGCAGGCCATGTTCGATCTCCTGGTGCGAGGCGGTCGGGTGCTGGATCCGGGCAGCGGAATCGACGGCCACCTCGATGTCGGCTTCGCCGGCGGCAAGGTGGTCGCGGTCGAGAGGGAACTGCCCGCCGACAATGCGCGCCACCTCGTCGATGCCGCCGGCCGGCTGGTGGTGCCGGGGCTCATCGACCTGCACACCCACGTCTACTGGGGCGGCACCTCGCTGGGCGTCGACGCCGACGCGCTGGCGCGGCGCAGCGGGACCACCACCTTCATCGATGCCGGCAGCGCCGGCCCCGGCAATTTCCTCGGCTTTCGCCGCCACGTGATGGAGCGCTCGCGCGCCCGCATCCTCGGCTACCTCAACATCTCCTTCGCCGGCATCTTCGGCTTCTCGCGCAAC
This sequence comes from Geminicoccaceae bacterium, assembly GCA_046349355.1. Classification (GTDB taxonomy): domain Bacteria; phylum Pseudomonadota; class Alphaproteobacteria; order Geminicoccales; family Geminicoccaceae; genus CALKJU01. The sequence goes on from JAXMCM010000017.1 coordinate 28,638, forward strand.
GTCATGGTCGGCGAGTGCCTCGACATCCGCATGTGCGACGCCAAGGAGGCGCTGTTCTGCGGTCGCGAGCACGCCGACGTCCTGGTCGGCATGAAGGTCCGTGTCGGCCGGCTGACCTCGGGCTCGAACGGCGTCGCGCCGCTGGACATCGCCATCGAGGCCGCCGACCGGCTGGGCTGGCCGGTGATGGCGCATCTCGACTGGCCGCCGCCGTCGCGCGAGGAGTTACTGAGCCGGCTGCGCAAGGGCGACGTGCTCACCCACTGCTTCAAGCCGTTCCCGAACGACGCGCTGAACGGCGCCGGGCAGATCCGGGCCGAGATCATGGCGGCGCGCAAGCGCGGCGTCTGGTTCGACATCGGCCACGGCATGGGCTCGCTCGACTTCGACGTCGCCCGGACGATGCTGAAGGAAGGCTTCCTGCCGGACGCCATCTCCAGCGACGTGCACGCGCTGTGCGTCGACGGGCCGGCCTACGACCTGCTCGTCACCATGTCGAAGTTCGTCTGCCTCGGCATGCCGCTGGCCGAGGTCATCCGCGCCGCGACGGCCACCCCGGCAAAGGCGATCGGCCGGCCCGAGCTCGGCTCGCTGAAGCCCGGTGCGGTCGGCGACGCCGCCATCCTCGAGCTGCGCGACGGCGCCTTCGACTACATCGACGCGCCGGGCCAGGTGATGACCGGCGGGCAGCGGCTGTTCTGCGACGGCGTGGTGATCGGCGGCGACTGGTGGCCGGGCGGGGAGGCAATGGCATGATCCGCGAGAGCCTTGCCCACGATCGCGCGCTGCTGGGAACGCCCGGCTCGCGGGCGCTCATCGACACGCCGGCGCTGGTCCTGGACCTCGACGCGTTCGACGCCAACGTCAGGGCGATGGCCGACTTCGCCAAGGCCCGGGGCATCGCCCTGCGGCCGCATGCCAAGACGCACAAGTCCATCGAGATCGCCAAGGCACAGGTGGCGGCCGGCGCGATCGGCCAGTGCTGCGCCAAGCTGGGCGAGGCCGAGGTGCTGGCCGACGGCGGCATCGGCGGCCTGCTGATCACCTCGACCGTCCAGGATCCCGGCAAGCTGCCGCGGCTGATGGCGCTGGCCCGGCGTTCGCCGGGGCTGGCCGTGGTCACCGAGGATCCGGCCAACGCGCTGCTGCTGGGTGATGCGGCGGCAGCAGCCGGCGTCACGCTGGACGTGCTCATCGACGTCGATGTCGGCACCCACCGGTTCGGCGTCACCTCGCCCGGCCAGGCGGTCGAGATCGCCCGGGCCATCGCCACCCGGCCGGCGCTGCGCTTTCGCGGCGTCCAGGGCTATGCCGGCCACTGCCAGTCGACGCCCTCCTATTCCGAGCGGCGCGCGCTGTCCCATGCCGCCGTGGCCGTGCTCGGCAAGGTGCGCGACGCGCTGGAGGCGGCCGGATTTCCCTGTCCGATGGTCACCGGCAGCGGTACCGGCACGCACGACTTCGATCCGGAGCCCGGCGTCTTTACCGAGTTGCAGGTCGGCTCGTACATCTTCTGCGATGTGGTGTACGACAATGCCAGCCTCACGCCGGACGGCAGCCGCCGGTTCCGTAACGCGCTGTTCGTCCACACCCGGATTGTCAGCAGCCAGCACCCCGGCTATGCGACCAGCGACGCTGGCTTCAAGGCGTTCGCCACGGACGGGCCGGCGCCGCGTATTGCCCAGGGGGCGCCGGAAGGCTCGGTCTACGACCGCTTCGGCGACCATTTCGGCAAGGTGGTGCTGCCCGACCCGACGTTGCGGCTGCCGGTCGGCACATTGCTTGCCTGCATTGTTCCGCACTGTGATCCGAACGTGAACCTTTACGACTACTACCATTGCGTGCGCGGCGACCGTCTGGTCGACCTCTGGCGGGTCGACGCGCGCGGCTGCCTGGGCTGAGCCCGTGCCGTGACGACCTCCAAGGCCAGGCTCGGCAAGGCCCTGCGGGCAATCCGCAACCAGCGCCAGCTGACGCTGGCCGACGTCAGCGCCCGCACCGGCGTCTCGGTTTCGACCCTGTCCAAGGTCGAGAACGGCCAGCTCTCGCTCACCTACGACAAGCTGGTGCAGCTCAGCGAGGGCCTGCAGGTCGACATCACCGCCCTGTTCAGCGCCGAGCCGCAGGTCGAGGCCGGTCCGGCGCCGGCGGTCAGCGCCCGGCGCAGCGTCAACCGGCGGCGCGAGGGCATGATCGTCGCCACACCGAACTACGACTACCGCTACCTGTGCACCGACCTCGCCCACAAGGCGATGGTGCCGATCCTGATCACCATCCGCGCCCGCTCGATCATCGAGTTCAGTGCCATGAGCTCGCACGCCGGCGAGGAGTTCATCTACGTCCTGCGCGGCACGGTCGAGGTCCACACCGACGTCTACGAGCCGACGACCCTCGGGCCGGGCGAGTCGATGTACATCGACAGCACCATGCGCCACGCCTTCCTGTCGACCGGCGAGCAGCCGGCGCTGATGCTCAACGTCTGCCACAGCCCGCGCACCGGCCACTTCCGCAAGCTGGTCGAGATGGCGGAGGCGCAGGTTCCGGCGGCCGAGGCCGCGGAGTCCTAGGCGGACGCGCGGCCTAGCTGTCATGCCGCCGGAGCCGTTGCGACCGAGGGGCGATTGTAGCATTGACCGTCCCACACGGGACTGGCCGGGGGAGGCCTGGGCATGAGCGAGAACGTTGCGGTCGATCTTTACATCGGCGGGAAGTGGCAGCCGGCGCTGGCCGGCGGGACGATCACGCTGATCGACCCGGCGACCGAGGAGCCGGTGGGCACCGCCGCCCAGGCGACCCGGGCCGATGTCGAGGCGGCGGTGCGCGCCGCGGTGCAGGGCTTCCAGGTCTGGCGCAAGGTGGTGCCGTGGGAGCGCGCGAAGATCCTGCGCAAGACCGCCCAGCTGGTCGCCGAGCGGGCCGACGCCATTGCCCGCCGGCTGTCGATCGAGGTCGGCAAGCCGCTGGTCCAGGCCAAGGGCGAGGTCCAGTCGACCGTCGACTGCATCGACTGGTTCGCCGACGAGGCGCGCCGCATCTACGGCCAGTCGCTGGGCGCCCGGATGCCGGACCAGCGCTTCCAGGTGCAGTACGAGCCGGTCGGCCCGGTCGCCGCCTTCACCGCCTGGAACTTCCCGGTGGTGCTGCAGGCCCGCAAGATCGCCCCGGCGCTGGCCGCCGGCTGCTCGGTCATCGCCCGCCCGGCCGAGGAAGGCACCGGGGCGGTGTCGATGCTGATCAAGTGCTTCCTCGATGCCGGCGTCCCGGCGGGCGTCATCAACCTGCTGACCGGCGTCCCGCAGGAGATCGCCGAGGCGGTGATGGACGCCGACGAGGTCCGCAAGGTCACGTTCACCGGCAGCATCCCGGTCGGCAAGCACCTGATGCGCCGCGCCGCCGACACCGTGAAGCGGATGTCGATGGAGTTGGGCGGCCATTCGCCGGTCATCGTCCACGAGGACGTCGACCCGGTGAAGGTCGCCACGGTCTCGGCCCAGGCCAAGTTGCGCAACGCCGGCCAGGTCTGCGTCTCGCCCAACCGCTTCTACGTCCACGCCAAGCACGAGAAGGCCTTCACCGAGACCTTCGTGCAGGTGATGTCGTCGATGAAGCTCGGCCACGGCCTCGACCCGGCCACCGAGGTCGGCCCGCTGATCAACCGCAAGCGCCTCGACTTCATCGAGAAGATGGTCGACGACACGGTCGGCGAGGGGGCCCGCGTCGAGTGCGGCGGGCGCCGCCCGGCCGGCATGAACCGCGGCTACTTCTACGAGCCGACGGTGTTCACCGGCGTGCGCGACGACATGCGGATCATGAACGACGAGCCGTTCGGGCCGCTGGCGCCGATCACCACCTTCGAGAGCCACGACGAGGTGCTGGAGCGCGCCAACAGCCTGACCTACGGGCTGTGCTCCTACGTCTTCACCAACAACCTGAAGACCGCCAACCGCTACGCCGACGAGCTCAAGACCGGTATCGTCTGCGTCAACAACTTCGTGGCGGCGACGGCGGAGATGCCGTTCGGCGGCGTCAAGCACTCGGGCTTCGGCCGCGAGAATGGCGCTCAGGGCATCATGGACTACCTGGACTGCAAGTTCGTCAACCTGGCGATGTGAGCGAGGCGCGGGGTCAGCTGCCCGGATAGAGGTAGCCGGCCCCGCGCACCGTCTTGATCAGCTCGGGCTTGGCCGGGTCGCGCTCGAGCTTGCGGCGCAGCCGGGTGATCCGGTTGTCGATGCTGCGGTCGAACGGCTCGTCGCCGCGCGGCGGGGCGAGGTCGAGGATCTCGTCGCGGGTCATCGCCCGCCCGGCATTGCCGGCGAAGGCCTGGACGAGGTCCAGCTCCATGCCGGTCAGGTCGACCTCGCCGCCGGCGTCGTCGTGCAGCAGCCGTCGCGGCTTCAGCTGCAGCGTGTAGCGGCCGAAGCGGAGGGCGCCGTCCGGCAGCGCCGCATCGACGCTGACGGGCCGGCGACGGCGCAGCACCGCCTCGATCCGCGCCACCAGCTCGCGTGGCTGGAACGGCTTGCCGATATAGTCGTCGGCGCCGATCTCGAGGCCGAGGATCCGGTCCATCGTGGTATCGGCTCCGGTCAGCATGACGACGCCGAGATCGTGCCGCTCGCGCACCCAGCGCGCCAGCGACAAGCCGTCCTCGCCCGGCAGGCCGAGGTCGAGAATGATGAGATCGGCAGCCTCGTGCTCGAGCAGCCGCCGCAGCGCCGTGCCGTCGGCGGCAGCCCGTACCAGGTATCCGGCACCGCCCAGATACTCGGTGAGCATCAGGCGGACGTCGACCTCGTCGTCGACCACGATCAGCCGTGCCTTCGCCGTCGTCACCGTCCCGCCCCGTGCGCGTCGTTCCCGCCGCAGCTAGCCCAAGCCGGCGACACCGACAAGGCACATGGCGTTCGCGGCATGTTCCGCGATGACACCAGACCGAAACAAAGGCACCAGAGGCTGATCGCGTCCGCCACGCCCGAGCCCGATCTTGACCAGCCCGAACAGCCCCGCCGAGGACCCGCCGCGTCTCGTGACGCCCGATTCCGGCGGCGAGCTGGCAGCCCGCTGGTCGCGCCTGCTGGTGCTGGGGCTCGCGCCCGCCGTCCTGCTCATCGGAGCGCTGGCCGTCTGGCAGTTGCTGTCGCTGCGCTCGGACTATCTCGAGGCGCTGGGCCAGACGGCGCTCGAGCAGAGCGAGACCGTCGACGGTGCCGTCGCCGACGCGGCCGAGCACCTGGCCCAGCTCCGCCTGGTGGCCGAGGCGCGCCTGGCCGGCGACCTGTCGGGGTCGACCTCGCCGCTGCTCCCGTACGTGCGCCCCGAGTCCGACGATCCGGTCCGCGAGACGGTGGCGGGGCTCTATCTCGATGCCGTCGCCGAGCAACCCTGGCGCGACCGGGCCGCGAACCTGGTCGCCCGGTCCGAGCTCCTGCAGCGTCCGGGTGGACGCGAGGAGCTCGAGGCGGCACTCGCCCTGGCCGAGCCGATGTGGCTGGCGCACAGCATCATGCCGGCCCTGCGCTGGTCCTACTATTTCAGCGCCGGGCGTGACCTGGTGCTGATGTATCCGTGGGTACCCAGCAGCGAGCTGGTCCGCCACCAGGGCTTCAGCGAGCTCGGGGCATGGTTCGACAGCTGGTTCCAGTTCGAGATCCTGACCGGTGCCCTGCCGGAGAACAACCCGCAGCGGACCAGCTACTGGACCTCGGCCTACGAGGACGGCAACGGGGCTGGCTGGATGATCAGCCATTGCGCGCCGGTCTATGTCGGCGACCGCTTCGCCGGCATGGTCGGCACCGACATCCTGCTGTCCTATTTCGACGACCTGCTGCGCGGCGGCGGCTTCGGCGCGGGCCGGGCCTGGCTGGTGAGCAATGCCGGGCAGGTCATCTCGGTGGCCGACCGGCCGTTCGCCGCCGGCAGCAAGCCGCCGGTGATCGCCGAGGCGCTGCCGGCCGACCTGCGGGGCATGCCGACCGCCGAGCTGCTGGATCCGGCGGAGCGGTTCCACCGCATCGGCAGCCAGTGGGTGATGGCCCAGCCGCTCCGGCACGCGCCGTGGACGCTGCTGTGGACGGTCCCGGCCAGCGAGGTGCGGGCGACGGTCCTGTGGCGCTTCCTGCCGTCGGCCCTGCTGGTGGCGGGCGTGCTGGCGGCCGGCGCCGGCGCCCTCTGGCTGCTGCAGCGGACCCTGGTCCAGCCGGCGATGCGGCTGGCCGACCATGTCCGGGCGCAGGGTGCTGCCGCGGTCGATCTGCCGGTCCCGGCGCAGATGCCGCCGCCCTGGTCGGAGCTGGCGGCCGAGATCTCGGCGGCGTTCCGGGCGCGGCGCGAGGTGGCGCTGGTCAACGCCCGTTTCCTCGCCGCCGGCGAGAGCCTGGTCGACGGCCTCGCGATCTGGGACGCGGACGACCGGCTGGTCTACCACAACAGCCGCTACCCGATGCATCTCACCGAGAACCTGCGCAACGTGCTGAAGCTCGGGGTGCGCTTCGAGGACTGGATCGAGGCGGGGCTCGCACAGGGGCCGATCTACCACCCGGACATGGGCCCGGACTTCAAGGAGCGGCGCCTGCGGATGCGCGAGCAGGCGATCTCCGATCACGAGCACCAGCTGATCGACGAGCGCTGGGTGCGCCTGCGCGAGAGCCGGATGGCCGGCGGTGGCCGGGTGCTGCTGACCAGCGACATCACCGAGCGCAAGCGCCGCGAGCGCGACCTCGCGGTGCTCGCCACCGCGATCGAGCAGGTCGGCGATTCGGTCGAGATCGCCACCTCCGACTACCGCCTGATCTACGTCAACCCGGCCTTCACCCGGCTGACCGGGTACACATCCGAGGAGGCGATCGGCCATACCGCGGCCGAGATCTTGCGCAGCCGGCACCACGACGCCGCCTTCTGGGCCGACATGGACGCCACGATCCGGCGCGGCGAGACCTGGACCGGCGGGCTCATCAGCCGCCACAAGGACGGCCACGACCTTGTTCAGGAAGCGACGATCTCGCCGCTGCGGGGCGCCGATGGCTCGCTCACCCATTTCGTCGCGGTCAAGCGTGACGTCGCCGAGCGGCGCCGTGCCGAGCAGGCGCTGCGGCAGAGCGAGGAGCGCTACCGCGGCGTGGTCGAGGCGCAGACCGAGTTCATCATCCGCCAGCGGCCCGACGGCACGCTGAGCTTCGCCAACGAGGCCTACGGCCGGCACCTCGGGATGACCCAGGCGCAGCTGCTCGATCCGGCGTGGAACGACCTTACGGCGTTGCCGGAGGAGGAGCAGCGCGCCTCCAAGGCGGCCTGGGCGGCGATGACGCCCGAGAACCCGGTCAACGAGATCGAGCTGCATCCGCGGATGCCGGACGGACGACGCTGCATTGAGCGCTGGAGCGAGCGCGGGATCTTCGATGCCGCTGGGAAGCTCGTCGAGATCCAGGCCGTCGGCCGCGACGTCACCGCCGAGAAGGCCGCCAAGGCGGCGCTGCGGGCCAGCGAACGGCTGCGCGACGCCGTGCTGGCGGCGGCCCTGGACTGCGTGGTCGGCATGGATGCCGAGGGCCGCATCGTCGAGTTCAACCCGGCGGCCGAGCGCACGTTCGGCCACAGCCGCGCCGATGCGATGGGCAAGCTGCTCGACGAACTGCTCATTCCGCAGCGGATGCAGGGCTCTCACCGCGATGGGCTGCGCCGTCACCTCGAGACGGGCAGGAGCCGCATCCTCGGCAAGCGCCTGGAACTGCCGGCCCGCCATGCCGATGGCCGGGAGATCCCGGTCGAGGTGGTCGTGGTCTCGACGCCGACGCCCGACGGCGACCGCTACCTCGCCTACATGCGCGACATCAGCGACCGCAAGCGGGCGGAGGCGGCGATCCGCGAGAGCGAGGAGCGCTATCGCAGCGTCGTCGAGTCGCAGTCGGAGTTTATCGTGCGGATGACGCCGCGCGGCCGGCTGCTGTTCGTCAACGACGCCTACTGCCGGCACATGCGGATGAGCCGGGAGCAGCTGCTCGATCCGGCCTGGGACGACAGCTCGGTGCTCGAGCCCGAGGATCGCGAGCGCTACTGGCGCAGCATCGCCGAGCTGACGCCGGGACAGCCAGCGAACAGCCTCGAGTGCCAGCCGACGCTGCCCGACGGGCGGCGGCCGATCGAGCAGTGGAACCATCGCGGCTTCTTCGACGCCGACGGGCGACTGGTCGAGGTCCAGGCCGTCGGGCGCGACATCACCGAGCAGCGCATGGCCGAGCAGGCGCTGCTGGCGAGCGAGGAGCGCTTCCGCACGATCGTCGAGGACCAGATCGAGCTGATCGCCCGCTTCGATCCGGCGTATCGCTTCACCTTCGTGAACCGCGCCTTCGCCGAGCATGTCGGGCGGCCGGCCGAGTCGGTGCTGGGCACCTCCGTGCTCGAGATGCTGACGCCCGAGCAGCAGCGCATGTTCCGCAGCCAGCTGGCCGAGCTGACGCCGGACAGCCCGACCGTGGCCTACGAGACCGAGGTCGTCGGCGAGGACGGCCGTATCCGGCACGAGGCCTGGACCGACCGGGCGCTGTTCGATGCCCAGGGGCGGCTGGTCGAGTACCAGTCGGTCGGCCGCGACGTCACGGCCGAACGCGAGGCGGCGGAGATCCTGCGCGCCAGCGAGGAGCGCTACCGGGCGGTCGTCCAGGACCAGACCGAGATCATCGGCCGGTTCGACGCGAACTTCCGCCTCGTCTTCGCCAACGAGGCGCACTGCCGGATGCGCGGCCGCAGCTTCGAGGAGATGGTCGGCGAGGACTATTTCGATTCCGTGCCGGACCCGCTGCGCGGCGACCTGCGCCAGCGCCTGCTGGCGCTCACGCCGGACCATCCGGTCGACGTCGGCGAGAACGAGAAGATCATGCCGGACGGCACCTGGCGCTGGTACGCCTGGACCAACCGGGCGCTGTTCGACCGTGCCGGGCGGCTCGCCGGCTACCAGTCGGTCGGCCGCGACATCACCGAGCAGAAGCTGGCCGAGCGGGCCCTGCGCGAGAGCGAATCGGCGATGCGCGCCATCGCCGAGGGCGTGCCGGTGCCGCTGGCCATTGCCCTCCTCGACCGCCCCGAGATCCTGTTCGTCAACGCCCGGGCGATGGAGACCTTCGGCCTCGGGCTCGGCGAGCAGAAGGAGCAGATCGAGCGGGTCTGGGTCGATCTCGACGACCGCGTCCGGCTGCTGCGCGAGGTCGCCGCCGGCCGCGATGTCGACGGTGCCGAGACCCGGATGCGCCACGCCGACGGGCGCGAGCTCTGGGTGCTGTTCTCGGCCCGGCGCATCACCTACCGCGGCCAGCCGGCCTTCCTTGCGGTGATGACCGACATCACCGAGCGGCGGGCGACGGAGGAGGCGCTGCGCGCCAGCGAGACAAGGCTCGCCGCCTTCCTCGAGAACGCGCCGGTCGGCATGTACCTCAAGGACGCCGACGGCCGCTACGTGATGGCCAACACCGAGATGGCCAAGGTGTTCGGCCGGCCGGTGGCGGAGATGCTCGGGCGGGCCGCCGGTGACGTGCTGTTGCCGGCCGAGGCCGAGCTGGTCCGCGCCTACGACCGCGAGATCCTCGAGCGTGGCGTGCCGTCGGTGCACGAGGAATATCTCGAGGGCCTCGACGCCTACGCCTGGACGATGGTGATCCGCTTCCCGGTCAGGGACGCCAGCGGCCGGATCACCCACATTGGCGGCTTCGACGTCGACATCTCGGCGCAGAAGCGGGCCGAGCAGTCGCTGCGTGCCAGCGAGGCGCGGCTGGCCGCCTTCATGCAGCACGCTCCGGTCGGCGTGTACCTGAAGGACCTGCGCGGCCGCTACGTGCTGGCCAACCCGGAAATGAGCCACGTCTTCGGCAAGCCGGCCGAGGCGATGATCGGCCGCACCGCCGCCGACACCGCCTTCAACCACGACCTCGAGCTGATCGCCGAGGCCGAGCAGGAGCTGATGCGGACCGGCCGGCCGGTGGTGCGCGAGGAGTACACGCCGGGGGTCGAGGCCTACCGGTGGAGCATCGTCATCCGCTTCGCCCTGCGCGATCCGGCCGGGACGATCACCCACATCGGCGGCTTCCACGTCGACAACACCGCCCAGAAGCGGGCCGAGGACGCGCTGCGCGAGAGCGAGCAGCGCTTCCGCCGCTTCGCCGAGGCGCATCCGGTGCCGCTGCTGGTGCTGCGCCAGGCCGACACCCGGGTCCTGTTCGTCAACCCGGCCTATCTCGACCTCTTCCAGGTGAGCTGGGACGAGCTCGACACTCTCGACAAGACGACCTTGTGGGCCGACCCGGCGGACCGCACGGTCTACATGGCGGAGCTGCAGCGGGCCGGCGAGATCCGCGGCCGCGAGGCGCTGGTCCGCCGCCGCGACGGCGAGGTCATTCCGGCCTCGCTCAGCTCGCGCCTGATCGAGTACGGCGGCGAGCCGGCGCTGGTCACCAGCGTCATCGACCTCAGCCGGCAGAAGGCCGCCGAGAGCGAGATCGAGCGGCAGCGCGAGGCCCTGCACCAGTCGGAGAAACTGGCGGCGCTGGGCTCGCTGCTGGCGGGCGTGGCGCACGAGCTCAACAACCCGCTGTCGGTGGTGGTCGGCTATTCGAGCATGCTCGAGGAGTTCGCCCCCGACGACGCGAGCCGCCGGCGCGCCGAGCGGGTGCATGCGGCGGCTGACCGCTGTGCCCGGATCGTCAAGGCGTTCCTCGCCATGGCCCGGCAGAAGCCGCCGGCCTTCGGGCCGGTGGCGCTGAACCATGTCGTCGACGCGGCGCTGGAGCTGTCCGCCTACGGCCTGCGGACCGCCGACGTCGAGGTCGTGCGCGCGCTCGACCCGGAGCTGCCGGCGGTCTGGGGCGATGCCGACCAGCTGCACCAGGTGATCACCAACCTCGTGGTCAACGCGCAGCATGCGCTGCAGGAGATCGCCGGTCCGCGCCGGCTCACCGTGCGGACCGAGCGGCGCAACGGCGATGTCCTCGTCGAGGTCGCCGACAACGGGCCGGGCATGGACGCGGAGCTGCGCAAGCGGATCTTCGAGCCGTTCTTCACCACCAAGCCGCAGGGCATGGGCGTCGGCGTCGGCCTGTCGCTGTGCCACGGCATCGTCGCCAGCCATGGCGGGCGGATCGAGGTGGCAAGCGAGCGTGGTGCCGGCAGCCGCTTCCGGGTGGTGCTGCCGCTGTCCACCGCCCCGGCGGCGGCGACGGACCCGGCCAACGGCGGACCGAAGGGCGGGCGCGGCCGCATCCTCGTCGCCGACGACGAGACCGAGATCGCCGACCTCGTCCGCGAGGTGCTCAGCCGCGAGGGCTACGAGGTGACGGTGGTGCGCAGCGGGCGCGAGGCGCTGGCCGCCCTCGGCCGCGGCAGCTTCGACGTGGTGATCAGCGATCTCAGGATGCCCGACCTCGACGGTCCGGGGCTGTGGCGTGAGCTGAAGGCGTCACGTCCGGAGGTGGCGGAGCGGATGGTGTTCATCACCGGCGACACCCTGGGGGCGGACGCCAGCCGCTTCCTGCGCGAGGCGACGGTGCCGGTGCTCGACAAGCCGCTCGACCTGGCGCAGCTGCGGCGGCAGGTGGCGGAGATGGTGGCGCATGGCCGTGGCCACTGAGACGGCGATCGCGCCGGAACGGGGGCCCGCTCCGGCGCGATCCGGCGGTTGCGATCGGCGGGCGTCGCCGATCTCAGTAGTCGTCACGCGCCCTCAGGAGGGTCGGCCCGACCGGCGCCACCGGATGGCTCGCCACCTCCCACGGCACCCAGCCGATGTCCTTGCGGACATGCTCGGGCAGGGCGTTCAGCTCGGCCACGCGACGGGCCATCCGCCGCCGCTCCGCCATCCGCCGCATCACGCCGGACGCCATGTGCATCATCGCCATGGCCATGCCCGACAGGGTACCGGGCTCGGCGATCCGGAAGCCGTGACCCAGGGTCCGTTCCATCGTCGTCTGCTCCACCGTTGCGGGGCGCACCTTGCTGCCCCGGACGGCGCTGTTGTCGCCATGGCGGATTTCGCTCCGATGTCGTGGCCGGCACCGGCATGTTTCAATTGTCCTGAGCTGCCGTCGCCGCGGCCGGCCCGGGCGCCAGCAGGGATCTCGTGATGGCCGAGCGGCAGCGCATCATCGTCGTCGACGACGAGCCCGACATCCGCGAGATGCTGCAGGACTACCTGACCCAGCACGGCTACGCGGTGCGGGCGGCGGCCGACGGCGGCGAGGTGACCAGGCTGATCGGCGAGGGCCCGGCCGAGCTGTTCGTCCTCGACCTCAACCTGCCGGGCGAGGACGGGCTCGCCATCGCCCGGCGGCTCTTGGCGGCGTCGCGCGTCGGGATCGTCATGCTGACGGCCCGCGGCGACCTCGACGACCGCATCCGCGGCCTCGAGACCGGCGCCGACGACTATGTCGTCAAGCCGGTCGAGCCGCGCGAGCTGCTGGCGCGCGTGCGCAGCGTGTTCCGCCGGCTGGCGGCCGAGGCTGCGCGGCGCGGCGCGGCGGCGGCGCCGCCGACCCGGCGGGTCCGGTTCGGCCGCTGCCAGCTCGACCTCGACGGCCACCGCCTGTGCGCTGCCGACGGCGAGGACGTGCCGCTGACCGCCATGGAGTTCGATCTGCTGGAGACGTTCGCCCGGCACCCCGGCCAGGTCCTCAGCCGCGACCGGATCTCCGAGCTCGCCCACAACCGCGCTTGGCAGCCCAACGACCGCAGCATCGACATCCGGATCACCCGGCTTCGCCAGAAGATCGAGCCGGACCCGGACCACCCGACGGTGATCCGCACCGTGCGCGGCGAGGGCTACCTGTACGATCCGGGCGGCGGCTGAGGCGGGACGCTCAGTCGAGCCGAAGCCGGCCCCAGTGCTCGATGCAGTATTTGCGGAACCAGAAGCTGTAGCGGTCGGGCGAGGCGGCGATGTCGGCGCGCAGCGCTTCGGGCCGGATCCAGTCGTAGCCGTCGGCCTCCTGCGGGTCGGGCCGGACAGGGCCGTCGTAGAGGCCGAGGAAGACGTGCACCACCTCGTGCTCGATCATCGCGTTGTCGAGCTCGGCCCGGTAGTGGACGGTCAGCGCGAACTCGAGCGGGCAGTCGATGCCCATCTCCTCGCGCAGGCGGCGCCGCGCCGCCTCGTCGACCGGCTCGCCGGCGCGCGGGTGGCTGCAGCAGCTGTTCGTCCACAGCCCGCCCGAATGGTACTTGCCGACGTGGCGCTTCTGCAGGAGCGTCCGGCCGCGCGAATCCCGCAGGACCACCGACAGGGCGCGGTGCAGCAGGCCCTGGCGGTGCGCCTCCAGCTTGCCGGCGAGCCCGACCTCGCGGTCGTCGGGGGTGACGAGGATGACGCTTTCGGCAGCGTCGACGAGGCTCATCCGGGTGGCTCCGGTTCCTTGAGGGCGCGCCTGCCATAGCGCGCCCGTGGCGGCCGGGCGAGCCCTAGCGAGTCTCGCGGACCCGGCCCGAGACCAGCAGGAGGCCGAGGATCAGGGCGCCGAACAGGATCGCCCGCCAGCCGGCCGAGGCGTTCACCACCGTGATGAGCGCGGTGATGGTCACCAGCAGGATCGAGCCGGCGATGGTGCCGAGATAGGTGCCGCGGCCGCCGAGGATCGAGGTGCCGCCGAGGACCACCGCGGCGATCGAGCCCAGGAGGTAGGGCTCGCCGATTCCGACATAGCCCTGCCGGTTCATGCCGAGCAGCAGGAGCCCGGTGAGGCCGGCGCACAGGCCGGACATGGCGTAGGCGGCGATCATCGTCGGGCCGATGGCGACGCCGGCCAGCCGGCTGGCGCGCTCGTTGGTGCCGATGGCGTAGAGCCAGCCGCCCATCACGGTGCGGTGCAGCAGGAAGGTCGCGGCGACGGCAACGGCGATCCAGGTGACGATCGTCATCGGCACGCCGAGCACGCGGCCGTTGGCGAGCAGGTCGACGGTCGGGTTGGTCGAGGAGATGGCGCTGCCGCCGGCGATGAGGATCAGCGCCCCCTGCAGGATCGTCGCCGTGGCCAGCGTCAGGATCAGCGGATGGACGCGGAGCAGGATGATGCCGAGGCCGTTGACCAGGCCGATGGCGGTGGCGGCGGCGAGCACGAGGACGACGCCGACGAGTCCGGTCGGGTCGGACTCCGGCGACAGCAGCGGCGTCATCATCGCGGTGAAGGTGATGACGCTGGCAACCGAGAGGTCGATGCCGGCGGCGATCACGACGATGGTCTGGCCGGCGGCGACAATGCCCATGACTGCCGCGAGCTCGAGCAGGTAGCGGAGATGGCCGGGCTTGGCGAAGCCGGGCTTGACGATGCCGGCGACGATCCAGACCGCGGCGACCAGCAGGTAGGTGAGGGTGACCCGGTGCAGCAGCACGCGGCCGAGCGGGTGGGCGCGCAAGGTCGCCAGCATCAGGGTTTCCGCAACAGCCGCGCGCCCATGGCGGCGACGATGATCAGGCCCTTGGCGACGTACTGTGCGACCGGCGGGAAGCCCATGAAGAACATGACGTTGATCAGGATGGCGAGGAGCAGGCTGCCGGCGATGGCGCCGCGGATGGTGCCCTGGCCGCCGAGGAAGCCGACGCCGCCAAGCACGGCGGCAGTGATCGAGTCGAGGGTCAACGGTCCGCCGATGACCGGGTCGCCGGCACCGGTCTGGGCGGCGACGTAGACGCCGGCGAAGCCGGCCAGCGCACCGGAGATGGCGTAGGCGGCGATGCGGGCGACGGCGACGTTGACGCCGCTGCGGAAGGCGCCCTGCGGGTTGTCGCCGGCGGCGTTGATGGCGTGGCCCAGGGGAGTCGCCTGCAGCAGGCGCCAGGCGACGAGCAGGATCACCAGCAGCAGCAGGGCGGTCGGCGTGTCGCCGGCCAGCGCGTCCGACAGCCAGGACGGCATCGAGCCGCCGGGCTTGGGCATGACCAGGAGGGCGGCCCCGCCGATCAGGAAGGAGCCGGCCAGGGTGACGATGATCGCCGGCAGCCTCAGCAGAGCGACGATGGTGCCGGTGGCCGCACCGACCAGCGCCCCGGTGCCGACGACGGCGACGATCCCCAGCGAGGCGCCGAGGGCGGTGTCACCGACCCAGGTCGCCGCCAGCACGCAGCCGAGGCTCACCATGGCGCCCATGGCCAAATCGATGCCGCCCATCAGCATGACGAGGGTCTGGGCGATGGCGACGACCGCGACCGGGAACCAGTTCTGGGTGAACCGGGCGACACCGGAGATGCTGAGCAGGCCCGGGTGCAGCCAGGCGTAGACGACCAGCAGAACGGCCAGCAGGCCGTAGAGGGTGACGAGCCCGGCGTTGCGCCGCCAGAACAGGCGGGCCTGGAGCTGCAGACCGCTCATGCCGGCTCAGGCCGCCATGCCGAGCGAGGCGCCGACGATCGATTCCTCCGACAGGTCGTCGCGGGCGATCTCCGCGGCGACCCGGCCGCCGCGGAAGACGACGACGCGATCGCAGACATGGACGAGCTCCAGCGTGTCCGAGCTGAGCAGGAGGATGGCGGCACCGTCGGCCGCCATGCGCCGCAGCCGCGCGTAGATCTCGCGCTTGGTCTCGACGTCGACGCCGCGGGTCGGGTCGTTGAGCAGGAAGATGCGCGGCGCCAGCGGCATCCAGCGGCCGATGGCGATCTTCTGCTGGTTGCCGCCGGACAGGACCTGGGCCGCGTCGCGGACGTCGGCGATCTTGATGGCGAAGTCGGCGACGAGGCCGGTGGCGGTCGTGGACTCGGCCGCGAGCTTGCGCAGGCCGTTGCCGGCCAGCCGGCGCAGCGCCGGCAGGACGAGGTTGAAGCGGATCGGCAGCGGCAGCAGCAGCGCCTCGCGCTTGCGGTCGGCCGGCACGTAGGCGATGCCGGCGGCGGCGGCCTCGCCGGGCGTGCGCGGTGTCCTGGCAGCACCGTCGACGACCAGCTCGCCGGCCTGCAGCGGCAGGTCGCCGTAGAGCGCGCGCAGGGCCTCCTCCTGACCCTGGCCGAGCAGGCCGCCCAGGCCCAGCACCTCGCCGTAGCGGGCTTCTAGGTCGACGCCGGCGATGCCCTCGGCGACGAGGCCGCGGGCGCGCAGGGCGGTGGCACCGGCGGCGGCGACGCGCTCGTGCGGGAACAGGTCGCCGGGCTCGCGGCCGACCATCAGCCGGACCAGCGCCTTGGGATCGCTGCCGGCGAGGCTCTGGTCGGCGGTGACGACGCCGTCCTTCAGCACCGTCACCCACTGGCAGAGCTCGAGCACCTCGTTGAGGCGGTGCGAGATGTAGAGGACGGCGACGCCGTCATTCTGCAGCTCGCGGACGAGGCCGAACAGGGTCGCCACCTCGTGCCCGGTGAGCGACGAGGTCGGCTCGTCGAGGATCAGGACGCGTGGCTTCGACCACAGCGCCTTGGCGATCTCGACCAGCTGCCGGCGGCCGAGCGGCAGCGCCTCGACCGGCAGGTCGACCGGCACGTCGAGGCCGAGGCGGGCGCAGAGCCGTTCCGTCTCGGCGGCGAGCCGGGTGTAGTCGATGAAGCCGCCGCGCTTCGGCATCGCGCCCATGGCGATGTTCTCGGCCACCGAGAGATGCGGGGCGAGGCTCAGCTCCTGCTGGACGACGGCCACGCCCAGCCGCCGCGCCTCGGCCGGCGACAGGCCACGCCGCGCCTGCCCGTCGACGAGGATGGCGCCCTCGTCCGGCTGCAGGACGCCCGACAGCAGATTGATGAGCGTGCTCTTGCCCGCCCCGTTCTCGCCGAGCAGCGCATGGACACGGCCCGGGCGGATCTCGATCGAGACCCGCCGCAGGACCGTGTTCTCGAAGAAGCGCTTGCTGACCTCGCGCGCGGCGAGGACGGGCGGCGCCGCGACGTCGCCCGTCCCGGTCACGATGCGCGGCTCACTTCGCCGCGAGCAGCTGGTCGAACATCTCCAGGCTGTACGGCGAGTAGATGTAGCCGTCGGCCGGGAAGTCCTTGGCGCGGGCGAGGTACTCGTCGAGATTGCTGTTGTCGATGATCGGCAGCGGCACCTCGACGAAGGCCGGGACCTCCTTGCCCTCGAGCGCCTGCACGGCGGCGTAGACGCCGAAGCCGCCCAGCCAGTTGGGCTGCATCGTCGCCCAGGCGGTCAGCCCCTTCTCCTTCCAGAGCTCAAGGAACAGCCGGTAGTTCTCGCCGGTCATCGGGACCATGTCGCGGCCCTGCTTGTCCATGGCGAGGATGGCGCCGGCGGTAAGCGCACCGCCGAGGCTGAGGATGCCGTCGATCTCCGGGTACTGGAACAGCAGGCTGGTCATCGCCTCCTGCGCCGGGGCGGCGTTGTAGGCGGTGTTGGTCTCGGTCAGCACCTTGACGTCGGGGTGCGCCGCCAGGACCGGGGTGGCGCCGGCGCGACGGTCGTCGCTGACCGAGATGCCGGCCGGGCCGTTCATGATGATGATGTTGCCCTTGCCGCCCATCTTGTCGATCAGGAACTCGGCCGCCTGCTTGCCCCACTTGTTGCTGTCGGTGTTGATCTTCACCGTCAGCTGGTCGGTGGTGACGAGGCTGTCGACGTTGGCGACGGCGATGCCCTTCTCGCAGGCCTGCTCGATCACCCGGTTCAGCGCGGTCGAGGAGCCGGCGATCACCACGATGACGTCGACGTCGGCGTCGATCATCGACTGGATCTGGGCGATCTGGGTGTTGGCGTTGCCCTCGGCGTCGGTGACGACGTAGCTGTCGGCGAGGCCCTTGGCCTTGAGCTGGTTGAACACGTCCTCGATGGTGCCCGAGGTCTGCTTCATCCAGGTCGGCACGGAATAGATGTTGGCCCAGCCGATCGTGTAGGGCGCCTTGCGGTCACCCTTGATGCACTTGGCGGCGGCCTCGGCCGGGTCCGACCAGGCGCCCTGCATCGCCAGCACGGCGGCACCCGCCGCCAGCACTCCGAGCGTGCGACGTACCATCGATCGAGCCATGGTATCCCCCTCGTTGGTTCGGCCCTGCGGCCGCCGGACCTTGGGCCGGAGCGCGATCCTAGAAGGCGACCACGAGGCTGTCGACACCGCGGCCATTCGATTGGCGGAGTGATTTATTGCTCGTTCAGCGAAGCCGAATGCTTACGCCATCCGGTAGAGCCGGCGGGCATTGTCGCAGAACATGGCACGCTGCTCGGCCGGCGTGAATCCGGCGACGATGGCGGCGAAGGCATGGCACCATTCGGCGTAGCCGATGTGCAGCCCGGCCACCGGAAAGTCGCTGCCGAACAGGCAGCGATCGGTCCCGAAGGCGTCGATGCAGGCCATGGCCACCGGGCGCAGGCTGTCGGCGGTCCAGTTGTGGTCGTAGGCGACGAGGTCGGAGATCTTGATGGCCACGTTCGGCCGCTCGGCAAGCCGGCGCAGGCCTTCGCGCCAGACGGCCATGCCGTCGGCGTCGCGGTCGACCGGGCTGGCGACGTGGTTGACGATGATCTGCGTGCCCGGGAAGTCGGCCGCCAGCCGGGCGGCGTCGGCCAGCTGGCCGGGATAGAGCATCAGGTCGAACGACAGGCCCAGCGGGGCGAGGCGGGCGAAGCCGGCGCGCCAGGCCGGGTCGTCCATCAGGTCCGGCCGCTCGACGAACCGCTTGGCCGGGTCGCGGTGCCAGCTGACGATGTGCCGGACGCCACGGACCCGCGGCGAGGCGGCGAGCTGCGCCTCGAGCACCTCGCCGACCCGCGGGCTGTCGAGCGGGGCATGGACGACCAGCACCGTCGGCAGGCCGCTCGCGCTAGCGACTTCCTCGAGCCAGCGGGTCTCGCCGACGCAGTCCGGGCGGTCCCAGCCGGCCTCGATGTGGACGCTGCCGACGAGGTCGGTGCCGGCCGCGTCGCGCCGCAGGTCGTCCGGCAGGTAGTTGCGGTAGAGCGGGGAGGGGTCGCCGAAGACCATCTCGCGGCCGGGCTCGGGCGACAGCCAGGGGTGCCTGCCGAGCGCCAGGTCCCAGAAGTGATGGTGCGCATCGACGACCGGCCCGGCGTAGGTCACCGCCCGCCCCCGGCGAAGTAGGCCAGCGCCAGGTCGCGGTAGATGATGGCGGCGCGCGCCAGCTCGTCCTCGGGCACGTACTCGTCCGGCTTGTGGGCCATGCCCAGCGAGCCCGGGCCCAGCACCACGCCCTTGATGCCGACGCGCTGGAAGTGGACGAGGTCGCAGCCGCCGAGAAAGCCGATAGGACCCGCCGGCTCGACGCCGTTGGCGCGGGCGGCGCCGACGGCGGCACGGATGATCGGGTCGTCGGCCGGCGTCTCGCTTGGGCCGGCGGTCGAGGTGTAGCCGAGGATCTCGGTGGCGATGCCGTCCTCGGCGAGGGCCGCCGCCAGCAGGGCGCGGATCTCCTGGTCGACCGCCTCCGGCTGCTCGCTCGGCAGGACGCGGCGGTCGATGGTCAGCTCGCACCAGGGCGGCACAATGTTGTCGGCGATGCCGCCGTGGATGCGGGTGACGGACAGGCTCGACGGGCCCACCAGCGGATGCAGCTTGGTGCGCAGCCGGGCGTCCTCGGCGGCGAGGCGGGCGATCAGCTTGCCGGCCTTGACGATGGCGTTGTCGCCGAGGTCGGGACGGCCGGAATGGGCGCTCTTGCCGGCGATGCGGATGCGCGGCCGCAGCACGCCCTTGTGCGCCGACACGGCACTCAGGTCGGTGGGCTCGCCGACGACCACCCGGTCGACG
Source organism: Geminicoccaceae bacterium (assembly GCA_046349355.1). Taxonomy (GTDB): domain Bacteria; phylum Pseudomonadota; class Alphaproteobacteria; order Geminicoccales; family Geminicoccaceae; genus CALKJU01. The sequence continues at coordinate 48,303 of JAXMCM010000017.1, forward strand.
CCGGGATGATCGGCGGCGAAGGCCTTGGCGCCGGTGCTGCCGACCTCCTCGTCGGCGACGAAAACGCCGACGAGGCGGCCCGACCAGCGGCCGCGCTCGGCCGCCAGCATCGCCATGGCCTCGACCATCGAGGCGATCGAGCCCTTGGCGTCGCAGGCGCCGCGGCCGATCAGCCGGCCGTGCTCGGCGCGCAGGGTCCATGGATCGCCGGTCCAGCCGTTGCCGGCCGGGATCACGTCGAGATGTGAGTTGAAGGCGAGGCAGGGACCGGGGCCGTTGTCGATGATGCCGACGACGTTCTCGCGGTTCTCGGCGACCGCCTGGTAGCTGACGGTGCAGCCGATGGTGGCGAGCTCCTCGCCGAGCCAGCGGGCCGATTCGGCCTCGTTGCCGGGCAGGTTCTCGGTCGGCCAGGCGACCAGCCCGGCCAGCCGCTGGCGCAACCGCGCCGTATCCGGACCCGTCATGCCCCGCTCCCCCGCCGGACCAGCCGATCCCCTCCAGCGATAGGCGCTGCGGCGGGTTGCGGCAACGGCCGAAGCCCCGCACAGTTCACGCTTCAACGCATGGGTCGACGGACGGAATGGACCGGCGGACGAGCTTCAACATCTGGTACGTGCTGGGCGCCTTCCTGGCGCTCGTGCTGATCCAGGGAGCGATCGAGCAGTGGCGCCGGGTCGAGACGCTGCCCTACAGCGCCTTCCTCGCCGCGGTGAAGGACGGCCGCGTCGACGAGCTGGTCGTCACCGAGAGCCGCATCACCGGCAAGCTGCGCGACGCGAAGCCGGGCGAGCCCGAATACTTCGTGACCGTCCGCGTCGATCCTGCCGTCGCGGCCGAGCTGGAAGGGCGCGGGCTCACCTTCAGCGGCGGGACGGACAGCAACTGGCTGGGCAGCGTGCTGTCGTGGATCCTGCCGACGGCGCTGTTCCTCGGCGTCTGGATGTTCCTGATGCGGCGGATGTCGATGGGCGGGCTCGGCGGCGGGCTGATGCAGATCGGCCAGAGCCGCGCCAAGGTCTATGTCGAGCGCGACATCCGGGTGACCTTCGACGACGTCGCCGGCGTCGACGAGGCCAAGGCCGAGATCCGCGAGATCGTGGCCTTCCTGAAGAACCCCAAGGAGTTCGGCCGGCTGGGCGCGCGCATGCCCAAGGGCGTGCTGCTGGTCGGCCCGCCCGGAACCGGCAAGACGCTGCTGGCCCGTGCGGTGGCCGGCGAGGCCGGCGTGCCGTTCCTGTCGATCAGCGGCTCTGAGTTCGTCGAGATGTTCGTGGGCGTGGGGGCGGCCCGCGTGCGCGACCTGTTCGAGCAGGCGCGCAAGATGGCGCCGGCCATCATCTTCATCGACGAGCTCGACGCCCTGGGCCGGGCGCGCGGCGCCGGGCCGATGAGCGGCGGCCATGACGAGAAGGAGCAGACGCTGAACCAGCTGCTGGTCGAGCTCGACGGCTTCGACCGCAGCTCGGGCGTGGTGATCCTCGCCGCCACCAACCGGCCGGAGATCCTCGACCCGGCGCTGCTCCGCGCCGGCCGGTTCGACCGCCAGGTGCTGGTCGACCGCCCGGACAAGGCCGGGCGCATCCAGATCCTCGCCGTGCACGTGAAGAAGGTGACGCTCGACCCGTCGCTGCGGCTGGAGGACGTGGCGGCGCTGACGCCGGGCTTCACCGGCGCCGACCTCGCCAACCTCGTCAACGAGGCGGCCCTCGTCGCCACCCGGCGCGGGGCGGACCGGGTCGATCTCGACGACTTCACGGCGGCGGTGGAGCGCATCGTCGCCGGCCTCGAGAAGCGCAACCGGCTGCTCAATCCGCGCGAGCGCAGGACGGTGGCCTATCACGAGCTGGGCCACGCGCTGGTGGCGCTGGCCCTGCCGGGCGTCGACCCGGTGCAAAAGGTCTCGATCATCCCGCGCGGGGTCGGGGCGCTCGGCTACACGCTGCAGCGGCCGATCGAGGACCGGTTCCTGATGGCGCGGCACGAGCTCGAGGACAAGATGACGGTCCTGCTCGCCGGCCGGGCGGCCGAGGCGCTGGTGTTCGAGGAGGTGTCGACCGGTGCCGCCGACGACCTGCAGCGGGCGACCGAGATCGCCCGCTCGATGGTGACCCGCTACGGCATGAACGCCGAGCTCGGCCAGGCGGCCTACGAGACCGAGCGCGGCACCTTCCTCGGCCAGCCGGTCGAGGGCGGCGGCCGTCGCTTCAGCGAGGACACCGCCCGCGAGATCGACGTCGCGGTGAAGCGGCTGGTCGACGACGCCTTCGCGCGGGCCAAGGCGATCCTCGCCGCCCGCCGGGCCGAGCTCGACCGGCTGGCCGTCGTCCTGCTCGAGCGCGAGACGCTGACCGCCGCCGAGCTGCCGGCGCCGACCGCTCCTACGGCGTGATCGCCACCTTGAGCACGCCGTCGCGCTGGTGGGCGAAGAGGTCGTAGGCCTCCTCGATCTGCTCCAGCCTGAAGCGGTGGGTCACCATCGGCCGCAGGTCGACGCGGCCCGAGGCGATGACGCCCATGAGCCGGCGCATCCGCTCCTTGCCGCCGGGGCAGAGCGTCGTGACGATCCGGTTGTCGCCGAGGCCGGCGGCAAAGGCACCGAGCGGGATCCTGAGGTCGGAGCTGTAGACGCCGAGGCTCGACAGGGTGCCGCCGGGGCGCAGCACGCGCAGGGCCGCCTCGAAGGTGGCCTGCGTGCCCAGCGCCTCGATGGCGACGTCGACGCCGCGGCCGTCGGTCAGCCGCATGATCGCCTCGACCGGGTCCTCCTTGCGGAAGTCGACCGCGTGGTCGGCGCCGAGCTGGCGGGCGACGTCGAGCCGCCGTGCCACGGTGTCGACGCCGATGATGGTGGTCGCCCCCATCAGCCGCGCCCCGGCGGTGGCGCAGAGGCCGATCGGGCCCTGCGCGAACACGGCCACCGTATCGCCGATCCGCACCGCCCCGCTCTCGGCACCCGAGAAGCCGGTCGACATGATGTCCGGGCACATCAGCACCTGCTCGTCCGACAGCCCGTCGGGCACCGGTGCTAGGTTGGCCATGGCATCCGGCACCAGCACGTACTCGGCCTGGGTCCCGTCGATGGTGTTGCCGAACTTCCAGCCGCCGATGGCCTTCCAGCCATGCGGCGTCCCGGGACCGTCCTGGGCGTGGCAGCCGCACAGGCTGGCATTGCTGTGGCCCGACGGCGTGATCGCCCCGGCGATGACCCGCTGGCCCTCGCGGTAGCCCTTCACGGCCGAGCCCAGCTTCTCGACGACTCCGACCGGCTCGTGGCCGACGGTGAGGCCCTTCGCCACCGGGTACTCGCCCTTGAGGATGTGGACGTCGGTGCCGCAGATGGTGGTGGTGGTGATGCGCACCAGCGCGTCGAGCGGGCCGACGTCCGGCACCGGCTTCTCGTCGAGGACGATGCGGCCGGGCTCCACGAAGATCGCGGCCTTCATCCTGCTTGCCATCGTCTGATCCTCCCCTGTGCAGCCAAAGCACCGGGAAGCTTACGCCCGTCGTCCGTTCCGTGCGGTGACAAAGCCGGGGGTGCGGCAACGTATCCCCGCGGTCGCGGGTCGTTGCCCGCAGGCGGCCGGCATGCTCTGTACCGGGCGCGGGGAGGGCGGACATGGCCGAGGCCAGCTACGACTACATCGTGATCGGTGCCGGCTCGGCCGGGTGCGTGCTGGCGGCACGGCTCAGCGAGGATCCGCGCAACCGCGTGCTGCTGCTGGAGGCGGGGCCCGAGGACCGCAATCCGTGGATCCACCTGCCCATCGGCTACTACAAGACGATGTTCGACCCGAACATCACCTGGACCTTCAAGACCGAGCCCGAGCCCGAGCTCGACAACCGGCAGATCCTGTGGCCGCGCGGCAAGGTGCTGGGCGGCACCTCGTCGATCAACGGCCTCGCCTATGTCCGCGGCCAGGCCGAGGACTACGACCACTGGCGCCAGCTCGGGAACACCGGCTGGGGCTACGACGATGTCCTGCCCTATTTCCGCAAGGCCGAGGACTTCGGCCGCGGTGCCGACACCTGGCACGGCAAGGGCGGCCCGCTCGGCGTCAGCGACCCGACCTACAAGCTCGAGCTGTGCGAGGCCTTCGTCCGGGCGGCGGTCGAGGCCGGCATCCCGTTCAATCCGGACTACAACGGCGCCACGCAGGAGGGCGTCGGCTACTTCCAGCTGACCCTGCGCAACGGCCGCCGCTGCAGCGCCGCCGTCGGCTACCTCAAGCCGGCGCGGCGCCGGCCGAACCTGCGCATCGAGACGGAGGCGCTGACCACGCGGCTGCTGCTCGAGGGCCGCCGCGTCGTCGGCGTCGAGTACCGCAAGCACGGGCGCCGCGAGCAGGTGCGGGCCGGTCGCGAGACGGTGCTGGCGACGGGGGCCATCGGCTCGCCGCAGATCCTGATGCTCTCCGGCATCGGCGACGGCGACGAGCTCGCCGCCCTCGGCGTCAAGCCGGTCCATCACCTGCCCGGCGTCGGCAAGGCGATGCAGGACCATTTCCAGGCCCGCGGAGTCTACCGCTCGCCGGTGCCGGTGACGCTGAACGACTTCTCGCGCTCGCTGATTGGCAAGGCGAAGATGGGCATCGAGTGGGCGCTGTTCCGGCGCGGCCCGCTGACCACCGGGGCCGGGGTCGTGACCCTGTTCGCGCGGACCCGGCCCGAGGTGGCGACGCCGGACATCGAGTTCCACGTCATCCCGTTCTCGGCCGAGCGCCCGGGCGAGCCGCTGCATCCCTATTCGGGCTACACGGTGTCGGTCTGCCAGCTGCGCCCGGAGAGCCGCGGCACGCTCACCTTGCGCGACATCGACCCGGAGAGCCCGCCCGTCATCCGCGCCAACTACCTGAGCACCGAGGTCGACCGGCAGACGATGGTCGACGGCATGAAGCTGGTGCGCCGGATCATGGACCAGCCGGCGATCCGGCCGTACAACGCCCAGGAGATGCTGCCCGGTGCCGCGGTCGTCAGCGATGCCGACCTGCTGGCCTACGTCCGCGCCCGCGGCGGCACGATCTTCCACCCGACCAGCACCTGCCGGATGGGTCCCGACGGCGACACCGGGGCGGTGGTCGACCCACGCCTGCGCGTGCACGGGCTCGACGGCCTGCGCATTGCCGACGGCTCGATCATGCCGGCGGTGGTCTCGGGGAACACCAACGCGCCGATCATCATGATCGGCGAGAAGGCGGCGGCGATGATCCTCGAGGACAAGGCCGCCTGAGACGGTCCTCAGTGCGCGTGGGCGTGGGCGTGGCCGTGCTGGTCGGCGCAGGCGCCGCGCTCGAGCTGGATCGTGGCGTGGTGCAGGTCCCAGCGCTCGGCCAGCGTCAGCCGCAGCTGGCGCAGCACCTCGTCGTGATCGTGGCCCTCGATCAGCGTCGCGTGCAGGGTGACGAGGCGGCGCTCCGGGGTCAGCGACCAGGCGTGGACGTGATGCACGTCGCAGACGCCGGGGATGCTCTCGACCAGCTCGCGGCGCAGGGCCGGGACGTCGAGACCCTCCGGCGCCCCTTCCATCAGCACGTGCCATGAGCGGCTGGCCAGCGACCAGGCGCCGCGCAGGATCAGCAGGGCCACGAACACCGACAGGATCGGGTCGATCGGCGTCCAGCCGGTCAGCAGGATGATGCCGGCGGCGGCGATGGCGCCGGCCGAGCCCAGCATGTCGCTGAGCACGTGCAGCGCGGCACCCTCGACATTCATGCCGCTGCCGCCATTGAGGATGAACCAGGCAGCGACGTTGGCGGCGAGGCCGGCGGCGGCCACGGCCATCATCCAGCCGCCCTGGATCGGCGCCGGATCCATCAGCCGGCCGGCCGCCTCGACGACGATCCAGGCCGTGACCGCGAACAGCGCACCGGCGTTGACCAGGGCCGCCAGCACCTCCGCACGGGCATGACCGTAGGACCGTTCCGGCGTCGGCGGGCGCTTGGCGGCGTGGCTCGCGTAGAGGGCCAGCGCCAGGGCGGCGGCGTCGGTCAGCATGTGGCCGGCATCGGCGATCAGCGCCAGCGAGCCCGAGATTAGGCCGCCCGCGACCTCGACCAGCATGAACCCGGCGGTCAGCGCCAGCGCCCAGCCCAGCCGGGTCCGGTCGGCGGTGCCGCCGTGGGCGTGGTCATGGCCGGCATGGCCATGAGCGTGTCCGTGATCGTGCGCCAAGGCTCCGGTCCTGTGCGAGGTCGCCCGCATGGTCTACAGCACCGGCGCGCCCCGGGTCGAGCGAGCCCGGCGGCGACCCCAGGGAGCCGGAACACCACCGCATGCCCGTCGCCGTCCTCGACATCGGCAAGACCAACATCAAGCTGCTCGTGCTCGACGCGCAGGGCCGCATCCTCGGGCAGCGCAGCACGCCGAACCGCCCCCTGCCGGGGCCGCCCTACCTGCACACCGACGTCGCCGCTGTGGAGGCCTGGGTGCTGGGGGCCCTGGCGGCCCTCGGCCGCGAGCATGCCATTGAGGCCATCGTCGCGACGGCGCACGGCTCGGGCGGCGTGCTCGTCGACGACGACGGACCGGCGCTGCCGATGATCGACTACGAGGGCGAGCTGCCGCCCGGGGTCGACGCCGCCTACGCCGCGGCGATGCCGCCGTTCCTCGAGCGCGGCGTGCGCATCATGGGCGGCGCCAGCCATGTCGGCCGGCAGCTGTTCTGGCAGGCGACGCAGTGGCCCGACGCGGTGGCGCGGGCCCGGGCGATCCTGACGCTGCCGCAGTACTGGGCCTGGCGGCTGAGCGGCGTGCTCGCCTCCGAGGTCACCTCGCTGGCGGCCCAGTCGCACCTGTGGGACGTGCTGCGCGGCCGGCCGAGCGGGCTGGTCGAACGCATGGGGTGGGAACGCCTGCTGCCGCCATTGCGGCCGGCCTGGGACCGGCTGGGGCCCATCCTGCCGCGCGTCGCCGCCGCCACCGGCCTCGATCCGGCGACGCCGGTGCTGAACGGCATGCACGACAGCAGCGGCAACCTCTACCGCTACCAGCGCTGCGGTCTCGGCGACGCGGCGCTGCTCTCGACCGGCACCTGGATCGTCGGCCTGCGCCAGGGCCTCGGACCGGACCGGCTGGTCGAGGATCGCGGCATGTCGCTCAACGCCGACGTCGAGGGCCGGCCGGTCGGCGGCGTGCTGGGCATGGTCGGGCGCGAGGTCGAGCTGCTCACCGAGGGCCGGCCGGGCGGCGTGACGCCCGCCGACCTGCAGCGGGTGATCGATGCCGGTGCGATGGCCCTGCCGTCCTTCGTGGCGATGGACGGCATGTTCCCGGGTAGCGCCCGGCGCGGCCGGATCGTCGGTCCGGAGGTGCCGCGGCCGGCGCTGGCCATGCTCTACGGGGCCCTGATGGCCGAGGTCTGCCTCGAGCTGCTGGAGGCGCAGGGCCGGGCGGTGATCGACGGCGGCTTCACCGGCGAGCCGCTGTTCGCCCAGCTGGTGGCGGCGCTGCGGCCGGACCTCGAGGTGCTGGTCGAGCCGGTCGGCGGCGGCACCGCCATCGGTGCGGCCTTGCTGTGGAGTCATGGCCACCCGTCGCCGCCGCTGCAGCTGCGGGCGGCCTCGGCACTGGCATTGCGCGGGCTGCGGGCTTATCGCGACCGCTGGCGCGAGGCGGTCGCCGCGACCGCCACCACGATCGGGTGAACGGGTGAGCAAGCTGACGCACAAGCACGAGCGCAAGGCGATCATCGCCACGGCGCGGGCGATGAACGCCTCCGGCATCAACCAGGGCACGTCCGGCAACCTGTCGGTGCGGATCCCCGGCGGGCTGCTGATCACCCCGACCAGCCTGCCCTACGAGGCCATGGAGCCCGAGGACATCGTCGAGATGGACCTCGACGGCACCTTTCGCGGCCGCCACCGGCCGTCGTCGGAGTGGCGCTTCCACCGCGACATCCTGGCCGCGCGAGCCGATGTCGAGTGCGTGCTGCACTGCCACGCCACCTACTGCACCACCCTGGCGGTGCACGAGCGCGGCATCCCGCCGTTCCACTACATGACGGCGATCACCGGCGGTCCGGACATCCGCTGCTCGGCCTACGCCACCTTCGGCACGCAGGCCCTGTCGGACGCGATCATCGAGGCGCTGGCCGACCGCACCGCCTGCCTGATGGGGCATCACGGCCTCGTCGTCGCCGCGAAGACGCTCGACAAGGCGCTGTGGCTGGCGATCGAGGTCGAGACGCTGGCCAAGATGTACGTGCACGCGCTGGCGATCGGCGAGCCGCCGCGGCTGTCGCTCGAGGAGATGGCGCGCGTGCAGGAGCAGATGCGCCGGATGTCCTACGGCCAGGCGCCCGACCTCGACGGCACCAACGACACGCCCAAGGCGGTCGAGGCGGCCCCGGCCAAGCCGCGGGCGACGCGGGCTCGGGCCAAGGCCTGACGCCTCAGTCGAGGCCGCGGGCGACGTCGGTGATGAGCCTGCGCAGCCAAAGATGGGCCGAGCGCTGGGCGTAGCGGTTGTGGAAGGCCAGCCGCGTCGCCTGGCGCGGCAGGTCCAGCCCTGACGGCATCGGCAGCACGACCAGCCCGAACGCCTCGGCCAGCGGGCGGGCGATCCGCCGCGCCATCGTGCAGACGAGATCGCCGTCGCGCAGGATCGGTCCGGTCACGAGGTAGTGCGAGACCACGGCGGCGAGGCGGCGCTTGCGGCCGAGCGCAGCGAGGGAACGGTCGACGGCGCCGGTCCGGCTGCCGACCGCCGAGACGAGGAGATGGTCGGCGGTGAGGAACGCGTCGAGGTCCATGCCCGTGGCCAGCGGATGGCCGGTGCGGACCACGGCGACGAGGTCGTCCTGCAGCAGCCCGATCCGGGTCATGTGCGCCGGCGGCTCCGGGAACAGGCCGATCGCCAGCTGGATGCGGTCGTCGTCGAGCATCGGCAGCGCCTGCTCGCGGTCGACGGTGCGCGCCACCAGCGAGACGCCGGGTGCCGCCGCCCGCACCGCCCGGACCAGCGGCGGCATCAGGACCAGCTCGGCGTAATCGGACAGCCCGATCGCGAAGTCGGCCTCGGCCGTGGCCGGCTCGAACGGCAAGCGCAGGGCCACCGCGTCGCGGACTGCGTCCAGCGCCGCCCCGACCGGCCCGGCCAGCTCGCGCGCCAGGGCCGTCGGCTCCATGCCGGAGGGCGTGCGCTGGAACAGGTCGTCATGGAAGGCGAGGCGCAGGCGCTTCAGCGCGTTGCTCGCCGCCGACTGGGTGAGGCCCAGGCGCAGCGCCGCCCGGGTGACGTTGCGCTCCTGGCTCAGCGCCTCGAACAGGCGCAGCAGGTCGAGGTCCAGCAGGTCGGCGGCCATCGAGATCATTCTTCTGGTGAATGTCGACCATCATAGCCATGAATTTCCCAAATGTCGCCCGGTTGACTACGGTTTCGTCCGGCGGCGCGGTCCTGTCCGCGCGCAACGATGGAGCGATGCGATGGTCGATGCTCGGACGGCTGGCTACGGGATCTTCGTGCTGCGGGTGACGCTGGGCGTCGCGGCGCTGGCGCACGGCCTGCTCAAGGTGTTCGTGTTCGGCCCGGCCGGCACGGTCGGTTTCTTCGGGTCGATGGGCTTCCCGGCGGCGCTGGCCTGGTACGTCATGGCGGCCGAGGTGCTGGGCGGGATCGCGCTGATCGTCGGCTTCCACGCGCGCATCGCCGCCCTCGTCCAGATCCCGGTGCTGCTGGGGGCTGCCAGCGTCCACTGGGCCAACGGCTGGATGTTCGCCAGCCCCAATGGCGGCTGGGAGTTCCCGGTGTTCTGGGCGGCGGCGCTGGTGGCCCTGGTGCTCACCGGCCCGGGCGCCTTCGCCTTGCGCGACGTCGGCGGCACGCCGATGCTGCGGCCGCAGACCGCCTGAGCGGAGCAGCCGTGATGCCGACCCCTTCTCCGATCGATCCGGGCGTCCGGATCGGTCACGTTCACCTCAAGGTCGCCGACATCGACCGCGCCCTGGCCTTCTATTGCGGCGTGCTCGGCTTCGCGCTGACCCAGCGCTACGGGCCGGGGGCGGCGTTCGTCTCGGCCGGCGGCTACCATCACCACATCGGCCTCAACACCTGGGAGAGCCGCGGCGGCTCGCCGCCGCCGCACGGCAGCACCGGGCTCTACCACGTCGCCATCCTCTACCCGACCCGGGCGGCGCTGGCCGATGCGCTGCGGCGCCTGGTCGAGGCGCGGATCCCGCTCGACGGCGCCAGCGACCACGGCGTCAGCCAGGCGCTCTACCTGCGCGATCCGGACGACAACGGCATCGAGCTGTACTGGGACCGGCCGGAGGCCGAATGGCCGCGCGAGGCCAACGGCAGCCTCGCCATGGTCACCGCACCGCTCGACGTCCGCGCCCTGCTGCGGGAGGCGCCGGCGCCGGTGACGGCCTGACCTGCAGCCTGGACCTTTGCCGGGGGCAGCGTCCTGTGGGACGCTGCCCTCGTCGTTTCCGGGGAGGGATCGGGTGAATCAGGTCTACGTCATCGAGCTCGGCATGGGGGCCGACCTGCATGGGCAGGACGTCACCAAGGCCGCCGTCCGCGCCGTGCGCAACGCCATCGGCCACAACTCGCTGCCGGGCATGCGCATCGTCGTCGGCGACGGCGGCAAGATGAAGGTGAACGTGCGGCTGGCGGTGCCGGCCGATGCCGACAAGCTCGACATCGCCGCGGTCAAGGCCGTGCTGCCCTACGGCGAGGTCACGGTCGAGGTGGTCAGCGGCGGCATGCTCACCGACCACGGCGTGTTCCTGCCCGACAAGGGCGACCGCAGCGGGCAGATCTACATCGTCAACGCCGCCGTCGAGGTCGGCATCTGACTGCTCAATTCGTGTGCAACGGTGCTGCCTGAAGTTTAGGCAGCCACTTGGCCTCCGCCCGTGCCGCCCGTGCTCAGCCGGGCGGCACGATTTTTGTGTTCCGCTCGTCGGAACCAAGTCGGAAGGCCTGCGGGTCGTCGCTGTTGCAACGAGGAGCCTCAATGAGAGTAGCGCGGATACCAGCATGGGCCGGCCTGGCGCTCGGCCTGCTCCCGGGCCTGGCCCTGGCCCAGGATCAGGCGCCGACGATCGACACGGGCGACACGGCGTGGATGCTCGTCTCGACCGCCCTGGTCCTGCTGATGACCATTCCGGGCGTCGCCCTGTTCTATGGCGGCATGGTCCGCAAGATCAACGTGCTCGCCGCGGTGATGCAGAGCTTCACCATCTGCTGCCTCGTCGCCGTCGTCTGGATGGTGATCGGCTACAGCCTCGCCTTCGGCAACGGCGGTGCCTATCTCGGTGACCTGTCGCGCGTGTTCCTTTCGGGCATGCCGCTCGACTCCACACCCTTCCTGATGGGCCCGGAGGGCGACAGCGTCCTCTTCACCATCCCCGAGTCGGTGTGGGTCATGTTCCAGATGACCTTCGCCATCATCACCCCGGCGCTGATCACCGGCGCCATCGCCGACCGCATGAAGTTCTCGGCGCTGATCATCTTCGTGGTGATCTGGTCGATCGTCGTCTACGCGCCGGTCGCGCACTGGGTCTGGCACCCGTCGGGCTTCGCCTGGGACTGGGGCATCCTCGACTTCGCCGGCGGCACCGTCGTGCACATCAATGCCGGTATCGCGGGCCTCGTCGCCGCCCTGGTGCTGGGTCGCCGTCGCGGCTACCCGACCGAGCCGATGATGCCGCACAACCTCGTGCTGAACGTCACCGGCGCCTCGCTGCTCTGGGTCGGCTGGTTCGGCTTCAACGCCGGCTCGGCGGCGGCCGCCAACGGGCGCGCCGGCCTCGCGATGCTGGTCACCATGATCGCCACCGCGGTCGCCGGCCTCGCCTGGATGTTCTCGGAGTGGTCGTCGCGCGGCAAGCCGTCGGTCCTCGGCATCACCTCGGGTGCCGTCGCCGGCCTCGTCGCCATCACCCCGGCGGCGGGCTTCGTGAGCCCGGTCGGCGCGCTGTTCATCGGCCTCGCCTCGGGCATCATCTGCTTCATCTCGGTGACCGTGGTGAAGGTCCGGCTCGGCTACGACGACAGCCTCGACTGCTTCGGCGTGCACGGCGTCGGCGGCATCGTCGGTGCCATCCTGACCGGTGTCTTCGCCACCGAGGCGGCCAGCGGCGTCGCTGGCCTGAACGGCCTGCTGTACGGCAACCCGGGGCAGCTCTGGCTGCAGATCCAGGGCGTGCTGATCACCGTCATCTACAGCGGCGTGCTCAGCTACGTGATCCTCAAGATCATCGACGTGCTCATCGGCCTGCGGGTGACCAAGGACGAGGAGCGCGAGGGTCTCGACCTCGCCCTGCACGGCGAGGCCGTGCACTGACCTCCCGCCCGGCCGCCCCGCGCGGCCGGGTCCCGGAGCCTCACCGATCGCGCGGCCGGCAACGGCCGCGCGATGTCGTCTGGTCTTCGTGGGTTGCGACCGCCGGCCGCTTGAGGCAGCATCGTCCGACGCTCACGGACCCGCGGCTCGACCTGCCCAGAGGACCGGAGCGCGGCACTGGCAGGGAGTGGTGGTGGCAGCGAGCGTCCACGGCATCGGCGTCGTCCGCAGGGAGGAGAGCTGGCTCAGCCGACTGCTCGACAACCGGCGCTTCCTGATCTTCATCTGCATGCTGCCGGCCGCCGGCCTGCTGCTCGTCTTCCTGACCTATCCGCTGGGCCTCGGCATCTGGCTGGCCTTCACCGACACGCAGATCGGCCGCAGCGGCATCTTCATCGGCCTCGAGAACTACGAGTCGCTGCTCACCGACCGGATCTTCCTGATGTCGGTCGGCAACACCATCCTCTACACGGTGGTGGCGACCATCGGGAAGTTCGCGCTCGGCCTGTGGCTGGCGCTGCTCCTCAACCATCACCTGCCGTTCAAGTCGTTCATCCGCGCCATCGTGCTGATCCCGTGGATCGTGCCGACGGTGCTCTCGGCGATTGCCTTCTGGTGGATCTACGACCCGCAGTTCTCGATCATCTCCTACGTGCTGGTCGACGTGCTGGGCTGGCGCGACACCTACATCGACTTCCTCGGCCAGCCGTGGAACGCACGGTTCTCGCTGATCGCCGCCAACATCTGGCGCGGCATCCCGTTCGTCGCGATCTGCCTGCTGGCGGGCCTGCAGACGATCTCGCCGTCGCTCTACGAGGCGGCGATGCTCGACGGTGCGACGTCCTGGCAGCGCTTCCGCCACGTCACCGTGCCGATGCTGATGCCGATCCTCGCCGTCGTGCTGACCTTCTCGGTGCTGTTCACCTTCACCGACTTCCAGCTGGTCTACGCGATCACCCGCGGCGGTCCGGTGAACTCGACCCATCTGATGGCGACGCTGGCCTTCCAGCGCGGCATTCCGGGCGGCCAGCTCGGCGAGGGTGCCGCCATCGCGGTGGCGATGATCCCGTTCCTGATCTTCGCGACGCTGTTCAGCTACTTCGCGCTGGCACGGCGCAAGTGGCAGCAGGGAGGCGCCGATGACTGACGCCGCTGCCACCACCGCACCGCTGACGACCCCGGAGCGTACCGGCGTCATCTCGTGGGATTCGGTGCCGCGCCGGATCGTGACGCTCTACGTCCCGCTGGGCTGCTTCCTGCTGATCCTGCTGTTCCCGTTCTACTGGATGGCGGTCACCACCTTCAAATCGAACGAGGAACTCTACAACTACAAGGACTACAACCCGTTCTGGGTGCATTCGCCGACCCTGGCCAACATCAACAAGCTGCTGTTCGAGACCAGCTATCCGCAGTGGCTGTGGACGACGATGATCGTCGCCGTCGTGGCGACGGCGCTGTCGATCTTCGCCAGCGTGCTGGCCGCCTACGCCATCCAGCGGCTGCGCTTCGCCGGTGCCAACTATGTCGGGCTCGCCATCTACCTCGCCTACCTGGTGCCGCCGTCGATCCTGTTCATTCCGCTGGCGACCATGGTCTTCCAGCTCGGCCTGTTCGACAGCCCGCTGGCGCTGATCCTCACCTACCCGACCTTCCTGATCCCGTTCTGCACCTGGCTGCTGATCGGCTACTTCAAGTCGATCCCCTACGAGCTCGAGGAATGCGCCCTCATCGACGGCGCGTCGCGGCTGCAGATCCTGCGCAAGATCACCCTGCCGCTGGCCGTGCCCGGGCTGATCTCCGCCGGCATCTTCGCCTTCACGCTCAGCTGGAACGAGTTCATCTACGCCTTGGCGTTCATCCAGTCGGCCGAGAAGAAGACCGTGCCGGTGGCGGTGCTGACGCAGCTCGTCGAGGGCGACGTCTACCACTGGGGCTCGCTGATGGCCGGCGCGCTGCTGGGCTCGGTGCCGGTGGCGATCTTCTACTCGTTCTTCGTCGAGTACTACGTCTCGAGCCTGACCGGCGCGGTCAAGGAGTAGCTGCCGGGGCGAGGCCGTAGAGCCCGGCCATCCGCGCCCGGATCGTCACCAGCGGCAGCAGCGTGTCGAGCACCGGCGTCGCCACGCCGGCCTGCCGGGCGAGGTCCTGGACGGCCACGAGCATGGCGTCGATCTCCATCGGCCGGCCGAGCTCGAGGTCCTGCAGGATCGACGCCTTGTGCTGCGGCCGGCTGCCGGGGCGGCTCAGCGCTTCCGGGTCGACGCCGATGTCGGCGAAGCCGTGCGCCCTGGCCACGCCGGTCGTCTCCTCGACCAGCCGGCGGACCAGGACCGCCGCGTCGGCGTCGGCGACAAGGTCGGCACTGGTGGCGTGGGTCAGGATGCACAAGGGGGCCGTCGACAGGTTGACCGCAAGCTTGCCCCACATGGCGCGGCGAAGATCGGTGGTGACGTCGAGCTCGAAACCGGCACCGCCCAGCATCGCACCGACCTCCCGGGCCCGTTCCGACGGTCCCGCGGTGCCGTCGCCCAGCACGAAGCGGTTGCGGCTGCCTTCATTGTGGACCACGCCGGGCTCGGTCACGGTGTTGGGCGAGTAGACGATCATGCCGAGCGCCCGGCCGACGCCGATCTCGCGATGGAGCACGCCGCCCGGATCGAGCCGGGGCACCGCCGCCATCGCGGCACCACCCGGCGGCTCCCAGCCGTCGCCGTAGAACCAGAGCACGCCGTTCATGGCGAACACCACCGGCGTGTCGGCGCCGAGCAATGGCCCCATCCGCTCGGCCAGCGCCGGCAGGGACGGGTGCTTGGCGGTGACGACGACGAGGTCCTGCCGGCCGAGCCCGGCCGGATCGTCGCTGGCCGCCAGCTCGACCGTGAAGGTCTCGGCACCGCTGTGCAGCGTCAGGCCGCGCGAGCGGATCGCCGCCAGGTGCGGACCGCGGGCGAGAACCGAGACGGTGCGTCCGGCCCGGGCCAGACGAGCCGCGAGGTAGCCGCCGACCGCGCCGGCGCCGGCAATGCAGATGCGCATGGCGTTTCCCTTCGATCTCCGGCCCGGGGTTGAGCTTGGCCCGTGGCCGGCGCCGGGCAAGCGCCAAGTTGGCTTGACAGGGCCGGACCGGGCGCATTCGCTGCCGCGGCGCCCTCGAGCCGGAGCGATCGCCGCGTGACCACCGCCGAAACTGCCAGACGTGCCGCCCGGATCCTGCTGGAGACGGGGGCGGTCGGGGTGATGACCGACAAGCCGTTCATCTTCACCTCCGGCTGGGCGAGCCCGGTGTACACCGACTGCCGTCGGCTGATCGCCTATCCGCGGGCCCGCCGGGCGCTGATGGACATGGCGGTTTCGGTGCTCGAGGACGAGGCCGGCGTCGAGCGCTTCGACGCCGTCGCCGGCGGCGAGACGGCCGGCATTCCCTACGCCGCCTGGCTCAGCGACCGGCTGATGCTGCCGATGCTCTACGTCCGCAAGCAGGCCAAGGGCTTCGGCCGCAACGCCCAGATCGAGGGCCATTTCGCCGAGGGCGACCGCGTGCTGCTGGTCGAGGACCTCGCCACCGACGGCGCCAGCAAGGCGCGCTTCGTCGAGGCGCTGCGCAAGGCCGGCGCCGTCGTCGAGCACGCCTTCGTCGTGTTCTTCTACGGCGTCTTCCCGCAGGCCCAGGCGACCATGGACGGACTGGGCATCAGGCTGCACGCGCTCGCCACCTGGCACGACGTGCTGCCCGAGGCGCGCCGCCAGGGCAGCTTCCCCGCGCCGGTCATGGCCGAGGTCGAGAAGTTCCTGGCCGATCCGCTCGCCTGGTCGGCGGAGCATGGTGGCAAGGCGGCCTGAGGATGACGCCGATGCGCGCGCTGCTCGTCCTGCCCGCTGTCGCCGCCCTGGCGGCCTGCTCGGCCACCACGCCGGCCAGTCCCTCCGCTCCGGCAGCGGTGAAGGTCGAGGCCATGGGCCCGGTCGCGCCGCCGGCCGCGCCCGGCCAGTCGCTCTGGCTGGTCCGCTACGAGATCCCGCCCGGCACCACGCTGAAGAAGCACTTCCACGAGGGTGCGCAGATGGGCCTCGTGGCCTCGGGGACACTGACCTACACGGTGCTGACCGGCGAGGTGCAGGTCTACCGCATCGGCGCCGACGGCAAGTCGGTCGCGGAGCCGCCGGTGCGGGCCGGCGAGACCCGGACGATCCCGGCCGGCTACTGGCTGGTCGAGGAGCCGGAGGACCGGCACTACGGCGCCAATCTCGGCAGCGAGCCGCTGGTGATCGTCACCTCGTCGCTGCTGCGCGAGGGTGCCCCGCTGGCGACCGTGCTGCCGGAATGACGCGTACCGCGTGACGTCCGTGTGACGCGGCGGCGACGGAAAGCGGCGCTTTTACGGGCGCAGCGCGGTTGCGGGCAGTGGTCACCTGCCTGCAAGCTGCGGCGACCCGCAGGCAACCATGCCGAAGCCGCCTCCGTCGGGCGGCCACGAATCAAGGAGTAGGGTGGATGAGCCTTCGCCACGGAGTCCTGGCCCTCGGACTGGCAACGCTGGCCGTCGCCGGTCCGGCACTGGCCGCCGATCCGGACAGCTGCAAGCCGGTGCGCTTCTCGGATGTCGGCTGGACCGACATCACCGCCACGACCGCCGTCGCCTCGGTCATCCTCGAGGGCCTCGGCTACGAGCCCAGCGCCACCGTGCTGGCGGTGCCGGTCACCTATGCCAGCCTGAAGAACAAGGACATCGACGTCTTCCTCGGCAACTGGATGCCGAGCATGGCCGCCGACATCGAGCCCTACACCAAGGACGGCTCGGTCGAGACGCTGCGGCCGAACCTGACGGGTGCCAAGTACACGCTGGCGGTGCCGACCTACGCCGCCGAGGCGGGGCTCAAGGACTTCGCCGACATCGCCAAGTTCGCCGATCAGCTCGACGGCAAGATCTACGGCATCGAGCCGGGCAACGACGGCAACCGGCTCGTGCAGTCGATGATCGACAAGGACGCCTTCGGCCTCAAGGACTTCGAGCTGGTCGAGAGCTCCGAGCAGGGGATGCTGTCGCAGGTGGCGCGCGCCACCGCGGCGCAGGAGCCGATCGTGTTCCTCGGCTGGGCGCCGCACCCGATGAACGTCAAGTTCGACATCACCTACCTGTCGGGCGGCGACGACTATTTCGGACCCGACTTCGGCGGCGCCACCGTGCTGACCAACGTCCGCGCCGGCTACACCACCGAGTGCCCGAACGTCGGCAAGCTGCTCTCCAACCTCGAGTTCAACCTCGACATGGAAAGCCAGATCATGGGCGGCATCCTCGACGACGGGAAGGAGCCCAACACCGCCGCGGCCGACTGGCTGAAGGCCAATCCCGGCGCCCTCGACGCCTGGCTGGCCGGGGTCACCACCTTCGACGGCCAGGACGGTCTCGCCGCCGTCAAGGAGCACCTGGGCCTCTGATACCCGATCAATCGGCGGGCCCGAGGCGACGCAGAGCGCCCGGGCCTGTTCCCGGCCCGTGAGCCCACGGGCCGGCACCTGCGGAGGGAACGATGGACTGGCTCGGCTCGATCAAGCTCCCGATCGGCTACGGGATGAAGCTGTTCGTCGACTTCCTCAACACCTACTTCGCCTGGCTGTTCAACGGCATCTCGTTCGTCCTGGGCGGCGCCATCGACGGCGTCGTCGACCTGCTGCAGCTGTTGCCCTTCTGGGTGCTGATCGCCGTCGTGGCGGCGCTGGCGTGGTGGCTGCACCGCTCCTGGCAGCTGGTCCTGCTGGTCGTCATCGGCCTCCTGCTGATCGTCAACCTCGGCTACTGGAAGGAGACGACCGAGACGCTGGCGCTGGTCGTCGCCGCCACGGTCATCTCGATGGCGATCGGCGTGCCGGTCGGCATCCTCTGCGCGCACCGGCCGTGGCTGTTCCGGGCGCTGCGGCCGGTGCTCGACATGATGCAGACGATCCCGACCTTCGTGTACCTGATCCCGACCCTGATCCTGTTCGGCCTCGGCGTCGTCCCGGGCCTCATCTCGACGATCATCTTCGCCATCCCCGCGCCGATCCGGATGACCCAGTTCGGCATCGCCAGCGTGCCCAGGCAGCTCCACGAGGCCGGTTCGGCCTTCGGCGCCACGCCGTCGCAGCTGCTGTGGAAGGTCGAGCTGCCCTACGCCCTGCCGACGATCATGGAGGGCCTGAGCCAGACCATCATGCTGTCGCTGTCGATGGTGGTGATCGCGGCCCTGGTCGGGGCCGACGGCCTCGGCAAGCCTGTCGTGCGGGCCCTGAACACGGTCAACATCGAGCGCGGCTTCGAGGCCGGGCTCGCCATCGTCATCGTCGCCATCGTCCTCGACCGGCTCTGCCGGCGCCCGGCCGACAGCAGGGGGCGCTGAGCCATGCCCGCCATCGAGATGCGCAACGTCGACATCGTCTTCGGCGACGCACCGCAGAAGGCCTTGCCGCTGATCGACCGCGGCGCCGGCCGCGGCGAGATCCTCGAGCAGACCGGTCAGGTCCTTGGCGTCGCCGGCGCCTCGATCAGCATCGAGCAGGGCGAGATCTGCGTGCTGATGGGCCTGTCGGGCTCAGGCAAGTCGACGCTGCTGCGGGCCATCAACCGCCTCAACAAGGTGGTCCGCGGCGAGGTCCTGGTGGCGCATGACGGCCGCGAGGTCGACGTCGCGCGCTGCGACGACGAGACCCTGCGCACCTTGCGCTCGACCCGCATCGCCATGGTCTTCCAGCAGTTCGCGCTGCTGCCGTGGCGGACCGTCGCCGACAATGTCGGCTTCGGCCTCGAGCTGCGCGGCATGGCCACGGCCGAGCGGCAGCGCATCGTCGGCGACAAGCTCAAGCTCGTCGGGCTGGACGCCTGGGCCGGCAAGTACGCGCACGAGCTGTCGGGCGGCATGCAGCAGCGCGTCGGCCTCGCCCGGGCGTTCGCCACCGATGCCGACATCCTGCTGATGGACGAGCCGTTCTCGGCGCTCGACCCGCTGATCCGCACCAAGCTGCAGGACGAGCTGCTCGAGCTGCAGGCCCGGCTGAAGAAGACCATCGTCTTCGTCAGCCACGACCTCGACGAGGCGCTCAAGCTCGGCACGCACATCGCGATCATGGACAACGCCAGGATCGTCCAGATCGGCAAGCCCGAGGAGATCGTCCTCAAGCCGAGCAGCGACTATGTCCGCGAGTTCGTCGCCAACGTGAACCCGCTGAACGTGCTGACCGCCTACCACGTGATGCGCGACGCCCGTGACCTGGAGGGGGCGGGCGACAGCTGGGTATGGCTCGACCGGCGCCGCACCACGCGCTTCAAGGTCTCCCCGGACCGCAAGGTCGAGGCGGCCGAGCGCGACGGGGGCTCGGCCACCTGGGTCGCCTGCGCCGAGGCCGAGCGGGCGGACGATCCGGCGCGGCGGCCGGTCTATTGGGCGTCGCCGGCGACGCCGTTGCGCACGGTCATGCTGGCGATGCAGCGCAATGCGGCGCCGGTGGCGCTGTTCGATGCGGACGAGCGGTTCGTCGGTGCCATCGGTGTCCGCGACGTCCTGCAGGCGATCCTGCGGACCCGACCGGAGAACGCGGCCGTCAGCTAGCTGCCCCTGTCTTTTCAAGGGCTTGGCATCTGAACCTCTGGTAATCGCGCAAGGGCGGCGCCGAAGCCATTGAAGCGAATGGTTTCCGCTCTACTTCAACCAAAAGCAAAAAATCTTTTGAGAACCGTAACTTAGCTGGCTAGCATTCGATCATGGAGCAGCGGCGATCTGTGCGCTGCGCCATCGGCCTCCCAGGGCCCCGCCTCTCGTGCTTCCGGTGAAGGAACGCCCGTAACCCACGGGCAGACAAGAGGCGATTCGCATGTCTGCACAGCCTGCAGGGATGAGCGCTGCCGCTCGGCCTCCGCTCGGCCGATGGAAGGACGAGGAGCGGCGGCTGCGGCGGCGCCAGCGGGCGGGCGTCGGGTTGGGCGTTTCCGCGACATTTCTGGGCCTGCTGGTTCTGCACGGCACGGTCGACGCCCATGCTGAGGGCAGCGCGCACGGGGCAGGCGGCGCCGGAGCGCTGGGTGGTCTGCCGGACGGCGAAACGCCAGCGGCCGCACCGACCCTGCCGGGCATCGCGGCGTTCGGCGCGGGTGCCGCCGTGATCGGGGCGGCCGCGCCGTCCGCCGCCGGGTTCTCGGTTGCGGCCTATACAGCCATCGAGCCGACGGCCCGATTTGCCGAGGCTCCGGTACCGGCTCCGGCCACCGGTGTGGCGGGCGAGGCTTCGGCACAGGCGACCGGTGCGTCCGGTCAGGTGCTGCCAACGGAGCCCGTCCAGCTGTCGGCCACCGAGCTGCCCGATCTGCCGGCCATGGACCCCTTGGCCGTCGACGATGGCCATGACGAGGATCTGGGCGATGTCGGCGAGCACGACGACGGCACCGATGGCGACGACACGCTGATCGGCACCGATCGCGACGACAACCTCGACGGAGGGGCGGGCAACGACAGCATCTACGGCGGCGCCGGCAACGACAGCCTGCAGGGCAATGCCGGCGACGACCTCGTCGATGGCGGAACCGGCAACGACAGCATCGACGGCGGCGCGGGCAACGATGACCTCAGCGGTGGCCAGGGCGACGACGATGTCGTCGGCGGGACGGGCAACGATTCGGTCTACGGCGGCTCGGGCAACGACGTCCTGGGCGGGGGTGACGGCGACGACCGGGTCGACGGCGGCACCGGCATCGACACCATGGACGGCGGCACGGGCGAGGACGCCATCGTCGTCGACCACCTGCATGACTTCGCGCTCGAGGATCCCTACGGCCCGGACGGCGGTGGCATCGACACCCTGCAGGTGAACCAGGGCTACGCCGCCAGCCTCGCCGAGGCGATGCCGCAGCAGTCGCCCCTGGGCCTCGCCACCTTCGTGCTCGGCGACAAGGTCGGAGTGACGCTGCCGGGTGGCGCCAATCCGTTCGTCCAGCAGGTCGATCCCGACATCGAGAACGTCAAGCTCACCGGTACCGCCGCGCACGACATCCTCGGCGACGTCCGCGCCAACCGCTTCGTCGGCAACGAGGGCGACAACCGGCTCTACGGCGGTGGTGGCGACGACTGGATGGATGGCGGAGCCGGCGACGACTGGCTGGTCGGCGGCAGCGGCAGCGACGTCATGCACGGATCGGAGGGCGACGACACCTATGTCCTCGGCCTCAGCGACCAGGCGGTGGATACGATCCGGGACGACAGCGGCAGCAACACCGTCAGGCTCAACGGTGCGGAAGCGGGTCGCTTCGCCGCCGTGCTCGACGGCGACGACCTGCGCCTGGCCTATGACGGCGACGAGATCGCGGTGATCCGCGACTATCTCGGTCACGAGGGCAGCTTCCGCGGCATCGACTTCGGCGACGGACCGCAGTCGTTCGCCGACTTCGTCCATCCGGGCGACATGCTGGCCGAGTTCCTCGCCCGTTCGGGCAGCGACGAGGCCGATATCCTCGAGGCCCGCGAGGGCGGCGAGTGGCTGGATGGCAAGGCCGGGAACGACACCCTGCTCGGCAGCGCCGCCGCCGACACGCTGGAGGGTGGCAACGGCAGCGACGTGCTGCGCGGCGGCGCCGGCGACGACTGCTATCGGGTTCGCGCCGGCGACTCAGGCATCGACCGGGTCGACGACGCGCAGGGCCGCAACGTCGCCGAGCTCGACGATGCCGCCGGGCAGAAGCTCAAGGCCTTCCTCGTCGGCCAGGACCTGTGGATCACCGCCGACGACCGGCCGTTCATGGTCGTCGAGAACCATGCCGCCCATCCCGACGCCTTCGCCGGCGTCAAGGCCGGGGACAAGCTGGTCGATCCGCACGACCTGACGAGCTAGGGCGCCCGGGCGTCGCGCAGCGCCGGATAGAGGCGCTGCCAGCGGCGGTGCAGGCCGGCATAGCTGCGGGCCAGCGTGGACTCGGGATGGCGGACCGCCTGCGGATCGCCGGGCGGGACGGCGAGGCGGACCGCCGTGGCGAGGTCGGGAGTGGCACCGCTGCCGACCAGCGCCAGGATCGCCGCTCCGAGTGCCGGGCCCTCCTGCGCGGCGCGGGGCTCGAGGGAGATGGCCAGCTGGGCGGCGAGGATGTGCTGCCACGCGGGGCTACGGGCGCCGCCGCCGACCAGCAGCAGCGACGCCGGTGCCGCGCCCATCGCCCGCATCCGCTCGACGCAGTCGGCAAAGGCGAAGCCGATGCCCTCGACGACGGCGCGGGCCATGTGGCGGCGGTCATGGGCGAGGCTGAGCCCGGTCCAGGCGGCGCGCGCCTCCGGGTCGGCGTGCGGCGAGCGCTCGCCGGCAAGGTAGGGCAGGAACATCACCCCGCCGGCCCCGGGCTCGATCGCGCCGATCTCGTCCATGAGCGCGTCGAACGGATCGCGGCCGCCCGCCGGCTTCGGCTCCAGCGTATCGACGAACCAGCGCAGCGCGCCGCCGGCCGACAGGATGACCCCCATGCTGTGCCAGCCGTCCGGCGTGCAGGCGCAGAACGCGTTGATCGCTCCTTCGGGATCGACCAGCGGCCGGTTGGCGTGGACGAAGACGGTGCCGGAGGTGCCCAGCGAGCAGACGCCCTGGCCCTCGGCGATGATCCCCGCGCCGACCGCGGCGCAGGCATTGTCGGCCCCGCCGGCGACCACCGGGATCCCTTCGGGCAGGCCGGTCGCCGCGGCGCCCGCGGCGCTGATGCGGCCGGTGATGTCGGCGCTCTCGAACACCTCGGGCAGCCAGGCGGCGGGGATCTCCAGCGCCTCCTGCATCGCCCGGCTGTAGCGGCGGGTGGCGATGTCGAGGAGCATGGTGCCCGAGGCGTCGGCGGCATCGGTGGCGCGCTCGCCGGTCAGCCGGAAGCGGATGAAGTCCTTGGGCAGGAGCACCTGCGCGATCCGCGCATGGGCGTCGGGCTCGTTGGCCTGCAGCCAGAGGATCTTCGGCGCCTGGAACCCGGCATTGGCGCGGTTGCCGGTGATGCGGATCAGCTCCGTGCGGCCGACGCGGCGCTCGATCTCGACGCACTCGGCACCGGTCCGCGCGTCGTTCCACAGCAGGGCCGGGCGGATCACCTGGCCGTGCGCGTCGAGGAAGGTCGAGCCGTGCATCTGCCCGGAGAGGCCGACGCCGATCACCTCCGCGTCGACCTTGGCCAGCAGCTCGCGGCAGACGCGGGCGCAGGCCGTCCACCACGCCTCCGGATCCTGCTCGCTCCAGCCGGGATGCGGGGTCAGCAGGGGGTACTCGGCCGAGGCCGAGGCCAGCACGCGGCCGTCGGTGCCGAGCAGGATGCCCTTGAGCGCGCTGGTGCCGACGTCGATGCCGAGGGTTGCCGCCTTGCGGGCCATCGCTTGTGCCTCCCCATGCCGCGGCCCCGGCCGCTTTACGCTGTCGGGACCGTTCTCTATAGGCTGCGTCGCCGCCGCGCCAAGCGCCGCCTTGGAGGTTCACCGTTCCCGTGTCGCCCGCCCCGGTTGCCGACCCCGGCATCGTCCATCTCGCCCTGCCGAAAGGGCGGATGGAGGAGAACGTCATGCGCCTGCTGGGCGACGCCGGCATCCGCCTGACCTTCGACCGCCGCGGCTACCGGCCGACATTGTCGCTCGACGGCTTCGAGACCAAGATCCTGAAGCCGCAGAACATCGTCGAGATGCTTCACGCCGGCTCGCGCGACCTTGGCTTCGCCGGCCGCGACTGGGTGGTCGAGAAAGGCGTCGAGCTGGTCGAGCTGGTCGACACCGGCCTCGACCCGGTCCGCATCGTCGCCGCGGCCGACGCCAACTTCCTCGAGAACGGCCAGCTGCCGTCGCGCCCGTTCACCGTCGCCACCGAGTACGAGCGGCTGACGCGGCGCTGGCTCGACGAGCGGCGGCTCACCGCCACCGTGGTCCGCTCCTACGGCGCCACCGAGGTGTTCCCGCCCGAGGATGCCGACTGCATCGTCGACAACACCGCCACCGGCGCCACGCTCAAGGCCAATGGCCTCGTCATCATCGACGAGGTCCTGAAGTCCTCGACCCGGCTCTATGCCTGCCCGGCGGCCATGGAGGTGCCGGCCAAGCGCGAGCGGATCGAGCATGTCGCCCTGCTGATCCGCTCGGTGCTCGACGCCCGCCGCCGGGTGATGATCGAGATCAACGTGCCGTCGGACTGCCTCGACAGCGTCGTCGAGGTGCTGCCCTGCATGCGCGAGCCGACCATCGCCCCGCTGCACCACGAGGCCGGCTTCGCGGTGAAGGCGGCGGTGCCCCGCGCCGACCTGCCCGAGCTGATCCGCGCCATCAAGGCCCGCGGCGGCACCGACATCGTCGTCTCCCAGATCGCCCAGATCGTGCCGTGAGCATGCCCGACCTGTTCCCTGCCGACGCCCGCACCGCCCAGGTGACCCGCGGCACCAGCGAGACCCAGATCGAGGTCGCCGTGAACCTCGACGGGACCGGCAACGCCGAGGTCGACACCGGCCTCGGCTTCCTCGACCACATGCTGACAGCACTGGCCAAGCACGGCCGCCTCGACCTGCAGGTCGCCGTCCAGGGCGACCTCGAGATCGACGACCACCACACCGCCGAGGACACCGCCCTGGCGCTGGGCATGGCGATCGACAAGGCGCTGGGCGACCGCGCCGGCATCAACCGCTTCGCCTCGGCCTACGCGCCGCTCGACGAGGCCCTGGCCCGGGTCGTCATCGACTTCTCCGGCCGGCCCTTCGCGCATGTCGACACCGGCTTCGTCCGCGAGCGGATCGGCCAGATCGCGACCGAGAACCTGACCCACTTCTTCCGCTCGCTGGCGGTCACCGCACGGATGACGCTGCACGTCGACGTGCTGCGCGGCGAGAACGACCACCACCGTGCGGAGGCCGCGTTCAAGGCGCTGGCGCTGGCGCTGCGCCAT
Source organism: Geminicoccaceae bacterium (assembly GCA_046349355.1). Classification (GTDB taxonomy): domain Bacteria; phylum Pseudomonadota; class Alphaproteobacteria; order Geminicoccales; family Geminicoccaceae; genus CALKJU01. Next base: position 73,490 of record JAXMCM010000017.1, read on the forward strand.
GCCGTGGCGCAGGACGGCGGCAGCGACGTGCCGAGCACCAAGGGCGTGCTCTGAGCCGATGGCCGACCTCGTCATCGTGCCGACCGGCACGGCCAACCTCGCCTCGGTGATCGCGGCCTTCCGCCGCCTCGACGCCGAGCCCGTCGTCACGGCCGACCCGGCTGCGATCCGCGCCGCGGCCCATGTCATGCTGCCGGGCGTCGGCACCTTCGGCTCCTCGATGGAGCGCCTCGCCGCGGCCGGCGCCGACGTCGCGCTGCGCGAGCGGATCGCCGCCGACCGGCCGACGATCGCCATCTGCGTCGGCCACCAGCTGCTGTTCGCGACCAGCGACGAGAGCCCGGGCGTGCAGGGGCTGGGTGCTGTCGCCGGCCATGTCGGCAGCTTCCCGGACGATGTCCGCGTCCCGCAGTTCGGCTGGAATGCCGTCGAGGCCGCCGATGAATGCGACCTGCTCGAGGACGGCTACGCCTACTTCGCCAACAGCTACCGCGCCACCACCGCGCCCGGCTGGAAGCTGGCCACGGCCGAGCACGGCGGCCGCTTCATCGCCGCCATGGAGCGCGGCAACGTCGTCACCTGCCAGTTCCACCCGGAGCTCTCCGGCGCCTACGGGGCGGCGCTGCTGTCGCGCTGGCTGACGCTGCGATGCTGACCTCCCGCATCATTCCCTGCCTCGACGTCAGTCATGGCCGCGTCGTCAAGGGCGTGCGCTTCCAGGGCCTGCGCGACGCCGGCGACCCGGCCGAGCGCGCCTGGCTGTACGAGGAGCAGGGTGCTGACGAGATCGTCATCCTCGACGTCTCGGCGACCCCCGAGGGTCGCGGCCACCAGCTCGAGACGGTGCGCAAGGTCCGCGCCGGCCTCGCCATCCCGCTGACCATCGGCGGTGGCGTGCGCAAGGAGGAGGATGCGCTCCATCTGCTCGAGGCCGGGGCCGACAAGGTCTCGGTCAACACCGCGGCGGTCGAGCGGCCCGAGCTGCTGGCGGAGATCGCCTCGCGCTTCGGCCGGCAGTGCTGCGTGCTGGCGATCGATGCCGCCTTCCGCGACGGCCGCTTCGAGGTGCTGGTCAAGGGTGGGCGCGAGGGCACCGGCATCGACGCCCTGGCCTGGGCCAGGGAAGGCGAGCGGCGCGGTGCCGGCGAGATCCTGCTGACCTCGTGGGACCGCGACGGGACGCGCTCGGGCTACGACCTGGCGCTGACCCGGGCCGTCGCCGAGGCGGTGCGCGTGCCGGTGATCGCCTCGGGCGGGGCCGACAGTGCCGAGCACATCGCCGAGGCCTTCGCCGCCGGTGCCGACGCCGTGCTGGCGGCCTCGATCTTCCATGACGGCGACACCACGGTCGCCGACGTGAAGCTGCATCTCATGGAGCGTGGCGTGCGGGTGCGGCCGTGATCATCCCCTCGATCGATCTGCAGGGCGGCCAGACGGTCCAGCTGGTCGGCGGCGAGAAGAAGGCGATCGACGCCGGCGATCCGCTGCCGATCGCCCGGAAGTTCCGCATCGCCGGCGAGATCGCGGTGATCGACCTCGACGCCGCCATGGGCACGGGCTCGAACGCCGGGCTCATCGAGGGCGTGCTGAAGGAGGCGCCGGCGCGCGTCGGCGGCGGCATCCGCGACCTCGCCATGGCGACGCGCTGGCTCGACGCCGGGGCGGCGAAGATCATCATCGGCACGGCCGCGAAGCCGGAGCTGCTGTCGAAGCTGCCGCGCGAGCGGCTGATCGCGGCGCTCGACGGCAAGCATGGCGAGGTCGTCGTCGAGGGCTGGAAGACGGCGACGGGTGCGAGGATCCTCGACCGCATCGCCGAGCTGCGCGACCTCGTCGGCGGCTTCCTCGTCACCTTCGTCGAGCTCGAGGGCCGCATGGGCGGCACCAACATGGCGCTGGCGAAGGAGATCGTCGCCGCCGCCGGGCCTGCTCGCGTCACCATCGCCGGCGGCGTCACCACCGCCGAGGAGATCCGCGAGCTCGACCGCATCGGTGCCGACGCCCAGGTGGGCATGGCGCTCTACACCGGCCGGCTCGACCTCGCCGACGCCATCATGGCGCCGCTGGTCAGCGACCGTGCCGACGGGCTGTGGCCGTCGGTCGTCGTCGACGAGCGCGGCGTGGCGCTGGGCCTCGTCTATTCCTCGGCCGAATCGATCCGCGAGGCGGTGCGGCGCGGGCAGGGGGTCTACCAGTCGCGCAGCCGCGGCCTGTGGGTGAAGGGCGAGACCTCGGGCGCGGTCCAGGAGCTGCTGCGCATCGACCTCGACTGCGACCGCGACAGCCCGCGCTTCGTCGTCCGCCAGCGCGATCCCGGCTTCTGCCACCTCGACACCCGCACCTGCTGGGGCGAGGACCAGGGCCTTGGCCGGCTGGCACGGCTGCTCGAGGCCCGGCGCGCCAGCGCGCCCGCCGGCTCCTACACGGCGAAGCTGTTCGCCGATCCCGAGCTGCTGGCGGCCAAGCTGCGCGAGGAAGCGCAGGAGCTGACCGAGGCCAGCGAGCGCGACCACGTCGTCCACGAGGCTGCCGACGTCCTCTACTTCACGCTCGCCCGGCTTGCCCGCGAGGGCATCGACCTCGCCGAGGTGGAAGCGCACCTCGACCGCCGCGGCCTCAAGGTGACGCGGCGGAACTGACGGTGCGACAGCTCGCGTTCATGCTGGCGGCATGCCTCGTCGCGGGCTCAGCGAGCGCCGCCTCCGATCCCGGCCGCACGCCCGTCACCCAGGTCTACGAGCAGCTCATCCTCGGCATCGCCGCGGCCCGGCAATGCCCTCAGGCGATCGAGCCGCCGCTGACGCCCGAGCAGACCGCGCAGGTCGATCGCAACCTCGCCACCGTCGGCGCGGTGATCGTCCGGCAGGCCATGGCCGCGCATCCCGACCAGAGCTGGATGACGGTGCAGGCCCGGTTCGACCGCATCCGCGCCGGGATCGAGCAGCGCGCCGCGGCGCAGGTGCAGAAGCTGCCCTGCCAATCGCCGCCGATGGCCGAGCTGCTGGCCCTGCATCGCTACCACGCGACCTGGGACGCGACGGCCGCCAACCTGCAGGGCGGCTAGCGCAGCAGCGGGTCCGGCTGCATCCGTGCGCCTGGGATGTCGCTGTCGCCCCAGTGTCGCCGGGCTTCCTGGGTGCGGATCTCGGTGGCGCCGTGCCGTTCGAGAATGGCGATGACCCGCTGCGGGTCGTCCTGCTCCTTGAGCGTCACCCAGAACAGCAGCCCGCCATGCTTGAGCTGGTCCTCGACCTGGGCCGCGTGCTGCGCGCCGAACAGCTGGGCGAGACCGAGCCCGATGCCGCCGGAGGCGCCACCCGCACCGATCGCGGCAGCGATGGCGGCGAGCGCCGTCCCGCCCGAGAAGATGACGACGCCGGCCGCGGCCATCGAGGCCAGACCCATCATGCCGGCCGCCAGCGCGGTCTTGCCGATGGTCACCTCCTCGGGGCCGATCGGCACGCCGACCGGCGCGTCCGGATCCGACGCCAGGGCGCGGACATCGTCGACCGGCTGCTTCAGCTTCTCCTGCGCCGTCGCCCGGCTGGCCAGGAGGTTGATCTGGCTACGGTCGATGCCTGAGCTGCCGAGCTCGTCGACGGCGGCCTCGAGGGTTTCGTGCGAGTGGAAGACTCCCAGCACCTCGCGCGCTGCGTAGGTGACGGCATCGTCGTCACGGCGGTCGTCCGGCATCGGCATGCTCCCCGGCGGTGGCGTTGGGCCTGGCCGCCGGGGAGTGAGCCGGCCTAGGAGGCGAGCAACTCCGGGGCGAGGTCGTCCGGATCGGCGGCGATGACCGCCGCCAGCCCGAGCGCCGGCGGCAGCAGGTGGCGGACATGGAAACGGCACAGCCCAGGCCAGGTTGCCGGCGCGTCCGGCGCCGCTGCCCCGCGGGCCAGCAGGAACCCCGCCAGCACCTCGGCGAAGAGGCGCAGGTAGGGTGTCGCCGCGGCCTGGCGCACGGTATCGGACGCGGCCTGCAGGTGCCGGGTCGTCGTCTCCAGCGCCTCGAGCGCCACCGTCAGCGCGGCACTCTCCGGCAGACGGGGCAGCTCCTCGCGCAGCTCGGCGAACAGCAGCCAGGGCAGCTCGCCGTTCTCCATGGCCAGCTTGCGGCCGGCGAGGTCGAGCGCCTGGATGCCGTTGGTCCCCTCGTAGATCGGGGTGATGCGGACGTCGCGGTAGTGCTGGGCCGCCCCGGTCTCCTCGATGAAGCCCATGCCGCCGTGGATCTGCACGCCGGCCGAAGCGATCTCGCAGGCCATGTCGGTGTTCCAAGCCTTGCACAGCGGGGTAAGCAGGGCGACCCGACCGGCGGCGCGGCGGCGGACGTCGGCATCGGGATCGTGCAGGCTGCGGTCGACCGCGGCGGCGGCGGTGTAGGACAGCGCCCGCATCGCCGCGATCCGCGCGCGCATCGTCAGCAGCGTGCGCCGGACGTCGGGATATTCGGCGATGGCCACCGGCCGGCCGTCGATGCGGCCCTGGACGCGGCCCTTCGCGTAGGCCAGCGCCTGCTGGTAGGCCCGGTCGGCGATGCCGAGGCCCTCGAGGCCGACGGCGAGGCGGGCATTGTTCATCATCGTGAACATGCAGCGCATGCCGGCGTTGGGCTCGCCGACGAGGAATCCGATGGCCCCGCCGTCGTCGCCGAACGCCATCACGCAGGTCGGGCTGGCGTGGATGCCGAGCTTCTCCTCGAGCTTCAGCGCGCGCATGTCGTTGCGCTGCCCCGGCCGGCCGTCGGCGTCGGGCAGGAACTTGGGGACCAGGAACAGCGAGATGCCCTTGGTCCCTGCCGGAGCGCCTGGCAGCCGGGCGAGGACCAGGTGGACGATGTTCTCGGCGAGGTCGTGGTCGCCGAAGGTGATGAAGATCTTCTGGCCGAAGATCCGGTAGCGGTCGCCGTCGGGCTCGGCGCGGGTGCGCAGCGCACCCACGTCGGAGCCGGCCTGCGGCTCGGTCAGCCCCATGGCGCCGGTCCATTCGCCGCTGACCAGCTTCGGCAGGTAGAGCGCCTGCTGCGCGGCGGTGCCGTGGTGCAGCAGCGCGTCGATCGCCGCCTGGGTCAGCAGCGGGCAGAGCTGGAACGTCATGTTGGCGGCGTTCCACATCTCGGTGACCGCCGCGTTGAGCGTCCAGGGCAGCTCCTGGCCGCCCCAGCGCTCCGGGAAGACGAGGCCGTTCCAGCCGCCCTCGGCGAACTGCCGGTAGGCCTCGCGGAAGCCGGTCGGCGTGCGCACGACGCCGTTCTCCAGCACCGAGCCCTCGCGGTCGCCGACGGCGTTGAGCGGCGCCAGCACGTTGGCGGCGAAGCGCCCGGCCTCCTCGAGCACCTGGTCGACGACGTCGGGCGTGGCGTGGCCGAGGCCCGGCAGGCCGGCGATCTCGGGCAGCCCGGCGATGCGGTCGAGCACGAACCGCATCTCGGCGAGCGGGGGCGCGTAGTCGCTCAGCGTCGTTCCTCCGGAAGGGCCTCAGCCGGCGGCGGCAGCGTCGTCGAGGATCCGCTGCTCCAGCCGGCCGGTCGAGTCGCAGGCACGGGTGAAGTCGTGGCCGCGATAGCGGTTGAGATAGGTCGCACGGAAGTGGGTGATCACCTCGGCCCGCGTACCGCCCTGGTCGGGGAGGGCGCGCAGCCTGACCTCGCCGTCCTGGGTCATCGGCCGCGCCCAGTCGCGCTGGCTGGCGTCGTCGGGACCGCTGATCACCACGTTCGGGCAGCTCGCCCAGTCGGACGGCACGCTGCTGCGCCGGTAGGGCGCATCGGGTCCGGGTCCCCCGGGCACGAAGCCAAGGCCAAGGACCGCACGGTCCATCCGCTCGCGTACCAGGGCAGGCTCGGCGGCAATGACGCGGGTCGTCTCGGCCGGCGCCTTGGCCGGGCCCGGCGCCGCACACCCGGCAACCGTGGCGACCGCGGCGAGCGGCAAGATGCGGCGCATGCGAACGCTCAGACGATGACGCCCGGGTTCAGGACATCGTCGGGGTCGAGCGCCGCCTTGACCTTGCGCATCAGCTCGACCGCCACCGCCGGCTTGCGGCTGTGCATGTCGCGCCGCTTCATCCGGCCGATGCCGTGCTCGGCGCTGATCGAGCCGCCGAGCTCGGCGACCTCGTCGTAGAGCCGGCCGAGCAGGAGCGGGCGCAGCCGCTCGACCTCGTCGGGCGGGGTGATGAAGTTGAAGTGCAGGTTGCCGTCGCCGACATGGCCGAACGGGATCAGGGTGACGCCCGGCGCCTCGCGCGCGGTCCAGGCGGCCATCCGGTCGATCAGCACCGGCAGGTCGGAGATGGCGACCGACACGTCGCTGCGGACGATGAAGCCGATATGCCGCGTCGCCTCGGACTGGCCCTCGCGGATGCGCCAGAGCATGGCGCGCTGCGCCTCGCTCTCGGCGATGGTGCCGTCGGCGACGAGGCCGCGCTCGATGGCGATGCCGAGCACCGCCTCGGCCCGCTCGCGCAGCCCGTCGGTGAAGTTCCAGGCCAGCTCGACCAGCACGTGCCAGGGATGCCGGCTGTCGAGCGGGTGGCGCACGCCGGGCAGGTTCTTCGCCGCGGCATCGACGCCAAAGCCGGTGAGCAGCTCGAAGCTGGAAATCAGCTCGCCCAGCTCGTCCTGGAACAGGCGCAGGAGGTCGAGCGCCGTCGGCGGCGCGTCGATGCCGAGCCACAGCGTGACCCGCTCGCGCGGGGCGGCCGACAGCTTGAGCGAGGCCGCGGTGATGATCCCCAGCGAGCCCTCGGCGCCGATGAACAGCTGCTTGAGGTCGTAGCCGGTATTGTCCTTGCGCAGGCCGCTCAGCCCGTTCCAGACCTGCCCGTCGGCGAGCACGACCTCGAGCCCGAGCACGAGGTCGCGGGTCATGCCGTAGCGCAGCACGTTGACGCCGCCGGCATTGGTCGAGATGTTGCCGCCGATCCGGCAGGAGCCCTCCGCACCCAGCGACAGCGGAAACAGCCGCCCGGCCGCGGCCGCGGCCTGCTGGATCGAGGCCAACACGCAGCCGGCCTCGGCGACGAGGTGGTCGCCGGCCGGGGCGATATGGCGGATGCGGTCCATCCGCTGCAGCGACAGCAGCGCCTGGCGGGCCCCGGCCTCGGGGATGCCGCCGCGGACGAGGCCGGTGTTGCCGGACTGCGGGACGATGGCGACGCCATGCGCGCGGGCGAGCCTGACCAGCGCCGCCACCTCGGCGGTCGAGCCCGGGCGCAGCACCACCTCGGTGTTGCCGCGATACTGCCGCCAGAAATCGATGACGAAGGGCTCGATCTCGGCCTGCTCCGTGACGACGGCGGCGGGGCCGAGCAGGCCGCGGCTGGCCTCGATAAAGGCCGCCGGCAGGGCCGGTGTTGCGGTGGCGGACATGGCGCGGATGCTAGGGACCGGCATCGCCGCGGGCAAGCTTCGCCCGAGCAACCGTTGACAGGGCGGGGACCACGGCTAGCTTCCGCCCGGCCCGACTTCCGGCAAGGACCGCACGATGCACGACCCGGCGCTGCAGCGCACGATCGAGGACGCCTTCGAGCGTCGCGACACCATCGACGCCCGGACCGCCGGCGCGGTCCGCGAGGCCGTCGACACCGCGCTCGACCTGCTCGACCGCGGCGAGCTGCGCGTCGCCGAGAAGGGCCCGGACGGCTGGACGGTCAACCAGTGGCTCAAGAAGGCGGTGCTGCTGTCGTTCCGCCTGAACGACATGGCGCCGATCGCCGGCGGGCCCGGCGGCTCGACCTGGTGGGACAAGGTGCCCTCAAAGTTCGACGGCTGGGATGCCGCGCGCTTCCGCGAGGCCGGGTTCCGCGCCGTTCCCAACTGCGTCGTCCGCCGCTCGGCCTTCATCGCCCCCGGCGTCGTGCTGATGCCGTCCTTCGTCAACCTCGGCGCCTATGTCGACCGCGGTACGATGGTCGACACCTGGGTGACCGTCGGCTCCTGCGCCCAGGTTGGCCGCAACTGCCACATCTCCGGCGGCGTCGGCATCGGCGGCGTGCTCGAGCCCCTGCAGGCCGGCCCGGTCATCATCGAGGACGACTGCTTCATCGGCGCCCGCTCCGAGGTCGTCGAAGGCGTGGTGGTCGAGCAGGGCTCGGTGCTGGGCATGGGCGTCTACATCGGCGCCTCGACCAAGATCATCGACCGTGCCACCGGCGAGGTGTTCATGGGCCGCGTCCCGGCCTACTCGGTGGTTGTTTCCGGCACCCTGCCGGGCAAGCCGCTGCCGGACGGCTCGCCCGGGCCCGGCCTCTACTGTGCCGTCATCGTCAAGAAGGTCGACTCGCGCACCCGCTCGAAGACCTCGATCAACGAGCTGCTGCGCGACTGATGGCACCCGTCGATCCGGTCGAGCTGACCCGCGAGCTGGTCCGCTGCCCGAGCGTCACGCCGGCCGCCGAGGGGGCGCTTGACGTCGTGCAGCGCACGCTCGATGGACTGGGCTTCGCCTGCCGGCGGCTGCCGTTCGCCTCGCCGGGCAAGGCCCGGATCGACAACCTCTACGCCCGCATCGGCGATGGTGCCCCGAACCTGCTGTTCGCCGGCCATGTCGACGTCGTCCCGCCGGGCGACCGGGCCGCCTGGAGCGTCGATCCGTTCGCCGGCGAGCTGAAGGACGGCATGGTCTGGGGCCGCGGTGCCGCCGACATGAAGAGCGGCGTCGCCTGCTTCATCGCGGCGGCAGGCGCCTATCTCGCCGCGCACGGCCGTCCGCCGGGCTCGATCAGCCTGCTGATCACCGGCGACGAGGAGGCCGACGCCGTCGACGGCACCGAGAAGGTGCTGGCCTGGATGGCGGAGCAGGGCGAGCGGTTCGATGCCTGCATCGTCGGCGAGCCGACCTGCCCGCAGGTGCTGGGCGACGTCGCCAAGATCGGCCGGCGCGGCTCGGCCAGCGCCACCCTGGTGGCGCACGGCAAGCAGGGCCACACCGCCTATCCGCATCGTGCCGACAACGCCGCGCACCGCATCGTGCGCATGCTGCACGCGCTGACCGAAACGCCGCTGGATGCCGGAACGGCCCACTTCGAGCCGTCGACGCTGCAGGTGACGACCATCGATGTCGGTAACCCGGCCGGCAACGTGGTGCCGGCACGGGCATCCGCCCGCTTCAACATCCGCTACAACGACCTCCACGATGCGGAGTCCCTGGAGCGCTGGGTGCGCGAGCGGTGCGATTCAGTGGGCGGGCCCTACGAGCTGACCTTCGCCAGCAGCGGCGACGCCTTCGTCACCGCGCCGGGGCGCCTCAGCCAGCTGCTGGGCGATGCCGTGGAGGCCGTCTGTGGCCGCCGGCCCGAGCTCAACACCTCCGGCGGCACCTCCGACGCGCGCTTCGTGCGGCACTTCGGGCCGGTCATCGAGTTTGGTCTGGTGGGCGCCACGATGCACCAGGCCGACGAACGCGTGACGGTGAACGACATTCGTGATCTGACAAGGATTTACACGACTTTCCTCGAGCGCTGGTTCAGCGCTCGGTGACGCCCTCCCGCGAGGAGATCGTCAGCTCGCTGGAGGGAGCCTGGGGCCTCGCGCGACGCGAGCCCGCCGCGCTGCAGCGCTTCAACCTCACCGTCGACGGCTTCTGGAACTCGTTCTACGCCGCCGTCCTCTGCGCGCCGGGCTACCTGCTGCTGGTTGCCCAGCAGTACGCCCAGCGGGGTGCCGAAGCGGGTGTCGGCACGATCCTGATCGTCGAGACGCTGGCCTACGCCGTCGGCTGGCTGGTCTTCCCGGCGACCTCGATCGTCATCACCCGCCTGCTCGGCCTCGGGCATCGCTATGCGGTGCTGGTCATCGCCGCCAACTGGTCGATGGTGCTGCAGGTCGGGCTGCTGGTCGTGGCCCTCCTGCTGTCGGGCCTGATGCCGGCGGCCCAGGGCGGCTACCTGACGCTGGCGGCCACGCTGGTGGCGCTGGTCTACCAGTGGCAGGTCGTCCGGACCGCACTCGCCACGACCGGCCTGATCGCCTTCGCCATCGTCGTCATCGACATCATCCTGTCGGTGCTGCTGAACTCCACCACCGACCGGCTGCTTCAGGTCGGGTAGTCGACCCGGACCAGGCAGAGTCCCTGCGGCGGGGCCGTCGGCCCGGCGGCGCTGCGGTCACGGGCCAGCAGGGCCTCGCGGACATAGCCGACCGGATAGCGGCCCTCGCCGACCAGCTTCAGCGTACCGACGATGTTGCGCACCTGGTGGTGCAGGAACGACCGGGCGCTGACCGCGACCTCGACGAGGTCGCCGCTGGCGCGGACATGGATGCGCGACAGCGTCTTGACCGCCGACGCCGCCTGGCAGGCGGCGGCGCGGAAGCTGGTGAAGTCGTGCCGGCCGGCGAGCGCCTGCGCCGCATCGTGCATGCGCTCCGGATCGAGCGGGACCGGCACGTGCCAGACGCGCCCGGCATCGAGCACGGCCGGGGCACGCCGGTTGAGGATCCGGTAGCGGTAGTGCCGGGCGACGGCATCGAAGCGGGCGTGGAAGGCGTCGTCGACATGCGCGGCCTCGAGGACGGCAACCGGCTGCGGCCGCAGGTGCGCGTTGACCGCGCCCATCAGCCGCTCTGGCGGGACCTCGCGCTCGAGGTCGAGATGCGCGACCTGCCCCGCCGCATGGACGCCGGCGTCGGTCCGCCCGGCGGCGGTCAGGACGACCGCCTCGCCGCAGAACGCGTGGATCGCGGTCTCGACGGCCTGCTGCACCGATCGGCCCTCGGGCTGCCGCTGCCAGCCCGCGAAAGGACCGCCATCATACTCGAGGAGGAGGCGGTAGCGCGGCATCGGGCGCTCAGCCCAGCCGCGTGCCGACCGGCAGCGGAAAGCCGCGCTGCAGCTCGTCGGCCGATACCGGCCGGCGCCCGGCCCGCTGGACACGGGTGAGGCGCAGGGCGCGCTGCCCGCAGGCCACCGTCAACGGCAAGCCGATCACCGTGCCGGGCTCGCCGGTACCGTCGACCACCTCGCCAGCCAGCAGCGCCAGCCGCTCGCCCCTGGCATCGCACCAGCAGCCGGGCCGCGGGTTCAGGGCCCGCAACATGCGCTCGACGGCCTCGGCCGGCAGCGCGAAGTCGACGCGGCCTTCCTCCTTGCGCAGCTTCCTGGCGTAGGTGGCGCCCTCGGCTGGCTGCGGCGTGGCGACGGCCGTGCCGGCCAGCAGCCTGTCGACGACCTCGGGCAGCATGCCGGCCGCCAGTGCTGCCAGCCGCTCGTGCAGGGCCGGGGCATCGTCGCCCGGGCCGATCGGAATGGCCTGCATCGCCAGCACGGGCCCGGTGTCGAGCCCGGCCTCCATCTGGAAGATGCTAAGCCCGGTCTCGGCGTCGCCGGCCAGGATCGCGCGCTCGATCGGCGCGGCGCCGCGCCAGCGCGGCAGCAGCGAGGCGTGCAGGTTGATGCAGCCGAGGCGCGGCGCATCGAGAGCCGGCTGCGGCAGGAGCAGGCCGTAGGCGCCGACCACGGCGAGATCGGCGCCATGGGCACGCAGCCGCGCGACGGCATCGGGATCGCGCAGCGTCGCCGGCGTCTCGACGGGCAGGCCCAACCGCTCGGCGGCCAGCTGCATCGGCGTGGGCTGCAGGGCGTGGCCGCGGCCGGCCGGGCGCGGCGGCTGGGTGTAGACCGCGACGATCTCGTGCCCGACGGCCAGCAGCCGCTCCAGCGCCGGCACCGCGAAGGCGCTGGTGCCCATGACGATCAGCCGCCCCCGCCGGGGTGCGGTCTCAGGCACGCAGGCGCCTCGCCTTCTCGTGCTTGCGCAGCAGCATGTTGCGGCGGAGCGGCGAGAGGTGGTCGACGAACAGCACGCCGTCGAGATGGTCGATCTCGTGCTGCAGGCAGCGCGCCAGCATGCCGTCGGCAGCCAGCTCCTGACGGTTGCCGTCGGCATCGAGGTAGCCGACGCGGACCGCCGATGGCCGCTTCACCTCGGCGAACTGGTCGGGCAGGCTGAGACAGCCCTCCTCCATGGCCACCGAGTCGTCCGAGGTCCACAGCAGCTCGGGATTGGCCATCCGCAGCGGGTCGCGGGTCGTCTCCTCCTTGCCGAGGTCGAGCACGATCACGCGCTTGCTGACGCCGACCTGCGGAGCGGCGAGGCCGATGCCCGGTGCGGCGTACATCGCCGCCAGCATGTCGTCCATCAGCCGGCGCAGCTCGTCGGTGACGGCCTCGACCGGCGCGGCGACGCGCTTGAGCACGGGGTGGGGGACCTGCAGGATCTGCAGGAGCGGCATCGGCGTGACCGGGTTGGAGCGGGACGCGCCCTGTTAGGCAGCGCTCCGGCAGGCGTCAAGCGAGCGGCTGCCGCGCCTTCAGCGCCGCCCCCAGGGTTCCCTCGTCCAGATAGTTCAGCTCGCCGCCGACCGGCACGCCGTGGCCGATGCGGCTGACCCGGCAGCCGAGGGGCCGCAGCCGCTCGGCCAGGTAGTGGCCGGTGGTCTGGCCCTCGACCGTGGCCCCCAGCGCCAGGATCACCTCGGCCACCTCGCCGTCGGCGACGCGGCGCAGCAGGCGGTCGACGCCGAGCTCGTCCGGGCCGACGCCGTCCAGCGCCGACAGGCTGCCGCCCAGCACGTGGTAGCGGCCGCGCATCACCCCGGCCCGCTCCATGGCCCACAGGTCCTCGACCTCCTGCACGACGGCCAGCAGCGAGGCGTCGCGTTCGGGATCGCGGCAGATGCCGCAGGGATCGGTGCTGTCGAGGTTGCCGCAGGTGCCGCAGGTGACGACCCGCTCGGCGCACAGGCGCATCGCGTCGGCCAGCGGCGCCATCAGGACATCGGGCTTCTTCAGCATGGCCAGCGCCGCCCGGCGGGCCGAGCGCGGGCCCATGCCCGGCAGCCGCGCCAGCTGGCGGACCAGCCGCTCGATGTCCAGGGACGACATCGCGGTCCTAGAACGGCAGCTTGAAGCCCGGGGGCAGCGGCAGCCCGCCGGTCAGCTTGCCCATCTCGCCCTGCAGGTGCACCTCGAGCTTGCCCTTGGCGTCGTTGGTGGCGGCGACGATCAGGTCCTCGAGCATCTCGACCTCGCCCGGCACCACCAGCGCCGGGTCGATCTTGATCTTGCGCATCTCGCCCTTGCCGCTGAGCGTCACCGAGACCATCCCGCCACCGGCCGAGCCGCTCATCTCGACCTCGGCCAGGCGGTTCTGCATCTCGGCCATCCGCTCCTGCAGCTTCTGCGCCTCCTTCAGCATGTTGCCGATGTTCTTCATGGGCTGCCGGTTCCTGGTGCGGGGTTGTCGGGATCGGTGCGCACGTCGACGATGCGGGCACCGGGAAACTGCTCGAGCAGGCTCCGGATCGCGGGCTCGTCGGCGAGCTCGGCGAGCCGCCGGTCGCGGGCCGCGTCCGCCTGGGCGGAGAGCGTCGGCTCGCCGCCCGCGTTGACCACCGAGACGAGCCAGCGCCGGGTCGTGATCCGGAGCAGGGCGTTGCTCAGCCGGTTCGGCAGGTCGGGCGGCAGGCCCGGCGTCAGCCGCAGCTCCAGCCGGCCCGGCTCGAAGCGGACGAGGTGGGCGCCTTCGTGGAGCCAGGCGGCCAGCATCGGCTCGTCCTGGTCGCGCAGCAGCGCCACCAGCGCCGGCCAGGAGTCCGGTCCGCCCTCGGCCGGCCGGGGCTCGATGGCGACCGCCACTGCCGAGGCCTGCGGCCGACCCCCGGACGGGGCCGGTCGGGGCGCCGGGACGGCCGCGGCCGCCGGCACCGCAGCGTCGCCCTGGGCAATGCGCAGCAGCTCGCCCGGCGGCGGCAGCTGGGCCATCGTCGCCAGGCGCAGGAGGATCATCTCGGCGGCGGCCAGCGCATCGGGGGCGGCGTTCACCTCCTCGATGCCGCGCAGCAGCATCTGCCAGGCGCGGGTGAGGGCGCCGATGCCGAGCTCGGCGGCGAGCGGCCGCGCCGCCGGATCCAGCGTCGGATCGGTCGCCGCCTGCTGCGGGCTGGCCTCGAGCCGGCTCAGCCGGTGGCACAGGTCGAGCAGGTCGACCAGCACCGCCGCCGGATCGGCGCCGAGGCGGTGCAGCTCGGCCATCCGCTCGAGCGCGTCGCCGGCCTGGCCGCGCAGCGCCGCCGCGAACAGCGCCACCAGCTGCGTCTGGTCGGCGAGGCCCAGCATCTCGCGCACCGGGCCGACCGCGACATGGCCCTCGCCGAGCGCGATCGCCTGGTCGAGCAGCGACAGCGAATCGCGTACCGAGCCGCCGGCGAGGCGGGCGATCAGCGCCAGCGCCTCGGCGTCGGCCTCGACCTTCTCCCTGGCACACACGTTGGCGAGATGGGCCTTGATGACCTCGGGCTCGACACGGCGCAGCTCGAACCGCTGGCAGCGCGACAGCACGGTCACCGGCACCTTGCGCAGCTCGGTCGTGGCGAACACGAACTTCACGTGCGGCGGCGGCTCCTCCAGCGTCTTCAGCAGGCCGTTGAAGGCCGCCGCCGACAGCATGTGGACCTCGTCGATGATGTAGACCTTGTAGCGCGACGCCGCCGGGCCGAACGCCACCGTCGCGACGATGTCGCGGATGTCGTTGATCCCGGTGTTGGTCGCGGCGTCCATCTCGATGACGTCGAGCGAGCGGTCGCCGGCGATGGCGACGCAGCTCGGGCAGGTGCCGCAGGGCTCCGGCGTCGGCCCGCCACTGCCGTCCGGCCCGGTGCAGTTGAGCGCCCGGGCGATGATCCGCGCGGTCGTCGTCTTGCCGACGCCGCGGATGCCCGAGAGCATGAAGGCATGCGCCACGCGGCCCGAGGCCAGGGCATTGCCCAGCGTGCGCACCAGCGCATCCTGCCCGATCAGCTCGGAGAGCCGGGTCGGCCGGTAGCTACGGGCAAGAACCCGGTAGGCGATGGGCTGGTCCGGGCTCACGGTCGCGGTGGTGGCGGAGGGGGGAAGCGGAAGGCTGACGGACGACCCGGTGCGGAACTCGTTACGGCTGCTTCCTTCCGGACCTGACCGGGTTGGCGAGGACACCGTCCGCCGCCAGCCTTCCACGCACGAATATCGGCCGTGGCGGCGGCTTGCGCAAGATGGCGGGCTGCGGGACATTCGCGCACCGCCAGCTGCCCGGGCCGTCATGCATCCCGTCAACAACCGGCCGCCGCACGTCTATTCGGGCGTCGGCTTCGACCGCGCCGGCAACCTCCGCCGCGACGACGCCTGGCTGGCCGCGCGCCGGTCCGATCCGGCGACCCGCGTGCTGCCGATGTCCGGGCTCAAGGTGCTGGTCGGCGGCGACGACGCCAGCCCGCGGGCGCTGCTGCCGGCGCTGGCCGAGCTCGACCGGCCGCTGCCCGCCGC
Organism: Geminicoccaceae bacterium; assembly: GCA_046349355.1. Classification (GTDB taxonomy): domain Bacteria; phylum Pseudomonadota; class Alphaproteobacteria; order Geminicoccales; family Geminicoccaceae; genus CALKJU01. Next base: position 88,789 of record JAXMCM010000017.1, read on the forward strand.
TGCCGTGTTCCTCGGCCGGCTCGGCGACACCGCCGTGTTCTCGGCCGACTTCGGCGAGCCGGAGATGCCGGGCGGCCACTTCGTCGAGCTGCGCAGCGTCGGCACGCTGCTGCCGGCGGCCGAGGCGGGCCTGCTGGCCTATGCCCGCGGCCTCGCCCACTGGCACGCCCGCCACCGCTTCTGCGGCGCCTGCGGCACCGAGAACGGCGTCACCCAGGGCGGCCATGCCCGGCCATGCCCGGCTTGCGGCAACGAGACCTTCCCGCGCACCGACCCGGCGGTGATCGTGCTGGTCACCGACGGCGACCGCTGCCTGCTCGGCCGCGCCGACCGTTTCCCGCCCGGCATGTACTCGACGCTCGCCGGCTTCGTGGAGCCCGGCGAGTCGCTCGAGGAGACCCTGCGCCGCGAGGTTTTCGAGGAGGTCGGTGTCGAGCTCGGCGAGGTCCGCTACCGCTCGTCGCAGCCCTGGCCGTTCCCGCAGTCGCTGATGCTGGGCTTCCGCGCGCAGGCGCTGAGCACCGCCATCGTCATCGACCCGCACGAGATCGAGGACGCGCGCTGGTTCGAGCGCGGCGAGCTGCGCGACGAGGCGCGCCGGCCGGTGCGGCTGCCGGGGCCCGACAGCATCGCCCGCTACCTCGTCGACGAGTGGCTGGCCGAGGGCGACTGAGCCGCCTCAGCCGTCGAGCCGGCCGGCCAGCGCCTCGGGGTCCATGGCGCCGTGCAGGCGCAGCGCCCCCAGCCGCGCGAAGCGCAGCAGCAGGCTCTTGCGCCGCGCCGGCTCGACCGGCCGCTTGCGCGCCGGGCGGTGGATGGCGCCGGCGAAGCGGTCGGCGAGGATGAGCCCCTCGTCGGCGGGGAGCAGCTCCAGCGGGAAGTCGGGCGCGACCGCGAAGTAGAACAGGTCGGCGAAGCCCAGATAGTCCGGCCACTTGCGGTCGGTGAGGAAATCCTCGCGCGACGACTTGATCTCGACCAGCGTCAGCTCGCCGCCCGCGCCGACGGCGACGAGGTCGGCGCGGCGGCCATTCGGCAGCGTCACCTCGGGGATGGCGGCAAGGTCGAGGTCGAGCAGGAGGCGCATGGCGCCACGCCGGATGGCGTCGGCGGCCTGAGCCTCGGCGAGCAGCGAGGGGGCGCGCATAAACCGTTCCTTAAGCCTGCCGCGCCTAGCGTGCCAGCGCCGGGCCCGCAGGGGCCGTGGCGCGTGGCCTCGCACGGACCGGGAGCATGGGCGCACCAGCGGCGACGATGGCGGGCGGACAGCGGCGGCAGGCCATGCTGCAGCGGGCCGGCGCTCCGGCACAGCCGCCGAAGCTGTCGATGGACGACGTCCGCACCCTGCAGCAGGACCGCTCGCCCGAGGCCCGTGCCGTCGTCGCGCGGAAGTTCGGCGAGCAGTTCGACGAGCTCGCCGCGGGCGGCCATGCCGAGCTGGCCAACGCCGTGCTCGGCCTGCTCGTGCGCGACGTCGCCCAGCGGGTCCGCGAGGTGCTAGCCGAGACCATCGCCGGCAGCGCCAACCTGCCGCAGCCGGTCGCCGTGCAGCTGGCGCGCGATGCCGTCGCCGTCGCCCGGCCGGTGCTCGAGCGCAGCCTCGTCCTCGCGGACGACGACCTGATCGCCATCGTCCGCACCAATGCCATGCAGTACGCCCTGGCGGTGGCGGCGCGCGACGTCATCTCGGAGGACGTCACCGAGGCTCTGGTGGCGACCGGCGAGCGGCAGGTGGTGGCGCGCGTCGTCGCCAATGCCGGTGCACGCTTCTCGCAGGCGACGCTGCAGCGGGTGGTCGAGGACTGGCGGACCGACCGCACCATCCATGACCGGCTGGTTCGCCGGCCGGAGCTGCCGTTCGAGCTGGTCGACCAGCTGGTCGGGATCGTCGGCGACCGCCTCGAGTGGGAGCTCGTCCGCAGCCGCACCATCGCCCCGGACGAGGCCCGCGCCCTGATGCGGGCAACCCGCGAGCGGGCGACCATCAGCATGGTCTCGCGCGACCATGGCGAGCGGGCGCTGGAGCGCCGCATCCGCGAGCGCATCGTCGCCGGCGAGCTGAGCCACGAGACCATCCTGCGCTTCCTCAAGGAGGGCGACGTCGCCTCGTTCGAGATGGCGCTGGCGCTGCTGGCGCGGATCGAGCCGCCGCGCTGCCGCCGCCTGGTCTACCACAGCGACCGGCGCTTCCTCGCCGCGGTCTGCCTGCGTGCCGGGGTGCCGACGGCGCACTACCTGACCTTGCGCATGGCCCTCGAGCTGGCCGAGGACGCCGTGGCGCACAGCGGCCATGGCCGCGCCTATGCCGCCGAGACCGTGCAGTTCCTGCACGACCAGTACGCCCGCCTGCGCCGTGACCCGGCGGAGATCGACCGGCTCTGTTTCGGCTAGGCCACAGCGCCGCCCGCTGCCCTGCGCCCGTCCACCGCTTGTCCCGGTCCTGTCCCCAAGGTTGTTCCCGGCCTGTGGATCGTCCGCGCCTCCCGGCCGGCGACGCGCGTGGTAAGGTCCCGGCATGGCCGAGATCCATCCGCTCGCGAACTACGCACCCGGGCAGCCGGCGGCGGCGAACCCGCCGATCCGCACCCAGCCGCACAACCTCGATGCCGAGCAGGCCCTGCTCGGCGCCATCCTCGTCAACAACGAGACCTACCACCGCGTCGCCGACTTCCTGCGCGCCGAGCACTTCTACGAGCCGGTGCATACCAAGATCTTCGAGTGCGTGGCGCAGCGCATCGCCCGCGGCCAGCTCGCCGACCCGGTGACGCTGAAGACGCTGTTCGAGGACGATCCGGCCTTCGCCGAGCTCGGTGGCGGGCGCTACCTGCTGAGCCTCGCTCGCGCCGCCGAGACGATCATCAACGCGGTCGAGTACGCCGACCTTGTCCATGACCTGGCGGTCCGCCGCGGGCTGATCGCGGTCGGCCAGGACATCGTCAACCGCGCCTTCGATCCGGCCGCCGAGGCCCGTGGCTCGGACCAGATCGAGCAGGCCGAGCGCGAGCTGTTCCAGCTGGCGCAGCAGGGCGAGGTCAAGGGCGAGTTCCGCAAGTTCCCGGACGTGCTGACCAGCACCGTCGAGATGATCCAGATCGCCTACCGCAAGGCCGGGCGGGTCACCGGCGTGCCCAGCGGCCTCGCCGCCCTCGACGAGAAGCTGGGCGGAATGCAGCGCTCCGATCTCATCATCCTCGCCGGCCGGCCGAGCATGGGCAAGACGGCGCTGGCCATCACGATGGCCGCCAACGCCGCCGCCAGCAAGGTCGACGCCAGCGAGCGCCAGCACCTCAAGCACGACAACTACGTCGTCGGCGTGTTCTCGCTGGAGATGTCGGCCGAGCAGCTGACCACCCGGCTGCTCTCGGCCAGTGCCGAGATCAGCTCCGACCTCTTGCGCCGCGGCGCCATCGAGGACGGCGACTGGCCGCGCGTCGTCCGTGCCAGCCAGGAGCTCGCCAACCTGCCGCTGTTCATCGACGACACCCCGGCGCTGTCGGTGGCGGCGCTGCGCACCCGGGCCCGCCGGCTCAAGCGGACGCACGGCCTGTCGCTGCTGGTCGTCGACTACCTCCAGCTGCTGCGCGGCGTCGGCAAGCACAGCGAGCAGAACCGCGTCCAGGAGGTCTCGGAGATCACCCAGACGCTCAAGGCCATCGCCAAGGAGCTCAACGTCCCGGTGCTGGCCCTGTCGCAGCTGTCGCGCGCCGTCGAGGCCCGCGAGGACAAGCGGCCGATGCTGTCGGACCTGCGCGAGTCCGGCTCGATCGAGCAGGACGCCGACGTCGTCATGTTCGTCTACCGCGACGAGTACTACCTGTCGCGCGCCGAGCCGAAGCAGCGCCCCGACCAGAAGGCCGACCGCTACCAGGAGGAGTACCTCCAGTGGAAGTCGCAGCTCGAGGCGGCGCACAACAAGGCCGAGGTCATCGTCGCCAAGCAGCGCAACGGCCCGATCGGCAAGGTCGAGGTCCAGTTCGACGCCGGCTACGGCCGCTTCCGCAACCTCGAGCACGGCGGCTACGGCGGCGACTATCCGTAGCGTCCGGGGCCTTGCGACCGCGCTGCGGTTGACGCCACCCGGGGGCTGGGCTACCGCCGCCTCCGGCCCGGCAGGGATCGGGCGCCCTCGATCCGGACCTGCATGACCGTCACGCCGCGCCCCGTGCTCGCCGCATGAACCCGCTCGCCAGCATCGGCCGCGGCGTGCTCGGCGCCTGCGAGAGCGTCGGCGAGCTCGTCCTGTTCGCCGTCGAGGCGATCGTCCGTGGCGTCGCCGGTCCCTGGTACCCGCGGCTGATCCTCCGCCAGATGGTCGAGATCGGCTACTTCTCGCTCCCGGTGGTCGGCCTGACCGCGATCTTCAGCGGCATGGTGCTGGCCCTGCAGAGCTATACCGGCTTCGCCCGTTTCGAGGCCGAGAGCGCCATCCCGACCATCGTTGTGCTGTCGATGACGCGCGAGCTCGGGCCGGTGCTGGCCGGGCTGATGGTCGCCGGCCGCGTCGGCGCGGCCATGGCGGCCGAGATCGGCACGATGCGGGTCACCGAGCAGATCGACGCGCTGACGACGCTGTCGACCGATCCGATGCGCTACCTCGTCTTCCCGCGCCTGCTCGCCGGCCTGCTGATGCTGCCGCTGCTGGTGCTGGTGGCCGACGTCATCGGTGTCATGGGCGGCTTCGTCGTCAGCGTCTACAAGCTGGGCTTCCAGCCGATCGAGTACATCAACCGCACCTTCGAGTTCCTCGAGACCCAGGACGTCGTCTCCGGCCTCGTCAAGGCGGCCGTGTTCGGCTTCATCATCGCCCTGATGGGCTGCTACCAGGGCTACCGCTCGAAGGGCGGGGCGCAGGGTGTCGGTGCCGCCACCACCCGTGCCGTCGTCTCGGCCTCGATCATGATCCTGGTCGCGAACTACATCATCACCGAGCTGTTCTTCAGCCGATGAGCGAGGGCCCGCCCAAGATCCGCATCCGCGGCCTGAACAAGAGCTTCGGGCCCAAGCGGGTGCTGCGCGACCTCGATCTCGACGTGCCGGTCGCCAGCTCGGTCGTCGTCATCGGCGGCTCGGGCACCGGCAAGTCGGTGCTGCTCAAGTGCATCCTCGGCATCCTCGAGCCCGATTCGGGCTCGATCCAGGTCGACGGCGTCGAGCTGGTCGGCGCCGACGCGGCGACGCGCGAGGCGACGCGCGGCAAGTTCGGCATGCTGTTCCAGGGCGGTGCCCTGTTCGACAGCCTGCCGGTCTGGGAGAACGTCGCCTTCGGGCTGATCGCCAAGCGCCGGGCCGGCCGCCGGGAGGCGCGCGAGCAGGCGGTGGCGACGCTGGCCAAGGTCGGCCTCGGCCCCGAGGTCGCCGACCTGTCGCCTGCCGAGCTGTCGGGCGGCATGCAGAAGCGCGTCGGCCTCGCCCGGGCGGTCTGCACCGCCCCCGAGATCATCTTCTTCGACGAGCCGACGACCGGGCTCGATCCGATCATGGCCGACGTCATCAACGGGCTGATCCGCGGCACCACGCACAACCTCGGTGCCACCGCGCTGTCGATCACCCACGACATGGCGAGCGTGCGCAAGATCGCCGACATCGTCGCCATGCTCTACGACGGCCGCATCGTCTGGTCGGGGCCGGTGGCCGAGCTCGACCGCAGCGGCAATCCCTACGTCGACCAGTTTGTCCACGGCCGCGCCGAGGGGCCGATCCGGGTCGGTGCCTCGGGCATCGGCAGCGCCTGAGCCCGCCGGCGGTGGCGCGGACCCAGCACGTCTACGTCTGCCAGAGCTGCGGCGGGGTGCAGCCCAAGTGGAGCGGGCGCTGCGACGCCTGCGGCGCCTGGAACACGCTGGTCGAGGAGACGGCCGCCCGGGGCACGGCGAAGCCGTCGCCCTCCGGCGCCCGGCGCGGCGGCATGGAGCTGCACGACCTCGCCGGCAGCGGCACGCCGCTGGCCCGCACCGCCACCGGCCTGCCCGAGCTCGACCGGGTGCTCGGCGGCGGCCTCGTCCCCGGCTCGGCCCTGCTGGTCGGCGGCGATCCCGGCATCGGCAAGTCGACGCTGACCCTGCAGGCCGCGGCCTCGCTGGCGCGGCAGGGCCTGGGCGTCGTCTATGTCAGCGGCGAGGAGGCTGTCGACCAGATCCGCCTGCGCGCCGCCCGCACCGGTCTCGCCGACGCGCCGGTCAAGCTGGCCGCGGCCGTCTCCGTGCGCGAGATCCTGGCCGGCATCGAGGGGCCCAGCCCGCCGCAGCTGCTGGTGATCGACTCGATCCAGACGATGTACGTCGAGGAGCTCGAGCAGGCGCCGGGCAGCGTCAGCCAGCTGCGCGCCTCGGCCGACGCCCTGATCCGCTTCGCCAAGAAGCGCGGCACCTCGGTCCTGCTGATCGGCCACGTCACCAAGGACGGGCAGATCGCGGGCCCGCGCGTGCTGGAGCACATGGTCGACGCCGTCATCTACTTCGAGGGCGAGCGCGGCCATCCCTTCCGCATCCTGCGCGCCGTCAAGAACCGCTTCGGCCCGGCCAACGAGATCGGCGTGTTCGAGATGCGCGAGGAAGGGCTCGTGGCCGTGCCGAACCCGTCGGCGCTGTTCCTGGCCGAGCACGAAGCGGGCGTGCCGGGCTCGGCCGTGTTCGCCGGGATGGAAGGCACCCGCCCGGTCCTGTGCGAGATCCAGGCGCTGGTGGCGCCCGGCCTGCCGGGCTCGCCGCGCCGGGCCGTGGTCGGCTGGGATTCCGGCCGCCTGGCCATGGTCCTGGCGGTGCTGGAGACGCGCTGCGGCCTTGTGATGGCCGGACGCGACGTCTATCTCAACGTGGCGGGCGGGCTCCGCATCCAGGAGCCGGCGGCGGACCTGGCGGTGGCGATGGCCCTGGTCTCCTCCCTGTCCGGGCGGGCGGCGCCCCCGAGCACCGTGGCTTTCGGCGAGATCGGCCTGGCCGGCGAGGTCAGGGCGGTCGGCCATGCCGAGGCGCGGTTGCGCGAGGCGGCCAAGCTCGGCTTCGAGCGGGCGGTGGTGCCGCGGACCAAGCCGGCGAAGGCGCCGCCGATCGCGCTCAGCGAGATCCGCCAGCTGGGCGAGCTGCTCGAGCTGTTCGACCTCGGCGGCGAGGCATGAGGCACTGATGCAGGGCTTGGGCGGTCTGCCGGTCACGCTGTTCGACATCGCCGCCGGCGTCATCGTGCTGCTCTCGGCGCTGGTGGCGCTGGGCCGCGGCATGGTCCGCGAGGTCCTGGGCATCGTCTGCTGGGTCGGCGCCGCGGTCGTCGCCTGGTACGCCTACGATGCGGTGCTGCCGCTGGCCAAGCAGGCGATCGGTCACGAGCTGCTGGCGCAGGTCGCCACCGGTGCCGGCGTCTTCCTGATTCCGCTGATCGTCCTCAAGATCATCGCTGGCATGCTTGCCGGCGGGGTCGACGGCGGCCGCCTCGGTGTGCTCGACCGCGTCGGCGGGCTGCTGTTCGGCATCGTCCGCGGTGCCGTGCTGGTCTGCCTCGCCTGGCTGACGCTCGGCATGCTGGTGAAGCCCGAGCAGCAGCCGACCTGGGTGCGCGAGGCCTACCTGCGCCGTCCGGTCGAGCTGGGTGCCGACTGGCTGCGCTCGCTGCTGCCGCCCGAGCTGGCGGAGAAGGGCGAGACCGCCGCGGCCCGGGCCGGCGAGGGGGCCCGCAAGCTCGAGGCGGTGCGCGAGGTGATGGGCTCGTCGCGGCAGCCGGCCGATGCCGGCTACAGCGACACCCAGCGCGACGCCATGGACAAGCTCGTCGGCCAGGGCCAGTGACCCTGCCGCTGCCGGAGACCGCGATGCTGCCGACCGCACCCGGCGACGACGACCGCTTCCACGAGGAATGCGGCGTCTTCGCGATCTGGGGGCATCCCGAGGCCGCGGCGCTGACCGCGCTGGGCCTGCACGCGCTGCAGCACCGCGGCCAGGAAGCCGCCGGCATCGTCTCGTTCGACGGCCGGCTGTTCCACGCCCATCGCGCGGTCGGCCTGATCGGCGACAACTTCAGCAAGCAGAGCGTCATCGCCGGGCTGCCGGGGCACGCCGCCGTCGGCCACACCCGCTACGCCACCACCGGCGCCAGCATGCTGCGCAACGTCCAGCCGCTGTTCGCCGACCTCGCCGGCGGCGGCTTCGCCGTCGCCCACAACGGCAACCTGACCAACGCCTACAGCCTGCGCCGGCGCCTCGCCGCGGCCGGCTGCCTGTTCCAGTCGACCACCGACACCGAGGTCATCGTCCACCTGCTGGCGCGCAGCCGGCGCAGCAGCGTGGTCGAGCGGCTGGTCGAGACGCTGGCCGAGATCGAGGGCGCCTGGTCGCTGGCGGCACTGCACGACGACGGCATCGTCGGCGTCCGCGACCCGCTCGGCATCCGCCCGCTGGTGCTGGGCCGGCTGGGCGACGCCTGGATCCTCGCCTCGGAGACCTGTGCCCTCGACATCATCGGCGCCGACTTCGTCCGCGACCTCGAGCCGGGCGAGGTGATTGCCATCGGCCGCGACGGCATCGTCAGCCAGCAGCCCTTCCGGCCGCGCGCGCGGCGCTTCTGCGTGTTCGAATACGTCTACTTCGCCCGTCCCGACAGCACGGTCGAGGGCATGGGCGTGTACGACGTGCGCAAGCAGATCGGCGCCGAGCTCGCTGCCGAATCGGCGGTGCCGGCCGACCTCGTCGTCCCGGTGCCGGACAGCGGCGTCCCGGCCGCCATCGGCTACGCCCAGGCCGCCGGCCTGCCGTTCGAGCTCGGCATCATCCGCAACCACTATGTCGGGCGGACCTTCATCGAGCCGACCGACCACATCCGCCATCTCGGCGTGCGCCTGAAGCACAACGCCAACCGCCGCACGCTCGACGGCAAGCGCGTGGTGCTGGTCGACGACAGCATCGTCCGCGGCACCACCTCGACCAAGATCGTCGCCATGGTCCGTGCCGCCGGCGCGTCCGAGGTGCACCTGCGCATCGCCAGCCCGCCGACGACGCACAGCTGCTTCTACGGCGTCGACACGCCCGAGCGCAGCAAGCTGCTGGCCGCCCGCCACGACGTCGCCGAGATGGCCCGCATCATCGGCGTCGACTCCCTCGCGTTCCTCAGCATCGACGGCCTCTACCGCGCCGTCGGCGAGGCCGGCCGCGACACCGCCCGGCCGCAGTACTGCGACGCCTGCTTCACCGGCGACTACCCGACCACGCTGAGCGACGCCGAGTCCGGCGACGCCGGCCGCCAGCTCTCCTTCCTGATCGAGGATGCGCGTGTCGCCTGACCTTGCGGGACGCATCATCCTCGTCACCGGCGCCAGCCGTGGCATCGGCGCCGCCGTGGCCTGCGCCTGCGCCGCCGCCGGGGCCACCGTCGTGCTCACCGCCAAGACCCGCGGGGCGCTGGAAGAGGTCGACGACCGGATCCGGGCGCGCGGCGGCGAGGCGGTGCTGGTGCCGCTCGACCTCACCAAGGGCGACCAGGTCGACGTGCTGGGCGCGCCGCTGTTCCAGCGCTTCCGCCGGCTCGACGGCTTCGTCGCCTGCGCGGCCGACCTCGGCACGCTGACCCCGGCCAGCCATCTCGACCCGCCGGTGATGGCGCGGGTGATGACGGTCAACCTGCTGGCCAACCAGCGCCTGATCCGCTCGCTGGAGCCGCTGCTGCGCGCCGCACCGGCGGGCCGGGCGGTGTTCGCCACCGACCGCACGCAGCGCAACGCCGCCTTCTGGAGCGCCTACGCGGCGAGCAAGGCGGCGCTGGAGGCGCTGGTGCTGGCCTGGGCGGCCGAGCTGCGGATCACGCCGGTGCGGGTGAACCTGATCGATCCCGGCCCGGTGGCGACGCGGCTGCGCGCCCAGGCCTTCCCGGGCGAGAAGCCGGCCAGCCTGCGCCAGCCCGAGGACGTCGCGCCGGCCTTCCTGCGCCTGCTCGACCCGGCCCTGACCGTCACCGGGACGATCGTCGACGCTCAGTCCGGGTCGTAGGGATTGTCGCCGTGGCGCACCCAGAAGCGGATCGGCACGCCGTCGAGGCCGAAGGTCGCGCGTAGCCCGGCATCGAGATAGCGCAGGTAGCTCTCCGGCATCCGCTCGCCGGGCTTGTTGGCGAACAGGGCGAAGGTCGGCGGCCGGGTGCGGGCCTGGGTGGCGTAGCGGATCTTCAGCCGCCGGCCCTGGACCAGCGGCGGCGCGTTCTTCTCCAGCGCCGCCTGCAGCCAGCGGTTCAGCGCCGCGGTCGGCACCCGCTTGGCCCAGCGGTCGTGCGCCGCGATCGCCGCCGGCAGCAGCCGGTCGACATGCTGCCCGGTCAGCGCCGACAGGGTGACGACCGGCACGCCCTTGATCTGCCAGAGCTTGCTCTCGACCCGGTCGCGCAGCTCGGCGAGCTTGGCCTGCGGATCGTCGACTAGGTCCCACTTGTTCACCGCGACGATGACGGCGCGGCCTTCCTCGATGGCGAGCCGCAGGATGGTCAGGTCCTGCGCCTCGAGGAGTGCTGTGGCATCGACGACGAGGACGACGATGTGCGCCATGCGGATGGCGCGGGTCGTCGAGGCCGTCGACATCTTCTCGATCGCCTCGTCGATCCGTGCCTTGCGGCGCAGGCCGGCGGTGTCGGCGATCTCGAGCCGGCGGCCCTTCCATTCAAGGGGTGTCGTCACCGCGTCGCGGGTCAGGCCGGGCTCCGGCCCGGTCAGCATCCGCTCCTCGCCGATCAGCCGGTTGAGCAGCGTCGACTTGCCGACGTTCGGGCGGCCGACGATGGCCATGCGGATCGGCGGTTCCTGGACGGCGGCCTCGCCGTCCGCAGGGACGTCGCCCTCGGCGGCGACGTGGGCGCGCAGGGCGATCAGCAGGTCCGGCATGCCGTTGCCGTGCTCGGCCGAGATCGCGACCGGGGCACCCAGCCCCAGCGTCCAGGCCTCGCCGGCGTCGGCGGCGACGCGGTCACTGTCGCATTTGTTGGCGACGACGAGGATCGGCTTGCCCTGGCGGCGGAGCAGGGCGGCGACGTCCCGGTCGGCCGGGGTTATGCCGCTGCGCGCGTCGATCACCAGGAGGCCGACATCGGCCTCGGCGACGGCGGCCAGGGTCAGCCGGCGCAGGCGGTCCTGCAGGTCGCCGCCGGTCTCGATGCCGGCGGTGTCGACCGCGCGGAAGGTCAGCTCGCCAAGGCGGGCCTCGCCCTCGATGCGGTCGCGGGTGACGCCGGGCTGGTCGTCGACCAGCGCCCGCCGGGCACCCACCAGGCGGTTGAACAGGGTCGACTTGCCGACATTGGGCCGGCCGAGGATCGCGACGGTGGCGGACATGATGCCTGGGAAGATGGCGACGGCGTCAGCGGAACGCCAGCAGGGTCCCGCTGTCGGTGAGGAAGAAGACGGTCCGCTCGGCGGCGATCGGCGACAGGCTGACCGGTCCGCCGACCTCGGCCTTGCCGAGGACCTCGCCGGTGTAGGGCGAAAGGCTGGCGACCTCGCCGCGGCTGCTGGCCAGCACCAGCCGGTCGCCGGCGAGGATCGGACCGACCCAGCGACCCGGCGGCGGCGGCTCCTTCTCGCCCTCGGTGACCGCGTCCAGCGCCTGCACCCAGCGGATGCGGCCGCCCTGGCGCAGCAGGCAGACGACGTAGTTGCGGTCGGTCAGGGCGAAGATGAAGTCGCCGACCACCCAGGGCGTGTTGCGCGAGGTGATCTGCAGGTCCCAGACGCGGCCGCCCTGCAGCAGGTCGAAGGACGCCATCTCGCCGCTGTTGCCGGCGACGATGACGCGGCCCTCGCTGATCACCGGGTCGCCGACGATGTCGCTGATGCTGCCGATGGCCAGCGTCCGCCGCGGCCGCAGCACGCTGTCGGTCCAGATCGGGCTGCCGTCGACCAGCCCGAGCGCGAACACCTCGCCCGACGAGTAGGCGACGATGACGGTGCCCTGGTCGACCGCCGGGGCGGCCCCGCCGAGTAGCGACGCCTGCTCGAAGGTCCCGGCGTGGCGCCACTGGATGGTGCCGTCGGCGGTGGCCAGCGCGAAGGTCTGGTTGTCGGCGGTGACGACGAGGACGAGGTCCTCGGCCACCGTCGGGTTGGCGCGCAGCGGCGCCTGCAGGCGCTGGCGCCAGATCTCGCTGCCGCTGGCGCCGTCGAGGGCCAGCACGTCGCCATGCGCGAAGGTGACGAACAGGCGGTCGCCGGCGAAGGCGAGGCCGCCGCTGCGCAGCCGGTCGGCGCGCTCGATCTCGTCCGGCTCGGCGGTCCACTGCTTGCGGCCGTCGGCGGTCGAGAAGGCGCCGACGACACCGTCGGCGTCGACGGTGAACACCCGGCCGCCGCCGACGATCGGCGAGGCCAGCAGGCGCTCGCGACGGTCGGAGCCGGCGCCGATGTCGGTGCTCCACGCCTGGCTGATCGTCTCGGGCACGTCGAGGTGGCCCGGCGCATGCGACGGCGTGCCGCCGGACATCGGCCAGTCCCGGTTCGCCTCCGGCGGCGGCAGCACGACCTCGAGGTTGGCCAGCCGCTCGTCGGCGGTCGGCGTCTCGTCCAGCAGGATGACCGACTTGCGGTCGCCCGGCAGGCGCTTCTCCGGATCGCCGAACCAGCCGTCCTCGCCGCAGCCCGTCAGCGCGGCGAGCGAGGCGCCGAGGAACAGGCGACGCCGCAGCCTCACGAGCCGGCGCCTCCGAGGCTCTGCAGGATGGCGGCGACACGCTGCTGCTGGGCCGGGGTCGCCGCCGCATCCTTGGTCAGCTCGTCGAGGATCGGCCGCGCCTTCTCGGTTTCGCCGGTGCGGATGTAGAGCAGCGCCTGCATCTCGCGGGCACTGTTGCGCCACGGCTGGCCGGCGGCGGCGAGCGGGGCGAGGCGACCCTGGAGGGTGGCGGGATCGCCGCTGTCGAGCTCGCCGGACACGGCCAGCAGCACGGCGAGGTCGCGCAAGAGCGGATCGGCCTTGGGATCGCTGGCCAGCTTGTCGAGCGCCGCGGCGCGGGCGGCCGGATCCTTCAGCGCATCGGCGGCGGCGGCCTCGCGCAGGCGGGCCAGCTCGACGAAGCCGGCCGGGGCGTTGGCCGCCAGCGCGTCGAACTCCCTGGCCGCATCGGCGAAGGTGCCCTCGCGCATCTGCCCGTCGATCTCGGCGTACTGCGTCGCGACCTTGGCCTGCTGCGACGCCTGCCAGGCGAGCCAGGCCTGCTGGGCGGCGACGCCGACGACGAGCAGGACGGCGGCGGCGATCACCACGCGGCCGTAGCGCCGCCACAGGGTGTTCAGCCTGTCGCGCTGCAGCTCCTCGTCGACTTCGCGGATGAACTCTTCGGACTTCACGCCGATTCCTTCGACCGGCGAGTCTCGGCCGGGCCCGGCGTGTCGGTATCGGAGCGCAAGCCGTTTGGCAAGGCTGGCCCGGACAGCCTAAGGTCGGGGCCGGACCTGCGTTTCCCCGGGAGGTCGCCATGCCGCGCCTGTTCGTCGCCGTCGAGCTCCCGGACGAGGTGATCGAGCAGCTGGACCGCCTCTGCGTCGGCCTGCCGGCGATCCGCTGGGCCGAGAAGGAGCAGTTCCACCTCACCATCCGCTTCATCGGCGAGGTCGACCATCCGGTGTTCTACGAGATCGGCGAGGGCCTCGCCGAGATCACCGCCCGGCCGTTCGAGCTGCGGCTCCGCGGGCTGGGCCTGTTCCCGCCGCGCGGCGCGCCGCACACGCTGTGGGCCGGGGTCGAGGACGAAGCGCCGCTGCTGCCGCTGAAGCGGCGGATCGACCGGATCGTCGAGGCGGCGGGCGTCGAGCCGGACCGGCGGCGCTTCCAGCCGCACGTCACGCTGGGCCGGTTCCGCGAGCCGCCGCCCGAAGGCCGCTTCGGCTCGTGGCTCGCCGCCCGCACGCTGTTCCGCAGCGACGCCTTCACCGTCGGCGGCTTCACCCTGTTCTCCAGCCACCTGCGCCCGGAAGGGGCGCTGCACGCGGCCGAGGCCAGCTACAACTTCGTCAACGGGGTGATGGAGCGGGTCTAGACGGCAGCGACGGCGCCGAGGGTACGGCGAACCCTGGCCAGCCAGGCGCGGCGGTCGGCGAGCCCGTTGGTCCCGCCGTTGATGCGCCGGCTCAGGCCGGTGAAGTCGTCGGCGTCGCAGAAGGGATCGAGGCCCTTCCAGCGCCAGCAGGCGCAGGCGACGCGCAGGGCGGTGCCGGGCGCCGCCGCCAGCCCCGGGTCGCCCTCGAGGTCGAGGCCGGCGAGGTCGCCGACGGCGCGGTAGGCGTCGCGGCCGGTCAGCTGGAGATAGCCGCGGCCGCGATAGCGCCAGCCGTCGCCCGAGCCTTCGGCGTCGTTGCCCATCCGCCCGCCATAGACGCGCTCGGCCAGCCGCTCGGGGGCGCGGGCGAAGGGCAGGGCCGAGCGGACGTCGGGAAACCGCCGCGGCCAGACCGCCGTCAGCCGCTCCGCGCTGTAGCTGAGATTTTCCTCGACGACGCGCAGGCCGGCGGTCTCGTGGCCGATCTGGGCCAGGAAGAACTCGAGGCGCCGGCCGACGATGCCGCAGGCCCCGAGGATCGCCAGGTCGCGCTGGAGGGCGGTCCGGTGCGGCGGCAGGCCGTCCGCAAAGAGCGCTGTGATGGCGGCGGGATCGACGGACATGACCCGGTCTCCTGACAAGGAGCCGGACCCTACCACAAGCCAAGAATTAGGACAACAGTCCTCTAGCCTGTTCGACCAGGGCAGCTGTCAGCGGGTTCGGGAACCGCCGTACCTGGACGATCGCGTAGAACCGCTCGACCAGCTCGGGCAGCCGGCAATGCTCGACCAGCCGGCCGCTGCGCAGCTCGTCCTGGACGACGATCGGCGGCACCAGCGTCAGCGCATAGCTCTCCCGGGCGAGCAGGCGGAGCATCGCCATGTCGCTGACTTCGGCACGGACGACCGGCCGGACCCCGGCGGCGTCGAGGACGCGGTCGAAGGCCATGCGCATGTCGCTGTCGCGGCTCGGCAGCAGCACCGGCTCGCGGCCGAGGTCGTCGGGAAAGCGGATCGCGGCGGCGCCGGGACGCGGCCGGCCGACGAGGCTCGCGGTCTGCTCGTGCAGCAGGTGGCTGCGCAGCGTCGCGTCGTCGTCGCGCGGGGCGGCGCTGTTGGCGAGCACGAGGTCGAGCTCGTGCGTCTCGAGCTGGGCCAGGAGCTCGCGCATGGTGCCCGAGCGGACCACCAGCTCGACGTCCGGCCGGGCCAGCGCCGGGCGCAGCACCTCGAGCTGGAAGTTGCGCGACAGCGTGGCGATGGCGCCGACGCGCAGCACCTGCCGCGCCGACGACGGCCGGCCATGCAGCGTGCTGACCAGCTCCTCGCCGGCGGCGAACACCGTGTCGGCATAGTCGAGCGCGATCCGCCCGGCTTCGGTGAGGACCAGCCGCTTGCCGGTCCGTTCGAACAGCGGGTGGCCGAGCTGCTCCTCGAGCTTCTGCAGCTGCACCGACAGCGCCGACTGCGACAGGTTCAGCCGCTCGGCGGCACGGGTCAGGCTGCCCTCGTGGGCGATCGCCCAGAAGTAGCGGAGGTGGTGGAAGTTCAGCCGCGCCATGCCGTGCATTTAGAAAAGCGAACGACCTTGTTCAATCTTTGAATTTTTCCGCAAACGCCACTACGGCTATCCGATCCGGGCGCTCCCCGGAG
The DNA here is from genome assembly GCA_046349355.1 of Geminicoccaceae bacterium. Lineage (GTDB taxonomy): Bacteria > Pseudomonadota > Alphaproteobacteria > Geminicoccales > Geminicoccaceae > CALKJU01. The sequence continues at coordinate 104,433 of JAXMCM010000017.1, forward strand.
AAACGTCGATGATCTCAGCCGCCGCCTGGCTGTTCGCCCTGGCGCCCCTGGCGCTGCTCGCCCTCGGCCTTGTCCCGTCGCGATCCGCCGACCGCCTGCCGCAGGCGATGGGCCGCCTCGGCCTCGCCGCGGCGCTCGCCGGCCTCGCCTCGGCCGTCATTGCCGCCATCGTCGTGGCGGTCCTCGGACCCGTCCGCACCGGCGTGCCCGGCCCGCACGGCATCGGACCCGGCCTCGACCTCGACGCGCTGAGCGTCACGGTGCTGCTGGTGGTGGCCTTCATCGGCGCCATCGTGCTGGCCTACAGCCGGACCTATCTCGACGGCGATCCGGGGCAGGGGCGGTTCCTGCGCTGGCTCTGCCTGACGCTGGCGGCCGTGCAGCTGCTGGTCGTCGCCGGCAGCCTCGTCCAGCTGGCGCTGGCCTGGGTGCTGACCAGCGTCGGCCTGCACCGGCTGCTGCAGTTCTACGCCGAGCGGCCGGTCGCCGTGCTCGCCGCGCGCAAGAAGCTGATCGTCAGCCGGGCCGGCGACGCCTGCCTGCTGGCGGCCATGCTGCTGCTGCTCGGCCAGTTCGGCAGCCTCGAGCATGCCGTCATCCGCGACGGCGCCCAGGCGCTGCGCGACGCCGCCAGTGTGCCCGGCACGGTCGGCGCCGCCGCCATCTTCCTGGCCCTCGCCGCCCTGCTCAAGTCGGCGCAGTTCCCGCTGCACGGCTGGCTGACCGAGGTGATGGAGACGCCGACGCCGGTCTCGGCCCTGCTCCATGCCGGCGTCATCAATGCCGGCGGGTTCCTCGTCCTGCGCTTCGCCGACGTCATGGTCCTGTCGGCCCCGGCGCTGACGACGCTGGCGGTGATCGGCGGCCTCACCGCGCTGTTCGGTGCCCTCGTCATGCTGACGCAGACCTCGATCAAGTCGGCGCTGGCCTGGTCGACGGTGGCGCAGATGGGCTTCATGCTGCTGCAGTGCGGCCTCGCCGCGTTCCCGGCGGCGCTGCTGCACATCGTCGCCCACGCCCTCTACAAGGCGCACGCCTTCCTGACCTCGGGCGGTGCGGCCAGCGGCAGCCGGGCGGCCGGCCTCGCCGATGCCGGCGGCCGGCGGCTGCTGGTCGGCGGGCTGCTGGCGGCGGTGGCCCTGCTGGTGGTGACGCTGGCCGGCCAGTCGGCCGGTGCCCCCGGCGCCGCGGTGGCGCTGGGGGCCATCCTTGCCCTGGGCCTCGGCCAGCTGGTCATCGCCGGGGCCGCCCGGACCCTGCTGCCGCGGATCCTGGGCCTCGCCGGGCTCGTCGGCCTCGCCTACGCGCTCCTGCACGGCGCCGCCGCCTGGCTGGCATCGGGCACCCTGCCGGCACCGCTCGCCGCACCGTCGCCGCTGCTGCTGGGCCTGGTCGTGGCGGGCTTCGCTGTCGCCAGCCTCGTGCCCTGGCTCCTCGCCAGGCCCGGTGCCGGTGCCCTGCGGCTCGCCCTGCACGTCCACCTCGCCAACGGCCTCTATGTCAACACGCTGGCCAACCGGCTGGTGCTCCGGCTGTGGCCGGCGCCGGTGCCGCGGCGCAGCAACAACGCCTCGATGCTGGCCACCCTCGCCACCGGAGCCACGCCGTGACCGCCATGCCCACGCTCGATCTCGCCGCCGACAGCCGGTCCGGGACGTCCTCCGGCGACCGCGACGGTACGCTGAGGGCCGCCATCGCCGCCGCCTGCAGCGCCGTCGCGCCCCTGTGGCCGCTGCAGGACTTCGTCGCGGTCAACCCGTTCCTCGGCTTCACCGGCCAGTCCTTCGCCGCGACCTGCGCCACCCTGCAGCGGGTCGCCGGCATCGACATGCTGATGCCGCGGGCCTTCTACCGGCAGGCGCTGGAGCGCGGCGAGATCGACGACGCCGACCTCGCGGCCGGCATCGCCGCCATCGCCGGGCCGGGCATACCGGCCCATCCCGAGGCGCTGCGGCGGGCCCTCGCCACCGAGGGCGAGGTCCATCGCCAGGGGCCGCGGGTCGCCACCGTCGCCGAGGTCCTCGACCGCCTGGCGCAGGGTGACCGGCAGGCCGCGCGGACGGCCTTCATGGTCGACGAGATCGCCAGGTGGTGCGCCGCGCACTTCGATGCCGGGCAGGCCACCTGGGCGCCGCCGCCGACCGGCGACAGCCTCTACGCCGCCTGGCGGACGGCGATGCGCCACGACCTCAACGCCGAGGCCATGGGCGTGCGCGGCTTCCGGCGGACGGTCGCGGCGATGCCGGCCGAGCCGCGCGCCGCCATCGCCGAGGTCGTCGACCGGCTCGGCATCCCGACCGTGGCCCTGCGCGACTACCTGGTCCGGGCGCTGCTCGACATCGGCGGCTGGGCCGGCTTCGTCCGGCAGCGGGTCTGGAACGCCGCCCTGGACGGCCGCGAGGATCCGGCCCTGGTCGAGCTGCTGGCGATCCGCCTGGTCTGGGGTTACGCGCTGTTCGCCAGCCGCGACGACGAGGCCTTCGCTGCCGCCTGGCGCGAGGCGATGCAGGTGGCGACCCGGCCGACGGCCCCCGTCGGCGACGGCGCCCTCGCCATCGACCTCGTCCTGCACGAGGCCTGGGAGCATGGCCGCCGCAAGCGGCTGCTGGCGCCGCTGCGGTCGGCACCGGCGCGGCCGGCCGAGACCCCGGCGGTGCAGGCGGCGTTCTGCATCGACGTCCGCTCGGAGGTCTACCGGCGGGCGCTGGAGACGGTGATGCCCGAGGCGGAGACGCTGGGCTTCGCCGGCTTCTTCGGCGTCCCGCTCGAGTACGTCCGGCTCGGCGAGGTCCACGGCACGGCGCAGTGCCCGGTGCTGCTCAAGCCTTCGGTGACCATCGCCGAGGGTGCGGTCGGCGGCGACGAGGCGGCGCTGGTCGAGGGCCTGCGGCTGCGGCGGCGGCTGGGCCAGGCGTGGACTGCGTTCCGCACCTCGGCCGTCGCCTGTTTCGCCTATGTCGAGACCGCCGGGCTGCTCGCCGCCGGCTCGCTGCTGCGCGGCGTCCTCGCGGCCCCGGCCAGGGCGGCGCCCGCCCCGGCGACCGCACCGCGGCTCGAGCCGTGCGAGCATCACGGCCGGCGCACCGGCCTCGGCGCGGCGCAGCGGCTGGCGCTCGCCGAGTCGATCCTGCGCGGCATGTCGCTGACCGGCCCCTTCGCCCGGCTGGTGCTGCTCTGCGGCCATGCCGGCAACGTCGTGAACAACCCGCACGCCGCCGGTCTCGACTGCGGCGCCTGCGGCGGCCATGGCGGCGAGGTCAACGCCCGGGTCGCCGCGGCCCTGCTCAACGACCCGGAGGTGCGGGCCGGGCTGCGGCAGCGCGGCATCCCGCTCGGCGACGACTGCTGGGTCCTGGCCGGCCTTCACGACACCACCACCGACGCCGTCACCCTGTGCGACGAGGCCCTCGTCCCGGCCTCGCACCGCGCCGATGTCGCGAAGCTGCGGCTGCGGCTCGACCGCGCCTCCGCGCAGGTCCGGCTGGAGCGGGCGCCGACCCTCGGTGTCGGGCCGGACGAGGCGGCGCACGCGGCGATCGCCCGGCGGGCCCGCGACTGGGCGCAGGTCCGGCCGGAATGGGGGCTCGCCGGCAATGCCGCCTTCATCGCCGCCCCGCGGGCGCGGACCCGCGGCCTCGACCTCGCCGGCCGGGCCTTCCTGCACAGCTACGACTGGCGCCAGGACGACGGCTTCGCCGTGCTCGAGCTGATCATGACCGCACCCATGGTCGTCGCCAGCTGGATCAACCTCCAGTACTACGGCTCGACGGTGAACAACGCCGTCTTCGGCAGCGGCAACAAGGTGCTGCACAACGTCGTCGGCCGGCTCGGGGTGATCGAGGGCAATGCCGGCGACCTGCGCTCCGGCCTGCCCTGGCAGTCGCTGCACGACGGCCGCCGGCTGGTGCACGAGCCGCTGCGGCTGGCGGTGCTGATCGAGGCGCCCGAGGCGGCGATCGAGGCGGTGCTGGCGAAGCATGCCGCGGTCCGCGACCTCGTCGTCAACCGCTGGGTCCACCTGCACGCCATCGGCGACGACGGCGCGATCCGGCGCTATGCCGGAGGCCGGTGGGAGGCAGCGGTCGGGACGGCGTGAGCGACGGCGAGGCGGTCCGCATCGAGGTCGAGGGGCAGGGGGCGGTCTCCGGCCTGTGGCTGGCGCCGCCCTCGGCCTCGGCGGCGCTGGTCCTTGCGCACGGGGCCGGCGCCGGCATGGCCCATCGCGGGATGGCGGGCCTCGCCGCCGGGCTCGCCGACCGCCACGTCGCCACGCTGCGCTTCCAGTTCCCGTTCATGGAGCGCGGCAGCCGCCGGCCGGATCCGCCGGCCATTGCCCAGGCGGCGGTCCGCGGCGCCGTCGCTGCCACACGCGGTCTGGCCCCGGCGCTGCCGCTGTTCGCCGGCGGCCGCTCCTTCGGCGGGCGGATGACCGCCTACGCCGGGGCCGAGGCGCCGTTGCCGGGCGTCCGCGGCCTCGTCTTCTTCGCCTTCCCGCTGCATCCGGCCGGCAAGCCCGGGACCGACCGCGCCGTCCCGCTGGCCGCCGTCGGTTTGCCGATGCTGTTCCTGCAGGGCACCCGCGACGCCCTCGCCCGGCTCGACCTGCTGCAGGCGACGGTGGCGGGGCTTGGCCCGCGCGCGACGCTGGAGCTCGCCGCCGATGCCGACCACGACTTCCACGTCCCGAAGCGCACGGGCCGCAGCGACACCGAGGTCCTCGCCGGGCTGCTCGACGCCGCGGCGGCCTGGATGGCGGCTCAGGCCAGCGCCCGGGCGTAGGCCTCGGGCGCGAAGCCGACCAGCAGCGCCTCGCCGGCCTCGAGCACCGGCCGGCGGATCATCGACGGCTGCGCCTGCATCAGCGCCAGGGCCCTGGCCGCGTCGAGCCCCTCCCGCTCGGCCTCCGGCAGCTTGCGGAAGGTGGTGCCGCCGCGGTTGAGCAGCTTCTCCCAGCCGACCTGTCCGGCCCAGCCGCGCAGCCGTGCCGCGTCGATCCCGGCCACCTTGTAGTCGTGGAAGGCGTAGGCCACGCCGTGGGCGTCGAGCCAGGCGCGGGCCTTCTTCATCGTGTCGCAGTTCCTGATCCCGTAGATCGTGACCCGGTCCTTGGCCATCGTTCCCTCCGCCGCCGCGGCCGCAGGATAGCGGCGGCCCTGTCGATCGGGCGAGGTCCCGCGCGACAGAAAGGTGGGCGGCATCCGCATCGCCGCGCCGGCGCAGGGGAGGGACCCGATGCACTATCTGCTGATGCTCTATGTCGACGAGAGCGGCTGGCCACGACTGACCCCGGACGAGCAGCAGCGCGGCATGGCGGCCTACATGGCCTATACCGCGGCGCTGACGGAAGCCGGCGTGCTGCGCGGCGTCGGCCGGCTGCGGCCGACCGCCGAGGCCGCCACCGTCCGCCAGGGCGCCGGCGGTGCCGAGGTGCTCGACGGCCCCTATGCCGAGACCAAGGAGCAGCTGGGCGGCTACTTCCTCATCGAGGTGCCCGACCGTGCGTCGGCGCTCGCCTGGGCGGCGCGCTGCCCCGCCGCCGGCCACGGCGTCGTCGAGGTCCGCCCGCTGTGGCCAGCACCCGGCTAGCGGGCCTCGAAGTCGCCGAGCTGGGCCGCCAGCGCCTTCTGGAACGCCGGCCGCGCCTCGCAGCGGCCGAGATAGGCGTGCAGCACCGGCTCGGCGGCGACGAGGTCGGTATGGCGCAGGATCCGCAGCACCGAGGCCATCATCAGGTCGCCGGCGGTGAAGCGGTCCTCGAGCCAGGTGCGCTCGCCGATCCAGGCGGCGAGCTCGCCCAGCCGCTTGCGCACCGCCGCCTCGACCTCCGGCCGGCGCTCCTTCGCCCAGGCCTTGTCGGGATGGAACAGGTCGATCTCGGCCAGCTGCGAGACCCGCGGCTCGATCGAGTTGAGCGCGGCGAACACCCAGCCGACGGCGCGGGCCCGGGCCGCCGGCTCGCGCGGCAGCAGCGCCTCGCTGCGTTCGCCGATGTGCAGCACGATGGCGCCCGATTCGAACAGGACGAGCCCGTCCTCCTCGGCTACCGGGACCTGGCCGAAGGGCTGCTTGCGCCGGTAGGCCGGGCTCGCCTGCGTCTCGCGATCGATCAGCGCGCTGCGGTAGGGCAGGCCGGCCTCCTCGCAGGCCCAGCGCACGGGCAGGTCGCGCACGACCCCTTGCGCGAACGGCGGCACCCAGCGGAACGCGCTCACGGTCAGCATCCGATTCCTCCCCTTGTTGTCGGTCCAGCCTGCCGCATCGGCAGCAGACCGCAAGGGAACGGGCCACGTCGCCGCGCGCTCCGCCCGCTCTGGCGCTCCGCCCGGCTCCCGGTGCAGGATCGGCCCCGGGGGAACCGGAGCCTTCCATGATCCTCATCGGCCAGTACGACTCGCCTTTCGTCCGCCGCGTCGGCATCGCGCTGACGCTCTACGGCCTGCCGTTCGAGCACCGGCCGTGGTCGACCTTCGGCGATGCCGACCGCATCCGCCCGTACAACCCGCTGTGCCGGGTGCCGACGCTGGTGCTCGACGACGGCACGGCGCTGGTCGAGAGCCACCTGATGCTCGACCATCTCGACCATCTGGTCGGGCCCGGGCGGGCGATGTTCCCGGCCGCCGAGCCCGCCCGCCACAAGGCCCTGCGCATCGCCGGGCTGGCCACCGGCCTCGCCGAGAAGTCGGTCAGCCTGTTCTACGAGAAGCGCCTGCACAGCGAGGTCTCGCAGGTCTGGGTCGAGCGCTGCCGCAGCCAGATCGCGGCGGTGCTCGACGTGCTGGAGGCCGACCGCGTCGCCCGGCCCGGGCCGTGGTGGTTCGGCGAGCGGCTGGGCCATGCCGACATCGCCGTCGCCTGTGCGCTGCGCTTCCTCAACGACGCGCATGGCGGGCTCGTCGACATGGCCGGCTACCCGCGGCTGGCCGCGCACGCGGCAGCGCTGGAGGCGACGCCGGCCTTCCAGGCGATCAGCCAGGTGTTCATCCCGCCGTCCTGAGGCTCAGGCCGTGAGCGAGGCCTCGCTCGCCTGCGCGGCGGCCACGAGGTCGGCGTAGGCGAGGCGGATCTGCAGGCCGCGCTGGCCGCCGTTGACGAAGACGTAGGGCTCGCCGGCGGCGGCACGGTCGACCGCGGTCGGCAGCCGGCGCTTCTGCCCGAAAGGGCTCACCCCGCCGACCTTGTAGCCGGTCAGCCGCTCGGCATCGGGCACCGGCAGCATCGCCGCCGCCTTGCCGCCGAACGCCTGCGCCACCTTCTTCATGCTGGCCTCGCGGTCCGACGGCAGGACGAGGCAGACCGGCTTCCCGTCGACCTGCGCCACCAGCGTCTTCAGCACCCGGGCCGGCGGCTCGCCCAGCGCCTCGGCCGCCTGCAGGCCGATCCGCTCCGCATCCGGATCGTAGGCATAGGTGCGCAGCGCGAAGGCGATGCCCTGCCGGAGCAGCTGCTGCGTCGCCGGCGTCGCCTGGGCCATCAGCCGGCCAGCGCCAGGCTGCGCCGCGCGAAGCGGTGGGACAGCGCCACCGCCGCGACGATCAGGCCGATGCCGAAGCCGCCCCAGATGCCGGGGGCGCCGAGGTCGAGGACGAAGCCCAGCAGCCAGGCCAGCGGCAGGGCCAGGAGCCAGTAGGCGACGATCGACACCAGCGTCGGCCAGCGGTTGTCGAGCATGCCACGCAGGGCGCCGAGGCTGACCGACTGGATGCCGTCGATGACCTGGGTGAGGCCGAAGACGAAGAAGATGGCGGCCGCGGCGGCGATGACCGCCGGATCGTCGACGAACAGGCCGGCGATGCGGGCCCCCTCGAGCAGGAACAGGAGCGCGAACAGGGCGGTCCACAGCGTCACCGTGCCGATGCCGGCGAGGCCGATGGCGGCGATGCGCCCGTTGTTGCCGGCGCCGGCCGCCTGGGCGACGCGGATGGTCACCGCCGCCGCCATGCCCAGCGGCAGCATGTAGACCGTGGTGCCGACCGACATGGCGATCTGGTTGCCGGCCAGGGCGACGGCGCCGAAGTAGCCGACGAGGAAGCCCGCCACCGCCACCGCCCCGCCCTCGAGCGCGTACTGGGTCATCATCGGCAGCCCCTCGCGCAGCTGCTGGCGCAGGTCGCCGCGGGCGAGGCCGCGATCGTCCCACCAGGCGCGCTGCGACGGCCCGTGGCGGACGTAGAGCCAGAGGATGGCGGTGCCGATGCAGGAGGCGGCGAGGCTGGCGATGCCGGCACCGGTCAGGCCCAGCGCCGGAAAGCCGAGATGGCCGTAGATCAGGACCCAGTTCAGCGCGACGTTGATGGCCACCGTCGGCAGGGTGAACAGCACCGACAGCCACGGCCGGTCGGTCGAATCGAGCAGCTGCTTGGCGACGAGGGTCAGCGTGAACGGCACCAGCATCGCCGACAGGCAGAGCCAGTAAGGGGCGATCACCGCGATCACCTCGGGCGGCTGGCCTGCCATCGGCAGCACCAGCAGGCCCGCCGCCATGACCAGTGCCGCCCCGATGCCGCCGACGACGCCCAGCAGCGCGCCGTGCCGCGCCACCCGGCCGATGCCGGCGAGCGTGCCGCCACCGTGGTGCCGGCCGGCGAACAGCCCGACCGGCCCGGCGAAGCCGTAGAGCGCGGCGTAGAAGATGATGACGACGCTGGCGGTCAGCGAGACCGCGGCCAGCGGCACGGCGCCGAGCGGGCCGAGCATGGCGGTGTCGACCAGCGTGATGGCGGTGGCCAGCACGAGGCCGCCGACCAGCGGCGCGGCGAGCCGCGCCAGCGAGCCGACCTCGCCCAGGGCCGCCCGGACGAGCGAGGGGGACGGGGCTGCTGCCAAGGTCAGACCGAGCGCATCAGGCCGCCGTCGACCCGGATGTTCTGGCCGGTGATGTAGGCGGCTCCGTCGGAGGCGAGGAAGGCCACCGTGGCGGCGATCTCGGCCATGGTGCCGTAGCGCTTCATCGGCACCGAGGCACGGCGCTCGTCGGTCTGCGGCAGGCTGTCGATCCAGCCGGGCAGGACGTTGTTCATGCGGATCCCGTCGGCGGCGTGGGTGTCGGCGAAGATCTTGGTGAAGGCGGCGAGCCCGGCGCGGAACACCGCCGAGGTCGGGAACATCGGGCTCGGCTCGAACGCCCAGGCGGTCGAGATGTTGATGATGGACCCGGCCTTGCGCCGCTGCATCACCGGCACCACCAGCCGGGTCGGGCGGATGGCGTTGAGCAGGTAGACTTCCATCCCCTTGTGCCAGTCGGCATCGCTGATCTCGAGGATGGGCGCGCGCGGCCCGTGCCCGGCGCTGTTGACCAGCACGTCGATCCGGTCCCAGCGCGCCACGGCGAGGTCGACCAGCCGGCGCAGGTCGTCCTCGGACTGGTTCGAGCCGGTCACGCCGACGCCGCCCAGCTCCCGGGCCAGCGCCTCGCCCTTGCCGGACGACGACAGGATGCCGACCGCGAACCCGTCGGCCGCCAGCCGCCGCGCCGCCGCCGCCCCCATCCCGCTGCCGCCGGCCGTGACCAGGGCGACCTTCTGCTCCGACATCATGTGCTCCGCTGCTGCTGGCGCCCGTGCTGCCGCCGGCCGGTGCGGACATCTACACGCCCCACCGGCCCCTGAGCAGGGGCCGCGGCGGCAGGTACGCCGCTTGCCGCACGTCACGGTCCTGCCGCGTCGGGTCCGCTCCCGAGGCTCGCGGCGAAGTGCCCGTCCCTGATGTCCGGTGCCCTCGTCTGCAGTAGCCCGCCGCGGTCGCGGCCTATTCAGCCGGGCACGCCGGCAATCGACGTGATGCGCAGCAGCTCAGGCTGTCGACGCGAAGGATGTTACAATCGAAAAGGACTATGATCCTATCACCTCGATCGTCGTCCGTCTACTCCCACTCGATGGTGCCGGGCGGCTTGCTGGTGAAGTCGTAGACGACGCGGTTGATGCCGCGGACCTCGTTGACGATGCGGCTGGCGACGCGGCCGAGGAAGGCGGGCTCGAACGGGTAGAAGTCGGCGGTCATGCCGTCGACCGAGGTGACGGCGCGAAGGGCGCAGACCGCCTCGTAGGTGCGGCCGTCGCCCATCACGCCCACGGTCTTGACCGGCAGCAGCACGGCGAAGGCCTGCCAGATGCGGTCGTAGAGGCCGGCCTGGCGTATCTCTTCCAGATAGATGCGGTCGGCCTGCTGCAGCACGGCGACGCGCTCGGGGCTGACCTCGCCCAGGATGCGCACGGCAAGCCCGGGGCCGGGGAAGGGGTGGCGGCCGACGAAGGCCTCGGGCAGGCCCAGCTCGCGGCCCAGCGCCCGGACCTCGTCCTTGAACAGCTCGCGCAGCGGCTCGACCAGCTGCATCCGCATCCGCTCCGGCAGGCCGCCGACATTATGGTGCGACTTGATGGTCACCGACGGGCCGCGGAAGGAGACGCTCTCGATGACATCCGGGTAGAGGGTGCCCTGGGCCAGGAAGTCGGCACCGCCGAGCTTCGCCGCCTCGGCCTCGAAGACATCGATGAAGGTCCGGCCGATCGCCTTGCGCTTGGCCTCGGGGTCGGTGGTTCCGGCCAGGGCACCGAGGAAGGTGGCACTGGCGTCGACGTGGACCAGCGGGATGTTGAAGTGGCCGCGGAACAGGTCGACCACCTCCCTGGCCTCGCCGGCGCGCAGCAGGCCGGTGTCGACGAAGACGCAGGTCAGCTGCTCGCCGACCGCCTCGTGGATCAGGAGCGCCGCCACCGCCGAGTCGACGCCGCCGGACAGGCCGCACAGCACCCGGCCGCTGCCCACCTGCGCGCGGATGCGGGCGATGGCGACGTCGCGGTAGGCGTGCATCGTCCAGTCCGGGGCGAGGCCGGCGATGCGGAACAGGAAGTTGGCGTAGATCCGCGCCCCGTGCTCGGTGTGGGCGACCTCGGGGTGGAACTGCACGCCGTAGAAGTGGCGCCGCTCGTCGCCGATGGCGGCGAAGGGCGAGCCGTCGCTGACCGCCAGCACCCGGAAGCCCGGCGGGATGGCGGTGACCTTGTCGCCGTGGCTCATCCACACCGTGCTCTCGAGCGGCACGCCCTCGAACAGCGGCGAGGGGGCGGCGACGCGCAGGGTGGCGCGGCCGAACTCGCGGGTATGGCCGGGCTCGACCGTGCCGCCGAGCTGGGCGCACAGCGTCTGCTCGCCGTAGCACACCCCCAGCACCGGCACGCCGAGCTCGAACACGGCGGCGGGTGCGCGGGGGCTCGCCGTCTCGGTGGTCGAGGCCGGGCCGCCCGACAGGATCACCGCGGCGGGGGCGAAGGCGCGGACCTGGTCGTCGCTCCAGGTGCAGGGGTGGATCTCGCAGAACACCTGCAGCTCGCGCAGGCGGCGCGCGATCAGCTGGGTGACCTGCGAGCCGAAGTCGAGGATCAGGACGCGCTGGGCCATGGGGGCGATCGCCGCTCGGGGGACAGGGGTGCGGGATAGGCCGGATCGGGCGGGGAGGGAAGGCGCACGGATGCCGGGGGCGCGCGTCGGAATGGACAGCCGGGCCCCGCATGCTATATCCGCCTCCCGCGTCGGGCGGGCGTGGTGGAACCGGTAGACACGCGGGATTTAGGTTCCCGTGGCCTCGGCCTTGCGAGTTCGAGTCTCGCCGCCCGCACCACCCGCCCCCAGAAACCAGGCACGGCGGCCTTTCCGGGAAGGCGCCGTCGATCGAAGCGAGCTTCCGAAGACGATGCAGGTCACGCAGGTTGCGGCCGACGGGCTGAAGCGCGAATTCAAGGTGGTGGTGCCCGCCGGGGAGATCGAGAGCCGGGTCAAGAGCCGGCTCGAGCGGCTGGTCAAGACCGTGCGCGTCCCCGGCTTCCGGCCCGGCAAGGCGCCGCTGTCGCTGCTCAAGAAGCAGTACGGCCGGGCGGTCATGGGCGAGGTGCTCGAGGAGGCGGTCGACCAGGGCTCGCGCCAGGCGCTCGAGGACGGCAGCCTGAAGCCGGCGCTGCGGCCCAAGGTCGAGGTGACCTCGTTCGACGAGGGCAAGGACCTCGAGTTCAACCTCGGTGTCGAGGTGCTGCCCGAGGTCCCGGCGGTCGAGCTCGAGGGCATCAGCCTGACCCGGCTGGTCGCCGAGCCCGAGGACGAGCGGGTCGAGAAGGGCATCGAGAACCTGGCCAAGGCGCGGACCAAGTACGCCGCCCCGGCCGAGCCGCGGCCGGCCGCCGACGGCGACCAGGTGGTGATCGACTTCGAGGGCTTCGTCGACGGCGTCGCCTTCGAGGGCGGCAAGGGCGAGGCCTTCCGCCTCAACCTCGGCAGCGGCACCTTCATCCCGGGCTTCGAGGCCCAGCTGGTGGGGGCCGCGGCCGGCGAGGCGCGCGACGTCAACGTCACCTTCCCGGCCGACTACGGCAAGGCCGAGCTCGCCGGCAAGGCCGCCACCTTCAAGGTCAAGGTCAGCGAGGTGCTGGCGCCGGAGGCGGTCACCGTCGACGACGCCTGGGCGACCTCGCTGGGCTTCGAGGACCTGGCCGACATGCGCAAGCACTTCCGCGAGCGGGTCGGGCGCGAGTTCGCCAATGCCGGCCGCCTGCGGCTGAAGCGGGCGCTGCTCGACCACCTGGCGGCGGCGCACGACTTCCCGGTGCCGACCGGCATGGTCGACCTCGAGTTCGACGCCATCTGGAAGCAGCTCACCGACGAGATGCAGCGCACCGGCCAGACCTTCGAGGGCGAGGGCCAGACCGAGGAGCAGGCCAAGGCCGAGTACCGCGCCATCGCCGAGCGCCGGGTCCGCCTCGGCCTCATCCTGTCCGACATCGGCACCAAGAACGAGGTCCGGGTCGAGCCGCAGGAGCTGCAGCAGGCGGTGATCGCCCAGGCCCAGCGCTTCCCCGGCCAGGAGCGCCAGGTGTTCGAGTACTTCCAGAAGAACGCGGCGGCGCTCGAGCAGGTGCGCGCCCCGCTGTTCGAGGACAAGGTGGTCGACTTCATCATCGCCCGGGCGAAGGTCGAGGAGAAGACGGTCACGCCGGAGGAGCTGCTGCGCGACCCCGAGGACGAGGCCGCCGACGCGGCCGCGGCCAAGACCGCGGAGGCCTGAGCCGATGAGCCGCAGCCCGATCAGCCAGCTCGTGCCGATGGTCGTCGAGCAGACCAGCCGCGGCGAGCGCGCCTACGACATCTACTCGCGGATGCTCAAGGAGCGCATCGTCTTCCTGGTCGGTCCGATCGAGGACCACATGGCCAGCCTGGTCACCGCCCAGCTGCTCTTCCTCGAGGCCGAGAACCCCGAGAAGGACATCCAGCTCTACATCAACTCGCCGGGCGGCATCGTCTCGGCCGGCCTCGCGATCTACGACACGATGCAGTACATCCGCTGCGACGTGGCCACCCTGTGCATCGGCCAGGCCGCCAGCATGGGCTCGCTGCTGCTGACGGCGGGGGCGGCCGGCAAGCGCTTCGCCCTGCCGCACGCGCGGATCATGACCCACCAGCCCTCGGGCGGCTTCCAGGGCCAGGCGACGGACATCGAGATCCACGCCCGCGAGATCCTGGCGATGAAGCAGCGGCTCAACCAGATCTACGTCCACCACACCGGGCGGACGCTGGCCGAGATCGAGTCGCGCATGGAGCGCGACACCTTCATGTCGGCCGAGCAGGCCTGCGAGTTCGGGATGATCGACGCGGTGGTCAACAAGCGCGAGGTCGCCGCCAAGAAGGACTGAGCCGCCTGGCCGGTCCCCCGACCTCCCTGACAATCGCCGCCGCGGCGGGGTCCGACGACCTCGCCGCGGTCCGCGACCTGATGCGGGCCTACGCGGCCGCGCTGTCCGTCGACCTCGCCTACCAGGATTTCGCGGCCGAGCTGGACGCTCTGCCGGGGCGCTACGTGCCACCGGCCGGGGCGCTGCTGCTGGCGCGCGGCAGCGACGGCCAGCCCGCGGGCTGCGTCGCCCTGCGGCCGCTGGGCCGGGGGATCGCCGAGATGAAGCGGCTCTACGTGGTGCCGGCGGCGCGCGGCAGCGGGCTCGGCCGGGCACTGGCGCTGGCGGTGCTGGAGCGGGCGCGGGCCGCCGGGCACCGCGAGGTCCGGCTCGACACCCTGCCGGAGATGGCCGGCGCCCAGGCGCTCTACGCCAGCCTCGGCTTCGTCGCGATCCCCGCCTACTACGCGACGCCGGTGGCGGGCACCCGGTTCATGGCGCTGCGGCTGGGACCGGGCTGAGGCCTCACCCCGGCAGCGGCGGCAGCCTGTCGTCGTCGTCCTCGGGATCCGGCTGGCGGCCGATCCACTCGGGCAGCGGCCCCTCGGGCAGGCCGTCATAGGTCGGGCCCGGCAGGTCGAAGCGCTGCGGCGGCAGGGTCTCGATGCGCTTGCCGTGGATGCGGCCGTGGATGGCGCGGCCGATGTCGTCGTCGGGGTCGAGCAGGGCGGTGTCGTCGTCGTCGGGGTGCGGCGGCGGGTCCTCGGGGACGAGGCGCAGCCACGGCCGCTCGGCCCGGAGCGGATGCTCGTCGGGGCCCGCCGGCTGCGGCACCGGGCGCGGCCGGCCGGCGCGCTCGGCGCGGACCGCCGCCAGCCGCGCCAGCGTCGCCTTGGCCTCGCCGGCGCGGGGGCCGAAGCCGCAGGCCTGGAAGTCGAGGAACTGCTCGACGCTCATGCCGCGCACCAGGGCGACGAAGCCGTCGACCCCCTGCTTCTTCGCCTGCCGGTCGACCTCCGGCGGCTCGAGGATTTTCGTCTGGCGCAAGAGCAGGCCGACGATGCTGACCTTGTCCTCGGCCAGGGCGCGGACGACGACGCCGCGGACGAGCTTCCTGCCCATCTTCGCGAACTGCGCCGGGGTCAGCGCCTGCAGCCATTTCGCCCCGGCCTGGGCGGCACGGAATCCCGCCTCGTCGGCCAGCTTCGTCGCCGCCGCGAAGGCGAGGCCGCAGGCGAGCGAGGCCGCGGCCAGCGGCAGGCCGGCGGCCAGCATGTCGCTCAGCGCCGAATGCCGGCGCAGCGTCTGCGCCTCGGGAGCGGCGGCGGTGGCCATGGGATGATCCTCCTGACACCGGGACATGGGGATGCGTCCCGCCGGAGGCTCCGGCAGGACGGCGGATCGGCGGCGATGGCGTCAGCTGTCCGGCGGGTGCGGCGGCAGCTCTTCGGAAAGGTCGAAGTAGCCCATGGCCTCGAGGCCGTCGCGGCCGACCAGGACCCAGCGGGTCACCGCATCGATGTCGGGCGGCGCGCAGGGCTCGAGCAGGGCGTCGTCGTCAACGGAATCTTCACGCTCCTCGGCCACCCTCGGCATGCCCTTCAGGCAGCCCTCGGCGGCGAGATAGGCGTCGACCGCGATCTCCCGCCACAGGGCTTTTCGCAGCTCACCGGAGACGAGCCCCATGCGATAGGCAACCTCGGCGTTGATGTCGCGCAGCTTCGGCTCGCGCCTCACCGGCTTGCGGGTGCGCGGCCGGCCCGGGCGGCGGTTGGCGAGCTTCCAGACCTGCAGGGCCAGCAGCTTCGCCGGGTTGATGCCGATGTCGAGCCAGTAGAACATCCACGCCGCCACCCGGCCGGACTGGTTCTCCATGATCTCGCGGCGCAGCACCCGCCAGGCGAGGCCGAGGAGATAGGCCAGCGTGCTGAACGCCGGGGCGGTGCGCAGGCCGACGATGAAGGCGCTGATCGCGGTGAGGTGGCGGTCCTCGGGCGATCCGGGGACCGCCTCGGGCTCGGCGACCTTGGCGCCGCCGGCCGCACGCCGCGCCCAGTCGGCGCGGCGGTAGACGGCGTGGCGGAGGGCGGCGGCAGCCATGGGCCGCAGGTTAGGCGGACCATGGTCCTTGTGTCAAGGAAAAAAGCGTTGATCGGCTGCTCGGGGTGACCCTGCCGGTGCCTCACGTTTCGTAGATCTGGATGAGCACCGAGTATCGGGTCGAAAAATGCGTGAAGGTGGGATCGTCCGTGAGCACGTACTCGAAGCTATCATATCCGACAAAGCTGCTGGAAAACGGCTGGTATCCCTCCGTCCTCTCCTCGCTGTAGTCGTCGCGGCTGAAGATCGACGTCACAATGAATTGGTTCAATACTTCGGCCGGATAGGGAGAAAAGGCCCAAACACTGAATCGGTCAGCGAGTAACCCGAGAACAATCCGGCCGTGAACAGGAACCCAAACTGCAGCTGAGCGTCCAGCGGAATTCCATAGGACAGAATGTCATCGCCCTCGGGGTCGGCGGCATCGATCGTGAAGGCGGCGTACACTCGTCACCGGCACCAGCACCCCTCCCAGGAAACGAAGATGTCCGGATCGCGGGCTACAGGCTGGTCGTTGATGCCGGCGACGTCGAGGTCGACGGTGGCGCTGACCTCGCGGCCGGCGGCGTCGACGGCGGTGTAGGTGAAGCTCGTGGTGCGCGTCTGGCCGGGGGCCAGCGCCTGGAACGGGTCGATGCTCCTGACCAGGGCTCGTCCGGCTTCTCTTCGTCGGCCGCGACCCAGACCATCGTCGGCACGGCGTCCGGCGTCGGCGTATAGGTGAAGCCGGTGACGAAGCCGTCGCCGTCGGTCGCCCAGGTGAGCTGGCCCTCGAGGCCGGTGGTGTCGATGCTCGTGATGCGCAGGCCGCTGCCGAGATCGTTGGCAATCAGCTGGGCTGCGGTGAAGGCGAAGGCGTCGTTGCCGCCGCGGCCGGCGTCCTCGTCGGTGACGAGCGTGTCGCCGAAGGCGAGGGTGCGCTGCCGTCGGCGAACTCGAACCCCTCGATGTCGCGCAGCCGGTCGGTGCCCATGTCGCCGTCGGTCGTGTCGAGGTCGGTGACGGTGACCGTGCCGTCGCTGTTGCCGAGGATGGAGTAGCCGTCGCCTGGTCGCCGGCGTAGCGGGCGCGGTCGAAGCCGGCACCGCCATCCAGGCTGTCGTTGCCGGTACCGCCGCCGAGCAGGTCGTTGCCGGTGCCTCCGAAGAGGCTGTCGGCGTGATCGCCGCCCCAGAGCTGGTCGTTGCCGGCCCCGCCCCAGGCGGTGTCCATGCCGGTGCCGCCCGCCAGGCGGTCGTCGCCGTTCCCGCCGTCGAGCCGGTCGCCGAGCGCGTCGCCAAAGAGCGAATCCCGGCCGTTGCCGCCATAGAGCCAGTCGCGCTCGTCGCCGCCATACGCCGTATCGTTGCCGTGACCGCCGTAGAGGTAGTCGCGGCCCTTCAGCCCGAACAGCAGGTCGTTGCCGCCGGCGCCGGAGACAGTGTCGTCGGCGCTGGTGCCGATCCGGGTGTCGTTGCCGGAGGTGCCGGTGAGGATAGCCATGAGCGTGCGCGCCTTTCCTGACGCCTCAAAGGCGAAAGAGGCGCGGTCCCAGTCGGTATGATCAGCGGGCGGCGGCCTGTAAATACACCATTTGAGGTAGATGAGCGTTGGTCATCGCGAAGGCGGCGGTGTCGAACTCTACCCTTACGCGAGGTGGCCGACGCAGCTGCCGGCGGCCCCGCCCGGTTGTCCCCGGTGCCGAGAGAAGCCTTTTCCGGCGACGGTCATGGCGGGAGATGCCTCCGGCCGACGCAAACGGCGTCAAGACAACACCCATCGCTGGCGATGTAATCGCCAATGAAGGCCGATGTTCTTTCAATAAAGCGATCAGATGAATATTGATTTTCTTCCGAAATTGATGAAGGGTGGCGTCAACCGGGAGGCGACGGAAGCCGCTCGCGGCGGACGACAGCGGGGAGACGGACGATGGGAGCCAGGCGACAGGGACTCGCAGCCGGCGCGCTTGCCGTCCTGCTGCTGCTCGGCCAGGCCGGCACGGCGGTGGCGACGCAGGGGCAGATCGCCTGCCGGGCACCGCTGCAGTCGTGGACCCAGATCGAGCTGCACCTCGGGCGCGACATCAACTCCGGCGGCATGGTCAGCGAGCGGGCCTTCCTGCGCTTCGTCGACGAGGTGGTCACGCCCCGTTTCCCGGACGGGCTGGGCATCATCGACTTCGTCGGCCAGTACCGGCACAGCCACGGCACCATCGTGCGCGAGCCGAGCAAGCTCTTGACCATCCTGGTCCCCGATCCGGCCGCGGTGGCGGGCAAGGTCCACGCGATCATCAGGGCCTACAAGCGCCGCTTCCAGCAGGAGAGCGTGCTGCACACCGAACTGCCGGTGTGCGTCGCCTTCCGCTGAGGCCGCCGCCGGGTCACGGCGCCGCCGGCACGCCGTGGCGCCAGGCGGCCCAGTCGCCGGCGATGGCGTCGACCAGCGGCCGGGCGGCGATGACGAGGTTGGCCAGCGCCGGCGGGCCGCCGCCCTGCTCGTCGAAGTTCAGCAGGTTGTCGGCGGCGCTGCCGCCCGGCGGCGGGCGGTCGAAATCGGCGCCGGTGCGCAGCACGGCGACACGCTTCGCATCGACCAGGCCGGCGGCAGCCGCCCGCACCAGCGCGGCGTAGATGGCGTTGTCCTCCTGCTGCGTGGTGCAGTAGCGGCCCTTGCCGTCGGTCAGCAGGCGGGTCCAGGCCTCGGCGCGCCGGGCGAGGTGGCGGCCGCTGAACCAGGTGTCGCCGGAGACCGTGTCGCAGCGCAGCACCGACGGCGGCCGGCTGGCCGGGGCGGGATAGCGCGCCCGGGTCTCGGCCGCGGTGGCGCCGTCGGCGAGGCGGACATTGCGCGACAGCTCGAAGGCGCGCTGCACCAGGCGCGGGTCGAGGCGGTAGACCTCGGTGCCGTAGTCGAGCCCCGGCTTCTGCGCCGGATTGTCGGTGAACAGGCCGGTATAGCCGGTCGGCCAGCCGGGCGGCCGGTCGCGCGCGTCGAGCTCCCACTGCAGGCCGAAGGCCACCAGCCAGTCGGCCCACGCCGCCGAGCCCAGCGTGCCGATCTCCGGGTTGATGCCGCCGATGCCGGTGACCACCCACCAGGTCCGCCGCAGGTCGAAGGCCTGCGAGAAGGCGAGGGCGGCGATGGTGGTGGCGGCGTTGGCGTGGCCCATCCCGGTGGTGAGCAGGCAGACCCGGTCGGGCCAGCAGCGCACCGTCGGATAGTCCGCCGGCAGCCCGGGCAGGGCGATCGTGCGGCCGCCCGGCCGGGCCTGCTCCCAGGCCGCGCGCTCGTCGGCGAAGGCGGTGACGATCATGACCCGGACCGGGAGCGGCGCGTGCGCCCGCGCCGCCGCCGGCAGGAGCAGGGCCATGCCGACGAGGATCCACAGGCTCAGGCGCCGCATGCCGTTCCTCCCCGAGCGTCCGGGCGGCGGCGCCGGCCGCGCCCGCTACCGGTGCGCCCGGCCGGGGGCACGGGCACAGCAGCGGCTATGGCGGGGACCGGCCGGCGTGTAAATACACCAAACAGGGTAGATCCGGCCGATTCCGCCGCCCGGCCTAGGTGAGCAGGTCGAGCTCGTTGGCGTAGGGCAGGCCCTCGCCGAGCCAGGGCAGGCCGGCCGCGGTGAGGCCGCTGCCGCCGATGCCGTCGCCGTCGAGGTCGCCGAGGGCGAGGCGGATGGCGAGCCCGTCCTCGCGGCTGAGCGGCTCGCCGGACGCGGCGAAGTCGCCCTCGCTGCCGCCCTGCAGGCCGCCCTGGTTGAGGAAGGTGACGACGCCCACGTCCGTGGCCGCCAGGATGTCGAGGTCGCCGTCGCCATCGAGGTCCCCGAGCGCCAGGCCGAACGGCTGGATTTCCTCGATAACGATCCCCGAGGCGACGAAGTCGCCCGCGTTACCGCCCTGGCTGCCGCCCTGGTTGATCGCCAGGTAGATCGCGCCCGCGTCGCCGCTGTCGATCGTGGTGCCGAGGATGTCGAGGTCGCCGTCGCCGTCGATGTCACCGATGGCCGAGTCGAGCAGGAGCGGCAGGCCGGCGATGGGGACGATCTCGCGTGCTTCATCGTTGCCCAGGTCGAAGACGACGGCAGCGCCGGTCGACTGCTCCAGGTCGTCCGTGAAGTTGCCGCTGACGAAGGCGTCGAGCGTCCCGTTGCCGTCGAGATCGCCCAGCGAGACGGTCACCGAGATCCCGCCGATTCCAAGGGCATGCACCTCGAAGCCCAGCGTCTCGGGCGCGTTGCCGTCGATCGTCAGGTTCTCGGCCCAGCTCAGGCCGCCGAGATAGAGCGCGGTGACCACGTCGAGGTCGCCGTCGCCGTCGACGTCACCCAGCGCCACGTCGATGGCGAGGCTGTTGGGGATCCCCTCGATGGTGTCGAGCCCCTCGATGGTGTCGAGGACGAAGTCGCCCTCCGTGCCCTCCGGCTCCCCGCCCTGGTTGATGGCGAGGTTCGGCGCGTCGCCGGCGTCGAGACCGCCGGCGAGGACGATGTCGAGATCGCCGTCATTGTCGAGGTCGCCCAGGGCCACGGCGGCGGCGTCGGTATTGTTGCCGAAGCTGGTGCCCTCGCCGAAGGTGCCTTCCTCCTCACCGCCCAGATTGCGCAGCCAGCCGCTGCCGACGGTGTCTCCGGTGGTGTCCTGCAACGCCAGCACCACGTCGAGGTCGCCGTCGCCGTCGAGGTCGCCGAGCGCCGCGTCGGCATAGTTGGCGTCGTCGTCGGCGCCGGAGGGGCCGGCGGCGAACTCGCCGGCGATGCCGCCCTGGGCGCCGCCCTGGTTGACCAGCAGGCCGGTGGCGGAGTCGCCGGACAGCGGAAAGCCGCTGAACCAGGCATCGGGGTCGGGGCCGTCGAGCACCACGGTGCGGTCGGCGAAGCGCAGCCGCTCGACGTCGACCATCGTGTCGGTGCCGTCGTCGCCGTCGGTGGTGTCGGTATCGGTGACGGTCACCACGCCGCCGGTCCGGAGCACGCTGTAGCCGGCGCGGTCGCCCGAGAACACGGCGGTGTCGGTGCCGGCGGCGCCGCGCAGGCTGTCGTTGCCGGTGCCGCCCTGCAGCAGGTCGTCGCCATTGCCGCCGCCGAGCAGATCGGCGCCAAGGTTGCCGTAGAGCGAATCCTTGCCGTCGGCCCCCCAGGCCTGGTCGGCGCCATTGCCGCCCCAGAGCGTGTCGTCGCCGGTGCCGCCGTTGAGGTAATCGTTGTCGTTGCCGCCCTCGATGCGATCGCCGGCGGCGTCGCCCCACAGCGAGTCGACGCCGTTCTGGCCGTAAATCCAGTCGCGACCGTCGCCGCCGAAGGCACTGTCGATGCCGTTGCCGCCGTAGGCGGTGTCGTTGCCCTGCAGGGCGAAGATCCGGTCGTTGCCGTTGCCGGTCGAGATGGTGTCGCTGACCGCGGTGCCGACGCGGGTGTCGTTGCCGGAGGTGCCGGTGATCACGGCCATGCGGCGCTATCCCTGGTTTGGACCGTTGGAGCCGGTCGCGTAGCAGTTTGGTACGGACATCGCTCGCACACCGTGAGCGCGCTGGCAACGGTCCATCGCAGGCGCCGCCGGGACGCGCTCAGACAAGCCCGAGCTCGTTGGTGTAGGCGAGGCCCTCGCCCAGCCAGGGCAGGCCGCTCTCGGTCAGCCGGCCGCTGCCGTCGCCGTCGAAATCGCCGAGGGCGAGACGGGTGAGGGTGGCATCGTCGACGGCGAACGCCGAGCTGGCGACGAAGCTGCCGGTGGTGCCGAGCTGGCTGCCGCCCTGGTTGACCAGCACGATCGCCTGGTTCGCCCCACCCAGCATAATGTCGAGGTCCTGGTCGCTGTCGAGGTCGCCCAGCGCCACGGCGTAGAAGCTGTCCTCCAGCGCCGGCAGGGTGGCCTGCTCGAACGTGCCCGGCTCGCCTTCCTGCGCCACCCCCTGGTTGACCAGCGCCACCGGCCCGGCCGCGGGGCCGACCGAGACGATGTCGAGATCGCCGTCGGCATCGAGGTCGCCGATCGCGACGTCGGTGGCGTTGCCGTCGTCGAGGACGACGGGATCCTCGGTGTTGGCGACGAAGAGCAGCGTCCCGGCACTGCCGCCGGCGATGACCATGTCGAAAAAGGCGTCGCCGCTGACCTCGCCGAGTGCCACCGCGTTGCCGTCGCCCTCGATCGCGGCTCCGTCGAACAGGAACGTGCCCTCGTCCCCCTCCTGCTGCTCGCCGAGATTGAAGCCGATGCCGAAGGCGCCATCGCCGACAAGGAAGACGTCGAGATCGCCGTCGAGGTCGAAGTCGCCGAGGGCGAGGTCGTCGTAGGTCGCGCTGCCGAGATCCTCCTGCACCGCCGCGGCGAAGCGCTGCTGCGGGTCGGCGTCGCCGGTGTTGACGGCGATGACGTTGCCGCCGAGCTCGCCGACGCCGGCGAAGAAGGCGTCGAGGTCGCCGTCGCCGTCGAGGTCGCCCAGCGCCACCGCCCGCGCGCCGCCGCCGACGTGCATCGGAGCCGTATCCGATTCCTCGCCCGGATCGCTGGCGACCCCGACGAGCCACGAGCTGTCGGCGCCATTGCCGAAGGTCGCGATCACCGCGTCGAGGTCGCCGTCGCCATCGAGGTCGCCCAAGGCGACGTCGGTGAAGGTGACGGTGTCGGCGATGGTGCCGAGGCTGGCGAACTCGCCCTCGGTGCCGGCCTGGTCGCCGCCCTGGTTGGCGAGGATGGCCAGCACCCCTTCGCCCGGGACGAGGGCGTCGACCGCCAGCACGTCGAGGTCGAGGCCGGCGAGCTCGACGGTCCGGTCGGCGAAGCGCAGCGCCTCGACGTCGACGAGCCGGTCGGTGCCGTCGTTGCCGTCGGTGGTGTCGAGATCGGTGACGGTCACGACATTGCCGGCGCGGGCGATGGCGTAGCCGGCGCGGTCGCCGGCGAAGACGGCGGTGTCGCTACCGGCGGCACCGCGCAGGCTGTCGTTGCCGGCGCCGCCCTGCAGCAGGTCGTCGCCATCGCCGCCGCCGACCAGGTCGGCGCCATTGCCGCCGTAGAGCGAATCGTCGCCGTCCGCACCCCAGGCCTGGTCAGCGCCGTTGCCGCCCCAGACGGTGTCGTCGCCGGTGCCGCCGTTCAGGAGGTCGTTGTCGGTGCCGCCGTCGAGCCGGTCGCCGGCGGCGTCGCCGAACAGGCTGTCCCGGCCGGTCCCGCCATAGAGCCAGTCGCGGCCGTCACCGCCCCAGGCGGTGTCGTTGCCATTGTCGCCCCTGGCGGTGTCGTGGCCCTGCAGGGCGAAGATCAGGTCGTTGCCGTTGCCCGTCGCGATGATGTCGCCGGCGTTGCTGCCGATGCGGGTATCGTTGCCCGACGTGCCGGAAATGACGGCCATGACGCTGAATTCCTGCGAAAGGGCGGCGCTGCGGCCGCCCGCTCAAGTTGATACGGCGTATCGCTCGCATACTTGCGTCAGGTTGGCAACAAGCTCGCCCCTTCGCGCCTCAGGCGAGCCAGCCGGGGTCGGCGGCAATCGGAACGCCGGGGCCGACGACCGGCAGGCCGTCCGGGGTCAGGCCGGCCGTGCCGTCGCCGTCGAGGTCGCCGATGGCGATGGCGTAGGCAGCGGTGCCGCTGGTGTCGATCGCCTCGAAGGTCCCTTCGCTGCCGCCCTGCAGGCCGCCCTGGTTGATCTGCAGCTGGTAGCCGGGGGTGACGGTGAGGGAGGGAGTGTAGGACGAGACCGTGTAGCCGACGATGGCGTCGAGATCGCCATCGCCGTCGAGGTCGGCGAGGGCGATCGAGTCGACCAGGGCGTCCACGGGCGTGGCCAGCCCGGTGCCGGCGAAGGTGGCCGTGGTCCCGCCCTGGTTGGTCAAGAGCAGCAGGCCCTCCGGGCCGCCGGCCAGGGCGTCGATGTCGCCGTCGCCGTCGATGTCGCCGGCGGCGATGGCGTACATCACGTTGGGCGAGGTGCCGGGAACCTCGGTCGTGACGAAGTCGCCCTCGTTGCCGCCCTGGTTGCCGCCCTGGTTGGTCAGGAGCCGGTTGGCCTGTCCGCTGCTGCCCATCAGCACGTCGAGGTCGTCGTCGCCATCGAAGTCGGCGATGGCGATGGCTCGGGTGTCGTCGTAACCGGCGAACAGGTTGACGAGGGTGAACTTGCCCTCGCTGCCCTCGACGTCGCTCTGGTTCCAGGCGAAGCGGCCGGCGCCGTCCTTGCTGGCGATCACCGCGTCAAGGTCGCCGTCGCCATCGAGGTCGCCCAGTGCGACGTCGTACGGGTACTCGGAGAAGGAATCGTCGGTGATCGTGGCCAGTGTCCGCCTGGCGAAGTCGCCTTCCGTGCCGGCTTGGTCGCCGCCCTGGTTGTCGAGGGCCACGAGATGCCTGTCGCTCAGGAGCAGGGCATCGAGGTCGCCGTCGCCGTCGAGGTCGCCCAGCGCAATGGCCTCGGTGAAGGGCAGTCCGGCAAGGTCAGGATCGTTACCGGCGGCAAAGCCGCCATTGCCGTCGTTGAAGAAGAGCGCGGTACCGGCGCTTGTGCCGATCAGCGCGTCGAGGTCGCCGTCGCTGTCGAGGTCGCCGAGCACGGCCGCTCCGGCGGAGCCGCTGCTGGCCGGGCCGGCGCCCGCGGCACGATCGCCCGGCGTCCCGCCCTGGGTTCCGCCCTGGTCGACCAGCAGCGTGCTGCCGCCGTCGCCGGCGAGCAGCACGTCGAGGTCGAGGTCGGCGAAGGTCACGGTGCGGTCGGCAAAGCGCAGGCTCTCGACGCCGACCAACACATCGGTGCCGTCGTCGCCGTTGCTCGTATCGGTATCGGTGACGGTGATCAGCGCACCGGTGCGGACGATGTCGTAGCCGGCGATGGTACCGGCGAAGGCCGCAGAGTCGGTGCCGGCGGCGCCGCGCAGGCTGTCGTTGCCCGTGCCGCCCTGCAGCAGGTCGTCGCCATTGCCACCGCCCAGGAGATCGGCGCCAGTGTTGCCGTAGAGCGAGTCCTTGCCGTCGGCACCCCAGGCCTGGTCGGCGCCGTTGCCGCCCCAGAGCGTGTCGTCGCCGGTGCCGCCATTCAGGTGGTCGTTGTCGTTGCCACCCTCGAGCCGGTCACCGCCGGCGTCGCCGAGCAGCGAGTCCGCGCCGTTCTGGCCGTAAAGCCAATCCCGGCCATCTCCGCCCCAGGCGGAATCGCTACCGTTGCCACCCCACGCGGTGTCGTTGCCCTGCAGCGCCAGGATCCTGTCATCGCCGTTGCCCGTCCCGATCGTGTCGGCACTGCTGGTGCCGATGCGGGTGTCGCTGCCGCCGGTTCCCGAGATGACAGCCATGGATGCGTACTCCCTGCTGCTGCGGCGCGAGCCGCGCCGGAGCGAAGGTCCGACTCAGGCGAAGACGAAGTCGGCCGCGGTCAGGGCGGCGAAGCCCACCACACTGACCTGGTCGTCGGCCGAGAAGTGGATGATGCTGGTGCTGCGGACGACCTCGATGTCGGGCTCGATCCCGGCGAAGCTGTCGTAGCCCAGGGCCCGGACGTCGATCCGGTCGAAGCCCTGCTGGAAGTCGAGGATCAGGTCCGTGCCGCTGTCGGGGCGGAAGACGAAGGTGTCGCGCCCGACGGTGGCGTTGGAGCTCCCCTTGATCGAGTCGCCGTACAGTTCGTCGTTGCCCGTCCCGCTGACCAGGCGGTCGTTGCCGCCGATGGTATCGGTGCCCAACGAGAACGCGTCGCCGCGCAGGATGCAGGCCGCGCCGTCGCGGGCAACGAGCACGTCGTTGCCGCCGCGAGACTCGCCGCCCAGGCCCGATGCATCGCCGTACAGGTTCTGGCCGAACAGGATGTCGTTGCCGCCGCGGGCCTGCCCGTCCAGGTTCACGGCGTCGCCGTACAGGCGGGCCGCGGCTCCTGACGTCGGGGCGGGTGGCAGCGCATCGACGAGACGGTCGTTGCCGCCGCGGGCGGAGCCGCCAAGATCGCGGGCGTCGCCGACCAGGGTCGCCCCCTCGCCGGCGGCAATGAGCAGGTCGTTGCCGCCACGGGCCCAGCCGTCCATGGTGTAGCCGTCGCCATAGACCGTCGTGCCGGTGAGCACGTCGTTGCCGCC
The DNA here is from genome assembly GCA_046349355.1 of Geminicoccaceae bacterium. GTDB lineage: Bacteria > Pseudomonadota > Alphaproteobacteria > Geminicoccales > Geminicoccaceae > CALKJU01. The sequence continues at coordinate 130,224 of JAXMCM010000017.1, forward strand.
GCGGGCGTGGTCGGTGATCGTCCAGCGGTCGCCGAGCAGGTAGTCGCCGGTCTGCGCGAGCAGGTCGTTCGTGCCGCGCTGGCGCCCGGCCAGGGAGAGGGACGGGTCGTCGCTGTGGGGGATCGGGGGCATGGGCGGCGGGTGTTCCAACCTGGTGCCGGACGTCGCGTCGACAGGAAGCCTGTCGACGGCTGAGGGCATCCAACTGTGCAGCGAACATCCGTGAAGGCAACGTCCGCCGTGTGGAAATCAGTGGAAGATAGTGTCTTCCACGAATTTCCAGCGGTGACGACGGCTCAGGACGGCCGCGCGGTCGCCTCGCCGCCGCGAAGGGTCAGCCCGGCAGCGACCAGCCCGGCGACAAGGCGGTCGCAGACGGGGTGGGTGATGCCCTGGCGCTCGAAGAAGGCATGCGGGTCGGTGCCCAGGATCGGGGCCTGGCGTGCAGCGCCTCGGCGAGGGCGGCGGCGGCCTCGTCGCGCTCCCGACCGCAGCCGCGGTGATCGCCAGCAGGGCCTGGCCGTTGCCGCAGCAGGGGCCGGCGCCGAGGCGGGCCGTGCGGTGCGCCGCGTCGAGCCGGCCGTCGAGGTACAGCGCGCCGGCCAGTGTCACGTAGTACCAGTTGGGGACCACGACGCTGCGCGCGATCGCCTTCTCGAGCAGGTCGATGGCCTCGGCCGGGTGGCCGCCGACGGCGATGCGCAGGCCGAGCTGGGCGAGGCTTTCCGGATCGTTCGGGTTGAGGGCAACGACCCGGCGCTGCGTCGCTTCGGCCTCGTCGGGCCGGCCGGCGACCATCAGGGCCGAGGCTGCGCCTGCAGGCTGCGGGGGGACTGTCCGTGGGCAAGCCCGACCGCCCGGCGCGCTGCGGCGAGTCCGGCCGCCAGCTCGCCGGGAGCGTCGCCGGCGGATACCCGCGCGAACCGCGCCGCGTCGATGTGGAGCAGCGCCCGCACGCTCCGTGCGCGTCGGCATCTCGGGGTCGCGGCGGCGTCTGCTCGAGGCAGTCGACGGCTTGATAGGTCTCGGCGGCGAAGGTCCGCCGGTGGTCGTAGGCGCGCGCTGGACGCAGTCATAGGCGAACAGGCTGGCCGGCGGAGCGCCGCAGGCGCGCGCGGTGGCGTCGCCGATGACGCCGTAGACCGAGGCCAGCCGGGCGACGATGGCGCCGGTCACCCGCCTCGGCCTCGACCTCGAACAGATTGCCGAGGTGAGTGTCCGGTCGTAGCGCTCGCTCCAGAGCACCTCGTCGGTGGCGTGCTCGGTCAGCTGCGCGTCGACGCGGACCCGGGCGGCGTCGCGCTGGACCGTGCCGCTGGACGATGAAGGCCGGCGCCTGGCAGCCGCCGCCGGCAGCGCGGCGGGGCCCTCGGCGGCGACGCCGGCAAAGACCTCGAGCCTCGTCGAACCGCATCAGGTCGGCGCGACGAGCTCGCCGGTCAGGCCGGCCGCCATCAGCCGCCCAGCCTCGTCGCCGGTAACCGGTGCGAAGGGCCGCACGACGAGGACTGGCCCGCGAGCCGTGTCGCGTCGGCCGGCCACCAGGGCTGCAGGTGCCAGCGCCGGCGGCCAGCAGGACGACCAGCACGGTTAGGGCGGCGGCGAGCCGTGCCCGGCGCTCTGGCATCGCCGGCACTGGCCCGACCCCGGCCGCCGGTACCGCGACCCGGGCGAAGGTCGGCACATAGTGCCCTTGGGGATGGCGATGCGGACCGGATCGCCGCGGCCGGCACCCTCGTAGTGGCTGTCGAGGTCGCGGCGCAGGCGTCGGCCTCGATGCGCACGATCGGATCGTTGACCGGGTCGAACCCGTCGCCGCGGCCGAGCACGGCGGTGGCGATGTCGCAGGCCTTCAGCCGGTCGGCATGTCCGTCGAGGGTCCGCTCGACGAGATAGGCGAGGCCTGCGCGGCGGCGCGGGCCGGTCTCGGTGTACGAATTGGCCGCCAGCAATCCGGGCGAAGGCGGCACGGGCCTCGGCGTCGCCGACCGGGGCGTCATCGACGTGCAGCCCGAGAGGCGATCCCATCGCCATCGCTACCGTCCCATCGCCGTGCGGCGAACTCTATCACGCCGGATCCTGTTGCAGGCAAGACCGCCGGAACAGGCGGCTTTCGTTACCGTAACAGCCTACCGCGCCCCGATCCGGCGGCGCAGCGTCCGCGATGGCCATGACCAGCGGGCGGCAGGATCGGCAGGCCCGCGCCGGCCGGAGACGGTCTCCTCGATGCGATCGAGGCGATGGTGAGGGCCCTGCCGGCGCAAAGCGCCGCGATCCGCCGGCGGGCCCGGCGGGACGGCAGCTTCCTCGCGATCTGCGAGACTACCGCGATGCCGTGGTGGCGCTGGCGCACCACCGGGCGGGACCCGGCGCCGACGCCGTGCTGGCCGAGGAGTACCGGGTGATCGCGGACGAGCTGGTCGCCGAGCCGCGGGCCGACTGAACGACGAACGGGCGGACACGGAGGAGCACGATGGCTAGGGAACGGTTGCGGACGGTGCTGCTGGCGGGGGCGATGCTCGCCGGGGGCCGCAGGAGCGGGAGACGCCGCGGCGGCCGGACAGGCCGAACATCCTGTTCATCATGGGCGACGACATCGGCTGGATGCAGACCAGCTACTACCATCGCGGCCTCGATGGTCGGCGAGACGCCGAACATCGACCGCATCGGCCGGGAAGGCATGGCCTTCACCGACTACTATGCCGAGGCCAGCTGCACCTCGGGGCGCAATGCCTTTCACCGGGATGACGCCGCTGCGCACCGGCATGACGGTGCCGCAGCTGCCGGGCAGCCCGGCCTATCTGCGCGAGGACGCCGGCGCTGGCCAAGTTCCTGTCGGATCTCGGCTACAACACCGGCGAGTTCGGCAAGAACCATCTGGGCGACCACCCCGAGGCACCGCCCACCGCGCACGGCTTCCAGGAGTTCTGGGGCTATCTCTACCACCTCGACGCGATGCAGCAGGTGAGCTTCCCGGACATCAACGCCTGACCGAGCAGACCATCGCCCCGCCCTGCATGAGCACGCCCATCCCCGGCGTGCCGGACGTGCCGGCGCGGTCGATCCGGCGACGACGACCTGCCTGACGCCGCCGCGCCGATGCTGTCCTGCAGCTCCCCGGACGGGACGCAGAAGAACCAGACCTGCTCGAGCGCCGGGCCGACGACCCTCGAGCGCTCGGAAACCATCGACGAGGAGATCTCGCCAAGGCCGCCTGACTTCCTCGACCGCAAGGACCCGGAGAAGACCGGCAAGCCGTTCGTCTGGTACAATCCGGCGCGATGCATCGTCACCACCGTCCTCCCCGGACAAGTACATGGCCATGGTCGGCGAGCGTTGGCAAGGACTGGGGGTCAACGAAGCCGGCATGAAGCAGATGGATGACAACATCGGCTACGTGCCGAAGAAGCTCGACGACATGGGCGAGCTCGACAACACCATCGTCGTCTTCACCACCGACAATGGGGCCGAGAAGATCTCGTTCCCCGACGGTGGCGTGTCGCCGTTCAAGGGGCAGAAGGGCGAGGCCCGAAGGCGGCTCGCGCGCCGATGATGATCCGCTGGCCCGGCCATGTCGAAGCCGGACGATGGATGAACGAGATGTTCTCGTCGCTCGACTGGCTGCCGACCCTGGTGGATGCCGCCGGTGGTCCCAAGGCCAACGACCTGCGCGCGGAGATCGAGAAGGGGGCCTATCCGGGGATCACCAGGACCCATCTCGACGGCGTCAACCAGATCGACTTCCTGACCGGCAAGTCGGCGAAGTCGGCGCGCGACTCCTTCTACTACTCGGGCACGGTGCCGTCGGCGGTACGCTACAAGAACTGGAAGATGTACTACAACATGGCCCAGAAGGGGCCGACGGCTGGCTGCTGCCGCTGACCGCGTTCCACTTCACCCTCGTCAACAACATCAAGCGCGACCTGTTCGAGGCCGCGATCGGCAGCCGTCGACACCGCCGCCTCGGCCCGTGGCGGGCTGGCGGCACCGATGACCGCCTACATCTACGACTGGAACATCCTGCCGATCGGGCAGCAGCCGTGGTACAAGGAGCTGATGTCCTACAAGGCGTTCCCGCCCTGCAGCTGGCGGCCAGCTACAACCTCGACAGCATTCTCGAGATGGTGCGGAAGTCGGAGAGCCGCGGCGACTGAGCGCGGTCGCGGCCTGCCCACGAGCCCTGACCGGACGACGCCATGCGCGGCGCGCCGGTCCGACGCTCAGGCGCGGGCGCGGCGCAGCGTCTGCGACGGCGTCTCGCCGAAGTGGCGGCCGTATGCGGCGGCGAACTCGCCGAGGCTGTAGAAGCCCCACTCGGTGGCGGCCTCGGTGACCGAGGCGCCTCGCCGCGCAGCAGCGCCCGGCGCACCCCGGCGAGGCGCAGCAGGCGCAGGTAGCGGGCCGGCGGCTCGCCGAACATCTCCCGGAAGGCCAGGTGCAGGCTGCGCTCCGGAGCGCCGGCGGCGGCGCACAGCTCGGCGATGGTCACGGGCCGGCTGCGGTTGGCGCGCAGGAAGTCGTCGGCGCGCAGGGCGATGCGGCGCGGCGACGGGGCTGGCGCCGGCTGGCGGACGCGGCGCGGTGGCCTTGAGGACGGCGGCGATCAGGTCCTCCTCGAGCATCCGCTGGAGGCCGGGCTGGCCGAGCCGCGCCGGGTCGGCCAGCAGCTCGGCGAGGGCTCGGGCGAAGCGGCGGCGGACCGGCGCGAGGTCGGGGATTGCCGGGGCAGGGCGCCCGTGCGCAGGCTGCTCCAGCCGTCGCCGAGCCAGGTCAGGCAGGCGGCGTCGAAGCGGGCGAGCTCGATCGACAGGACGAAGCTGTCGCAGCGCCCGCGGTGCGGATGACGATATCCTCGTCGGAGCGGATGACGCCGACCCGGTCGACGCCGACTTCCACGCCGGCGATCCGCGCCGGGTTGTCGAAGTCGCTTGCGGCACGGCGAAGGTGATGCAGCCGGCGGGACGCAGCCGCGCACCAGCATGTCGGTCGACCAGACGAGGCGGGCGAGCTGGGCGACGGCGGTATGGCCGGCCTGCAGGTCGTCGCGGAAAGGCCCAGCGGCCGACCTGGAGATATTCCTGCTCCCAGCCGACCGCCTCGGCGACGAAGGCGTCGACGTCGTCGATGGCGTAGCGGAATGCGAGTCCGGCAGGAAACGCCGACGGATGCCCGGTCCCGGTACTGCGCTGTCCTGTCGCGGCCATCGGCGTCCTTGCAGTTTTCCGATAGCGAAACTTTACGCGAGGGCTAGGCTGCAGGCGAGAGGTCGGACCTCAATTGACGGGGACCGTGCCCGGCAAGTGCCTCAGGCCCGCGCGGACAAGGAGCATCGGCGATGCCGATGAACGGCAGATACGCACTCGCAGCGGCGGCCATGCTGGCGGCCCTGCCGGCCAGTGCCCAGGAGGCGGCGGCCCCCAAGCCGGGCTCGGACCCGCTGGTGGTCAGCCTGTCGCCCTACGCCTGGGCGACCAGCCTCGACGGCCATGTCGGCGTCCGCGGCTACCGCGCCAAGATGAACATGGACTTCCAGGACATCATCGACGACCTCAACGGGGCGTTGATGCTGGAGGCCGACTTCCGCAAGGGCGCGTTCCAGCTGGTGCTCAACAGCGTCTTCGCGCAGCTCGAGGACAGCGCCGCCAGCGCCCGCGGCCGGGTCAGCGTCAAGGCCAAGGTCAACGAGTTCATCCAGGACGCGTACGCCGGCTACTGGGTCGGCGGCTTCGCCCTGAAGGAGGGCGGCTGGGCCTGGGAGGAGCGCGACAGCGGCGCCGAGAACCGCATCGCCCTGATGCCCTACGGCGGTATCCGCTACACCTATCTGGACAGCGAGGTCGACGGCAAGCTCGACCTCGAGCGGCTCGGCCGGACCGAGCGCCGCACCGTCAGCGGCAGCCAGCAGTGGGCGGCGCCGATCGCCGGCGTGCGCGCCAACATCCGCCTCGGCGGCGCCTGGGAGCTGATGGTCCAGGGCGACGGCGGCGGCCTGTCGAACGACAACTACACCTGGCAGGGCATGGGCGTGCTCGGCTACCGCTTCGGCCTCGGCGGGTCGGTCACCGGCTACGCCCTCGCCGGCTACCGCTACCTCGACCAGAACTATGTCGACGGCGGCTTCGAGTGGGACGTCACCACCAAGGGCCCGGTGGTCGGCCTCACCATCCAGTTCTGACGACACGCAGGGAGAGCCAACCGTGACGTTCAAGACCCTGACGCGCCGGCTTGCCGTCGGCGCCTGCGCCCTGGCACTCGCCGTCGGGGCACTGCCCGGCATCGCCTTCGCGGCGCCGACCGCCGAGCAGGCCCGGGCGATCGGCGTCGACGCCTACACCTACCTGTACTCGCTGGTGACGATGGAGATCACCCGGCAGCAGCTGACCAACCAGCCGGCCGACGCGCCGGGGATCGGCGCGCCGCCCAACAGCTTCCGCAACATGCCGGCCTACCCGGCCGCCGACGTGAAGGCGGTGGTGCGGCCGAACTTCGACACGCTCTACTCCAGCGCCTGGCTCGACCTGAGCAAGGGCCCGGTGCAGGTCTCGATTCCGGACACCAACGGCCGCTACTACCTGCTGCCGATGCTCGACATGTGGACCGACGTGTTCGCCTCGCCGGGCTGGCGGACGACGGGCACCGGGGCGCAGACCTACGTGGTCGTGCCGCCGGGCTGGACCGGCCAACTGCCCGAGGGGGCAACGCCGATCCAGGCGCCGACGCCGACGGTGTGGATCATCGGCCGGATCAAGACCGACGGCCCGGCCGACTACGACGCCGTGCACAAGATCCAGGCCGGGCTGAAGCTGACCGCGCTGGGTGCGGACGGCAAGCCGCTGCCGCCGCAGCCGTTCACGCCCGACCCGAAGGTCGACATGAAGACGCCGCCGAAGGTGAAGGTCGATTCGATGACCGCCGGCGAGTTCTTTGGCCTGGCGGCGGAAATCCTCAAGCGCGAGCCGCCGCACGTCACCGACCAGCCGATCCTGGCGCAGCTGGCGCAGCTGGGCTTCGTCGTCGGCCAGAGCTTCGACCTGGCCAAGGCCGACCCGGCGGTGCAGCAGGGCCTCGCCGATGTGCCGGCCGAGGCGCAGCGGCTGATGGCCTGGAAGGTGAAGAGCCTCGCGCGCATCGCCAACGGCTGGTCGATGAACACCGACACCATGGGTGTCTACGGCAACTACTACCTGAAGCGGGCGATCGTCACGCAGCTCGGCCTCGGCGCCAACCTGCCCGAGGACGCGATCTACCCGATGAACCTCGGCGACAGCAGCGGCCAGCCGCTCGACGGCAGCCACGACTACGTCCTGCATTTCCCGGCCGGCCAGCTGCCGCCGGCGCAGGCGTTCTGGTCGGTGACGCTGTACGACGCCGAGGGCTTCCAGGTCGCCAATCCGCTGAACCGGTTCGCGATCAGCAGCTGGATGCCGCTGGTCAAGAACGCCGACGGCTCGCTCGACCTGCACTTCCAGCACGCCAGCCCGGGTGCCGCCCGCGAGGCCAACTGGCTGCCGGCGCCGCAGGGCCCGTTCAACCTGACGATGCGGCTCTACGCGCCGGCCTCCGACGCGCTGACCGGCAAGTGGAACCCGCCGGCGGTGGAGCGCGTCGACGCGGTCCCGACGCTGGCCGTGCAGTAACACCCCCCTCAAAGGCAGGACCTTCCGATGCGGACGAAGAGACAGCTGCTCGCTGCCGGCGCCTTCCTGGCGCTGGCGGCCTGCACGCAGACCCAGGGCGTGGAGATGGCCTCGCGCGACTCGCTGCCGAGGCCGCAGGTGGTGATCGTCGAGGACTTCGCCGTGTCGCCGGGCGAGGTCCAGCTCGACCGCGGGATCAGCGCCAGCATCGACCGCGCGCTCGGCGCCGGCGGCCCGCCGCCGGCCGAGAAGGAGCGCGAGCTGGCGCGCCAGGTGCAGCAGGACCTGGCCGAGAAGCTGACGATCCAGATCCGCGACCTCGGGCTGCGGGCCGAGCGCGGCCGCGGGCTGCCGCCGGGCGTGCGCGAGGGCCTCGTCATCACCGGCCAGTTCCTCGCCGTCGACCAGGGCAACGCCGCCGAGCGGGTGGCGATCGGCCTGGGCGCCGGGCGCAGCGACGTCAACATCCAGGCCCAGGTCTTCGAGGTCACGCCGAAGGGCCGCCGCCTGGTCGACGAGGCCGAGGTCGACGCCAAGAGCGGGCTGACCCCGGGCATGGCCGAGACCATGGGGGCGGGCGCCATCGCCGGTCACCTGCTGGTTTCGACGCTGGTCAGCGGCGGCGTGCAGGTTGCCACCGAGACAATGAGTGATACGGTGGTCGCCGACACCAATCGGGCCGCCCAGGGTCTCGCCAAGCAGCTTAGCGGATTCTTCGCCAAGCAGGGCTGGACCGAATAGGTACGCCCCCGCGCCGGCTGCGGACGACCATCGAGGAGCCCCTTCATGCGTGACGGACACCTTGCGCGTGCGGGGCTTCGCGTGTGGCGGGCCGGCGTGCTCGCCCTTGGCCTGCTCGGCCTCACGGTCCTGTCAGCCGCGGCCCAGGCGCCGGAGCCGACCGCCGAGCAGGTCAAGGCCTATCTCGAGCACCGCACCGACCCGGTGGTCGGCGCCTGGGTCGAGCAGCAGCTGAAGAACGCGCCGGCCCAGCCGGCGGCGAGCGCGGCCGGCGGCACCGCCGCGGCCGCCGCCGCGCCCGCGACGCCTGCTCCCGCCGCCGAGGATTCGGTCGAGGGCCAGATCGAAGACCTTGCCGAGCAGCGGCAGGCCGTCATCCGGGCGCATCTCGCCGACCTGAAGGCGGCGCTGCCGACCATCGGCGGCGACATCGCCAGCGCGCTCGGCACGCTCGTCACCGAGCTGTCAGGTCATGGCGTGCTCGAGCTCGTCCTGCTGATGGCCGGGTTCATCGGCCTCGGCCTGGTCCTCGAATGGCTCTACGTGCGGCAGCTGTCGGCCAGCGCCACGCGCCTTGTCGGGGTGCCGCGCACGCCCGGCCAGCGCGGACGGGCGGCCCTGCTGCGCCTGCTGTTCGGGCTCGGCCGGGTGCTGGCCTTCACCCTCGGCAGCGTCGGTGCCTTCCTGCTGTTCAGCTGGCCGCCGTTCCTGCGCCAGGTGGTGCTGGGCTATCTCGTGGCCGCCCTGGTGTACCGCTCGGCGACGGCGGTCTGCCGCTTCGTGGTCGCCCCGGACGAGCCGGCGACCCGGCTGGTGCCGCTGGACGACGCCGCGGCCAGCTTCTGGCTGCACCGGGTCGCGACCTTCGTCGGCGTCTACGCCTTCGGCTACGTCACCGTGTTCCTGCTGCACCGCCTCGGCCTCAGCTTCGCCGGCGGCCAGCTGCTGGCCTACCTCATCGGCCTCGTGCTGCTGGGCATCGCCCTGTCGGTCGTCTGGCGGCGCGCCCGGAACACCGCCGGCCGGGTCATCGGCACGATCATCTGCGTGCTGATCTACGTGGCCTGGGTGATCGGCGCCAAGCCGAGCATGTGGCTGCTCATCCTGGTGCCCGGCACCTGGCTGGTGATGCGGCTGTCGCGGGCGATCGCCGCGCACCTGTTCCGCCCGGCCGAACTCGAGCCCGGCGAGGAGCCGGAGCCGGCGAGCCCGTGGGCGGTGGTCGCCGACCGCGTGGCGCGCGCCGTGGCGATCCTGCTGGGCCTGTGGTTGCTGACCTGGGCCTGGGGCATCGACGTGGTCGAGGTTGCCGGGCGCGGCACGCCGGCGACCAACCTGCTGGTCGGCGCCATCCAGGCCGTGGTCATCCTGCTCGCCGCCAACCTCGTCTGGCAGGTGCTGAGCCGGATCATCGACCGCCAGCTGCACGCGGCCTCGGCCGGCGGGCACGGCCATGGCCACGGCCATGGCGGCCCGGCGCTGACGCCCGAGGAGTCGCGGCGGCTCGGCCGGCTGCGCACGCTGCTGCCGATCCTGCGCATCGTGGCGCTGGCGGTGCTGGGCACCATGGCGGTGCTGATGGCGCTGTCGAGCCTCGGCCTGCAGATCGGCCCCTTGGTCGCCGGCGCCGGCGTGATCGGCGTCGCCATCGGCTTCGGCTCGCAGACCCTGGTCAAGGACATCGTCTCGGGCATGTTCTACCTGTTCGACGATGCCTTCCGGGTCGGCGAGTACATCGTCAGCGGCAGCTACAAGGGCACGGTCGAGGGCTTCTCGCTGCGCTCGATCAAGCTGCGCCACCACCGCGGCCCGATCTTCACGGTGCCGTTCGGCGAGCTGGGTGCGGTGCAGAATCTCAGCCGCGACTGGGTGATCGAGAAGCTGACCGTCGGCGTGACCTATGACACCGACCTCGACAAGGTGAAGAAGGTCATCAAGCAGGTCAGCAAGGAGATCATGGCCGATCCCGAGCTGGCCGCCGGCATCATCGAGCCGCTGAAGTCGCAGGGTGTCGACGCCATGGGCGACTTCGCCATCCAGGTGAAGATGAAGTTCATGGCCAAGCCGGGCGAGCAGTTCGTCGTCCGCCGGGCGATCTACGCCAAGATCAAGAAGGCGTTCGACGCCAACGGCATCGAGTTCGCCTTCCCGACGGTGACGGTGGCCGGCGGCAGCGAGGCCACGCCGGCGGTGGCGCAGGCGGCGCTGGCGATGACCAAGCCGGCCGGCGCCTAGCGGCATGGCGAGGCCTGCCGCCGGGCTTCATGGATATTCACGCCAATATGGTGTGAATTGGCGAGCTGGCGGCAACGGTTCCATGCGGTGAGCAGGGAGCGAGGCATGAGGCACGGGTTTGGTTGTGGCCTGGTCGCGGCGGCCCTGGTGGCCGGGGCCAGCCTGCTGGTGACGCCGGCCATGGCCCAGGAGGTGACCGGGACGCTGGGCTCGCCCAGCGCCACCATCACCATCCCGGGCGACGTGCTGCCGGCGCCGGCGCTGCCGTTCGGCGGCGAGATCGCGCCCAACGCCGCGCAGTCGACGCCGTGGTGGCAGCCGCGCATCGTGCCGCCCAAGGGCGCGCCGAACGTGCTGCTGATCATGACCGACGATTCCGGCTACGGCGTGAGCAGCACCTTCGGCGGGGTGATCCCGACCCCGGCGCTCGACCGGATCGCCGCCAGCGGGCTGCGCTACACCAACTTCAACTCGACGGCGCTGTGCTCGCCGACCCGGGCGGCGCTGATCACCGGCCGCAACCACCATGCCGTCGGCTTCGGCGTGATCTCCGAGCAGGCGACCGGCTATCCCGGCTACGACAGCATCATCGAGAGGGACAGCGCCACGATCGGGCGCATCCTCAAGGAGCACGGCTACGCGACGTCGTGGTTCGGCAAGGACCACAACACGCCGGCGTTCCAGGCCAGCCAGGCCGGCCCGTTCGACCAGTGGCCGACCGGCATGGGCTTCGAGTACTTCTACGGGTTCGTCGGCGGCGACGCCAACCAGTGGGCGCCGAACCTGTTCCGCAACACCACGCCGATCTACCCGTTCGAGGGCAAGCCCGGCTGGAACCTGACCACGGCCATGGCCGACGAGGCCATCGGCCACATGCGGATGCTGCACGAGACGCAGCCCGACAAGCCGTTCTTCGTCTACTACGTGCCGGGCGGCACCCACGCGCCGCACCATCCGACGCCGGAGTGGGTCAAGAAGATCGGCGACATGCATCTGTTCGACGACGGCTGGAACAAGCTGCGCGACACGATCTTCGCCAACCAGAAGAAGCTGGGCGTCATCCCGCAGAATGCCGAGCTGACGCCGTGGCCCGACGACCTGCTCAAGCGCTGGGAGCAGCTGTCGGCCGACGAGAAGAAGATGTTCGTCCGCCAGGCGGACATCTTCGGCGCCTATGTCGCCTACACCGACCATGAGATCGGCCGGGTGATCCAGGCGGTCGAGGACATGGGCGAGCTCGACGACACCCTGATCATCTACATCAACGGCGACAACGGCACGAGTGCCGAGGGCTCGCCGATCGGCACGCCCAGCGAGGTCGCGGCGTTCAACGGCGTCGCCGTGCCGGTCGCCGATCAGCTGAAGTATTTCTACGACGCCTGGGGCACCGACCAGACCTACCCGCACATGTCGGTCGGCTGGACCTGGGCGTTCGACACGCCGTTCAAGTGGACCAAGCAGATCGCCTCGCACTTCGGCGGCACGCGGCAGGGCATGGCGATCTCCTGGCCCGGCCACATCGACGACGCCGGCGGCATCCGCAACCAGTTCCACCACATCATCGACATCGTGCCGACGATCCTCGAGGCGACCGGCATCCGCGCCCCGAACATGGTCGACGGCATCGCCCAGAAGCCGATCGACGGCGTCAGCATGGCCTACACCTTCGCCAAGGCCAACGCCGACGCCCCGTCGCACCGCGACACCCAGTACTTCGAGATGCTGGGCAATCGCGGCATCTACCATGACGGCTGGTACGCCAACACCGTACCGCTGAACCCGCCCTGGGACCTTGCCGGGGTCAGCAATCCCGACGTGCTCAACGCCTACACGTGGGAGCTCTACAACGTCGCCGAGGACTGGACGCAGAACCGCGACCTGGCCGCGAGCAACCCCGCCAAGCTCAAGGAGATGCAGGACCTGTTCATGATCGAGGCGGCGCGCCACGACGTCTTCCCGCTCGACAACTCGCTGGCGACGCGGCTGGTGACGCCGCGGCCGAGCGTCACCGCCGGGCGCGACACCTTCACCTACCGCGGCGTGCTCACCGGCACGCCCAACGGCGACGCCCCGAACCTGCTCAACAGCAGCTACACGATCACCGCCGACATCGAGGTGCCCGAGGGCGGCGGCAACGGCATCCTCGTCACCCATGGCGGCCGCTTCGCCGGCTACGGCTTCTACCTGCTCAAGGGCAAGCCGGTGTTCGTCTGGAACCTGCTCGACCTCGAGCGGCCGCGCTGGGCCGGCAGCGAGGCGCTGGCGCCGGGCAAGCACAGCCTCGAGTTCAGCTTCGCCTACCAGGGGCTCGGCGTCGGCACGCTGGCGTTCAACAACCTCAGCGGCATCGGCCAGGGCGGCGAGGGCGTGCTCAAGGTCGACGGCAAGGAGGTGGCGCGCCAGAGCATCCCGCACACCATCCCGCTGATCCTGCAGTGGGACGAGAACTTCGACGTCGGCGCCGACACGCTGACCGGCGTCGACGATGCCGACTACCAGCCGCCGTTCGCCTTCGACGGCACGATCGACCAGCTGACGATCAAGATCGACCGGCCGCAGCTCAGCGCCGCCGACATCGAGAAGCTGCGCGCGGCGACGCCGGGCGCCAGCAACAAGACGAGCGAGTGAGCATGGCGCTGCGACGGGCAGGGGTGGCGGTGGCGGCCGTCCTTGCCGCCGGCGCGGCCCATGCCGCCGATCCCCCGCCGGCTGGCGGCAGCGACCTGGAACTGGCCAAGGCGGCGCAGAACCCGATCGCCAACCTGATCAGCCTGCCGCTGCAGAACAACTTCAACGTCGGCTACGGCGCCAAGGACGCGCCGGAGCCGAGCAGCACGCAGTACATCCTCAACATCCAGCCGGTGATCCCGCTGACGCTGGGCGAGACCGGGTTCAACCTGATCACCCGGCCGATCCTGCCGATCCTGCGCCAGCCGGACCTGATCGAGGGCGGCGACACCTGGGGCAATGGCGACCTGCAGGTGCAGAGCTACCTGTCGCCGGCGGGCTCCAAGGAACTGGTCTGGGGCGTCGGCGGCGTGCTGCAGGCGCCGACGGCGAGCGACGGCGAGAAGCTCGGCACCCAGAAATGGAGTGCCGGTCCGGCGGCGGTCGTGCTGAGCATGCCGGGCAAGTGGGTGTTCGGCGCGCTGGCGACGCAGCTGTGGTCGTTCGCCGGCGACAACGACCGCGAGGACATCAACCTCACGACCCTGCAACCGTTCGTGAACTACAACCTCGACGCCGGCTGGTACCTGACGACCTCGCCGATCGCCACCGCCAACTGGGAGGCCGACGGCAGCGACAACACCTGGACCGTGCCGGTGGGAGGCGGCGTCGGGCGACTGATCCGCGTCGGCAAGCTGCCGGTCAACCTGCAGGCCCAGGCGTTCTACAACGTGGTCAAGCCCGAGGACGATCCCACCGACGACTGGTCCCTGCGGCTGCAGGTCCAGTTCCTGTTCCCGAAGTGAGGTTCCGCATGATGTTCCGCTCGGCCATCCGGCTCGCGGCCCTGGCCGTCCTCGGCGCGGCAGCGCTGCCGGCGTCTGCGGTGCTGGCCCAGGCGCTGGACGGTCCCCCGGCGATGCCGGCGTTCAAGTTCTCGACGCCGATGCCGCCCGGCATCGCCTCGCCGGCGTCGGTCGAGACCCGCTTGGGCACGCTGACCTTCGACGGCGGTGTCCCGGATGCGGCCAGTGCCGGGAAGCTGCTGGACAATCTCGACTTCCAGCGGGCGGTGCAGGCCTACCTGCTGGCGTTGCCGGCGGTGAGCCAGGTGGCCAACCGCAACGCCATCCGCACGCTCGGCCCGACCAACACGGTGGTGCCGATCTTCGAGCAGTTGGTCGATTCCCGGTCGATCTTCCTGACCGCCAACGACAACACCGTCTACAGCTGGACCTGGCTCGACCTCACCGCGGGCCCGCTGGTCCTCGAGGTGCCGCCCAAGGTCCTGGGCACGGTCAACGACCTCTGGTTCCGCTGGGTGATCGACGTCGGCATCACCGGCCCGGACCGTGGCGAGGGCGGCAAGTACCTGCTGCTGCCGCCCGGCTACGCCGGCGAGGTGCCGGATGGGTTCGAGGTCGTGCGGTCGCCGACCTTCAACCTGTGGGTGCCGTGGCGCAGCTTCCTCGTCGACGGCGATCCGCGGCCGGGGGTCGAGCTGGTCAAGGCCCACACCCGCATCTACCCGCTCGGAAAGGAGGCCAGCACGCCGGCGCCGACCTTCGTCGACCTGAGCGGCAAGCCCTTCAACACGGTCGGGCCCGCCGACGCCACGTTCTGGGACCTCCTGAACCAGGCCGTGCAGGAGGAGCCGGCGAGCTCGCTCGACCCGGTGAGCCTCGGCTACTTCGCGGCGATCGGCATCGAGCATGGCAAGCCGTTTGCCCCGGATGCGCGGATGAAGGCGATCCTCGCCGAGGCCGCGGCCGTCGGCGACGCCACCGCGCGGGCGGTCTCCTTCAACTTTCGGCAGGCGGACGGCTACTACTACAAGGACAGCGCCTGGCAGCTGCCGTTCGTCGGCGGCTACCGGTTCGAGAGCCAGCCGGGCGTGCTGAACCTCGACGGCTACATCTTCTACTACTTCATGGCGACGGGCGTGACCCCGGCCATGGAGGAGAAGATGGTCGGGCGTGGCTCGCAATATGCCTGGGCCGCCCGCGATTCCGCCGGCCAGCCGCTCGACGGCGGCAAGGCCTACCGGCTGCACCTGCCGGCGAACGTCCCGGCCAAGGACTTCTGGTCGATCATCGTCTACAGCAACCAGACCCGGTCGATGCTGCAGACCGACGAGCCGCATCCGAGCGTCAGCAGCCAGGACAAGGGCCTGACGCCGAATGCCGACGGCTCGATCGACATCTGGTTCGGCCCGACCGCCCCGGCCGGCAAGGAGGGCAACTGGGTCCAGACCATCCCCGGCGAGGGCTGGAACACCATCCTGCGGCTCTATGGCCCGCTCGAACCGTGGTTCGCCAAGGCCTGGCGCCCCAGCGAGATCGAGCCCTTGTGACGCGACGAGGGACATGACGGTGACGAGAGATCGGGTCTTCCTTCCGGGGCTGGCGGCGCTGGCGCTGCTGGCCCTTGCCGGCTGCCAGCGGCAGCAGGACTATATGGCGCCGCCGCAGCCCGAGCTGGCGATGCCGGAGCCGCCCCCGGTGCCGGACCGGCGCGCCGAGGAGCTGACGGTGGCGCGGGCCTGCGCCGGCGACATCGAGCGGTTCTGTGCCGGGGTGCCGCCGCGGCGCGGCATGATCAAGGCCTGCATGAAGGATCACGTGAGCGAGCTTTCGGCCGGCTGCTTCGATGCGGTGATGGGCGCCATCGCCGCGGAGCAGCCGGAGTGACCACGAGCGACGGAGAGCGGACGATGCCGAGGATCGCGGCCCTGCTGCTGGGCGGGGCGATGCTGCTGGCGACAGCGCCGGCCTTTGCGCAGGAGGACCTGAGGATCGCGCGCGCCTGCGCCGCCGACATCGAGCGGCTGTGCGCCGGCGTGCCGCCGGGCGAGGGGCGGATCAAGGCCTGCATGAAGGCGCACATCCAGGAGGTGTCGGCGCCGTGCTTCGACGCGCTGCTGGGCGCCATCGCCGCGGAGAAGGAGCCCGGCTAGGGCGGGAGAGGGACATGGCAACGACTGGATGGAGCCTGCGCGGGGCGGTGCTGGCCGGGGTCCTGGGCCTCGGCCTCGCCGGTTGCGCCGCGACGGGCGAGACGGGCAGGGGCGACCCGGCGACCAACCCGCCGCCGCCGCAGCCGCGCTTCGCGCTGCCGGACAAGCCGGAGCTCGAGCCCAAGGCGGTCGAGCTGCTGAAGCAGATGAGCGCCAAGCTGGCGGCGGCCAAGACGCTGTCGTTCACCGCGGTGGCGTCCTACGACAGCCTGGCGCGCACCGGCCTGCCGCTGGCCTACATGACCGAGTCGGAGGTCACGCTGCAGCGGCCGGACAAGCTGCGGGTGATCACCCCGGCCGACGGGCCGGCGAGCGAGTTCTACTATGACGGCAAGACGGTGCTGGCCTACACGCCGAGCGCCGACCTCGTGGCCAAGGCGCAGGCGCCCGACACCATCGACGCGACCCTGCACGCGGCCTACGCCAACGCCGCCATCTACTTCCCGTTCACCGACGTGATCGTGTCCGACCCGTGGCGCGATCTCGCCGACGAGCTGAAGCTGGCCTTCTTCGTCGGCCAGTCGAAGGTCGAGGCCGGCATCACCACCGACATCGTGGTGATCGCCGACAACGACGCCCAGGCGCAGATCTGGATCGGGGCGGAGGACCACTTGCCGCGCCGCATCCAGGCCTACTTCTTCAGCGAAGGCGGCCATTTCCGGCACGACGTCAGCTTCAGCGACTGGAAGCTGAACGCGCCGGTCGATCCCGGCAGCTTCACCTCGGCCAAGGCGGCGGCGGCCAAGCAGATCCCGTTCGCCCCGCCCGGCACCAACTGAGACGAGGGAGACGCGGATGCGCTTCGGACATTTCGCGCTGTTGGCGACGGCGGCGGCGGTGACCCTGCCGCAGCCGGCCGACGCCTGGATGCACTCGGGCTACTACGGGCACGGCGGCGGCGACCGCCAGTCGTGGAACTATTCGGGCTATCGCGGCGGGTCGGTCTCCGGCGGCGACGGCTCGTGGAGCGGCACCGGCTTCCGCGGTGGCACCGCTTCGGGCGGTGACGGCTCGTGGAGTGCCAAGGGTGCCTATGGCGGCTCGGCCTCGGGCGGCGACGGCTCGTGGAGTGCCAAGGGCGGCGACGGTGGCACCGCCTCGGGCGGCGACGGCTCGTGGCACGCCAACGGCGCCTGGGGCGGCTCGGCCTCGGGTGGCGACGGCTCGTGGAGCGCGCACGGCGCCTATGGCGGCAGCGCCTCGGGCGGCGACGGCTCGTGGCATGCCCAGACCAGCTACGGTGCTACCGCCTATGGCGGCTACGACCACCCGACGACGGTCTACGGCGGCGAGCCGCACGCCTATTACGGCGGCTACTATGGCGGCTACCACCCGCCGACGACCGTCGACTACTACAACAACGGCTGCAACAACTGCGGCGGCTGGAGCGGCGGTGCGGTGGCCGCGGCCGGAGCGCTGGGCCTGGCGGCCGGTGCGGCCGTCGGTACCGCGGCGGCGGTCGGCGAGGCCCAGGGCAACGCCAACGCCTATGCCGCCGGTGTGGCCGCCGGCGAGGCGGCATCGGCGCCGCCACCGGCTCCGGCGGTCTACACCGCGCTGCCGGCCAACTGCGCCTACAAGCCGGTCGGGACCGCCAACGACTTCAATTGCGGCAACGGCCTGTGGCTGCAGCCGGCCTACGGGGCGAACGGGCTCTACTACCGCCAGATCCCGCCGCCGGGCTGAGCCGCGGCAGCGGCTGGCGGCGGCGGCCGATCCGGGCTAGCCAGCACGCCGGCCAGGCGGAGGAGGTGCGGACGGTGCGGCGGACACGCAGGCGGCTCATCGCGGGCCTGGTGCTGGCGGGTGGGCTCGCCGGGTGCAGCTGGCTGCCGGACTTCGGCGGCGGCGGCGGCGAGGCGGCGCCCGGACCACTGCCGCGGCCGCAGCTGGTGATCGTCCAGCGCTTCGCCACCGTCCCCGACGAGGTCCGCACCGATCCCGGCATGAGCCCGGGCCTCGTCGCCAGGCTCGGGGTGCGGGCGGCGGCCGCCGCCAACGCGGACGAGGCGCGCGACGCGCAGGCGTTCGCCGACGCGCTGGCCGACGCGCTGGTCCTGCAGATCGCCGACCTCGGTATCCGTGCGGAACGCGGCGCCATCCTGCCGGCCGGGACGGCGAGCGGCCTGATCGTGGCGGGGCAGCTGCTGTCCGCCGATGGCGGCGGCACGCCCGCGATCGGGCTCGGCGGCGGTCGCGGCAGCGTCACCGTGCTAGCCCAGGTCTACGCCGCGGGCGACGGCGTGCCCGAGCGCCTGGTCGAGGAGATCGAGGTCGACGCGCGGACCGGCCTGGCGCCGCTGGCCGGCGGCAGCGAGCCGCAGCGGACGCTGGCGGCGACCTCGCCGGGGGCGGCGCTGACCCTGCTGACGCCCGAGTTCGGCGACAGCGTCGCCGCCGATGCCGAGCGCGCCGCCGGCGGGATCGCGCGGCGGCTGGCGGCGCGGCTGGGCCCGGCGCCCGGGGGCTGACGCCGGTGCTCGGATCCCCGGCCTGGCTCAGCGACTGGGTCGTCAGCGTGCCGCTGATCCTGCTGAACGTGCTGATCCACGTCGGCGGGCTCGCCTTCATGAACGAGCTGGTCATCCAGGCGCTGGAGCGCCGGCCGGCACGCCGCCACTTCATGCTGCAGTTCGGCCTCGTCGTCGGCGGCACGACGCTGCTGGCGGTGGTGCTGCACGCGCTGGGGGCGGTGCTCTGGGCGCTGGCCTTTCTCGGCCTCGGCCTGCTGCCGGACGAGCGCACGGCGATGCTCTACTCGATCAGCGCGATGACCACCTACGGCCACCACGACATCTTCCTGCCCAATGACTGGCGGATGATGGGGGCGCTGGAATCGCTGACCGGCATGCTCCTGTTCGGGCTGACCACGGCCTTCCTGTTCGCCGTGATCCAGAAGGTCTGGCCGCTCGGCAGCCGGGGCCGGCACAGCTAGTCCAGGCTGTCGCGCAGCTGCCGTGCGGCGGGGTCCAGTGCCACGAGGATGTCGGCCCAGCGGCGGGCGGCGGTGCGGTCGCCGGCGTCGCGGTTGTAGGTGACCAGCGCCACGAGGATGTCGCGGTCCGCCGGGTTGCGGGCGTGCGCCGCCTCGAGGGTGGCGAGGGCGCCGGCAAGGTCGCCGGTCTCCTGCAGCGCGATGGCGTAGACGTAGGCGAAGCGGGGGTCGTCGGGCGCCTGCGCGGTGGCGGCACGCAGCTCCGGCATGGCCTCGCCGAGGCGCTGCTGGCGGATCAGGTTGAGGCCCAGGGCATGGTGCGCGGCGGCGCTGCCCGGCGCCTGTTGCAGCGCGGTGCGCAACAGCCGCTCGCCCTCGGCGTCGTTGCCCTCGCGGGCGCGCAGGTCGGCGAGGTTGACGTAGGCCGGGACGTAGTCGGGCCAGAGCGCGATGGCGCCGGCGAACAGCGGCGCCGCCTCGGCGGGGCGGCCGCGCTGGGCGAGGAAGCTGGCGAGGTTCACCCGCGCCTCGGGCCGGTCGAAGGACAGCCGCTGGGCCGCCTCGTACTCGGCGGCGGCGGCGTCGAGGCGGGCGAGGTCGCTGGTGGCGAGGCGGTCGGCCGGCATGTCGGCCAGGGCCGAGGCGGCCTCGATGCGGACGGCGCGGACCGGATCGCCGAGCAGGCCGTTGGCGACGCTCCAGCGCAGCTCGGGCGGCAGTCCGGCGAGGCTGCGCAGGGCTCCGACGCGGACCAGCGGATCGGGATCGGCGACACCCTGCTGCAGGGCCGGCAGGGTGGCCTCGCTCAGGTAGGGCCCGAGCTGGGCCAGGGCCGAGGCGCGGGCGATGGCCGGGGTCCCGGCGGCGGTGGCGACCGCGGCGAGGGCGGGGCCGGCGCCGGGCTCGCCCTTGCGCGCCGCGGCGAAGGCCGGGGTCCAGGTCTGGAAGCCCTTGCGGTCGGGGCCGTGCCAGCCGGCGATCGCGGCGGCCGCCCAGGCGGGATCGCGGTCCTTGTGGCAGTCGGTGCAGGTGTCGGTGGTGCCGAAGGCGGCGTGCTGGTCCGGCCGCGGGATGCGAAAGCCGTGGTCGTGGCGGACGTCGATCTCCATGTAGGTCCGCGCCGGCATGTGGCAGGCGACGCAGGAGGCCCCGGCGCTGCCGTCGGCATGGTGGTGATGCTGGGCCGCGTCGTACTTCGCCGGATCGTGGCATTGGCCGCAGAGGGCGTTGCCCTCGAGCACGAGCCGCGTGCTGTGCGGGTCGTGGCAGTCGCTGCAGGTGACCCCCCTGGCGAACATCCGGCTCTGGCGGAAGGCCTGGTAGTTGAAGACCTCGCCGATCATCTTGCCGTCGGCCTCGAACAGGCCGGGCTCGAGCAGGTTGGTCAGGTGGCTGTCGAGCAGCTGCCGGCCGGGCTGCCACGGCGCGTGGATCGGGGTGCGCCGGCTGTGGCACATGCCGCAGGTCTCGATCTCGACGACGCTCGTCCGCGGCCGGCTGCGCACGGCGTTGCCGGTGGCGTCGTCGAGGCTCCAGGTGACGTCGCGGCGGTCGTGGAAGCGCACGGTCAGGCCGTCGTCCGCACCCTTGCCGCCGGCCCCGGCCCACGCCACATGCGCCGCCCCGGGGCCGTGGCAGGCCTCGCAGGCGACGTCGATCTCGGCCCAGCTCGTGGCGTAGCTGTCGGTCGCCGGGTCGTAGCCCTTGACCAGCCCGGTCGAGTGGCATTCGGCGCAGACATAGTTCCAGGTCTGGTCGCGGCCGGTCCAGTGGATGGTCTCGCCGGCATGCACGGCCTGGCCGGGATAGAGGTGGAACCAGCGCTGGCCGCCCTCGGCGGCGGGCCGCGCGTCCCAGGCGATGCCCAGCGCCTGCAGCCGGCCACCGGGCATGGCGACGAGGTACTGCTGCAGCGGCCAGACGCCGAAGGTGTAGCGGATCTCATGGTCGCCCAGCCGGCCGTCGGGGCCGTCGGTGGTCACCCAGTAGCCGCCGTCGCGGGTGAAGAATCGCGAGGTGACGCCGTTGTAGGCAAAGGTGGCGCCGGAAAAGTCGCCGAGGACGGTGGCGGCGGTTGCCGGCTGCATGGCGAGGTCGTGGTGCGAGCCGGTCCAGGCCTCGGTCTCGGCGGCGTGGCAGCCGGCACAGACCTTGCTCCCGACGAAGGCGGGCTCGGCCCGCGCGGTGCCGCCGAGGGCGAGGAGGATCAGGGCGAGGAGGAGGATGCGCAATCGACCGGCCATCCGCGAGGGCAACGCAACGCTTGCTTCATCGTCTGCGTGGCATGGCGGACGGGTCGGGGCAAGTCGGCCAGACTACCTGATGCAGGGCTGCAACGAGTCGACAGTGGAATGGCACGCGAGTGACAGAAACGGCCTCCGGGCGCGTAGCTTGCTTGGTGGGAAGCGGGGCAGGGCGTCACAGCGCCCTTGCCGTGCGCGGCGGATGGAGCGACATGAGAGGCGGCAGGCCAAGGTGTCGGGCAGGGTCGACGGACCCCCGGGGACCGCGGGGCGTGCCGGGATTGGCGGCGGGACCACACAGGTTGTGCCGTTATGCCCGCATCGCTACGATGGCTTGCATGGGCTGAGCAGGAACGATTGATCGATGAGCAAGGCCACGGGCGACTCGAAGAACACCCTCTACTGCTCGTTCTGCGGGAAGAGCCAGCACGAAGTCAGGAAGCTCATCGCCGGGCCGACGGTGTTCATCTGCGACGAATGCGTCGAGCTCTGCATGGACATCATCCGTGAGGAGAACAAGACCGCCGTCGCCAAGAGCCGCGCCGGGGTGCCGACGCCGGCCGAGATCTGCGCCGTCCTCGACGACTACGTGATCGGCCAGGAGCATGCGAAGCGCGTGCTCTCGGTGGCCGTGCACAACCACTACAAGCGGCTCGCCCACGGCAACAAGGGCGGCGACGTCGAGCTCGCCAAGTCGAACATCCTGCTGATCGGTCCCACCGGCTGCGGCAAGACGCTGCTCGCCCAGACCCTGGCGCGCACGCTCGACGTGCCGTTCACCATGGCCGACGCGACGACGCTGACCGAGGCCGGCTATGTCGGCGAGGACGTCGAGAACATCATCCTCAAGCTGCTGCAGGCGGCCGACTACAATGTCGAGCGCGCCCAGCGCGGCATCGTCTACATCGACGAGGTCGACAAGATCAGCCGCAAGTCC
Organism: Geminicoccaceae bacterium; assembly: GCA_046349355.1. Classification (GTDB taxonomy): domain Bacteria; phylum Pseudomonadota; class Alphaproteobacteria; order Geminicoccales; family Geminicoccaceae; genus CALKJU01. Next base: position 152,635 of record JAXMCM010000017.1, read on the forward strand.
GAGAACCCGTCGATCACCCGCGACGTCTCGGGCGAGGGCGTGCAGCAGGCGCTGCTGAAGATCATCGAGGGCACCGTCGCCTCGGTGCCGCCGCAGGGCGGGCGCAAGCATCCGCAGCAGGAGTTCCTGCAGGTCGACACGACCAACATCCTGTTCATCTGCGGCGGCGCCTTCGCCGGGCTGGAGAAGATCATCGGCCAGCGCGGCAAGCCGCGCTCGATGGGCTTCGGGGCGGAGGTGAAGGGCCCGGACGAGCGGCAGACCGGCGAGCTCCTCAAGGAGGTCGAGCCGGACGACCTGCTCAAGTTCGGCCTGATCCCCGAGTTCGTCGGCCGCCTGCCGGTGGTGGCGACGCTCGGCGACCTCGACGTCGGGGCGCTCATCCGGATCCTCAAGGAGCCGAAGAACGCCCTGGTCAAGCAGTACCAGAAGCTGTTCGAGATGGAGGACGTGAAGCTCGCCTTCACCGACGACGCCCTCAAGGCGATCGCCGAGCGGGCGATCCAGCGCAAGACCGGCGCGCGCGGGCTGCGCTCGATCATGGAGAGCATCCTGCTCGAGACCATGTTCGAGCTGCCGTCGATGACCGGCGTCGCCGAGGTGGTGATCAACAACGACGTGGCCGACACGCGGGCCAAGCCGCTGCTGATCTACGCCGACCGCAAGAGCGAGGTGAGCACCGCGTCGTGAGGCGCCGGGCGCCGGCCGCCGTGGCCGGGGCCCGGACCCGCTTCTCTCTTGAAAGCGCCTGTCGGTCGCGCCACCTGAGTTGTGGAATTTGACAAGACGACGCGCCGGTTCCGGCAGTCGTCATGGCGAGGGCAAATGAGCGACTCTCCGCAGGCCACGTTGTTTCCCGTCCTGCCGCTTCGAGACATCGTCGTCTTCCCGCATATGATCGTGCCGTTGTTCGTCGGCCGCGAGAAGTCGATCCAGGCGCTCGAGGAGGTGATGAAGGAGGACAAGCAGATCCTCCTCGTCGCCCAGAAGAACGCGAGCCAGGACGATCCCGGACACGACGACATCTATCGCGTCGGTACCGTGTCGAGCGTGCTGCAGCTGCTCAAGCTGCCGGACGGCACCGTCAAGGTGCTGGTCGAGGGCAACGCGCGCGCCGCCATCCGCAGCTTCGTCGACAACGCCAAGTTCTTCCAGGTCCGCGCCGAGGTGCTGGCCGAGGTCGACAGCGACCCGCGCGAGGTCGAGGCGATGGCGCGCGCCGTCGTCGGCCAGTTCGAGCAGTACGTGAAGCTCAACAAGAAGGTCCCGCCGGAGGTCCTCGTCAGCCTCAGCCAGATCGAGGATCCGGGCAAGCTGGCGGACACCGTCGCGGCGCACCTGTCGCTGAAGATCGCCGAGAAGCAGGAGCTGCTCGAGACCAGCTCGCTGGCCGAGCGCCTCGAGCGCCTCTACGGCTTCATGGAAGGCGAGATCTCGGTCCTCCAGGTGGAGAAGCGCATCCGCTCGCGCGTCAAGCGCCAGATGGAGAAGACCCAGCGCGAATACTACCTGAACGAGCAGATGAAGGCCATCCAGAAGGAGCTCGGCGAGCTCGAGGATGGCAAGGACGAGGCCTCGGAGATCGAGGAGCGCATCAAGCGCACCAAGCTCACCAAGGAGGCCCGCGACAAGGCCCGCGCCGAGCTGAAGAAGCTGCGGACGATGTCGCCGATGTCGGCCGAGGCGACGGTGGTCCGCAACTACCTCGACTGGCTGCTGTCGATTCCGTGGAAGAAGCGGACCAAGGTCAGCAAGGACATCAAGAACGCCCAGGCGATCCTCGACCACGACCACTACGGTCTGGAGAAGGTCAAGGAGCGCATCATCGAGTACCTCGCGGTGCAGCAGCGCGTGGACAAGATGAAGGGCCCGATCCTCTGCCTCGTCGGGCCCCCCGGCGTCGGCAAGACCTCGCTCGGCAAGTCGCTGGCCAAGGCGACGGGGCGGAACTTCATCCGCTTCTCGCTGGGCGGCGTGCGCGACGAGGCCGAGATCCGCGGTCACCGCCGGACCTACATCGGCTCGCTCCCGGGCAAGATCATCCAGAGCATGAAGAAGGCCAAGAGCAGCAACCCGCTGTTCATGCTCGACGAGATCGACAAGATGGGCGCCGACTTCCGCGGCGACCCGTCGTCGGCCCTGCTCGAGGTGCTGGACCCGGAGCAGAACGTCAGCTTCAACGACCATTACCTCGAGGTCGACTACGACCTGTCGGACGTGATGTTCGTCTGCACGGCGAACACGCTGCGCATGCCGCAGCCGCTGCTCGACCGCATGGAGCTGATCCGGCTGCCGGGCTACACCGAGGACGAGAAGGTCGAGATCGCCAAGCGCCACCTGATCCCGAAGCAGCGCAAGGAGCACGGGCTGACCGAGGCCGAGTGGACCCTGTCCGACGACGCCCTGGTCGACCTGATCCGCTACTACACGCGCGAGGCGGGCGTCCGCTCGCTCGAGCGCGAGGTCGCGAACCTGGCGCGCAAGGCGATCAAGGACATCGTCGCCGGCGACCGCAAGGAGGTCCGCGTCACCCGGCGCAACCTCGACAAGTATGCGGGCGTGCGCAAGTTCCGCTACGGCGAGGCCGAGCTCGAGGACCAGGTCGGCGTCACCACCGGCCTCGCCTGGACCGAGGTCGGCGGCGAGCTCCTGTCGATCGAGGCGGTCACCCTGCCCGGCAAGGGCAAGATGACCATCACCGGCAAGCTCGGCGACGTCATGCAGGAGTCGATCCAGGCGGCCAAGTCCTACGTCCGCTCGCGCTCGCCCGACCTCGGGATCAAGGCCGACGTCTTCGACAAGATGGACATCCACATCCACGTGCCGGAAGGCGCGACCCCGAAGGACGGGCCGTCGGCCGGCATCGCGATGGTGACCTCCATCGTCTCGGTGCTGACCAAGATCCCGGTGCGGGCGTCGGTGGCGATGACCGGCGAGGTGACGCTGCGCGGCCGCGTCCTGCCGATCGGCGGCCTCAAGGAGAAGCTGCTGGCGGCGCTGCGCGGCGGCCTGAAGACGGTCATCATCCCCAAGGACAACGTCAAGGACCTGGCCGACATCCCGGACAACGTGAAGAAGGGCCTGGAGATCATCCCGGCGGCCACGGTCGACGAGGTGCTGCGCCGGGCCCTGGCCCGGCTGCCGGAGCCGCTGCCGTCCGAGGAGGAGGTGGCGGCGGTGCCGCCGCCGGCCGAGGCGACCACGCCGGTGGGCGGCCTCCTGCCGAACTGACACGATCGGGCGACCGATTGCACGAAGGGCCCACCGCAAGGTGGGCCCTTTTGCATTTGCGCAACCATCTGGCGCGAGTCTTGCTCTACCGAGCGCCCGACCCATCCTTCCTGCGCGAAAGGAGATGCGCATGACCCAACCCGACGTGCTCCCCCTGATCCGCGAGCGCGCCTACCAGCTGTGGGAGGCCAAGGGCTGCCCCGCCGGCCAGGACCTCGACCTGTGGCTCGAGGCGGAAGCCGCCGTCAGCAAGGAGCTGCAGGCGACCGAGGCGGCCGCGCCGGCGGCGAAGCCGAAGCGGCGCAAGGTGGCGGCAGCGGCCGAGCCTGAAGTGATCGAGGCGGCACCCGCTGCCAAGCCGGCGGCGAAGCCGCGCAAGCCGAAGGCGGCGGGCAAGGCCTGAGCTGCGGCCGGGAGCGTGGTACGGGCGGAGGGTTTCGAACCCCCGACACCGGCGGTGTAAGCGCCGTGCTCTACCCCTGAGCTACGCCCGCATCCTCAAGGCGGGCGGACGATAGGGGGAGGGGCCCCGCGGTGCAACATGGCCGCAGCCCGCCGTGGCGATACCGTGATTGACAGGGGCGAGCCGGGAACCTAGATACCGGCTCGCCTTTGCGGGGGTGTAGCTCAGTCGGTTAGAGCGCCGGCCTGTCACGCCGGAGGTCGCGGGTTCGAGTCCCGTCACTCTCGCCACTTTCCCAAGAGTTCCTGCGGATTGCAGCGTCGTTGCGACAGCAGCGGCGCCGTTGTCCGTTGCGTCGCGGGGCATGCCGCCGGTGCAAGGCGACACAGTGGCACGGGCCGGGCGTCCGTGCTTGGCAAGCGCCGCCAACCACGCCTATTTTCCGCCGCACTGCAGCGGCGGGCTGCAGCTCGCGGAGCGTTCATGCAGGACTATCTGCTCGCGTACCTGCCGATCCTGATCTTCCTCGGCATCGCCGTGGCGCTGTCGCTCGTCATCGTCGGCGCCTCGTTCATCGTCGCCCGGCAGCGTCCGGACACCGAGAAGCTCTCTGCCTACGAGTGCGGCTTCGAGGCCTTCGAGGATGCCCGCGGCCGGTTCGACGTGCGCTTCTACCTGGTCGCCATCCTGTTCATCATCTTCGACCTCGAGGTCGCGTTCCTGTTCCCCTGGGCGATCACGCTGGGCGACATAGGGCTGTTCGGCTTCTGGTCCATGATCGTGTTCCTCGGCGTGCTGACCGTGGGCTTCATCTACGAGTGGAAGAAGGGAGCCCTCGAATGGGAGTGACCGCACCGGCCGTCGCCCCGGGCGCCCGGCCCGACCTGTTCCAGGAGGTCGACGCGCGGCTGAAGGACCAGGGCTTCCTCGTCACGACGATGAACGACCTGGTGACCTGGGCGCGCTCCGGCTCGCTGTGGCCGATGACCTTCGGGCTGGCCTGCTGCGCCGTCGAGATGATGCACGCGGCCGCCAGCCGCTACGACCTCGACCGCTTCGGCCTGGTCTTCCGCCCGAGCCCGCGCCAGTCGGACGTGATGATCGTCGCCGGGACCCTGTGCAACAAGATGGCGCCGGCCCTGCGCAAGGTCTACGACCAGATGGCGGAGCCGCGCTACGTCATCTCGATGGGCTCCTGCGCCAACGGCGGCGGCTACTACCACTACAGCTACTCCGTCGTGCGCGGCTGTGACCGGATTGTCCCCGTCGACATCTACGTTCCGGGCTGCCCGCCGACGGCCGAGGCGCTGGTCTACGGCATCCTGCAGCTGCAGAAGAAGATCCGCCGCAGCGGCACGCTGGTGCGCTGAGGGGCGGAGCGAGGACCGATGGCAGACGAGGCTCCCGCACGCGCCGAGGATACCCCCGGCGAGCTCCTGTCCCTGATCGAGCCGACCCTCGGCGCCGTGCTGCTCGGCTCCGCCACGGGCTACGGCGAGCTGACGATCGAGGTCGAGCCGACCCAGCTGCGCCGGGTGCTGGCCTACCTGCGCGACGATCCCAGCCTGCTGTTCAAGCTGCTGGTCGACATCACCGCGGTCGACCGGCCGGAGCGCGAGCAGCGCTTCGACGTCGTCTACCACCTGCTCTCGATGCACCATAACCAGCGCATCCGGGTGAAGGTGCGGACCGACGAGACCACGCCGGTGCCGTCGGTCGGCAACCTGTTCCGCGCCGCGCCGTGGTTCGAGCGCGAGGCCTGGGACATGTACGGCGTGCTGTTCGCCGACCATCCCGACCTGCGCCGGCTGCTCACCGACTACGGCTTCGAGGGGCACCCGCTGCGCAAGGACTTCCCGCTCACCGGCTACGTCGAGCTGCGCTACGACGACGAGCAGAAGCGGGTCGTCTACGAGCCGGTCAAGCTGCGCCAGGACTTCCGCAACTACGACTTCCTGTCGCCGTGGGAGGGCCATGGCGGCCTCCTGCCGGGCGACGAGAAGGCCTCGGCCTGAGCCGGCCGGCGGCGAGCAGAGAGTTCCATGCCCGACATCCAGATGCGCACCTTCACCATGAACTTCGGGCCGCAGCACCCTGCGGCGCACGGGGTTCTGCGCCTCGTCCTGGAGATGGACGGCGAGGTGGTGGAGCGCGCCGACCCGCATATCGGCCTCCTGCACCGCGGCACCGAGAAGCTGATCGAGTACCGCCCCTACCTGCAGAACATCCCGTACTTCGACCGGCTCGATTACTGCTCGATGCTCTGCCAGGAGCATTCCTACGTCCTGGCGGTCGAGAAGCTGCTCGGCGTCGAGGTCCCGGTCCGCGCCCAGTACATCCGGGTGCTGTTCGACGAGATCACCCGCGTCCTCAACCACCTGCTCAACATCACCACCATGGCGCTCGACGTCGGCGCCATGACCCCGCTCCTGTGGATGTTCGAGGAGCGCGAGAAGCTGATGGGCTTCTACGAGCAGGTCTCGGGTGCGCGGATGCACGCCAACTACTACCGCTTCGGCGGGGTCAACCGCGACCTGCCGGCCGGGATGGAGGAGCGCATCCGCGACTGGATGGTGCATTTCGGCCCGCTGCTCGACGACGTCGACCGGCTGCTGACCGAGAACCGCATCTTCAAGCAGCGCACCGTCGACATCGGCGTCGTCAAGGCCGAGGACGCCATCAACATGGGCTTCTCCGGGCCGATGCTGCGCGGCTCGGGCATCGCCTGGGACCTGCGCAAGGCGCAGCCCTACGAGGTCTACGACAAGCTCGACTTCGACATCCCGGTCGGCAAGAACGGCGACTGCTGGGACCGCTACCTCGTCCGCCTGCTCGAGATCCGCGAGTCGCTGAAGATCATCGACCAGTGCCTGAAGCAGATGCCCAAGGGCCCGGTCCGCACCGCCGACAAGAAGGTGACGCCGCCGCCGCGCGCCGACATGAAGCGCTCGATGGAAGCGCTGATCCACCACTTCAAGCTCTACACCGAGGGCGTGCACGTGCCGGCCGGCGAGGTCTACGCCGCCACCGAGAACCCCAAGGGCGAGTTCGGCGTGTACCTGGTCTCCGACGGCGGCAACCGGCCCTACAAGTGCAAGATCCGCTCGCCCGGCTACGTGCACCTGCAGGCGCTCGACGAGATGGGCAAGGGCCACATGCTGGCCGACATCGTCGCCATCATCGGCTCGATGGACATCGTCTTCGGGGAGATCGACCGATGAGCGGCCACGGCGCGCCCGGCACCAAGCCCTGGGCGGCGAACTGCGCTCCGGACCTGCCGACCTTCGCGTTCTCGGCCGAGAACCAGCCCGAGGTCGAGAAGATCGTCGCCCGCTACCCGGCGGCGCGCAAGGCCAGCGCGGTGCTGCCGCTGCTGCACCTGGCCCAGGCGCAGCATGGCGGCTGGCTGCCGAAGGCCGCGCTCGACCACGTGGCCGAGCTGCTCGGGATGCCGCGCATCCGCGTCTACGAGGTCGCCTCGTTCTACGACATGTACAACACCGAGGCCGTGGGCCGGGTGCAGGTGCGGGTCTGCACGACCACGCCGTGCTGGCTGTGCGGCTCGGACGACGTCGTCGCCGCGGCCCGCGAGACGCTGGGCATCGACATCGGCGAGACCACCGAGGACGGCCGCTTCTTCCTGCGCGAGTTCGAGTGCCTGGGGGCCTGCTCGAACGCGCCGGTGCTGTGGATCGACGAGGACTTCTACGAGGACCTCGACGGACCGAAGACCCGGGCGCTCCTCGAGGCCCTCAAGCGCGGCGAGCGGCCGAAGCCGGGCCCGCAGTCGGCCCGCCACGGCTCGGAGCCGCTGGGCGGCAAGACCACGCTTCTCGAGACGGGCGAGTGATGCTCCGCGACCAGGACCGCATCTTCACGAACCTCTACGGCGAGCAGCCGTGGAACCTCGAGGCCGCGCGCAAGCGGGGCGACTGGGACGGCACCGCCGGCCTGATCCAGAAGGGCCGTGACTGGCTGGTCGCCGAGATGAAGGCGTCGGGCCTGCGCGGCCGCGGCGGCGCCGGCTTCCCGACCGGCATGAAGTGGTCCTTCATGCCCAAGCAGTCCGACGGCGGCCCGATCTACCTCGTGGTCAACGCCGACGAGTCCGAGCCCGGCACCTGCAAGGACCGGGAGATCCTGCGCCGCGAGCCGCACAAGCTGGTCGAGGGCTGCCTGCTCGCCGGTGCCGCCATGGGCTGCACCGCCGGCTACATCTACATCCGCGGCGAGTTCGTCCGCGAGGCGCAGATCCTGCAGGCGGCGATCGAGGAGGCCTACGACGCCGGCCTGCTCGGCAAGAACGCCGCCGGCTCGGGCTACGACTACGACCTCTACCTGCACCGCGGTGCCGGCGCCTACATCTGCGGCGAGGAGACCGGCCTCCTCGAGTCGCTGGAAGGCAAGAAGGGCCAGCCGCGGCTGAAGCCGCCGTTCCCGGCGGCGGTGGGCCTCTACGGCCGGCCGACGACGATCAACAATGTCGAGACGATCGCCGTCGCGCCCACCATCCTGCGCCGCGGCGGCGCCTGGTTCGCCGGGCTCGGCCGGCCCAACAACACCGGCACCAAGCTCTTCTGCATCAGCGGGCACGTGAACAAGCCGTGCACCGTCGAGGAGGAGATGGGCATCCCCTTGCGGGTGCTGCTCGAGAAGCATTGCGGCGGCGTGCGCGGCGGCTGGGAGAACCTGCTGGCGGTCATCCCCGGCGGCGCCTCGGTGCCGCTGCTGCCCAAGGCGATGTGCGACGGCATCAAGATGGACTTCGACAGCCTGCGCGAGGTCCAGTCCGGCCTCGGCACCGCCGGCGTCATCGTCATGGACCGGTCGACCGACGTGATCAAGGCGATCGCCCGGCTGTCCAAGTTCTACATGCACGAGTCCTGCGGCCAGTGCACGCCGTGCCGGGAAGGCACCGGCTGGCTGTGGCGGATGATGACCCGGCTGGTCGACGGCGACGCGCGCATCGAGGACATCGACCTCCTGCAGGAGGTCACCAAGGAGATCGAGGGACACACGATCTGTGCCCTGGGCGACGCCGCGGCGTGGCCGATCCAGGGCCTGATCCGGCATTTCCGCCCCGAGATCGAGCGGCGCATCGTCGAGGCGGCGACGCTCCGCAAGGCAGCTGCGTGAGACGGACGGAACCATGCCGAAGCTGACGGTCGACGGCCAGGAGGTCGAGGTCCCGCCGGGCTCGACGGTGCTGCAGGCCTGCGAGGCCGCGGGCCGCGAGATCCCGGTGTTCTGCTTCCATCCCCGGCTCAACATCGCCGGCAACTGCCGGATGTGCCTGGTCGAGATGGAGAAGTCGCCCAAGCCCATCGCCAGTTGCGCGATGCCGGCGGCGGACGGGATGGTGATCAAGACCGACACGCCGATGGTCCACAAGGCCCGGCGCGGCGTGCTCGAGCTGCTCTTGATCAACCACCCGCTCGACTGCCCGATCTGCGACGAGGGCGGCGAGTGCGACCTGCAGGACCTGACGCTGTTCTACGGACCGGACCATTCCCGGTACAAGGAGAACAAGCGCCCGGTGCCGGACAAGTACCTGGGCCCGCTGGTCTCGACGCACATGACGCGGTGCATCCACTGCACCCGCTGCATCCGCTTCCTCGGCGAGGTCGCCGGGGTCGAGGAGCTGGGGGCGGTGCACCGCGGCGAGCACATGGAGATCAGCAACTGGATCGAGGCGGCGCTGACCTCCGAGCTGCAGGGCAACATCATCGACCTGTGCCCGGTGGGTGCCCTGAACTCCAAGCCCTACGAGTACAAGGCGCGGACCTGGGAGCTGAAGAAGACCGAATCGGTCGACGTGCTGGATGCGATGGGCTGCAACATCCGCATCGACAGCCGCGGCAACGAGGTGATGCGGGTGCTGCCGCGCCTCAACGAGGCGGTCAACGAGGAGTGGATCTCCGACAAGACCCGGTTCTCGTACGACGGCCTGAAGAAGCGCCGGCTCGACGTGCCGATGGTCAAGCATGCCGGCAAGCTGCAGCCGGCGAGCTGGGGTGACGCGCTGAAGGCGGTGCGCGACCGCGTGCAGGGCCTCGACGGGCGGCGCCTCGGTGCCATCGTCGGCGACCTCGTCGACCTCGAGACCATGGTGCTGCTCAAGGGGCTGATGGCGGCCCTGGGCTCGCCCAACCTCGACTGCCGCCAGGACGGCGCCAAGCTCGGCGGCGGGGCACGCGCCGGCTGGCTGTTCAACACCACCATCGCCGGCATCGAGCTGGCCGACGTCGTGCTGCTGGTCGGCTGCGATCCGCGCCGCGAGGCGCCGGTGCTGAACACGCGGCTGCGCAAGCGCTGGCGGCAGGGCGGCTTCAAGGTGGCGCGGATCGGCGCCGCCAACGACCTGACCTACCCGGTCGAGGACCTCGGTGCCGGCCCGCAGACCCTGGCCGAGCTCGCCGAGGGGCGCATCGCCTTCGCCGAGACGCTGAAGAACGCCAAGCGGCCGATGCTGATCGTCGGGCCGGGGGCGCTGGCCCGCGACGACGGGGCGGCGGTGCTGGCGCTGGCCCGCACGGTCGCCGAGAGCTGCGGCATGGTCCGCGACGACTGGAACGGCTTCAACGTGCTGCACGGCGCCGCCTCGCGCGTCGGCGGGCTCGAGCTCGGCCTGGTGCCGGGCGAGGGCGGGCGCGACGTCGAGGGCATCCTCGAGGGGGCGGCCGCCGGCGACATCGAGGTGGTGTTCCTGGTCGGTGCGGACGAGCTCGACATGCACCGGCTGGGCAAGGCCTTCGTCGTCTATCTCGGCCACCATGGCGACCGCGGTGCCGCCGCCGCCGACGTGGTCCTGCCGGGGGCGGCCTACACCGAGAAGCACGCGACCTACGTCAACATCGAGGGGCGCCCGCAGCGGGCCCGGCTGGCGGTGTTCCCGCCCGGCGAGGCCAAGGAGGACTGGAAGATCCTCCGCGCCCTGTCCGATGCGCTGGGCTTCGCCTCCGACATCAACACGCTGGGCGACGTCCGCGCCGCCATCGCCGGGCTGGCGCCGCACCTCGCGGCCATCGACGAGGTGACGCCGGCGGCGTGGGGCGAGTTCGGCAAGGCCGGGACGCTCGGCAAGGCGGCCTTCGCCTCGCCGGTCGCCGACTTCTACAAGACCAACGCGATCAGCCGCGCCTCGGGCGTGATGGCCGAGTGCAGCACGCTCGCCGCGGAGCGGGCGGCGCAGGGGGCGACCGGCACCCATGGATGAGCTCCTCTACCTGATCCGGACGGTCGTCCTGATCCTCGTCATCGTCATCCCGCTGCTGGTGGCGGTGGCCTACCTGACGCTGGCCGAGCGCAAGGTCATCGCCGCGATGCAGCTGCGCCAGGGGCCGATGACCGTCGGTCCCTACGGCCTGCTCCAGCCGCTGGCCGACGGCCTCAAGCTGTTCCTCAAGGAGACGGTGGTCCCGACCGGGGCCAACAAGATCGTCTTCATCCTGGCGCCGATGGTCACCTTCATCCTCGCCATGATCGGCTGGGCGGTGATCCCCTTCGGCGACGGCCTGGTGCTGGCCAACATCAATGTCGGCGTCCTCTACCTGTTCGCGGTCAGCTCGCTGGGCGTGTACGGCATCATCATGGCCGGCTGGGCGTCGAACTCGCGCTACGCCTTCCTCGGTGCGCTGCGCTCCTCGGCGCAGATGGTCAGCTACGAGATCGCCATCGGCCTGATCATCATCTCGGTGCTGCTGAGCGCCGGCTCGCTGAACCTGTCGGAGATCGTCCGGGCGCAGTCGACGGTCTGGTACTTCATCCCGCACTTCCCGATGTTCATGCTGTTCATCGTCTCGATGCTCGCCGAGACGAACCGGCACCCGTTCGACCTGCCCGAGGACGAGGCGACCCTCGTCACCGGCTACAACGTCGAATACTCGTCGATGGCGTTCGCGCTCTTCTTCCTCGGCGAGTACGCCAACATGATCCTCATGTCGGCGATCTGCACGACGCTGTTCCTCGGCGGCTGGCTGCCGCCGCTGAGCATCTTCCCGCTGACCCTGATCCCGGGGCCGATCTGGTTCATCCTCAAGATCTGCCTCGTGCTGTTCATCTTCATCTGGGCCCGGGCGACGCTGCCGCGCTACCGCTACGACCAGCTGATGCGGCTGGGCTGGAAGGTGTTCCTGCCGCTGTCGCTGCTCTGGGTCGTGCTGACGGCGGGCGTGCTCGTCACCTTCGACCTCCTGCCGAACTGAGACGCCGATCATGGCCACGCTCGACCGCGCCGCGCGGACCTTCCTCTGGCAGGAGCTGGTGACCGGCTTCGCCATGACCCTGCGCTACATGTTCAAGCGCAAGGTGACCATCAACTACCCCTACGAGAAGGGGCCGCTCAGCCCGCGCTTCCGCGGCGAGCACGCGCTGCGCCGCTATCCGAACGGCGAGGAGCGCTGCATCGCCTGCAAGCTGTGCGAGGCGATCTGCCCGGCCCAGGCGATCACCATCGAGAGCGAGCCGCGCGCCGACGGCAGCCGGCGGACGACCCGCTACGACATCGACATGACCAAGTGCATCTACTGCGGCTTCTGCGAGGAGGCGTGCCCGGTCGACGCGATCGTCGAGGGCCCGAACTACGAGTTCGCCGCATCGACACGCGAGGAGCTCTTCTACAACAAGGAGAAGCTGCTGGCGAACGGCGAGCGGTGGGAGAAGGAGATCGCCGCCAACCTTGCCGCCGATGCCCCCTACCGCTAATCAGCCGGCCGCCGGACCGGCCGCCGCGAAAGCCGCCCCATGACGTTGGAACTGTTCGTCTTCTACGTGCTGGCCGCGGTCGCCGTCGCCTCGTCGGTGATGGTGATCTCGGCGCGCAACCCGGTCCACTCGGTCCTCTTCCTGATCCTCACCTTCTTCAACGCGGCCGGCCTGTTCGTCCTGATCGGCGCCGAGTTCCTCGGCATGGTGCTGGTCGTCGTCTATGTCGGCGCCGTCGCCGTGCTGTTCATGTTCGTGGTGATGATGCTGGACATCAACTTCGTGCGGATGCGCGAAGGGTTCCTGCAGTACCTGCCGGTCGGCGCCCTGGTCGGCCTGATCCTGCTGGTCGAGCTGTTCCTGGTCCTCGGCACCTGGACGCTGGGCGGCGAGGTGGTCGCCAGCCAGCCGGTGCCGGCGCCCGGCGGCACGACCAACACCGAGGCGCTCGGGCTGCTGATCTACACGGACTACTTCTACCTGTTCCAGATCGCCGGGCTGATCCTGCTGGTGGCGATCATCGGCGCCATCACGCTGACCCTGCGCCAGCGCGACGGCGTGCTGCGCCAGGACATCGGCGGCCAGGTCAACCGCGCCCGCGCCGCCTCGGTCGAGCTCAAGAAGGTCCGGTCGGGGAGCGGCATCCGATGAGCATCCCGCTCACCCACTACCTGACCCTGGCGGCGATCATCTTCACGCTGGGCGTCTTCGGCATCTTCCTGAACCGCAAGAACGTCATCATCGTGCTGATGTCGATCGAGCTGATCCTGCTCGCGGTGAACATCAACTTCGTCGCGTTCAGCGCCTATCTCGGCGACCTCGCCGGGCAGGTCTTCGCCATGTTCATCCTCACCGTGGCCGCCGCCGAGGCGGCCATCGGCCTGGCCATCGTCGTCGTCTTCTTCCGCAACCGCGGCAGCATCGAAGTCGAAGACATCAACCTGATGAAGGGCTGAGCCGGCGATGCTGCACGTCGTCCTCGTCTTCGCGCCGCTGCTCGGGGCCATCATCGCGGGTCTGTTCGGCCGCCTGATCGGCGACCGCGGCAGCCAGGTCGTCACCGTCGGCCTGATGGGGCTGTCGGCGCTGATGGCGACCATCGGCCTGCTCACCAACATCGGCGAGCCGGCGCACGTGGTGCGCCTGTTCGACTGGATCTATGTCGGCAGCTTCCAGGTCAACTGGGCGCTGCGCGTCGACGCGCTGTCGTCGGTGATGATGTTCGTGGTCAGCTTCTGCTCGTGCTGGATCCACGTCTACTCCGTGGGCTACATGTCCCACGACAAGAGCATCCCCAGGTTCATGGCGTACCTGTCGCTCTTCACCTTCATGATGCTCATGCTGGTGACGAGCGACAACCTGGTGCAGCTGTTCTTCGGCTGGGAGGGCGTCGGCCTCGCCTCCTACCTACTGATCGGCTTCTGGTACACCAAGCCCTCGGCCTGCGCCGCGGCGATCAAGGCGTTCGTCGTCAACCGCGTCGGCGACTTCGGCTTCATGCTCGGCATCGCCGGCATCTTCCTCGTCTTCGATTCGGTCCAGTACGACACGATCTTCGCCAACGTCGCCGGGCTCTCGACCAGCACCATCGTGCTGTTCGGGCACAGCTGGGACACGATGGACGTCCTGGGCTTCCTGCTGTTCGTCGGTGCGATGGGCAAGTCGGCCCAGCTCGGCCTGCACACCTGGCTGCCCGACGCCATGGAGGGCCCGACCCCGGTCTCGGCGCTGATCCACGCCGCCACCATGGTCACCGCCGGGGTGTTCCTCGTGGCGCGCATGTCGCCGCTCTACGAGTTCGCGCCGGACGCGCTGGCCTTCGTCACCTTCATCGGCGGCACCACCTGCCTGTTCGCGGCGACGATCGGCTTCACCCAGTTCGACATCAAGCGGGTCATCGCCTACTCGACCTGCTCGCAGCTGGGCTACATGTTCTTCGCCTGCGGCGTCGGCGCCTACTCGGCCGGCATCTTCCACCTGTTCACCCACGCCTTCTTCAAGGCCCTGCTGTTCCTCGGCGCGGGTGCGGTGATCCACGCCATGTCCGACGAGCAGGACATGCGGCGGATGGGCGGGATCTGGAGGAAGATCCCGGTCACCTACGCCATGATGTGGATCGGCACGCTGGCGCTGATCGGCTTCCCCGGCTTCGCCGGCTTCTTCTCCAAGGATGCCGCGCTCGAGGCCGCCTGGGCCTCGCACAACGCGTTCGCCCACTACGCCTTCTGGATGGGCATCGCGGCGGCGTTCCTGACCGCCTTCTACTCGGGCCGGCTGATCTTCATGACCTTCCACGGCGAGCCGCGCGCCGACCACGAGACCATGCACCACGTGCACGAGAGCCCGCTGGTGATGCTGATCCCGCTGGGCGTGCTGGCGCTGGGGGCGATCTTCGCCGGCTGGCTCGGCCGCGGGATGATCGGCGCCGAGGGCGAGTTCTGGGCCGGGGCGATCTTCACCGGGCCCGAGAACCACGTCCTGCACCTGATGCACGAGGTGCCGGGCTGGGTGAAGCTGGCGCCGCTGGTGGTGATGATCCTCGGGCTGGGCCTGTCCTTCGTGCTCTACGTGCTGAGCCCGGCCACCCCCAGCCGGATCGCCCAGGCGTTCGCGCCGGTGCACGCCTTCCTGTTCAACAAGTGGTACTTCGACGAGCTCTACGACCTGCTGTTCGTCCGCACCGCCAAGGCGCTGGGCACCGGCCTCTGGCACGGCGGCGACCAGGGCATCATCGACCGCTTCGGGCCGGACGGGCTCGCCGCCAGCACCATGGCGACGGCGCGCCGGGCGATGCGGCTGCAGACCGGCTACGTCTACCACTACGCCTTTGCCATGCTGATCGGCGTCGTCGCCCTGGTCAGCTGGTATCTCTTCATCGTCCAGGGCTGAGCGATGACCGACGTGCCTCTGCTCTCCCTCGCGACGTTCCTGCCGCTGCTCGGCGTCGTCTTCCTGCTGTTCATGCGGGGCGAGGCCGCCGTCGTGGCGCAGAACGCCCGGATGGTGGCGCTGTGGACGGCGATCGCGACCTTCGTCGTGACGCTGATGATCTGGGCGGCCTTCGACCCGGCCCAGGCCGGCTTCCAGCTGGTCGAGAAGGCGCCGTGGCTGCCCGGCCTCGACATCAGCTACCACATGGGCATCGACGGCATCTCCCTGTGGTTCGTGCTGCTCTCGGCGCTGCTGACGCTGTGCTGCGTCATCGCCGCGTGGCACTCGGTCGAGACCCGCGTCAAGGAGTACATGATCGCCTTCCTGGTCATGGACTCGCTGATGATCGGCGTGTTCTGCGCCCTCGACCTGGTCCTGTTCTACGTGTTCTTCGAGGGCATCCTGATCCCGATGTACCTCATCATCGGCATCTGGGGCGGGCCGCGGAAGATCTACTCGGCCTTCAAGTTCTTCCTGTACACGCTGGTCGGCTCGGTCCTGTTCCTGGTGGCCATCCTGGTCATGTACCTGCAGGCCGGCACCACCGACATCCCGACCCTGATGGCGCACGAGTTCGACCCGTCGCTGCAGCACTGGCTGTGGCTGGCGCTGTTCGCCTCGTTCGCGGTCAAGGTGCCGATGTGGCCGTTCCACACCTGGCTGCCGGACGCGCATGTCGAGGCGCCGACCGAAGGCTCGGTGCTGCTGGCCGGCATCCTGCTCAAACTCGGCGGCTACGGCTTCCTGCGCTTCTCGCTGCCGATGCTGCCCGACGCCTCGGCCTACTTCACGCCGCTGATCTTCGCGCTGTCGGTCATCGCCATCATCTACACCTCGCTGGTGGCGCTGATGCAGACCGACATGAAGAAGCTGATCGCCTATTCGTCGGTCGCCCACATGGGCATCGTGACCATCGGCATCTTCACCACCAACGCGCTGGGCCTGACCGGCAGCATCGTGCAGATGCTGAGCCACGGCCTGGTGTCGGGGGCGCTGTTCATGCTGGTGGGCGTCATCTACCACCGGCTGCACACCCGCGAGATCTCCCGCTACGGCGGCCTCGCCCAGAACATGCCGGTCTACGCCTTCGTCTTCATGCTGTTCATGATGGCCTCGGTCGGCCTGCCCGGGACCTCGGGCTTCGTCGGCGAGGTGCTGATCATCGTCGGCGTGTTCCAGCAGAGCAGCTGGGTCGGCCTGCTCGCCGCCACCGGCCTGATCCTCGGCGCCGCCTACATGCTCTGGCTCTACCGCCGGGTCATCTTCGGCGGGCTCGAGAAGAAGGACCTGCTGGCGCTCAAGGACCTGCGCGCCAACGAGGTGATCGCCTTCGCGCCGCTCATCCTGCTGGCCCTGTTCATGGGCATCTACCCGTCCTTCTTCATCCACCCGATGGAGGCCTCGGTGAACAACCTGCTGACCCAGATCGGCGCCTCGGGCGCCAAGCTGGCGCTGCAGTAGGCCGGATCGGGAAAGGCGCCGCCGATGCTGCTCGACCTCACCCCGGCCCTGCCGGAGCTGTTCCTGTTCGTGGCGGGCCTGATCCTGCTCGTCGTCGGCGCCGTCAGCCGCGACCAGGATGCGCTCAGGACCGTGGGTGCCCTCACCGTGCTGGCGATGATCGTCGCCGCGGTGATCGTGCTGGCCACCGAGAAGTCGACGACCCTGGCCTTCGGCGGCCACTTCGTCACGGATGCCTTCTCCGCCTTCATGAAGGTGCTGATCCTGCTGGGTGCGGCCGTGGCCCTGGTGCTGGCCAGCGGCTACCTCAAGGACCAGGAGCTCGACCGGTTCGAGTACCCGCTGCTGGTGCTGTTCTCGGTGCTCGGCATGTGCATGATGGTCTCGGCCAACAGCTTCATCGCGCTGTACATGGCGCTGGAGCTGCAGAGCCTGCCGCTCTACGTGCTGGCGGCCTTCAATCGCGACAGCCTGCGCGCCACCGAGTCGGGCCTCAAGTACTTCGTCCTCGGCGCCCTGTCGTCGGGCCTGCTGCTGTACGGCTGCTCGCTGGTCTACGGCTTCACCGGGACGCTGTCGTTCGACGTGCTGGCCTCGACCTTCGGGCCGCAGCCCAACGAGGCGGCGCCGATCCTGCTGCCGGTGGGTGCCCTGGTCGGCCTCGTCTTCGTCATCGCCGGGCTCGCCTTCAAGCTGGCGGCGGTGCCGTTCCACATGTGGACGCCCGACGTCTACGAGGGTGCCCCGACGCCGGTCACGGCCTTCCTGGCGACCGCCGCCAAGCTCGCTGCCGTCGGCCTCACCATCCGCGTCCTGCTGCACCCGTTCGCCGACTGGGCCAGCCAGTGGCAGCAGGTGATCATCCTCGTCTCGCTGGGCTCGATGCTGCTCGGCGCCTTCGCCGCCATCGGCCAGACCAACATCAAGCGGCTGATGGCCTATTCGGGCATCGGCAACATCGGCTACGCGCTGGTGGGCCTGGCCGCCGGGACCGCCTCGGGCGTGCGCGGCGTGCTGGTCTACATGGCGATCTACGTCGTCATGACGCTGGGCACCTTCGCCTGCATCCTGGCGATGCGCCGGCAGGGCCGCTACGTCGAGCAGATCAGCGACCTGTCGGGCCTGTCGCGGCGCCAGCCGCTGCTGGCCGCGGCGCTGTCGATCTTCATGTTCTCGCTGGCCGGGATCCCGCCGCTCGCCGGGTTCTTCGGCAAGCTCTACGTGTTCCTCGCCGCGGTCGAGGCCAATCTGACCTGGCTCGCCATCATCGGCGTGCTGACCAGCGTCGTCGGCGCCTACTACTACCTGCGCATCGTCAAGCTCGTGTACTTCGACGAGCCGGCCGAGGCGTTCGACCGCGAGAGCCATCGCCAGGTCGGGCTGGTCACCGCCGTGGCGGCGCTGGCGATCCTGCTGTTCGTGATCTTCCCCGGGCCGCTGCTGCGGTTCGCCGAGGTCGCGGCCGCGGCCGTGGTGCATTGACGGGCATCGCGGCCGGGGACGGCTTCACCGTCCGTTCCTACGACAGCGTCGGCAGCACCAACGATCTCGCCCGCGAGCTGGCCGATGCCGGGGCCGCCGCGGGCACGCTGGTCATGGCCGGCGAGCAGACCGGCGGCCGCGGCCGGCACGGCCGCTCCTGGCACTCGCCGCGCGGCAACTTCTACGGCTCGCTGATCCTTCGCCCGACCGTGCCGCTGGCCGAGACGGCGACGCTGTCGCTGGTGATCGGCCTCGCGGTGCTGGATGCGGTCGAGGCGGTGGCCGGACGCCGGCTCGACCTCGTCGTCAAGTGGCCCAACGACGTGCTGCTCGACGGGGCCAAGCTCGCCGGCATCCTGCTCGAGGGGGCGACCGACTCGAAGGGCGGCTGCGCCTGGGTGATCGCCGGCGTCGGGGTGAATCTGCAACATCATCCGGACTCGCCGGTTTACCCGAGCACGAGCCTGGCCGAGGCCGGGGTGGCGGAGGCCTCGCCGGAGCGGTTCCGCGACGCCTTCCTCGCCGCGCTGGGCAAGGCGCTGCCGCTGTGGGAACGGGATGGCTTCGCCGCGTTCCGCGACCGCTGGCTGGCCAGGGCGGCCGGGCTCGGACGGCCGGTGCGGCTGCGGGTCGGCGACGAGGTGCATGCCGGCAAGCTCGCCGACCTCGGCCTCGACGGCTCGATCCTGATCGAGAACAGCGCCGGCTGCCTCGAGCGCTTCACCGCCGGCGAGCTGTTCTTCGGCGCCGGGACTTCCGGCTAGGGCCGGTCAGGCGTAGAAGCGCTGCACTGCAGCGGAAAGGGTCGGACCCCCACCCATGTTGCTCGCCATCGACGTCGGGAACACCAACACCGTCTTTGCGCTCTACCGCGAGCGCGAGCTGGTCGGGCAATGGCGGATCTCGACCGTCCGCGAGCGCACGGCCGAGGAATACGCGGCCTGGCTGATCCAGCTGATGCGGCTGAAGGGCCAGTCGCACGAGGGCGTCAACGCCGTCCTGATCTCCTCGGTGGTGCCGCAGGCGGTGATCCCGCTGCGCTGGATGTCGCGCGACTTCTTCGGCTGCCGGGCGTTCGTCGTCGGCGAGGACGTCGAGTGCCCGATCGAGGTCAGGCTCGCCAACCCGCGCGAGGTCGGCGCCGACCGCGTGGTCAATGCGGTGGCCGCCAAGAAGCGCTACAAGCCGCCGCTGGTGATCGTCGACTTCGGCACCGCCACCACCTTCGACGTGGTCGACGCCGACGGCGCCTATGCCGGCGGGGCGATCGCCCCCGGCGTCAACCTGTCGATCGAGGCGCTGCACCGGGCCGCCGCCAAGCTGCCGCGCATCGCCATCGAGCCGCCCGAGAAGGTCATCGGCACGTCGACGATCGGTGCGATGCAGTCCGGCATCTTCTACGGCTATGTCGGCCTGATCGAGGGCCTCGTGACGCGCATCCAGGCCGAGTTCGGCCAGCCCATGGCGGTGATCGCGACCGGCGGGCTGGCGCCGCTGTTCGTCAAGCGCTGCGCCGTCCTGCAACACCTCGACCGGGATCTGACGATGGCCGGGCTTCTGGAAATCTACGAGCTGTACCGCGACCGTATGCGTCGCGATTCCCCGAACCGGATGTAACGATGGCCAAGGCCAAGGACCTGCAGTTCGTCGCGCTGGGCGGCGTCGGCGAGATCGGCATGAACGTCTATGCCTACGGGCTGGGCGACGAGTGGATGCTGGTCGACCTCGGCCTGGGCTTCGCCGACGACCGGCTGCCGGGTGCGGAGATCGTCCTGCCCGACGTCCAGTTCGCCGTGGAGCGGCGGACGAAGCTGCGCGGGCTGGTGATCACCCATGCGCACGAGGACCATATCGGGGCGGTGCCCTACCTGTGGTCACGCCTCGGCTGCCCGATCTGGTGCACGGCGTTCGCGGCAGCGGTGCTGCGCCGCAAGTTCGCCGATGCCGACGTCGTGCCGGGACCGGTGATCCACGTCATGGAGCCGGGCCGGCGGTTCGAGGTCGGGCCGTTCGCCTGCACCTTCCTGCACGTCACCCACTCGATCCCCGACAGCAACGGCCTGTCGATCGAGACGCCCTACGGCAAGGTGATGCACACCGGCGACTGGAAGCTCGACCCGGCGCCGCAGGTCGGCGAGCGCACCGACGTCGACGGCTTCGAGGCGTTCGGCGACGGCGGCGTGCTGGCGATGGTGGCCGACAGCACCAACGTGCTGAGCCCCGGCACCTCCGGCTCCGAGGCCGAGGTCCGCGACAGCCTGATCGACCTGATCGCCCGCCAGCCGGGACGGGTGGCGCTGACCACCTTCGCCTCGAACCTGGCGCGGCTGGTCAGCACCATGCACGCCGCCCAGCAGGCCGGGCGCGAGATCGTGGTCATCGGCCGCTCGATGCGGCGCATGCTGGAGATCGCCCAGGAGCTGGGCCTGATCACCGACATGCCGAAGCTGGTCGACGAGCGCGACGCGGCGGCCCTGCCGCGGCACCGGGTGCTCTACCTCGTCACCGGCAGCCAGGGCGAGCCCCGCGCGGCGCTGGTGCGGATAGCCCTGGGCCAGCACCCGCGGGTCCGGCTCGAGGCCGGCGACACGGTGATCTTCAGCTCGAAGATCATCCCGGGCAACGAGCGGGTCCTGTTCAACCTGCACAACCTGCTGGTCGACCAGGGGGTCGAGGTGATCACCGAGGAGGACCATTTCGTCCACGTCTCGGGCCATCCCTGCCGCGACGAGATCGAGCAGATGTACAAGTGGATGCGCCCGAAGGTGGCGATCCCGGTGCACGGCGAGGCCCGCCACCTGCACGCCCATGTCCGCCTCGCCAAGCAGCTGGGCGCGCCGCAGGCGCTGCTGATCGCCAACGGCGACCTCGTCCGCCTGGCGCCGGGCCCGGCGACCGTCGTCGACAAGGTCGACACCGGCCGGATCGCGGTCGAGGAGACCGACCTCGTCGACGCCTCGGACGAGCTCTACAAGACCCGCCGCCGGCTGATGAGCCACGGCACCCTTCTCGTCGGCCTCGTCCTCGACCGGTTCGGCAGCGTGCTGGCGCCGCCGCAGGTGAGCGCGCTGGGCGCCGTCGACCTCGAGCGCTTCGAGAAGCGCCGCGCCGGCATCGACGAGGCGGTGACCGAGGCGGTCGAGGACCTCGAGGACCGCGAGGCGCGTGACGACGACAAGGTGCGCGAGGCGGTCCGCGCCGCGCTGCGCGTGGCCCTCGACCTGCCGCGCTCGCGCCGGCCGATCGTCGAGGTGCAGATCACCCGCCTGTCGGCCGAGACGCTGGACGCGCTCGAGGACGACCGCGTCGACGCCGCCTGAGAGCAGGGAAGCCGCATCGTGATCGGACGCCTGAACCACGTCGCCATCGCCGTGCCCGACATCGCCGCCGCGGCCGCCCAGTACCGCGACGTGCTGGGGGCCACCGTCTCGGCGATCGAGGACCAGCCCGAGCACGGCGTGCAGACCGTGTTCATCGCCCTGCCCAACACCAAGATCGAGCTGCTGGGCGTGCTGGGCGAGGCCTCGCCGATCAGGGGCTTCCTCGAGAAGAGCCCGGCCGGCGGCATCCACCATGTCTGCTACGAGGTCGACGACATCATCGCCGCGCGCGACCGGCTGAAGGCCGCCGGTGCCCGCGTGCTGGGCTCGGGCGAGCCCAGGATCGGCGCCCACGGCAAGCCCGTGCTGTTCCTGCACCCCAAGGACTTCCAGGGCACGCTGGTCGAGCTCGAGCAGGCATGAGCCTGACCGGCGGCATCGTCACCTTCTCGGTGACCTGGTGGCTCTATTTCTTCATGGCGCTGCCCTTCGGGGCGCAGCCGGCGGCGGATCCGGTGCCCGGGACGGTCGAGAGCGCCCCGGCGAAGCCGCGCCTCTGGCTCAAGGCGCTGATCGCCACCGTGCTGGCCGCCGCCACGACCTGGGGCATCGCCTGGGTGATCCAGAGCGGGCTGATCGAGCTGCGGCCCGGCCCGACACCCTGAGCCGGCGGTGGCCGACTACTGCGCCCGGGCGGCGACGCATCCGCTGCACCGCGACCACCATGACCGCGAGCACGGCTTCTGCCCGCCCGATGACGCCGCCTGGCTCGAACGGCTGAGCTGGGAGATCGGCCAGGCCGGGATCTCGTGGGCGGTGGTGCTGGCCAAGCGCGAATCGATGAACCGGGCGTTCGACGGCTTCGACCTCGACCGCGTCGCCGGCTATGGCGCCGAAGAGGTCGGGCGGCTGCTGGCCGACCCCGGCGTGGTCCGCCACCGCGGCAAGATCCTCGCGGTGATCCACAATGCCGGGGCGATGCGGCGCTGGCGCGACGAGGCCGGCTCGGTGCGCGCCTGGCTCGCCGCCAGCCGGCCGGCGACGGCAGGGGACTGGCTGCGCCTGCTGCGGCGCCACCTGCGCTTCATCGGGCCGGAGATCGCGCGGGAATGGCTCGAGGGGACCGGCGTGCTGCCGGGTGCCCACCGGCCGGACTGCCCGGTGGCGGTGCGCGCCGCGGCGAGCGGGCCGCTCTGGCTCGAGTCCGCATCAACCCGCAGGCAGGCCGGCTGAGGCGAGGGCGGCGAGGTCGGCAGCGAGGCCGGCGGGATCGGCGCGATATTGCGACCGGCGCCAGTCGGCGATGGTGAAGTCCGGCCGCGCGGCGAGCAGCTGCCGAGCGGTGTCGCGCGCCCGGTCGGCCCGGCCGGCGGCCACGTGCACCAGCACGAGGTCGACGAGGCCGAAGCCGGGGCTGCGGGCCAGATACTCACGGAACGCCGCCTCGGCCGCGTCGAGCCGTCCGGCGAGGCGCAGGGCGTGGCCGAGATGGCCCAGGTAGAAGCCGGGTGCTGCCGGGCTCAGGGCCAGGGCGCGCTCGCCCTCGCGGATCGCTTCCTCCGGAAAGCCGACATTGGCGAGGACGAAGCAGGCGAAGGTCGCGGCATCGGCGGCACCGGGGGCGAGGCGCACGGCATGCCGGGCGGCTGCCGCGGCGATCTCGTCGTCGCCTTGCGCCAGCGCCACCAGGCTGGCGGCCCAGCTGGCGTCCGCATTGTCGGGCTCGAGCGCCCGTGCCTCGTCGACCAGACATCGCGCCCGGGCCAGCGTGGCGGTGCGGTCGTCGCACCAGTCGAAGCGGGCGGCGAGATAGTGCATGAGCCCGATCATCGCGCGCAGCGTGCCGGAGCCGGGGTCGAGTGCCAGGGCCTGCTGCCAGGCCTGCAGGGCCATCGTGCAGTTCTCGCGGGTGACGGCGCGGCGGTAGGCGGTGAGACCCTTGATCCAGAGCGTCCAGGCCTCGACGTTGCTGGTGGCCCGGTAGCGCAGGCGGGCCTGCTCGCCCTCGGTCAGCATGACCTGCATCTCGGTCGCCAGCACGAGGGTGATCTCGTCCTGGACGGCGAACAGGTCGCCGACCGGCCGGTCGTAGCGCTCGGCCCACAGCGGCGAGCCGGTCGCCACGTCGACCAGTTGCGCCGAGATGCGCAGCCGCGCGCCGGCGCGCCGGACGCTGCCCTGGAGGACATGGCGGACACCCAGCTGCCGGGCGATGGCGGCAAGGTCGAGGCTGCTGCCCCTGAACGCCTGGGTCGAGTTGCGGGCGACGACACGCAGGCCGGCGAGCTTGGACAGGGCGGTGACGATGTCCTCGACGAGGCCGTCGGCGAAGTGATCCTGCTCGGGATCGCCCGAAAGGTTCGCAAACGGCAGGACCGCGATCGACGGCAGGTCACGAGGGGGCGTAGCCGTCGGTGCCTGCACGGCCACGGCGGTACCGTCTGGTGTCCAGGCCCAGGCGCGCACCGGCCGGGTCATGTTCTTGAGCTCGAGCAGCCCGGCATCGGTGAAGTCGGCGGCGATCTTGCCCCTGACCTGGGCGTGCACGGCGTCGGCAACGAGCACGCCGCCGCGCGGCGCCTGCGCCTCCAGCCGGGCGGCGATGTTGACGCCGTCACCGAGGATGTCGTCGCCCTCCGCGACGATGTCGCCGAGGTTGATGCCGATGCGGAACTCGATCGCGGCCTCGGGCGGACACGTGGTGTTCCGCTCGGTCATGGCGGCCTGGACGGCCAGTGCAGCCTCGACCGCGTCGACGGCACTGGCGAACTCGACAAGCGCCCCGTCGCCCATGGTCTTGACGATGCGGCCGCGATGCGCGGCGACGACCGGGTCGAAGCGCTCGGTCCAGACCTGGCGCAGGGCCGCCAGCGTGCCGGCCTCGTCGGCGGCGACCAGCCGCGAATAGCCGACGACGTCGGCCGCGAGAATGGCGGCAAGGCGACGCTGCAGCCTCGACGAGGCGGTCATGCGCCGCAAGAGCCGCCAAGTTGCATCGGGGACCGCGCCCAGTAGCCGCGAGTGCGGACTATAGACGGGTCCCCGAACGATCCTCAATGGCGCGCCCTGGACCGCCGGCTCAGCCGTTCGTGACGACGACCTCCAGGTAGGTGCTCGGGATCACGAGGCCGCGGCCGCCGCCCTGGTCGTGGGCGGCCAGCAGGGCCAGGATGTCGGACTCGAGCGCGGCCTGGCCGGCCGGGTCGAGGGCGGCGAAGGCGCGGTTGGTGGGGCCGTACCAGGTGCGGAAGACCTCGAGCCAGTGCGCCGGCGAGCGGTAGCGGAAGGTGAAGACCCGGGGCTTCGCGTCGACCTCGCCGTCGGGAAACAGCTCGGCCAGGCGCTCGGTCGTGCCCCACTGCGCCGGCGAGCGCAGGCCCGCCGGCGGCGGGACGTGCCGGCCGATGGTGCGGAACAGCTGGCCGATGAAGCCGTCGGGCGTCCAGTTGGCGAGGCCGATGCGGCCGCCGGGGCGGCAGACGCGCCGGAGCTCGCGCGCGGCGCGCTCCTGATCGGCGGTGAACATCACGCCGAAGCTCGACAGGACCACGTCGAACGCGGCGTCGGCGAAGGGCAGGGCCTCGGCATCGGCCGGGCGGAAGGTCACCGGCAGCCGCTCCGCGGCGGCGCGCTCGCGGCCGCGCTCGAGCAGCCCTTCGACATAGTCGGTCGAGGTGACCTCGGCCCAGCGCCGGGCGGCCGCCAGCGTGGCGTTGCCGTTGCCGGCGGCGACATCGAGGACGCGTTCGCCGGCGCGCAGGTCGACCGCCTCGCACAGCCGCTCGCCGACGATCTGCAGGGTCGTGCCGATGACGGCGTAGTCGCCGGCCGCCCAGGTCGCGTGCTGGCGCCGCTTGATGGCGGCGAGGTCGGGGGTGAGGAATCCGTCGTCCATCCGTTCAGCTCCCATCGGCGTGCCATCGGGCACGCCCTTGCCAGTGCCTGCCGGGGGCCGGGACCGGTCGTTGCCGGCATCCGCCGGAAACATGCGGCGGTCATGCCCGGTGGTGCCGGGATGCCGGGCCGCTTGTTCCGGATCGCAGGCTAGGCGACGCTGGCGCGCCGCTGAATGACCGGACGGCCGGATTGCCTGACCGATCGTCCACAGCCGGGACCGCCAAGCCATGGCCGATGCGCTGACCCAGGTGCTGCGTTCCGTCCGTCTCGGCGGCGGCGTGTTCCTCGACGTGCGGCTGAGCGCGCCCTGGGCGGTGACCTCGCACATCACCGCCGACGACTGCCGCCCGCTGCTGGCCAACCCGGCGCAGGTGATCGCCTTCCACGTGGTCCTCGCCGGACGGATGCTGGCGCTGCTCGACGGCGAGCCGGTGCGCGAGCTGCAGGCCGGCGAGATCGTCCTGTTCCCGCGCAGCGACGTGCACGTCCTGGCGAGCGGCCCCGGCATCCCGCCGGTCGCCGGGCGCGACCTCGTCCAGCCGTCGCCGGGCGGCGGGCTCGCCCGGATCGTCCACGGCGGCGGCGGCGAGCCGACGCACCTGGTCTGCGGCTTCCTCGGCTGCGAGGAGCACGGCAATCCGCTGATCGCGGCGCTGCCGCGGATGCTCAGCCTCGACATCCGGCAGGGGACGTCGCACGACTGGATCGAGGCCTCGGTGCGCTTCGCCGCTGCCGAGCTCGTCGCCGGCCGGCTCGCCACGTCGGAGGTGATGTCGCGGCTGTCCGAGCTGCTGCTGATCGAGGCGGTCCGGCAGTACGTCGCGACCCGGCCCGGCGACGCCGAGGGCTGGCTGCGCGGCCTGGCCGATCCGTTCGTCGGCAAGGCGCTGGCGCTGATCCACGACGGCATCGAGCGACCCTGGTCGGCCGACGGGCTGGCGCGCGAGGTCGGCATGTCGCGCAGCGCCTTCGTCGACCGCTTCACCGCGCTGATCGGCCAGCCGCCGATCCGCTACCTGACCGGCTGCCGGCTGCAGACCGCCAGCCTGCAGCTGCGCGAGACCAGCCGCCCGCTCGCCCGGATCGCCTTCGACGTCGGCTACGACTCGGTCGAGGCGTTCAGCCGGGCGTTCAAGCGCCAGTACGGCCGCTCCCCGGCGCACTGGCGCGACGCCGCCGGCACGGCCTGACGGGCGCTTCGGGCTTTTCAGCTAGGGGTAGAGCGTGGCGTTCCGGCCCTGTTGGCCAAGACGATCAGGGATTGCATCCGATTCAATGAAATTCGGTAAAACTTTACGGGTTCTTGTTGTGGAAGGTCCGTTTTCGTACCTTTCAAGGCGAGCAACTTTTTGGTGAAAAACCTATTGCGCGAATTTCGAAGTCGTCGTACAAGAGTGTCGTGCTCATGGGATCTCTCCTGTGACACCCGACTTGAGGCGTTTCCTCCCTACTCTGGCCGGGGCGCAAGCCCCGGCCTCCTTTCTTTTGGGCCGCTCCCCAGCGTCATTCATCGCGCAGAAAGGGAACGGCCCGCCGCATCGCTGCGCCGGGCCGTCCGGATCGTGGTCGCGGGAAGGGGCGGCTACTGCGTGCCGTCGTCGTCGGGCACCAGCGTCCACGAGGCATCCGGGTCGTAGCGCTCGAGGGCGCCGACGACGGCCTCGGTGTCGGGGCCGAGGTCCTTCTCGAACAGCTCGCCCTGGTGGCTGATGACGAAGGTCATGATGCCGGAGTTGCCGTAGGCCTCGGGCCACGCCACCAGGGCGAAGCCGGCGATCATGTTGCCGTTGATGACGTAGTCGTAGTCCTTGCCCGGCGGGTTCGGACCCTGGGCGGTCAGGATGCGGTAGTTGTAGCCGTGCAGGGCCTCGCCGGCCTCGACGTAGCGCAGGTAGTCGGCCTCGGAAGCGGCGAGCGGACCGAGCGGGCTGGGATCCGTGCCGTCGGGATCGGGCCAGTAGAGGCCGTCCCGGCCGTTCTCGCTGCTGATGAGCTTCTGGGCGTACTCCAGCACCTTGTCGGCGTCGTGGTCGACCGTGGCGTAGAGCAGCTGGGCGTCGACATAGGCGCGGGCGTTGGCGATGGCGGTCAGCTCGTTCTCGCCGATGCGGCGGTCGACGATCTCCTCGAGCCCTTCCTCGATGTCGTAGCTCCAGCCCTTGTCGCCCCTGACGATCGGGAACGGCAGGGGCCAGTCGCGCAGGCCGATCAGCACAATCCGGCTGTCGTCGTCCTCGCCCGGGACGAGGCGGATGCCGGCGGCGACGGCTTCCTGGGCGTCGTCGAGGGTCTGCCGGATCGCCGCCGGGTCGCCGCCGATGATGTCGGCCTCGTTCTCCGGCCCGAAGATGCGCCGCAGCGCGTCGGTATCCTCGTTGACGATGGCGTCGCGCAGCGCCTCCAGCGCCGCCTCGGGCGTCGCGAAGACGGCCTCGTCGGCAAAGGCGGGGAAGGCGGCGAGGGCGCAGCCCAGCGCCACGAGCCGGGTGAAGCGTCGGCTGGTCGTCATGTCCCGATCCTCCTGGCGTTGGGTCGTCACTTGCGCTTGTTGCCGCCGCCGCGCTTGGCGCCGCGGCTGGCCTTGCCCCGGTCGGACGCGGCCTTGGCCTTCTGCCCGCTGCCGCCGGCCGCCTTGAGGGCGCCGCCCGGGCGCGACTTGGCGGCGGCGGCCTGCGGCTTCGCCTTCTGCGGTGCCGGCCGGGCCCCCTGGCGGCTGCCGGCGCCGCGATCACGGTCCCTGGCCACCTCGCGGGTGGTCTGCGCCTGCGCCAGCTGCTGGCGCGACGGCGCCTTGGCCAGCGCCGGCTTCGCCGCGGCAGGCTTCGCCGTTGAGGCGGGCCTGGCGGCCGCAGGCCGCTTCGCCGCCTTGTCGGGCGCCTTCGACGCGACCTTCTTCGTCGGCCGGGCCTCGCGCGTCGCCGGCCGCTCGGCGCTCGCCAGCTGCGGCTTGACCTCGCGGCTCTTGGGCAGGCGGACGTCGCGCTTGACCTTCTCGGCCGGCGGCCGCTTGGCCACGGCTTCCGGCCGGCGCTCGGCGACCTTGACGGGGGCGGTGCCGCCCTTGCCCTTGGCCTTGGTCAGGTCGCGCTTGCCGTCGCCGGTACGCGCGGGGCGCTTCAGGGTGCCGTCCGGTGCGCGGATCGCCGCCACCTTGTCGCCCTCGCGCCGGGCCCTGAGCTCGTTCTGCGTCCGGTCGCGCTTGAGCTTGGCCTTGGTGGTGGTGTTGCCGATGCGGTCGCCGCCGACGATGATGTTGCTGTCCTCGATGTTGATGCTGCCACGACCGTTGAGGCGGTCGCCGAGATCATCCCAGTCGTCGTCGTCGAAGCGGTTGCGGAAGTCGTCCCAGTCGTCGTCGTCGAAGTGGATGTTGACGTCGTTGTTGTCGTTGTCGTCGTCATCGTCGAACCAGTCGTCGCCGATGGCATAGCCGAGCAGGCCGCCGACGGCAGCACCGCCGCCGAACCAGGCGGCATTGTTCCAGTAGGACGGCGCCGGCTCGGAATAGGCCACCGGAACCTGGGCCGGATAGACCGGGGCGTAGGATTGCGCGTAGGCCGTCGGGGCCGGTGCCGGCTCGACGACGGCGGTTGCCGCGGGTGCCGGCTCGGGGGCTGCGGGCGCCGGGGCGGGTTCCGCCGGTGCCGGCTGCGCTTCGGCGGCCGCCGGCGCCGGCTCGGCCGGGACTGCGGCCTCGGCAGGCTCGGCCGGAGCCGCCTCGACCGCCTCCGCCGCATCCTCGGCCTGGGCCTCGGCGGCCGCCGCCTCGTCGTCGGCCTCGGCCATGGCCTCGAGCAGCAGGGCCGGGTCATACTTCGGAATGGCGATGGTCTTCGGATCGCGCGGCATGATCCGGATGATCGCGCCGTCCTCGATCACCCGCTGCTGGTCGGTGTCCTGCAGCATGCCCAGGGCCAGGGCGGCGCGGCGGATGTCCTGGATGGCGAGCTGGGTCTCGTCGAGCTGGTCGACCACGGCGTCGCCCATGGCCTCGGTCCAGTCGAGATACTCGTTCATCAGGCCGATCAGCTGCGGATAGTTCAGCAGGGCGATCACCGCCGGGTCGAGGTCGTCCGGCGGCTGCAGGGTGTTGTCCCTGGCGTACTTCTGCAGGAAGCGGTCGGCCTGGACCACCTGCAGCGGGAACACGGTAGCCTGCAGCACCACCGTCAGCATCGGGTCGGGGAACAGTGCGACCGGTGCCACGAGGGCCTGGAGGTCGTCGGATTCGGCCTCGACGTCGGCATCGTCGGGTTCCGCCGCGGCCGTGGTCTCCTGCGCCATCGCCCGGGGCGCGAGCGCCAGCCAGCCGCCGAGCGCGGGCAGCAGCAGGGCCAGCGTGGCCACGCCCGCGAGCCAGGACCGTTGCGTCCGCATCCGCGCCTCCCCGCATTTTGGCGCAGCCTAGCAGCCTTTCGACACGGTTGCACGGGCAAGGCCCTGCCAACCTCGGGAGTGCATTCGCCGCGCCCGCCGTCGCGTGCTATGCCGGCGGCACAAGCGCGGGGAGTGCCAAGCATGAACACCCAGCCGAGGCGGCGCCTGCGGCGCCATGCCGTTCCGCTGCTGCTGCTGCCGCTGCTGGCGGGCCTCGCCGGCTGCGAGAGCTTCGGCCGCGGCATTGCGCAGGCGGTGATGTCGGGGCCGTCCGATCCGACCGCCGACGTGCGGATGTGCGAGGGCGAGGGCAAGCCGGTCGGCGGCATCGAGCCACTGCTGGCCGAGCAGGACGGCCTCGGCCCGATCGTCGAGGGCGACACCGGCCGGCCGGCGCTGAAGCTGCTCTACGTGCACGGCATCGGCACGCACCTCGTCGGGCACGGCGCGGAGCTGATCAACAATGTCGGCCGGGCGCTGGGGCTCGACGTGCGCGCGCCGCGGACCAAGCGGATCGAGCTGCAGGCGCTGCCGTTCCCCGGCGAGACCGTGGGCGAGCTCAACCTCACCCGGCTGACCGACCAGGCGCGCCAGCGCGACCTCGTGTTCATGGAGCTGACCTGGTCGGGCATCAACGCCGAGGCGAAGGAGGCCCTGGCCTTCGACAGCTCCGACGTCTACCAAAGCCGGCGCGCCAGCCTGAACGGCACGCTGCGCAGCTTCGTCAACGACGTCGCCCCCGATCCGGTCGCCTATGCCGGCGTGCGCGGCACGCGGATCATGAGCTCGGTGCTGCAGTCGATCTGCTGGGCGTTCAGCACGACCTGGAGTGCCTTGCCCGAGAACACCGTCGGCAAGACCTGCGGCCCCGAGCTTGCCGGCTTCGGCAGCCGCGTCGACGTCGACGAGCTGGCGATCATCACCCACAGCCTCGGCAGCCGGGCGACGCTCGACGCCCTGGCGCGGATCGCCAAGGCGCTGCCCGAGGCCGACGAGCGCTACCGCAGCTTCGCCAACAGCCTGCGCCAGCACGATCTCACCGTGTTCATGCTGTCGAACCAGCTGCCGCTGCTCGAGGCCGGCGCCAACCGCGCGCCGATCACCGGCCAGGCCGACCAGTTCTGCGGCGACGCCTCGCCGCGCGCCGCCGAGCGCTTCGTCCGCAACCTCAACGTGGTGGCGTTCAGCGATCCGAACGACCTTATGAGCTACCCCGTGCCCGAGGCGTGGGCCCGCAAGTATCTCGACTCGCGGCTGTGCGCCAACGTCACCAACATCGACATCAACGTGGCCACAATCAGCTCGGTGCTGGGCATCGGCAACCTCGCCAACCCGCTGGCGGCGCACACCGGCTACGCCGCCGACGAGCGGGTCGGCGGGATCCTCGCCAAGGGCATGGGGACGCCCAACGTCGCCCCGATCGTCGCCGAGCGCTGCACCTGGCGGGCGACCGACGAGCGGCTGATGAACTAGGGGAGGTCGGCGAGCGACACGGTCGTGTCGACGATGCCGTCGGCATCGCTGTCGCCGCCAGCGAGGCCATCGTTGCCACGGCCACCGACGAGCTGGTCGGCACCATTGCTGGCGAAGAAGGTATCGTTGCCGGTGCCGCCCCAGAGCAGGTCGCGGCTCCGTCCCCTTGGGGGGCGCGCATGGCTACTCCGCCGCAGCCACGTCCGGCGGACGGTGGCGTGGCCGGCGCATGTCCTTCTTCGGATGGCCCGGGTTGCAGCCGAACAGGCCCTGCCAGTCGAACGCGTTGAACGCCGCGACGATGGCCCGGCTGCCGGCGTCGGCCTCGGCCATGGCGGCCTCCGGCGACTGTTTCGCCACCTCGTGGGCGCCCGTGCCGAACGCCTCGAGCATGGCCTCGGCCGTGTCCATGTCGAAATGCAGCCCGTCCATGTAGCGCTGCGGGTTGCCGATCCAGTCGACCATCACCTCGAAGTCGAAGAGGCGAAAATTGGGGTACCGGGCGGCCAGCGCATAGACCGCGCGGCGGAAGTAGAAGCGCCGTTCCCATTCGACCTCGCGCGCATTGGCCAGGCGTTGCAGCGACCACGGCGGCAGCCAGCCGATGAACTCGACGTCGGGCCAGCGGGACAAGAAGCGCTCGAAGTGCTGGTTCAGCGTGGTGTCGATCACGGTGTCCACGGCCACCGCGTCGACCAGGGCAGGCGGGATCGGCCGACAGTCGCGGATGGGATGCCGGCGGATGAACTCGGCGATGGCTTCGGGCCTGAACCGCTCGCGGAAGACGTCCCAATGCACGTTGATCTCGTCGATCGGGCGGGCATCGTCCTCGCCCCTGAGACGCGCCAGCGAGCGTGACAGCATGTCGATCGAGAGCAGGTAGCGGAACGGTGTCTCGAGTGTCGGCGCATACAGGAACTGCGGCAGGTAGGGCTCGATGGGCTGCAGGCCGGTGCCGGTCGAGA
Source organism: Geminicoccaceae bacterium (assembly GCA_046349355.1). Lineage (GTDB taxonomy): Bacteria > Pseudomonadota > Alphaproteobacteria > Geminicoccales > Geminicoccaceae > CALKJU01. The sequence continues at coordinate 184,878 of JAXMCM010000017.1, forward strand.
ACTTGGGGAAGGACAGCTCCCAGATGACGCGGCGAACGGTGCCGCGCTTCATTGCGAGCCGCAAGGTGAGCTGCTGCGTGTAGCTCGAGCCGGCTGCGGCCGAGACTTTGGCCGTACTCCAGCCGTAGCGCTCCTTCAGGCTGCGCGGGCGGAAATTGCCGGAGAGCGAGGTCCCCAGGATCACCGTGTCGTAGTCGAGGTGCCGCAGGACGCCGGGATTCTGCCAGCGCTGGTTCGGCGAGAAGACTTCGATCTCGCGACCGTCGAGGTGATAGTAGTGGAAGGGATCGACGTACAGGTTGAGGCCGCCGATGAGCAATATGGTGAGGAGGAACCCGCAGCCGGCGGTGACGAGGAGGGAGCGATAACCGGCCATGGTCAGAACCGGAAGTAGATGAATTCGGAAACGGTATTGTTGAGCGCGAGGCCGCAGGCGGCGGCGATGCCGGTGGCGGCCGACACTGTCCAGGCCAGCGGCCGCAGCCGCGGCGGCAGCGCCGGCAGCGTCCAGCGCTGGCGCCCTTCGGCGAGGTGGCGGACGTCGTCGAGCGACAGCCCGTACAGCCAGCGCGCCAGCGTCTGCGTGTTGGGGGCCACCAGCACGAGCGCCAGCGCGCCGAGGATCTCCCAGAGCGGCTGGCCCATCAGCGGATCGATGAACTCGCGAACGGCACCGGACGACGACGGACGGACGAGTCCGGCCATGCTGAGCCAGACCGACCAGGCGCCGGTCAGGGTCTGCGCGCGGAACGGCACCCAGGCGACGACGACGAGGACGAAGGTCAGCAGCAGGCCGGCCGCCGCCAGCGCCGGGCGCAGCGGCGCGACGATGGCGGGGATCCGCCGCGACGCCCAGAGGTCACGCCAGGCGTGGTTCAGCAGGATGTAGAGCCCGTGCAGGGCGCCCCAGATGGCGAAGTTCCACCCCGCCCCGTGCCAGATGCCACCGAGCAGCATGGTGATGAAGACGTTGAGGTAGCGCCGGGCCGGCCCCTTCCGGTTGCCGCCGAGCGGGACGTAGACATAGTCGCGCAGGAAGGCGCTCAGCGTCATGTGCCAGCGCCGCCAGAACTCGATGATGCTGGTGGCGCGGTAGGGCGAGGCGAAGTTGAGCGGCAGGACGATGCCGAACATCAGGCCCAGGCCCAGCGCCATGTCGGAATAACCGGAGAAGTCGAAGTAGAGCTGCAGGCTGTAGGCGAGCGAGCCCAGCCAGGCGACCGTGGGCGCGAAGGTCCGGCCCATGTCGGCCAGATCGAAGAACGGCGTGGCGTAGGTGGCGAGGCGGTCGGCGACCAGCGCCTTCTTGCACAGGCCGATCAGGAACACGGTGAGGCCGATGCCGATGCAGTCCAGCGCGATGGCCCGGTCGGGCCGGCGGAACTGCGGCACGAGCTGGCTGTGGTGGGTGATCGGGCCGGCGATCTGGTGCGGGAAGAAGGAGATGAAGAAGGCGTCGTCGGACAGGCGGACGTCGGGCACCTTGCCCTGGTAGACGTCGACGATGTAGGCGATCTGCTGGAAGGTGAAGAAGGAGATGCCGATCGGCAGGACGATGCCGAGCTCGGGCAGGCGCAGCAATTGCGTGGCGTTGACCGTGTCGATCAGGAAGTTCGTGTACTTGAACCAGCCGAGCGCGGCGAGATTGCCGACGACGCCCAGCACCAGCAGGCGGTAGCGGGCCACCGGGCGCTCGGCGGTGGCGACGAGCAGCCGCGCGATCAGCGAATTGAACAGGATCGAGCCCGAGATGATGAAGCAGTACCACCAGCTGCTCCATGAATAGAAGAAGATCGAGCCAAGGATCACGGTCCACTTCAGCGCCTCGAGCGGCAGCCAGCGTGGAAACCCGTAGAACAGCGCCACCATGGCCGGCGCGTAGAGGAACAGGAAGGCCGGCTCGTTGAAGAGCATCAGGGCCTCCGCCGGATGCCTGGCGAGGCGGGAGCCGGATGGAGCCGTCCGGACGCTCCGGCCGGAGCCTGGCCGGGACAGCGATCCCGTCCGGCCCGTGCGACGCCGTGGACACGGAAGGTGGCGAGCGTTGCGGGCGATGACCCGGGCACGGGCGGCCTTGCCTACACGACCCAGGAGAAGCGCTCAGGGACACGAAACAGATAATTCGACTGCACCCTGGGCGAGATATGGTAGCGCTCGGTAAAGGACAGCTTCGTGTTGGCAATCGCTGCTGCCAATAGCTCGGAGAAGTCCCAATCCTCCCGAATACTGAGATTGTGGACATTGCCGAAGGATCTCTTGACCATCTCCACAAAGTCCTGCTTCTGATGCGTAGCAGCTCCCGCTCTCGCAAAGGTTATCTCGCGTGTAATCGCCAGGCGACGCAAGGAAAATTCAAGATCTGCGTGGCGCAGGTGAAACAGATAAAGATGTCCATAGGTCGGCATGTGTTCGCAACAATGAAATCCCCCGCCCCACGAAACAGGCTTCCGGATAATCAGGGGCTTGCACATCGGACTTACAAACTGAACACAGCGTCGCTGCCTGAGGATCGGCTGCGAGAGATCCAGGCTGCCCTCGCTCTTGATGTTCTGACGAATGTTGAGGCCGATCGCGTGAGCCACCGGCAGTGTCATCTGCTCGCAGTAATCGCTCAGGTCAGCATAGTAGGCAGGATCGGCAACCAGCATTTCGTCGCAATCGGTGTAGATAACCGCATCGAAGTAGTTCAGGAGGTTGTTGGCCAGCTCCGTAATCAGCTTCATGCGGTGCGCCTCATTGAAGGCAGCGCCGCGCGGCAGCAGGATGTGGCCGGCCGCCCCGAGGTCTGCGGTCGATCCGTCGTCGGAGCCGTTGTCGAGGACGATCAGGTTCTGCGCGCCGACCTGACGGCCGTAGTGGCGCAGCCAGACCGGAAGGCTGAAGAATTCGTTGTACACCATGGTGATGGCGCAGACCCTCATGGCGGCGTCCCGGCGGGCGGTCCGGGTGGCGTCGACAGGGGCGCGGTCGATGCCGCGGATGTGCGCAAGGGGAGGGGTCGACGGGCGCGCATCCGGCTCAGCGCTGCAACAGCCCTGGCGGGCGAGCGGAGTCCGGGAGGCCCGTGCCCTGCATCAGGCGGGGGCCACGCTCGGCACCCTGGCGGCGCCGCGGACCAGCGGCGACAGCGCAAAGGCCAGGGCCATGAGCATCATCGCGAAGGCGGGATTCGCGTAGCGCGCCTCGAAGTGGCTGAGGAGGGTGTAGCCGGCGAGCATGACCAGCGGCAGGACGGTGGTTGCGGTGACGTCGGGTCGGCGCCGTCGCCACGCGATCACCGGGGCTGCAAGCAGGGCGAGATTGGCGACCGGTGCCAGCAGTGCGGGCGCCATCGTCAGCCACAGGCCCTTCCAGATAATTGGCACCGAGACCCGCAGGTGCGCCCATGGATCGGACATGATGATCCGGAAGGCGTCGGCACGGAGGCTGGCCTCGACCGCCCCCCGGGCCTGCTCGGCGGACCGGCCGTTGCGGTAGGTGGGGTCGCTCATGCGCCGGGCCTGCTCGGCATCGAGCCGCCGACGGTAGCTGACCGCCGCCTCGGGATTTCGCTGGCGGATCGCCTCCTGGTCGACCGGGATGACGGTCGGATGGCGGAAGCCCAGCCGCTGCAGCGGCGCGCCGAGCGCCATGTCATCCTCGGCATATCCGAGGATGGGGCCGATCACCGCGCGCACGTCCGTCGGCGAAAAGGCGAAGAAGCTTCCGGCGTACTCGGTGTCGGTCATGCCGTTGAGCAGGGCCCGATAGTAGATGACGGTGCCGCTGCGGAGGGCGATCGAGGGCTCGCCGAAGCGCAACCAGTTGCGCACCATCCAGGGCGTGCAAACGAGGAAGGCGGTCAGCGCCAGTGGCAGCGCGGTCGCGATGACGGCCCGCCAGCCGGGCCGCAGCGGCCAGCGGCACAGTGCGACCAGGATTGCCACGGGAAGGATGGCATAGAAGACGATCGCCTTGCTGAGGGCGAGCAGGCCGAGCAGCAGCCCCGGCAGCAGCAACGGCCACGGCGTCGTCGCCCGCCAGACCCGGAGCAGCGCCAGCGCGAAACCCGAGACGAGCAGCATCGCCACGGGATCGGCAGCAAGGTCGGTGACCGCTCCGTTGGGTGTCAGCACGATGCACAGGACCAGGATCAGCTGTGCCGCCAGCGCGATGGCCGTGCCGCAGCCGACGGCCCGGCAGAGCAGGAAGAGCATCACGCCATTGGCGGCGATGAGGAAATGGTTGGCGAGCTTGACGCGCTCGATGTTGCCGGTGCTGTTCAGCTGGCGATAGGACAGCTCGCCGAGGTTGTCGAAGGCGAGAAGCAGCCAACCGGCATAGACCAGCGACGGGAAGGGCTCGCGCAGCATCGTCTTGGGCCGGCCATGGCCACTGCCGTCACCCTGTGCGGCGGAATGGACCCCGTGCAGGGCCAGGTTGCGGGCGACGGCGAGCACGTGTCCGCTGTCGCTGCCAACCGGATCCGGATCGATGTCACTGGCTCCCCAGAGACCGACGAGAATCGCCAGCAGGACCGACAGCATCAATGGCAAGTAGAGCCTGGTCAGGGCCGTGCGCTGGTCTGCCATGACGTCCCTTCTTTCTTATCGCCGCCCGGGATTCCTGACCCGCCTTGATCCAACAAGCCCGGGCTTCAGCGAGGGTGAGTCCGCCAGCCGGTCATGGTGCGCAGCCATTCGGGCATCGGGGTGCGCCGCGGCAACGGCGGGGCCCGCGCCGCCGCGGCAGAAAGTCCCCTCGGCCTGCAGGTCGCTGCCTTCCGCCGCCCGTGTGCCGCGGAGGGTGGCGCCGACCGGTCTGGCGAGACCAGTCACGGCTGGCCCTGCGGGTCTGCTGCCGGCGCAAGGGCGACGCTGCGGTCGTCCAAGCAACGTGCAGGGACGCCGAATCACGGTGGCGCTGGCGGCACAGCCGAGCCTGGCCTGGATAGCCCGGTCGCCGCGCATGGTCCCAGCCGGACGACGGCCCTCGACCGTGCCAGAAGTGATCCATGATCGCCAAAGCGGAATTCGCCGGCTGTTCCAATCCGCCACGAGCCGCTGCAGCCCGGTACAGTCTACTGCGCTCATTTCAATCCCGACCCCGTTGCACAAGCCGGAGCCAAAGGCGGTGACACGGCGACGGGAAGTCGTGATTGCACCGGACTGCCGGCAGACGCTTCCCGTTCGCCTGGCACACTATTCATCGCAGAACCGGCAATGTACAAGAGCTGAAATTCAGCGTAAGCTAAATTCGGGTGTCGGGATAGCCTCTGCCTCGGGAGATGAGGCGGAAAGGCCTTATCCCTGTAGGGAAGGGCCAGAGGCACGAAAGGGAAGAAGCCTTCTCCGAGGTTCGGCAGCACGAGGGGACGCAACGTTCGCGCCGGCGCATCGTTGCGCAGCGAGAGGGTGCAGCATGAGCGCGCCGCTTTGTGAGAACGTGGAGGTGCTTCTGCCGACGGCGCAGGGCGCCACCCGCACGAACGTCGTGCCCCAAGCGGTCTACCGCCTGCTCGTCATCCAGATCCCATGCCTGAACGAGGCGGCGACACTGCCGGCGACGCTCGCGGCACTGCCACGGCAGGTCGAGGGGTTCAGCAGGGTCGTGTGGCTGGTGATCGATGACGGCAGCACCGACGGTACCGCGGAGGTGGCCCGCGCCCACGGGGTCGATCATGTCGTCAGGCTAGGGCAGAACCGCGGTCTGGCGCGTGCCTTCATCACCGGACTCGAACAGGCGCTGCTGCTGGGGGCCGATGTCATCGTCAATACCGATGCGGACAATCAGTACAACGCCGACGACATTCCCGCGCTGGTCCGGCCCATCCTCGAGGGACGCGCACAGATTGTGATCGGCGAGCGGCCAATTGCCAGTATCGAGAGCTTCTCTACCACGAAGAAGTTGTTACAGCGGATGGGCTCGCGTACGGTTAGCTTGTTTAGTGGTACGCGAATTGGCGATGCGCCCAGCGGGTTCCGTGCAATACATCGAGATGCAGCACTTGTGCTGAATGTCTTTACACATTATACTTATACATTGGAGACCATCATCCAGGCGGGGCGGCGTGGCATTCCGATTACGTCGGTGCCGATACATGTCAACACCGTAACACGCCCGTCGCGGCTGATCAGCTCCATTCCGCGCTACGTCTATCGTTCGATCCTGACGATCATCCGGGTTTTCGTGATCTACAAGCCGCTACGGTTTTTCCTTTTCCTTGCGCTGCTCGCCGGCATTCCCGCAACAATCTTCATTTGTCGATTTCTTTTCTTCTACGCAATCGGCGAAGGGCAGGGCCATGTGCAGTCGCTGGTCCTGTCAACGGCCCTGCTTGTCGCCGCCTCGTCATTTGGCGTAGCGGGCATCGTCGCGGACCTCCTTGCCACCAACAGGATCATGCTGGAGGATCTGCGCCGCAGACAATTGCTCGCGGAAGTGCGGGACGCGCTGAGGGAGTGCAAGGGTGACCGCTAGCCCGCGTATTCCGACTTACGCCAATGTACCCGGTAACAATTATGACAAGTACGGATCCCGCAATCCACTCGCGGTCAAGCTCATGCGGGGCTTCTTCGATAGCTTCGACAGAATGATCAAGGATGTCGGGGCGCGTACGGCCTATGAGGCCGGTTGCGGTGAGGGACATCTATCGTTGCATATGCTCAGGGCGGGCCTGCAGGTTCGCTGCAGCGATCTTGAACCTTCGATGGTGGCTTTAGCCGAGCAGCGGATCCGTGCCGCCGGGTTCTCCGCACGGGTCGACAGGCGAGACCTCTACACGCTGGAACCGGAGGAAACGGACGCCGACGTGCTGGTATGCTGCGAGGTGCTGGAACATCTGCCTGAGCCGGACCTTGCGGTCGATCAGCTGGCACGGCTCGCCCGGGAACGGCTGGTCGCCAGCGTGCCGCGCGAGCCGATCTGGCGCCTGCTGAACATGTGCAGGGGGCGCTACCTGGCCGATCTGGGCAACACGCCCGGTCATCTCCAGCACTGGTCGACACAGCGATTTCTGGCGTTGCTGGATCGGCGCTTCGTGATCGAGGACGTGGCGACGCCGCTGCCCTGGACCATGGTCCGTTGCAAGGTGCGCATGCCCCGGATCGCAGCCATCTGACGGCCGGTTCATGGCAGGGGGTTCAGTGTCGTTCACTCGAGGGCTGGGCTTGCTGCGCCTCGGGGGATGGGCGCTGTCATTGGTGGCCATTGCCTATGTGCTCGTGCAGCTGTGGCCGTACCTCGGGCAGCTGGCGACCCTGTTCGACGACGGCAGGCGACGGGCCGTCATCGCGAGCTCCGCCCTGTTCTATGCGGCCTTGCTGCTGCTGCCGGCGCTCGGATGGGTCCTGCTGTTGCGCGGTTGTGCAGGCGTTGCAGTCCCGCTGCGCACCGGCATCGCCATTCACTGCCGGGCGCAGCTCCTGAAGTACCTGCCGTCCAACGCCCTTCATCTGATCGGGCGGCACACGATGGCCCGGCGGCTCGGGGCGGGCCATGCCGCCCTGGTCTGGTCGGCGGTGGCCGAGACCGCCTTGATCGCCCTATCGGCCATGACCCTGGCACTGACCCTGGGGTTCAGACTGTTCGAGGGCACCAGGCTGAGCTCATGGTCGAGCGACCTGTGGCCCGCGGGGGCGCTGCTGTCGCTCGCACTCCTGCTGGCGGTCACGACCCTGCTCCTGCGGTTCCGGCCCAACGCAGGCCTGACGGTGCGGTGGCCGCAAGGACTCGCCGCGATTGCAGGTGCCGCGCTCGCCTACGTCGCCTTCTTCCTCGCCAATGGCGGTGTGCTCGTCCTGTTGACGCGGGTCGCGGTTCCCGGCGCCGAGATGGACCCGACGCTGCTGCTCGGGCTGGTCTCGGGCGCATGGGTGCTGGGCTTCATCACGCCCGGAGCACCAGCCGGCATCGGCGTTCGCGAAGCCGTCCTGCTGAGCGGGCTGGAGGTGCTTGGCGCCGGGACCATGGCGGCTCCCTTGGCGATGACCTACCGCGTGGTGACGACCGGGGGCGACCTGCTTTGCGGAACTCTCGCCCTGCTCCTGGCGGCCAGACGAGAGCGCCGGCGGGAAGGGTGAGGTTCCGGCCCGCATTTCCCGATAGGGCACAGGCTCGGAAGTGCGGCTGTGGGGAAATCGGAACGCGCAGCGACCAGCAATGGCGCGAGCGCGTCGTCGCGAGGCCGACCATGGTGGGCCGTCCGCCGGACGAGCCCGTGTCCGGCTCGCGACGGGTGTCAGATGAGGTCGCCAGCGGACCGGATCGTCGCCACGGTGCTGCCGAAGACGGTGTCGTGGCTGTCCTCGGCGCTGCGCCCGCAACCGTGTCGCCGCCGCCGGTCCCGCTGAAGCGCGCCATGTTCGCCTCCCAGCTGCCCTGCCGATCCTGCCGCGGCACCGTACAGCTGAGGCTTGACCGAGCGACATGGCAAGGAAGGCGGCGGGTCGTCAGGTCGCGGCCTTGGGGTCGGGCCCGAAGCGGTTGGGGCCCGGCTGGCCGTTGAAGACGGTCAGGACGAGGACGAACAGGTTGAGGAGCGGGACGAGCATGGCGAGCGCCCACCAGCCGCTCCAGCCGATGTCGTGCAGGCGGCGGACCAGCACGGCGAGATACGGGATGATGGCCAGGAGGCCGTAGAGGCCGCCCAGGGGACCGACGTCGCCGAAGTCGTCGCTGAAGCCGGCCATGACGTCGGCCAGGCTCAGGATCAAGCCGACGATGACGTTGACCAGTACGAACAGCCAGAATTCCTTGCGGCGCGAGCGGCCGGAGAAGTCCCGGTAGTCGCGGAACACCTTCAGGTACCAGCGCATCGCTTCCACCCGCGCGTCGCGTCCGTGCCGCTCTCCGGGCACACCGTCCGCCGATTCCGGTTCGCCGTCAACGCGGGCGCCCTGCGGAAGCGCTGCGGCAGTCGGCGGTTGCCCCTCGGACGGGCCGCTCCTAGATTGCGCGCCGCCCCGAACCGCCCCCCGTGAGTCCATGCGCCTGTCCCGATACTTCCTCCCCGTGCTGCGGGAGGATCCCAGCGAGGCCGAGATCGTCAGCCACAGGCTGATGCTGCGCGCCGGCATGATCCAGCAGCTGGCGGCCGGCATCTACAGCTGGCTGCCGCTGGGCTTCGCGGTGCTGCAGAAGGTCGAGCAGATCGTCCGCGAGGAGATGAACCGGGCCGGCGCCATCGAGATCCTGATGCCGACGCTGCAGCCGGCGGACCTCTGGCGCGAGAGCGGCCGCTACGACGCCTACGGCAAGGAGATGCTGCGCATCAAGGACCGCCACGAGCGCGACATGCTCTACGGTCCGACCAACGAGGAGAACGTCACCGACATCTTCCGGCGCCACGTCCGGAGCTACAAGGCGCTGCCGCTGAACCTCTACCACATCCAGTGGAAGTTCCGCGACGAGGTGCGGCCGCGCTTCGGGGTGATGCGCGGGCGCGAGTTCCTGATGAAGGACGCCTACTCGTTCGACCTCGACTACGAGGGGGCGAAGCGCGCCTACGACACCATGTTCCTGGCCTACCTGCGCGCCTTCAAGCGCATGGGCCTGACCGCCATCCCGATGCAGGCCGAGACCGGGCCGATCGGCGGCAACATGAGCCACGAGTTCCAGATCCTCGCCAAGACCGGCGAGAGTGCGGTCTACTTCGACGCCGCCTTCGAGGAGATCGACTTCAGCGCCGACGACCTCGACATCGAGCTCCTGAAGTCGCTCTACGCCGCCGCCGACGAGAAGCACGTGCCGGCCGAGTGTCCGGTGCCGGCCGAGCGGCTGCGCGCCGGCCGCGGCATCGAGGTCGGCCACATCTTCTACTTCGGCACCAAGTACTCCGAGCCGCTCGGGGCGACGGTGGCCGGGCCCAACGGCGAGACCGTGCCGGTCGAGATGGGCTCGTACGGCATCGGCGTGTCGCGGCTGGTGGGGGCGCTGATCGAGGCCTACCACGACGAGAAGGGCATCATCTGGCCGGAGCCGGTGGCACCGTTCCGGGTCGGCGTGGTCAATCTGCGGCCGGGCGACGCCGCCTGCACCCAGCTCGCCGAGAGCGTCTACGACCGGCTGCTCAAGGCCGGCGTCGACGTTCTGCTGGACGACCGCGACGAGCGGCCGGGGGCCAAGTTCGCCACCATGGAGCTGATCGGCCTGCCCTGGCAGGTGACGGTCGGCCCGCGCGGTGCGGCCGCCGGCACGGCGGAGCTGAAGTCGCGCCGCACCGGCGAGATGGTCGAGCTCGGCGTCGACGCCCTGATCGCCCGCCTCACCGCCTGATGGCCTTCGGCGCCGCGGAGCGGCTCGTCGCCTGGCGCTACCTTCGGCCGACGCGCGAGGAGGGCTTCATCTCGGTCATCGCCGGCTTCGCGCTCGTCGGCATCGCCCTGGGCGTCGGCACGCTGATCGTCGTGCTGGCGGTGATGAACGGCTTTCGCGCCGAGCTGCTGGGCCGGGTGCTGGGCGTCAACGGCCACGCCACGGTCGTGTCGGGCCCGGAGGGCATCGCCGACTTCGACGCGCTGGTGGCGAAGCTGCAGGGTGCCCCGGGGCTCACCGGCATCATGCCCTATGTCGAGGGGCAGGTGATGGCCTCGGCCAACGGCGTCGCCGGGGGTGCTCTGGTCCGCGGCGTGCGGCCCGAGGACCTGAAGCGGCGTGCGGCCATCGCCGACAACATGCTGCAGGGCTCGATCGACGCGCTGGCGCAGCCCGACACGGTGCTGATCGGCAGCCGGCTGGCGCAGCGCATGGGCCTCGGCACCGGCAGCCAGCTGACGCTGATCTCGCCCAAGGGGGCCGCCACCGCCTTCGGCTCGGTGCCGCGGGTCAAGACCTTCACGGTCGGCGGCATCTTCGAGATCGGCATGTACGAGTACGATTCGAGCTTCGTCTTCGTGCCGCTGGCCGATGCCCAGGCCTACTTCCAGCTGCCGGACCGGGTGAACGCGGTCGAGATCATGGTCGACGACCCGGAGAACGTGCGCGCCTACCGGGGCGAGCTGCTCGACCGGCTGGGCGACCAGGGAAGGCTGGTCGACTGGCAGCAGCTGAACTCGCACTTCTTCGCCGCGCTGCAGGTCGAGCGCAACGTGATGTTCCTGATCCTGACGCTGATCATCCTGGTGGCGGCGTTCAACATCATCACCGGCATCACCATGCTGGTCCGCTCCAAGGCGCGCGACATCGCCATCCTGCGCACCATGGGGGCGACGAAGGCGGCGGTGACGCGGATCTTCCTGCTCAGCGGCGCCAGCATCGGCGTCGCCGGCACGCTGCTGGGCTTCCTGCTGGGCCTCGCCTTCGCGCTCAACATCGACAGCATCCGCCGGGCGCTGGAATCGCTGACCGGCACCGAGCTGTGGTCGGCCGAGATCCGCTTCCTGTCGCAGCTGCCGGCCAAGGTCGAGGCCGGCGACGTGCTGTCGGTGGTGGCGATGGGCCTGGTGCTCAGCTTCCTCGCCACGATCTACCCGGCGTGGCGGGCGGCGCGGCTCGATCCGGTGGAAGCGCTCCGCTATGAGTGAGCCGGTGCTGCGCCTGACCGGCGTGCGCCGCACCTACACCCAGGGAAGCGCCAGCCTCGAGGTCCTCAAGGGGGCCGACTTCGCGCTGCCGCCGGGGCGGATGATGGCGCTGGTCGGACCCTCGGGCGCCGGCAAGTCGACGCTGCTGCACATCTGCGGCCTGCTCGAGCATCCGACCTCGGGCGAGGTCAGCATCGACGGCAAGGCGACGGTCCGGCTGGGCGACGCCGAGCGGACCCGGCTGCGCCGCGAGCGGATCGGCTTCGTCTACCAGTTCCATCACCTGCTGCCCGACTTCACCGCGCTGGAGAACGTCGCCCTGCCGCAGCTGGTGGCCGGGCGCGGCGGCCGCGAGGCGCGCGCACGGGCGCGGGAGCTGCTCGAGCGGCTGGGGCTCGGCCAGCGCACCACGCACCGGCCCGGCAAGCTCTCCGGCGGCGAGCAGCAGCGGGTCGCCATCGCCCGGGCCCTGGCCAACGCGCCGGGCCTGATCCTCGCCGACGAGCCGACCGGCAACCTCGATCCGGCCACGGCCGGGCGGGTGTTCGACGAGCTGCTGGCGGTGGTCCGCGCCACCGGCACCGCGGCGCTGATCGCCACCCACAATCCCGAGCTGGCGGCGCGCATGGACGAGACCTGGACGATCAGCGGCGGGCTGCTGCAGCGGGCCTGAGGGCCGGTCGCGGCGCTAGAGCCGGAAGTCGAGGCTGACCGCGTAGTCGGCACCGAGATCGACGGTGACCTGGCCGTCGAGCTGGCGGGCGATGATGGCGATGAGCTGCAGGCCGAAGCCGGGATGCGGCGGGACGCTGCCGGGGACATGGTGGTTGCTGACCGACAGGTGCCAGCGGCCGCCGGGCCCGGCGCCGAGCCTGACCCTGACCGGCCCGGCGTCGGCGAGGCCGTGCTTGAAGGCGTTGGTGACCAGCTCGTTGACGATCAGGCCCAGCGGGATGGCGCGCTCGGTGTCGAGGCGGGCGTCGCTGGCGGCAATGTCGAGCTCGAGGCCGCCGGCGTCGGCATAGGAGGCGGCGAGCTCGGCGCAGAGGTCGCGCAGGTAGGCGGCCAGCCCGACGCTGCCGGCGAGCTGGGCCCGGTTGAGGATGTCCCAGGTGGCGCCGATGGCCTCGATCCGGCGGACCGCGGGATCGACGAAGGCGCGGACTTCCGGGCTCGCCTGGCGCGACGCCTGCAGCCGCAGCAGGCTCGAGATCAGCTGCAGGTTGTTCTTCACCCGGTGGTGCAGCTCGCGCAGCAGCATGTCGCGCTGGCGCACCAGCCCGCGCAGCTCGGCCTCGGTGCGCTTGCGGCCGGTGACGTCGAGCACGGTGCCGACCAGCCTGAGCGGCCGCTCGCCGGCGAAGGTGACCTGGCCGGTCGCGGCGATCCAGCGCTCGAGGCCATCCTCGATGCCGCGGACGCGGAACTCGACGGCGTAGGGGACGCCGCCGGGGGCCAGGGCACGTGCGACGGCGTCGAGGACCATGGCGCGGTCGTCGGGGTGCAGGCCGCGCACGAACAGGTCGTAGTCGACGGGGACGTCCGGGCCGACGCCCCATAGCTCGCGCACCCGGCGGTCCCAGCGCAGGGTGCCGGCGACGAGGTCGTAGTCGTGGATGCCGATATGCGCCGCGTCGCTGGCGAGGCGCAGCCGTTCCTCGCTGGCCTCCAGCGCCCGGCGGGCCTCCTGCCGGGCGGTGACGTCCGTGGTCAGCCCGACGATGCGGGCGACGCGGCCCTGTGCGTCGCGGACCAGGAAGGCCTGGTCGACGACGCTGATCCACGAGCCGCCGGCGTGGCGCACGCGGTACTCCATCCGCATCCGCGAGGCGCCGCCGGCCTGCAGCTGCGCGCCCTCGGCCAGCGCCCGGTCGCGATCGTCGGGATGGATCAGCGTCGCCCACCAGCCGGGGTCAGCCGGGATCGCCTCGGCAGGCAGCCCGACGATCTCGGCGACCCGCGCCGAGCGCTCGATGGTGCCGGCGACGAGGTCCCAGTCATAGACGATGCCGTCGATCGCCGCGGTGGCGAGGCGGTAGCGTTCCTCGCTGACGCGCAGGGCCGCCTCGGCGCGCTTGCGCTCGGTCACGTCGCTGGCGATGGCGAAGAAGCAGAGCCGCCCGTCGGCCAGCCGCTCGGGTGGCGGCGCGCTCCACACCCAGGTCCGGGTCGCGCCGGCGGCGGTGCGGACCTCGACCTCGACGCCGGGAATGGGCTGCCGCTCGGCAAAGCGCCGGTCGACGCGGGCGCCGAGCTCCGCCGCGCGGTCGCCATAGGCCAGGGCGAGCCAGTCGGCGAAGCGGCAGAGCTGCTGGCGGCCGTAGCCGGTGGCGGCGACGAGGCCGTCGCTGACCGCCAGGATCTCGCCGTCGTCGGCGTGCAGCATGACCGGGACCGCGGCCGAGGTGACGGCGCGCCGGTAGCGTTCCTCGATGGCCTGCTGCGCCGCCCGGGCCCGGCGGCGGTCGTCGATGTCGAGGAACATTCCGGCCCAGCCCTCGATCCGGCCGTCGGCGTCGCGCAGCGGTGCCGCCCGCGCGGTGATGTGCCGGTAGGACGACGACCCCGCATGCCAGACCCGCGCGTCGGCGGCGAAGGAGGCCCCGCCGGCCAGCGCCGCCTGCCACTGGGCGATGACCCGCTCGCGGTCGTCCGGATGGACGGCGCCGCTCCAGCCGTAGCCGCGATGGGTTGCCCAGTCCTGGCCCGAGAACGCCTCCCAGCAGGGCTGCGGCTCGGCGAAGCCGCCGGTGGCGTCGGTATGCCAGGTGCAGGTCGCGGCGAGCCGGACGAGGGTCCGCAGGCGCCGCAGCTCGGCGGCGGCGTCCTCGACCGCACGATGCCCGTCCTCGGCCACCTCAGCCTCCTGTCCGTCGCGGCGCCGGGTCGCGCGCTGGTCCGGCGTGCCGCAGCAACAGCTAGAGCCTGACCTTGGCTCCATCGTGCGCGGCGAAATGTCCGGCGGCGGGCCCGCGGTTGCGCCCGGGAACCTGCGTTTCAGCAAAGACTCCATTAGCGCGCTGCGGCAGGCAACGGACGACGGACTTCCGCCGCGGCCGCGACGACGGCCGGGCCAGGGGGCCGCGCCACAGCCACAGCCGGGGACGGGCATGTCCGATGACGACCGCCTCATCGACCTTATCTACCGGACCATCGCCGAGCCGGACCTCTGGGAGGAGGTCGGTGCCGCGCTGCGCGGCGCCGTCGGGGCGTCCGACAGCCTGATCTTCGTCAGCACGCCGGACTGCCGGGCGCGCACGCTCCAGGACTCGCTGATGGGCGAGGACGGCCTCGGCCGCTACCACGCCCACTACCACCGGCACGACCTGTGGATGCACGGCGCCGTCGCCAGCGGCCAGTTCCGGCCGGGCAACGTCCTGCTCGACGACCAGCTGGTGCGCCGGGAGACCTTCCTGCGCTCGGCGTTCTTCAACGACTACATGCGCCGGTACGGCGCCGACCGGATGTGCGGCATCGTGCTCGAGGCCAATCCCCGGGCCGCAAGGGCGGCGGTCGTCTCGCTCTACCGCCCGCCGGGTGCGGAGGGCTTCGCGCCGGACGCCGTCCGCCGCCTGGCGCCGCTGGGCGAGCACCTGGCCCGGGCGCTGCGGCTGGGGCGCGGGCTGGAGGCCGGGCCGCCGCCTTGGCAGCAGGCGCTGCTCGATGCGCTGCCCTGGGCGGTGTTCCTGCTCGACCATGGCGGCCGGGTCCGGCTCATCAATGCCCGTGGCGAGGCGCTGGCTTCGGCCGGCGACGGCCTGGCGCTGCAGCAGGACCGGCTGCTCGCCCCGGACTACCCGCCGCTCGAGGCGGCGATCGCCGCGGTGTTCGCGCGGGCCGCGCGGCCGGTCCGCACCGGGCGGCTGGCGCGCGACCTCGCCGTGCCGCGGCCGTCGGGACGCCGCCCCTGGCTCGTCACGCTGCTGCCCCTGGCCGGCCGGGCCGGCGAGGCCGGCGGCATCGGGCTGCGGCTGGCGGTGATCGTCGCCGATCCGGAGCGCCGGCCCGACGCGGCCGCCGGGCGGCTGCGGGCGGTGTTCGGGCTGTCGCCGGCCGAGGCGCGCGTCGCCCTGCGGCTGCTGCAGGACGAGCCGATCCCGGGCATCGCCAGGGCGGCGGGGGTGTCGGAGCTGACCGTACGCACCCAGGTGCGCAGCCTACTGCGCAAGACCAACACCGACCGCCAGGTCCGCTTGGTCCGCCGCCTGCAGCAGGCGCTGGACCTGCCCGGGGAGGGCGGCGACGACGCCGACTAGCGGTGCGGCACCAGGCGGTGCGGCTCGCCGATCTCGGCGATGCTGCCGACGCGGTAGCCGAGGTCGTGGAGGATGCCGTCGCGCAGGCGGTAGGCGACGCCGTGGACGGCGACGCGGCGGCCGCGGGCCCAGGCGTTCTGCAGGATGGGCGCACGGGCGACGTTGTAGACCTGGGTCAGGACGTTGGCCTCGACCAGCAGGTCCTCGACCTCCTCGGCGTCGCTGGCGGCGGCCAGGGCGTCGGCGTGCTGGTCGCGGATGTCGCGGATGTGGCGCAGCCAGTTGTCGATGACGCCCAGCTGGTTCGAGCGCAGCGCGGCACGGATGCCGCCGCAGCCGTAGTGGCCGCAGACGATGATGTCCTCGACACCCAGCACGTCGACCGCGAACTGCAGCACCGAGAGGTAGTTGAGGTCGGTGTGGATGGCGAGGTTGGCGACGTTGCGGTGGACGAAGACGTCGCCGGGGTCGAGGCCGAGGATGGTGTTGGCCGGGACGCGGGCATCCGAGCAGCCGATCCACAGCAGCTTGGGCGCCTGCTGCTTGACCAGCCGGGCGAAGTACCCGGGGTCGGCCTCGACCATGCGGCGGGCCCATTCCTCGTTCTGCGCGAACAGGTGATCGATCACGGGCGTCATCCGCGGCAAGGGGGAACGTCCGGCCTTCGGCGTGCCGTCCTCGCTCCTTAACCCATGCTGCAGCGCAGCGCAGCCCACGGCATTGCACGCCACCTAGGCTCGCGGGCAGGGTGGCGCCGTGGCCCGTCCCGTCCGCCCGCGCTTCCCGCTGCGGCTGCCTGCCGCCGTGCTGGCGGCGCTGCCCGGGCTCTGGCTGCTGGCCCAGGCGGCGGCCGGGCAGCTGGGGCCGCGGCCGTGGGAGACGCTGAACCACGAGACCGGGGCGTGGACGCTGCGGCTGCTGGTGGCGACGCTGGCGATCACGCCGCTGCGGCGGGTGCTGCGCTGGGGCCCGCTGCTGCGGGTGCGGCAGCCGCTGGGCGTGGCCACGGCCGTCTACGCGCTGGCGCATCTCGCCTGCTTCGCCGGCGACCACGGCTTCGACCTCGGCTTCGTCGCCGCCGAGACGGTGCGGCGCACCTATTTGCTGCTCGGGCTCGTCGCCCTGCTGGCGCTGATGGCGCTGGCGGCGACGTCGAACGACGCGGCGGTGCGCCGGCTGCGGGCGGAGCGCTGGCAGCGGCTGCACCGGCTGGTCTGGGTGGCGGCCGGGCTCGCTGCCCTGCACGCGCTGCTGCAGGCAAGGCTCGGCAGCGTCGAGCCGGCGGTGATGGCGGGGATCGTGGTCTGGCTGGCGCTGTTCAGATGGCTGCCGCAGCTGCCGGGACCGGCCGCCCTGGCCGGGCTCGCCGTTGCGGTGGCAGGGCTGGTCGGCGGCGTCGAGGCGGTGGCGGCGGCCTGGACGCTTGGCTCGCGCGCCTGGGCGCTGCTGGCGGCGAACCTTCAGCCATTCTTGTGGCCGCGCCCGGTGGTGGTGGTGCTCGGGCTGGGGCTTGCCGTCGCCGGCCTGGCGGCGTGGCGGCAGCGGCCGGAACGGGGGCAGAACTGAGCCGGCCGCGACCACGAAAGCTGTGGATGACCGGTGACGAGGCCCTGCCGCGACCGGGGGGCGATGCGGTAGGCTGAGGTTCCGCCAGCCCGGAGCGTCCATGCCGCACGCGCCCTTCGTCCATCTCCGCGTCCGCTCCGCCTACTCGCTGCTCGAGGGGTCGGTCCGCTACGACGAGCTGGTCAAGGAGTGCCGCAGCCACGCCATGCCGGCGGTGGCGGTGACCGACAACGGCAACCTGTTCGGGGTGATGGAGTTCTGCGCCGCCGCCAAGAAGGCGGGGGTGCAGCCGATCGTCGGGGCGCTGGTCGCGGTCACACCCGAGGAGAAGCGCGGCGGCCGCCAGCCGGTGCGCGAGCCCGAGCCCGAGCATGTCGTCCTGCTGGTCAAGGATGCGCAGGGCTATGCCAGCCTGCTGGCGCTGATGAGCGAGATCTACCTCGACGGCGACCCGTCGGGGCCGGTGCAGGCGAGCCTCGCGCAGCTGGAGACGCATGCCGCCGGGCTGATCCTGCTGACCGGCGGAGCCGGCGGGCCGGTGGGGGCTGCGCTCGCCCGCGGCGAGCGGGCCGAGGCGCGGGCGCTGCTCGAGCGCCTGAAGGCGGCCTATGGCGACCGGCTCTACGTCGAGCTGCAGCGGCACGGGCTCGAGCGCGAGCAGCAGGTCGAGCCCGACCTGGTCGAGCTGGCCTACGCGCTGGAGCTGCCGCTGGTCGCCACCAACGACGTCCACTTCATGGAGGACCGCGGCTACGAGGCCGAGGACGCGCTGATCTGCATCGCCGAGGGGGCGCAGCTGGCGCAGACCGACCGCAAGCGGGTGACCGTCGAGCACCGCTTCAAGAGTGCGGTCGAGATGCAGTCGCTGTTCGCCGACCTGCCGGAGGCGATCGCCAACACCCTCGTGGTGGCGCGGCGCTGCGCCTACATGGCGCCGGCGCGGCAGCCGATCCTGCCGAGCTTCCCGTCCGAGGCCGGCCGCAGCGAGGACGAGGAGCTGCGCGTCCAGGCCCGCGCCGGGCTCGAGGAACGGCTGCAGCAGGTCGTCTACACGCCGGGGCTCGACGCGGCGCAGAAGGAGGAGCGGGCGGCTCCCTACCGGGCCCGCCTCGAGTTCGAGCTCGACGTCATCGTGCAGATGAAGTTCCCGGGCTACTTCCTGATCGTCTCGGACTTCATCCAGTGGGCCAAGAACCAGGGCATCCCGGTCGGGCCGGGGCGCGGCTCCGGCGCCGGCTCGGTGGTCGCCTGGGCGCTCAAGATCACCGACCTCGATCCGCTGCGCTTCGGCCTGCTGTTCGAGCGGTTCCTCAACCCCGAGCGGGTGTCGATGCCGGACTTCGACATCGACTTCTGCCAGGACCGCCGCGACGCGGTCATCCACTACGTCCAGCAGCGCTACGGCCGCGACCGGGTGGCGCACATCATCACCTTCGGCCGGCTGCAGGCGCGCGCCGTGCTGCGCGACGTCGGCCGCGTGCTGGGGCTGCCGTTCGGCCAGGTCGACCGGCTGTGCAAGCTGGTGCCGCAGAACCCGGCCAACCCGATCAGCCTGGCCCAGGCGCTGGAGCTCGAGCCGACGCTGAAGGAGGAGCGGGCCAAGGATCCGGAAGTCGACCGGATGTTCGAGATCGCGCTGCAGCTCGAGGGCCTGCCGCGCAACGCCTCGACCCATGCCGCCGGCGTCGTCATCGGCGACCGGCCGCTGCAGGAGCTGGTGCCGCTCTACAAGGACCCGCGCAGCGGCATGCCGGTGACGCAGTTCAACATGAAGGACGTCGAGAAGGCGGGGCTGGTCAAGTTCGACTTCCTCGGCCTGTCGACGCTGACCATGCTGCGCACCGCCGAGAGCCTGGTGCGCGAGAGCGGCACGCCGATCGTGCTCGACACCCTGCCGCTCGACGACCGGCCGACCTACGAGCTGCTCAGCCGGGCCGAGACGGCGGGCGTCTTCCAGCTGGAAAGCTCAGGGATGCGCGACGCCCTGCGCAAGCTGAAGCCGGACAGCTTCGAGGACATCATCGCCATGGTGTCGCTGTACCGGCCGGGGCCGATGGACAACATCCCCCGCTACACCAACGTCAAGCATGGCACGGAGGAAGCCGAGTACCTGCACGATTCGCTGCGGCCGATCCTGGGCGAGACCAACGGCGTCATCATCTACCAGGAACAGGTGATGGAGATCGCCAAGCAGCTGGCCGGCTACACGCTGGGCGGTGCCGATCTGCTGCGCCGGGCCATGGGCAAGAAGATCAAGGCCGAGATGGACGCCCAGCGCGAGGTGTTCATCAGCGGCGCCACCGGCAACGGCATTCCCGGCGACCTCGCCTCGACGATCTTCGACCAGGTGGCGAAGTTCGCCTCCTACGGCTTCAACAAGAGCCATGCGGCGGCCTACGCGCTGCTGGCCTACCAGACGGCCTACCTGAAGGCCAACCACCCGGTCGAATTCTTCGCCGCGGTGATGACCATCGAAATGGCGAACCTCGACAAGCTCGCGATGTTCAGGCGCGAGATGGTCGAGAAGGGGGTGCTGCTCTATCCGCCGGACGTGAATGCCTCGAAGGTCGACTTCGCCGTCGAGGACGGGCCGGGCGGCATCGGCGTGCGCTACGCGCTGGCGGCGATCAAGGGGGTGGGGGCGCAGGCGATGCAGGCCCTGGTCGCCGAGCGCGAGCGCGCCGGGCCGTTCACCGACCTGTTCTCGCTGTGCGCCCGGGTCGGCACCAAGGTGCTGAACAAGCGCATGCTGGAGAGCCTGATCAAGGCCGGGGCGCTGGACGAGCTCGGCGGCAACCGCCGGCAGCTCTGCGAAGGGCTGGACAAGGCGATGCGCCACGCGGCGGTGACCGCCGAGGAGGCCGACAGCGGGCAGGTGTCGCTGTTCGGCGGCGGGGCGGCGGTGACGCAGAGCCGGCCGCAGCTCGAGGCGGTCCAGGACTGGCCGCTGATGGAGCGGCTGGCGATGGAGCTGGACGCGGTCGGCTTCTACATGTCGGCGCACCCGCTCGACGGCTATCGCGGGGCGATGCGCAAGCTTGGCATCATCCCGGTCGACCGCATCCGCGCCGAGATGGGCAGCCGCGACCAGGCCCGGCTGACGCTGGCCGGCGTGGTCATCAGCAAACAGGAGCGCACCACCGAGCGCTCGCGCTTCGCCTTCGTGCAGATGTCGGACGCCACCGGCGCCTACGAGGTGACGGTGTGGGGCGACCTGCTGGCGACGGTGCGCGAGCTGCTGACGGCCCAGGTGCCGCTGCGGCTCGACGTCGACGCGCGGCTGGAGGGCGATGCGGTGCGGCTGATCGCGCAGCGCATCGAGAAGCTCGACGACAGCGCCGATTCGATCCGCGGCGAGTTCGAGATCCGGGTGGCCAGCGTCGAGGTGGCGCGGCGGCTGCGGCCGATGCTGCAGGGCGGCGAAGGGGTGCGCGGCGCCCGCGTGCGGCTGGTGGTGCCGACCGGCCGGCCCGGCGAGGAGGCAACGCTAGCGCTGCCGCCGGCGTTCACGCTGCGCTACGCGGCGACGCTCGACATCGAGCGGACGGACGGCGTGCTGGGGGTCAGGGAGCTCGCCCGGCCGCACTGAGGGCGGCGTCGACGGCGCGGCGCAGCCCGGCGGTCGCAAGCCCCGAATCGGCGGCGGCGAGAATGGCGCTGACGACGGCGACGCCGTCGGCCCCGGCGGCGATGACGTCGGCGGCGTTGCCGGCATCGATGCCGCCGATGCCGACCAGCGGCAGGGGCAGGGCGCTGCGGATGGCGCGCACACCGGCGAGGCCCAGCGGCGGGGCGATGTCGGCCTTGGTGGGCGTGGCGAACACCGGGCTGGCGGCGACATAGTCGACGACCGCCGGGTCGGCCGTGGCGATGTCGGCGAGGCGCTCGAGCGACAGGCCGATGACGGCCCGATCGCCGAGGCGGGCGCGGGCGTCGGCCGGCGGGCCGTCGCTCTGGCCGAGATGCACGCCGGCGGCGCCGACCGCGACGGCGGCCTCGACGCTGTCGTTGACGATCAGCGGCACGCCCAGGGGATCGAGCACGGCGCGCAGGGCGCGGCCGGCGGCGACCAGCGTGGCGAGGTCGCCGCCCTTGTGGCGCAGCTGGACGATGGTCGCACCGCTCCGGGCCGCCGCGGCGACCCGGTCGAGCAGCTCGGACGCGGGCAGCCGCGGGTCGGTGACGAGGTAGACCCGCAGGTCGGGCCGCGGCCTCACGCGATGCGGACCTCGGCCTCCAGGGCGGCCTCGTCGAGCCGGTAGAGCTCGTCGAGCAGCCTGACGCGCAGCGAGCCGGGGCCGTCGGCGGCGCGCGCGGCCCTGGCGCCGGCCGCACCGAACGCGGCGAAGGCGTGCGCGGTGGCGGTCAGCGGGTCCGGCACGGCGGCGAGGAAGGCGCCGCAGACGGCGCTGAGCGCACAGCCGGTGGCGGTGACGCGGGTCAGCATGGCGTCGGAGCCGTGCACCGCCAGCGTGCGGTTGCCGTCGGTCACGTAATCGATCTCGCCGGTGACCCCGACGATGCAGCCATAGTCGCTGGCGACCTCGACCGCGATGGCCCGGGCGGCATCGCTGCTGTCGGTGCTGTCGACGCCGCGGGTGCGGCCGGCGCTGGCGCCGGCGAGCGCCATGATCTCCGAGGCGTTGCCGCGGATCAGGGTCGGGGCCAGGGCGGCGAGGTCGCGGGCGACGCCGGTGCGGTAGCCGGTGGCGCCGCAGCCGACCGGGTCGAGGACCCACGGCCGGCGCGCCTCGCGGGCGGCGGTGGCGGCGCTGCGCATGCCGGTCACCCAGGCCGGCGACAGCGTGCCGATGTTGATGACGACGGCCGAGGAGATGCGGGCGAACTCGGCCGCCTCCTCGACGGCATGGATCATCGCCGGCGCCGCGCCCAGCGCCAGCAGCGCGTTGGCCGACAGGTCCATGGCCACGAAATTGGTGATGTTGTGGACCAGCGGCCGCGTCTCGCGGACCTTGCGCAAGCTCGCCCAGACCGCGGCGGCATTCGTCATCTGCAGGACCCCCCATGAGCTGCGCGATGCTGGCCGAGTGTCCGGCGCGGCAGGGGAGGGCCCCTTCGCGTGACGGCTCCCTGCGCCGGCATGACCCGGGTCAGGTTCGGCGGGTATGATCTCAGCCCCTTGCGGGACACCCCGGCCTGTCGCGTGGGCGCAATGGTCGGATGAAGCCTCCGAACTGTCAAGAACGGCCGTCTTGCCAAGGGCTTGTCGCGCGCCAGCTAAGGTGTCGGGACGGAGGACATGATGCGGATCCTGGTGGTCGGTGCCGGCATGGCCGGGGCGGCGTGCGCCGGGCGGCTGAGCGCCGCGGGGCACGCCGTGCTGGTCCTCGACAAGGGCCGCTCCGTCGGCGGCCGGCTGGCGCAGCGCCGGGTCGGCGAGGCGCAGGTCGACCACGGCGCGCAATACCTGACCGCCACGGATCCCGGCTTCGTGGCCGCGCTGGCGGGATGGACGGCGGCAGGCCTGGCGGCGCCCTGGCCGGGGGCCGAGACGGGACGCGGGCTGCGGGCCTTCGCCGGCGTGCCGTCGATGGCGGCACCGGTGCGGCAGCTGCTGCACGGGACCGAGGTGCGGACGGGGACCACGGTGCTGCGGCTGCAGCGGGGAGACGCGGGCTGGTCCGCCGAGGCCGCCGACGGGACGGCGCACGGGCCGGCCGATGCGGTCGTGCTGGCGGTGCCGGCGCCGCAGGCGGCGACGCTGCTGCTTGCGAGCGGGCTCGACGGGCTGGCCGGGCGGATCGCCGGTGTCACGATCGCGCCCTGCTGGTCGGCACTGCTGGTGCCGTCGGTGCCGGCCGGGCCGGACTGGGCGTCGCGGCGGCTGGAGGGTGGCCCGCTGGTCTGGGCGGCACGCAACGATCGCAAGCCGGGGCGCAGCCCGGTCGAGAGCTGGACGCTGCATGCCGGGCCGGACTGGTCGGCGGCGATGCTGGAGGAGGAGCCGGCGCGGATCGCCCCGCTGCTGGTCGAGGCGTTCGAGGAGCAGTGCGGGGCGAGGGTGCCGGACCCGGTGCATCTGTCGGCGCACCGCTGGCGCTACGCGCTGGTGACGCGGCCGCTGGGCGAGGCCTGCCAGCACGAGGCGGAGCTCGGCATCGGCCTGTGCGGCGACTGGTGCCTGGGCCCGCGGGTCGAGGCGGCGTGGCTGTCGGGGACGGCGCTGGCCGCAAGGCTGCTGTCATGAAGGCGAAGCCGACGACGGTCTATTTCAACGGGTCATGCCCCGTCTGCAGCCGCGAGATCGCGCATTACCGCAAGGCGGCCGACGCCGCCCAGGCGCCGCTGGCATGGTGCGACCTGTCGCAGCAGCCGGAGGCGCTGCGCGCGCGGGGCATCCACGGCGAGGCGGCGTTCGCCCGGCTGCACGCGGTCGACGGCGACGGCCGGCTGCTCGAGGGCGTCGATGCCTTCCTCGCGCTGTGGTCGCAGTTGCCGGGCTGGCGGATTGCCGCCAGGGTGCTCGGGCGGCCGTGGCCGAAACGCTGCATGGACGTCGTCTACGAGCGGGTGCTGGCACCCTGGCTGCTGGCGCGGCACCGGCGCCGGGCGGCTCGGCTTGCATCGCGGCGGGCGCGCGGCTAGAAGCCCGGCCATCTCTCACGCGGGCTCTCCGTCACAACCGGACGGATTCCGGTGCCTGGGCATGTCGCCCGGGTCACTGCCCGCGGCGGTGCAACCGGAAACGGGTACGACTGACCATGGCTTTTCCGACCTTCACGATGCGCCAGCTGCTCGAGGCGGGCGCCCACTTCGGCCACCAGACGCGGCGCTGGAACCCGCAGATGGCGCCGTACATCTTCGGCACGCGCAACGGCATCCACATCCTCGACCTGACGCAGACGGTGCCGATGCTGCATCGTGCGCTGCAGGCGACGCGCGACGTGATCGCCAGCGGCGGCCGCGTGCTGTTCGTCGGCACCAAGCGCCAGGCGCAGGATCCGATCGCCGAGGCGGCCCGCCGCTGCGGCCAGTACTACGTCAACCACCGCTGGCTCGGCGGCATGCTGACGAACTGGAAGACGATCTCCCAGTCGATCAAGCGGCTGCGCGAGCTCGAGCAGCAGACCGCCGAGGGCGGTGGCCGGACGAAGAAGGAGATCCTCCAGCTGCAGCGCGAGAAGGACAAGCTCGAGCGCGCGCTGGGCGGCATCAAGGACATGGGCGGCCTGCCCGACCTGATCTTCGTCATCGACACCAACAAGGAGTCGA
This sequence comes from Geminicoccaceae bacterium, assembly GCA_046349355.1. Lineage (GTDB taxonomy): Bacteria > Pseudomonadota > Alphaproteobacteria > Geminicoccales > Geminicoccaceae > CALKJU01. Next base: position 209,434 of record JAXMCM010000017.1, read on the forward strand.
TCGCCGTCGGCGAGGCCACCAAGCTGGGCATCCCGGTGGTGGCCGTGGTCGACAGCAACTGCGACCCGCGCGGCATCCGCTACCCGGTGCCGGGCAACGACGACGCCAGCCGGGCGATCAACCTCTACCTCGACCTGATGGTCGCGGCGGTGCTCGACGGCATCCATGCCGAGATGGTCGCCAGCGGTGCCGACGTCGGTGCCCGCGAGGACATCGAGGAGGAGCTGCCCGACCTCACCGAGGTGGCCCCGCTCGACGCGCCGCCGCCGGCCGCCGAGGGCGAGCCCGCCCAGGCCTGAGCGGCCTGCCCGTCCTCCCCTTTTCGTCACGGATCGAGAATGGCTGAGATTACCGCCGCCCTCGTCAAGCAGCTGCGCGAGCAGACCGGCGCGGGCATGATGGACTGCAAGAAGGCGCTGGGCGAGACCGCCGGCGACTTCGAGGGCGCCGTCGACTGGCTGCGCAAGAAGGGCCTCGCCGCCGCCGCCAAGAAGGCCGGCCGGGTGACTGCCGACGGTCTCGTCGGCATGCGCCTGCAGGGCACCCAGGGTGCGCTGGTCGAGGTCAACTCCGAGACCGACTTCGTTGCCCGCAACGAGGTCTTCCAGGCGCTCGTCCACCACATCGCCGGGCTCGCTCCCGGTGCCAGGGGCGACGTCGAGGCGCTGCGCGCCATGACCGTCTCCGGCACGGGTCGCACCGTCGCCGAGGAGGTCAACCAGGCGATCAGCGTGATCGGCGAGAACCTGAGCCTGCGCCGCACCGCCTATGTCGAGGTGCAGCACGGCGTGGTCGCCGGCTACCTGCACAACCAGGCGGCCGCGGGCCTCGGCAAGATCGGCGTGCTGGTCGGCCTCGAGTCGACGGCCGAGCCGGCGAAGCTGGCCGAGCTCGGCAAGCAGCTGGCGATGCACGTGGCGGCCGCCAACCCGCAGGCGCTGTCGGTCGACCAGCTCGACCCGGCGGTCGTGTCGCGCGAGCGGCAGATCTTCGCCGAGCAGTCGCGCGCCTCCGGCAAGCCCGAGAACATCATCGAGAAGATGGTCGAGGGCCGGATCCGCAAGTTCTACGAGGAAGCGGTCCTGCTCGAGCAGGTCTGGGTCATCGACACGGACAAGCGGGTCAAGCAGGTGGTCGAGGCCGCCGGCAAGGAGCTGGGCGCACCGGTGAAGCTCACCGGCTTCGTCCGGATGGCGCTGGGCGAGGGCATCGAGAAGCAGGAGAGCGATCTCGCCGCCGAGGTCGCCAAGATGACGGCCGGCTGAGCCGGCTGGCGACGGCGCCGGGCACGGAGGGGGACGCGACGATGGGCGAGGCCGGCTCGACGGGTTGCCGCTACCGCCGCGTTCTCCTCAAGATGTCCGGCGAGGCGCTGCTCGGCGACCGGCAGTTCGGCCACGACCGCAAGGTCCTGCAGCAGCTGGCCGAGGAGATCCGCTCCGCCCATGCCCTGGGCGTGCAGATCTGCATGGTCATTGGCGGCGGCAACATCATCCGCGGCAGCACGATGGCGCTGGCCGGGGTCGAGCGGGCGACCGCCGACTACATGGGCATGCTCGGCACGGTCATCAACGCGCTGGCCGTGCAGAGCGTCATCGAGCAGGCCGGCATCCCGACGCGGGTGATGTCGGCGATCCCGATGTCGGCGGTGTGCGAGCCCTACATCCGCCGGCGGGCGCTGCGCCATCTCGAGAAGGGCCGGGTGGTGATCTTCGCCGCCGGCACCGGCAACCCGTTCTTCACCACCGACACCGCCGCGGCCCTTCGCGCCGCCGAGATGGGCTGCGACGCCCTGCTCAAGGGCACCCAGGTCGACGGCGTCTACTCGGCCGATCCGAAGCGCGTCGCCGACGCCCAGCGCTACGACCGGCTGACCTATCTCGAGGTGCTGTCGCGTGACCTCAAGGTGATGGACGCGTCGGCGATTTCCCTTGCAAGGGAAAGCAACATTCCGATCATCGTGTTCTCGGTTCACGCCGAAGGTGCGCTGGCCCGCGTCCTCCAGGGCCAGGGACCGCACACGGTCATCACCGAAGAGGCCCAGCGATGAAGATCGAGGAGCCCGACCTCGACGCGCTGCAGAAGCGCATGGAGGGTGCGGTCGACGTGCTGCGCAAGGAGCTCCAGGGCCTGCGCACCGGCCGGGCCAGCGCCAGCCTGCTCGAGCCGATCACCGTGCCGGCCTACGGCAGCGACCTGCCGATGAACCAGGTCGGCACCATCAGCGTGCCGGAAGCGCGCATGCTGTCGGTGCAGGTCTGGGATCGCGGGCTGGTCAAGGCGGTCGAGAAGGCGATCCGCACCTCGGCGCTGGGGCTGAACCCGGCGGTCGACGGCTCGCTGATCCGGGTGCCGCTGCCCGAGCTCAGCGCCGAGCGCCGCGCCGAGCTGGTCAAGATCGCCCACAAATATGCCGAGCAGGCGCGCATCGCCGTGCGCAACGTCCGCCGCGACGGCATGGATCATCTCAAGAAGCTGGAGAAGGACGGCCACGTCTCGGCCGACGATGTCGACCTGTGGGCCGACGAGATCCAGCAGCTCACCGACCGGCAGATCCAGGCCATCAACCATCTCCTCGAGGCCAAGGAGAAGGACATCACCACGGTCTGAGAGCGGGATCGCGCGGCTTGGCCACCCAGCCCCTGACCAAGGAAGGCTCGCCCGGCGCGGCGGTGCCGACCCACGTCGCCATCATCATGGATGGCAACCGGCGCTGGGCCCGTGCGCGCGGCATGCCGCCCGTGTTCGGCCACCAGCGCGGCGCCGACGCCGTCCGGCGCACCATCGAGAGCGCCATCGATCTCGGCATCCGCTACCTGACCATCTACGCCTTCAGCTCGGAGAACTGGGCCCGGCCGCGCGGCGAGGTCAGCGAGCTGATGAACCTGCTGCGCATCTACCTGCGCCGCGACATCGCCAAGCTGCACCGCAACGGGGTGCGGGTGCGGGTGATCGGCGAGCGCGATGCGCTGGACGACGACATCCGCGAGCTGATCGAGGCGGCCGAGGGGCGGACCCGCAACAACACCCGCCTCGACCTGATCGTCGCCCTGAACTACGGCTCGCGCCGCGAGATCGTGCGCATGGCCAGGCGCCTCGCCGCCGACGTCAAGGCCGGCACCCTGGCCGCCGAGGCGATCGACGAGGCCGCCATCGCCGGCCGGCTCGATACCGCCGGCATCCCCGATCCGGACCTGCTGGTGCGCACCAGCGGCGAGCAGCGCATCAGCAACTTCCTGCTCTGGCAGCTCGCCTACACCGAGCTGGTCTTCATCCCCGTGGCGTGGCCCGACTTCGGCGACGAGCAACTGCGCGCCGCCGTCGCCGAGTTTGCCCGCCGCGAGCGTCGCTATGGCGCTGCCGCAGGCTGACCGGTTCGACCCGGCGCTCACCAAGCGCGTCCTGTCGGGGGTGGTGCTGGTCGCCATCGCTCTCGGCGACCTGTGGCTCGGCGGCTGGCTGTTCGCCGGCCTCGTCATCCTCGCCGTGGCGCTGATGGCCGACGAGTGGGCCAAGCTCGCCGTCGGCCTGACCGGCTGGCCGCAGCAGTGGGTGCGCGTCTCGGCGATCCTGTTCCCGGTGCTGGCGATCATCGAGGTGATGCAGGGCCGGCCGGACCTCGGCCTGATGGTGCTGGCGGGCGGGGTGGTGATCGCCAGCGGTGCGGCGGCCCTGGCCGGCCGCGGCGTCGAGGCGGCGGCGGCCGGCGTGGTCTATCTCGGCCTACCGGCGGTGGCGCTGATCTGGCTGCGCAACGAGCCCGGCGGCTCGACGCTGACCGTGCTGTGGCTGCTGCTGGTGGTGTGGACCACCGACATCGGCGCCTACTTCGTCGGCCGGACGATCGGCGGGCCGAAGCTGGCGCCGTCGATCAGCCCGGGCAAGACCTGGGCCGGGCTCGTGGGCGGCATGACGCTGGCGGCCCTGGTCGGTGCCGTGGTCAGCCACCTCGGCGGCGGCGTGCCCTGGCTGGGCTTCGTCGCCGGGGCTGTGCTGGCGGTGATCGCGCAGATCGGCGACCTCTACGAATCCCACCTCAAGCGGCGGGCCGGGACCAAGGACAGCGGCATCCTGATCCCCGGCCATGGCGGCGTGCTCGACCGGCTCGACGGCCTGCTGTTCGCCGCCCCGGCCTACGCCTTCCTGCTCTACGCCGCCGGCCCCAGGTTGCTGCCATGAGACCCGTTCCCAGTCCCGGCCGGCCGCGCTCGGTCACCATCCTCGGCGCCACCGGCTCCATCGGCGGCAGCACCCTGGCGGTGCTGGCCGAGCATCCCGACCGCTTCCGCGTCGAGGCGGTCACGGCCGCGACCAGCGGCGGCAAGCTGGCGGCGATCGCCCGGACCACGGGCGCGCGGTTCGCCGCGGTCGCCGATCCGGCAGCCTATGCCGAGCTGCGCGACGCCCTTGCCGGCAGCGGCATCGAGGCGGCGGCGGGCGAGGCGGCGATCGTCGAGGCGGCGGCGCGCGATGCCGACTTCGTGATGGCCGGGATCGTCGGCGCCGCCGGGCTGGCCCCGGCGCTGGCGGCGGTCCGGCGCGGCGCCATCCTCGGGCTCGCCAACAAGGAATGCCTGGTCTGTGCCGGCGACCTGTTCATGCGCGAGGTCGCCGACCGCGGCGCCGTGCTGCTGCCGGTCGACTCCGAGCACAACGCGATCTTCCAGGCCTTGTCCGGCAGCCGCCGCGACGAGGTCGAGACGCTGATCCTGACCGCCTCGGGCGGGCCCTTCCGGACCCGCACGCTGGCCGAGATGGAGGCGGCGACGGTGGCCGACGCCGTGCGCCATCCGAACTGGTCGATGGGCACCAAGATCAGCGTCGACAGCGCCAGCATGATGAACAAGGGCCTCGAGATCATCGAGGCGCACCACCTGTTCGCGATGCCCGAGGCCGGCATCGAGGTGCTGGTGCACCCGCAGTCGGTGATCCACAGCCTGGTCACCTTCCGCGACGGCTCGACGCTGGCGCAGCTGGGCCCGGCGGACATGCGGGTGCCGATCTCCTACAGCCTGGGCTGGCCGGCGCGGCTGCCGATCTCGGCCCCGCGGCTCGACCTCGCCGCCCGCGGCCGGCTCGACTTCGAGCCGCCGGACCCGGTGCGCTTCCCGGCGCTGCGCCTCGCCCGCCACGCCTTGCGGCAGGGGGGAGCGGCACCTACACTGTTGAATGCCGCCAACGAGGTGGCCGTCGCCGCCTTCATCGCCGGGCGGATCGGCTTTCTCGACATCGCACGCTGCGTCGAGCTGGTCCTCGAGCGGACGGCGTGCGGACCGGTCGGCAGCATCGAGGACGTCCTCGCGCATGACCGGGCGGCACGCGATGCGGCAACGCAGGCGATCGTCCGGCTCGAGGCCGGCCGCCCCTCCCAGAGCCGGCACGAGGCCACGGCATGAACCTGATTCCGCTGATCGGACAGTACCTGATCCCGTTCCTGGTGATCCTGTCCGTCGTCGTCTTCATCCACGAGTACGGCCACTACTGGGTGGCCCGGCGCAACGGCATCCGGGTCGAGAGCTTCTCGATCGGCTTCGGGCCCGAGCTGTTCGGCCGCACCGACCGGCACGGCACCCGCTGGAAGGTCAGCGCGGTGCCGCTCGGCGGCTACGTCAAGATGCTGGGCGACGCCGATGCCACCAGCAGCACGGTGGACGTCGCCGCCTCGCGCAGCCCGGAGAGCTTCCCCGCCAAGAGCGTCTGGCAGCGGATGGCCGTGGTCGTGGCCGGGCCGGCGGCCAACTTCATCTTCGCCATCGCCGTGCTGGCGATCCTGTTCACCTTCAGCGGCCGGCCGTTCACCCCGGCCGAGGTCGGCGGCATCGAGCCCGACAGCCCGGCGGCGACCGCCGGCCTGCAGCCGGGCGACCGCATCACCGCCGTCGACGGCGACGCCGTCGCCAGCTTCGAGGAGCTGCAGGGCATCATCAGCGAGAGCGCCGGCGAGGCGCTGGCACTGACCGTGCAGCGCGACGGCCAGCCGGTCGAGGTGACGCTGACCCCGGCGCTGGTCGAGGTCACCGACCGCTTCGGCAACGTGCACCGCATCGGCCGCATCGGGGTGAGCCGCGCCGGCGTCGAGTACCGCAGCGTCAACCCGGCGGCGGCGGTGGTCGAGGCCACGGCCGAGACCTGGAAGATGGTCGCCGGCACGCTCAAGGCGCTCTACGAGATGGCGGTCGGCAGCCGCGGCACCGGCGAGCTCGGCGGGCCGCTGCGCATCGCCCAGATGTCCGGCCAGATCGCCCAGGACGGGCTGGTGCCGGCGATCTGGTTCACCGCGGTGCTGTCGATCAACCTCGGGCTGATCAACCTCTTCCCGATCCCGATGCTTGATGGCGGCCACCTGCTGATGTACGGCATCGAGGCCGCGCGCGGCCGGCCGATGACCGAGCGCAGCCAGGAGATCGCGTTCCGTTTCGGCCTTGCCATGGTGCTCAGTCTCATGGTGTTCGCGACCTGGAATGACCTCGTCCATCTGAAGATCGTCGAGTTCTTTTCCAGCCTGATTTCCTGACCAACGAATGATCGTGGCGGTGGGGCAAGGCATGCGTCGGGCTTGGCTGGCGATCCTGGTGGCGACGTTGACCGTGCTCGGCAGCCTCGCCGCCAGCCCGCACCAGGCGCTGGCGCAGGCCGGCAGCGAGCTGATCCGCACGATCACCGTCGAGGGCAACGAGCGGATCGAGACGGCGACGGTCGAAAGCTACCTGACCGTCCGGCCCGGCGAGGTGGCGACGCCCGAGGCCATCGACCAGTCGCTCAAGAACCTGTTCGCCACCGGCCTGTTCGACGACGTCCAGATCACCCGCGAGGGCGAGCGCCTGCTGGTGCGGATCGTCGAGAACCCGATCATCAACCAGATCGCGTTCGAGGGTAACCGCAAGCTCGACGACAAGACCCTGGAGGCCGAGATCCAGCTGCGGCCGCGCGTGGTCTACACCAAGGCGCGGGTGCAGAACGCGGTCAACCGCATCCTCGAGCTGTACCGCCGCAGCGGCCGCTTCGGCGCCAGCGTCGAGCCCAAGATCATCGAGCTCGACCAGAACCGCGTCGACCTCGTCTTCGAGATCGACGAGGGCCCGGTGACCCGCGTCGGCGGCATCACCTTCATCGGCAACGAGACCTACAGCGACAGCACGCTGCGCGGCGTGATCCAGACCAAGGAATCGGCCTGGTACCGGTTCCTGTCGAACGACGACGCCTACGATCCGGACCGGGTGAACTTCGACCAGGAGCTGCTGCGGCGCTTCTACCTCGCCCGCGGCTATGCCGAGTTCTCGGTGGTCTCGGCGGTCGCCGAGCTGACCCCCGACGGACAGGACTTCTTCATCACCTTCACCATCGACGAGGGACCGCGCTTCGACTTCGGCTCGGTCACCATCGAGAGCCAGCTGAAGGACCTCAGCGTCGAGGAGCTGACGCCGCTGCTCGAGGCGCGCGAGGGCAACACCTTCAACGCCGACGAGGTCGAGGCGACGGTCCAGGCGCTGACCGACCGCACCGGCGAGCTCGGCTACGCCTTCGCCCAGGTCGAGCCGCGGACGCAGATCAACCGCGAGGCGCTGACCGTCGACGTCGTCTTCCAGATCCAGCAGGGGCCGCGCGTCTACGTCGAGCGGATCGACATCCGCGGCAATGTCCGCACCCTCGATTCGGTGATCCGCCGCGAGTTCCGCCTGGCCGAGGGCGACGCCTTCAACACCGTGCTGCTGCGCCGCTCGGAGCAGCGCATCCGCAACCTCGGCTACTTCGAGACGGTCGAGCTGCGCACGCAGCAGGGCAGTGCCCCGGACAAGGTCGTCATCGACCTGCGCGTCACCGAGAAGTCGACCGGCGAGCTGTCGTTCGGCGCCGGCTTCTCGACCTCCGACGGCGTGCTGGGCGACGTCCGCCTGACCGAGCGCAACCTGCTCGGCCGCGGCCAGACGATCACCGCCAACTTCACCCTGTCGCAGCGCCGGCAGGAGATCGACTTCGCGTTCACCGAGCCGTATTTCCTCGGCTACGACCTGGCCGCCGGCGTCGACCTGTTCTGGCGCGAGACCGACTTCCAGTCGGAGGCCTCCTACAACGAGATGTCGCGCGGCGGCACGCTGCGCGCCAGCTACCCGCTGACCGAGTTCTGGCGCCATTCGGTGCGCTACACGCTGCGCCAGGACGACATCCAGGACGTCGACGACGACGCCTCGGTGTTCATCAAGGAGGAGGCCGGCGAGCGCTGGACCTCGCTGGTCGGCCAGACCTTCACCTACGACCGGCGCGACACCCGCTTCCTGCCGTCGGAAGGCTATCTCTTCCAGATCGACCAGGACGTGGCCGGGCTCGGCGGCGACAACCGCTTCGTCCGGCACGATGCGCGTTCGGAGTACTACTACAGCATCCGCAAGGACTGGGTGGTCAACCTCGGCGCCTCGGCCGGCTACATCCACGGCATCGGCGGCGAGGAAGTGCATCTCGACAACCGCTTCTTCCTCGGCGGGCCACGCCTGCACGGCTTCAGCACCGCCGGCGTCGGCCCGCGCGACCGGGACACCGGCGACGCGCTCGGCGGCAATCTCTACTACCTGGGCAATGTCGGCCTGCGCTTCCCGCTGGGCCTGCCGGAGGAGCTGCGCATCTTCGGGCGCACCTTCGTCGATGCCGGCACGCTCTACGAGATCGACGTCAGCGGCCCGACCCTGGTCGACGACGACAAGCTGCGCGTCGGCGCCGGCATCGGCCTGTCCTGGCTGTCGCCGCTCGGCCCGCTGAGCGTCGACATCTCCCAGGCGCTGCTCAAGAACGAGTACGACAAGACGGAGATGTTCCGCGTCTCGTTCGGTACCCGCTTCTGATGGAGAGTGGAACTTCCATGGCGTCCCGACTTTCCGGCCGGCTCGGCCTGCTCCTTGCCCTGATGCTCGGGCTGGCGGCGGCGGTGCCAGCGGTGCCGGCGCTGGCGCAGCAGGCGGTCCCGGCGGCGGTGGTCGTCATCGTCGACTACGCCCGCATCCTGCGCGACGCCAAGGCGGCGCAGGCGATCCGCGACCAGATCGATGCCCGGCGCAAGGTCTACCAGGACCAGATCGCCAAGGAGGAGAAGCGGCTCTACGACGCCGACAAGGAGCTGGCGAAGCAGCGCTCGGTCATGGCCGCCGACAAGTTCGCCGAGAAGCGCAAGGCCTTCGAGCAGGACGTCGTCGGCGTCCAGCGGATCGCCCAGCAGCGCCGCCGCGAGCTCGACCAGGTCGCGACCGCGGCGCTGGGCGAGGTGCGCAACGCGCTGGTCGAGCTGGTCGGCACGCTCGCCGACGAGCGTGGCTTCAACATCGTCCTGCCGAGCTCGGCGGTGCTGCTGTTCTCGCCGGAGATCGACATGACCGACGAGGTGCTCAAGCGCCTCGACGAGAAGCTGCCGACGGTCAAGGTGCCGGCCAAGGCGCCGGAGCCGGCGGCGGCGCCCAAGAAGAAGTAACCGCGCGGGCGCCCGGGTGCCCGACGTCGCCGCGGGTGGTGCCGGCCCGGCAGGCGAGCCGAACGAGGGGGACGAGATGACCGACGCTGCCGTCGCCTCCGGCACGCCGCTGCCGGATGCCGCCTACACCGACGTGATGCGGATGCTGCCGCACCGCTACCCGATGCTCATGGTCGACCGGGTCACCGAGATGCGGGCCGGCGAGAGTGCCGTCGGCATCAAGAACGTCACCTTCAACGAGCCGTTCTTCCCGGGCCACTTCCCGAGCGACCCGATCATGCCCGGCGTGCTGATCGTCGAGGCGCTGGGGCAAACGGCGGCGGTGCTGATGATCGCCACGAAGGGCGAGGGTGGCGGCATGTCGGTCTACTTCTCGTCGATCGACGAGTGCCGCTTCCGCCGCCCGGTGCGGCCGGGCGACCAGCTGCACCTGTCGGTGAAGCTCGAGCGCACCAAGCTCGGGATCTGGTGGTTCCGCGGCCAGGGCATCGTCGACGGCAAGGTCTGCACCGACGCGCTGTTCAGCGCCCGCCTGATCGAGCGCTAGGCGGAGCGAGCCGAAGGCCGGCCATGCTCGCCGAGCTGCGTGCCGCCAGCCACAGCCTGTCGCCGGCGCTGGCCCGCGTGGCCGAGTACGTGCTGGGCCAGCCCGAGGCGGTGCTGTCGCAGACGGTGACCGAGCTGGCCGAGCAGGCGGGCTCGTCCGAGGCGACGATCATCCGCCTGTGCCGGGCGCAGGGCTTCGGCGGCTTCCAGGCGTTCAAGCTGGCGCTGGCCAGCGAGCTCGCCACCAGCGGCGCCGCGCCGGCGCGTCCGCGCGACGAGGTGGGCGGGCTGGTGGCGCTGGCCGATACTGCGCTGCGCGACACCGAGGCGCTGCTCGACCGGGCCCTGCTCGACAGGGTGGCGCAGCGGCTGCTGGCGGCCCGGCGGATCCTGCTGTTCGGTGCCGGGGCGTCGGCGATCTCGGCCCGCTACGGGCTCTACAAGCTGGTGCGCCTGGGCCTGCCGGCGGTGGCCCACGACGACGCGCACCATGCGGCGATGGCGGCCACGGGCAGCGGGCCCGAGGATGTCGTGGTCGTGGTGTCGAGCTCGGGCTCGACGGTCGACAGCGTGCGCGTCGCCGAGCTGGCCGGGCGGAGCGGCGCCTTCGTCGTGGCGGTGACCAACCGGCAGCGCAGCCCGCTGGTGACGGCGAGTGCCGCGGCGCTGGTCGGGGCGGCGCCCGAGACGCCGCTGACCGGCGGCGCCTTCCCGGCCAAGCTCGGCCAGCTGCTGCTGCTCGAGGCGGTCTACACGCGGCTGCAGGCGCTGCGGCCGGAGCTGGCCACGGCGATCGAGGCGACGGCGCGGAGCGTCACCGACCGGAGCTTCTGAGCCGGCTGGAGGATTTCGCCAGCGGCCGCCGGCGCGTTGACATTTTCCTTCAATCTGCTGTCATCGGGATCGTGTCCAGCGTCCCCACCGTGACTGCGCCCAGACCTCCCGTGGCTGCCTCCGGCGGGGCGCTGGCGCGTCTGCGCGGCGGCCTCGTCGTCTCCTGCCAGGCGGGGCCCGACAGCCCGTTGCGCGACAGCGCCATCATGCTGGCGATGGCCCGCGCCGCCGAGCGCGGCGGGGCGGTGGGCCTGCGCCTCGAGGGCCTGGGCGACGTCGCCGCGATCCGCCCGCACACGGCGTTGCCGATCATCGGCCTGGTCAAGCAGGCGATGACAGGGTCCGAGGTCTACATCACGCCGACGGTCGAGCTGGCGCGGCAGCTGTGCCGCCTGGGGTGCGAGATCGTCGCCGTCGACGGCACGGCGCGGCCGCGGCCGGCCAGCGTCGCCGAGCTGTGCGCTGCGATCCACGCCGAGGGCCGCCTCGCCATGGCCGACATCAGCACGGCGGCCGAGGCCGAGGCAGCGATCGCCGCGGGGGCCGACATCGTCGGCACCACCATGGCCGGCTACACGCCGTACTCGACGCAGGGCGACGCGCCGGACCTCGCCCTGATGCGGGCGCTGGCGGCGGCCGGCCTGCCGTTCATCGCCGAGGGCCGGGTGCGCACGCCGGGCGAGGGGGCCGCCTGCCTCGCCGCCGGGGCCTGGTGCGTCGTGGTCGGCTCGGCGATCACCCGTCCGGACGAGATCACCCGTTGGTTCGTCGACGCGCTGGCGACGCCGGCGCCGGTTGCAGACCCAGGCTGAGGAAGGAGACCGCCTTGCGCACCTTGATGCTGTCCCTGCTGACGGGAACTGCCCTGACCCTCGGCGCCGCCGCGGCGCGGGCCGACGTCACCCTGCTGTTCTGGCCGGGGCCGGAAAGCGAGGCGATGCAGAAGGTCATCGACGCCTACAATGACGGGCCGGGCAAGGCCGACAACAACAAGGTCAACCAGCTGCTGTTCAGCCGGCAGGGCTACTTCGACAAGGAGATCGCCGACCTCGCCGCCGGCTCGAAGGAGTTCGACCTGGCGCTGGTGACCACCTACACGCTGGGCCGCTACGCGCCGTTCCTGTCGCCGATCGACGGCTATCTCGATCCGGGCGTGAAGGAGCGCTTCGCCGGGGTGGCGCTGGACAGCCTCGCCTACGACGGCAAGCAGTTCGGCGTGCCGACCGACATCAGCATCCACTTCCTCTACTACCGCAAGGACCTGATCGAGCAGCTGCTGAGCGACGCGGCGTGGAAGCAGCGCTACGGCGAGATCAGCGAGCAGCACCTCGGCAAGAAGCTCGAGCCCAAGGCGCCGGACCAGTGGACCTGGGAGGACTTCGCCGCCGCGGCGCTGTTCTTCACCAAGTCGATCAACCCGGACAGCCCGACCCGCTACGGCACCGTGCTGGAGATGAAGAACCTCATCTTCAACATCATGATCTGGCAGGCGACGCTGGTCAGCAACGGCGGCGACTGGCTGGACGCCGACGGCAAGCCGGCGATCGACAGCGACGCCGCGCGCAAGGGTCTCGAGCTCTACAAGAAGCTGCTCGACCTCGGCGCCACGCCGGCCGACAGCATCAACTACGAGTATGCCGAGGCCAACCAGGCGTTCGGCTCGGGCCAGGCGGCGACGATGCTGCAGTGGAACGCGGCGTTCAACGAGCTGAACGACCCGGCGAAGAACCCGACCGTCGCGGGCAAGGTCTGGGTCGGCCCGATGCCGGCCGGCAGCGAGGGCCACAAGACCCACATCCACAGCCTGGGCATCGGCCTGAACGCGGCCAGCGACAACAAGGACGACGCCGGCAAGTTCCTGAAGTTCCTGGCCAGCCAGGAGGCGATGGAGGTGTACGGCAAGGCCGGCGGCACGCCGCCGGTGCCGGCGATCCTCGACGCGATGAGCGCCACCCGGCCGGAGTTCAAGCTGGTCGGCGAGCACGCCGCCAGCAACGCCTTCGTCGTCCGCGGCGGCACCTCGGCGCAGGCGGTGCCGATCTACGAGGTGCTGGCGCAGAACTTCTCCGGCTACTGGGCGGGGCAGCTCGACCTCGACACCGCCCTGAAGAACGCCACGGCCGGCATGGCCGAGAAGCTGGCGGCGCAGTAGCGGCGCGACCGCGGGAGCGGGCAGGGCACGGCCGCCCGGCATGGGGGCCGCATCGCGCCGCACCGAGGGTGCGCTCCTGCTCGCTCCGCTGGTCCTGTTCCTGGTCCTGCTGCTGGGCTTTCCGGCGCTGGCCAACCTCGTCTACAGCCTGAGCCAGGTCACCTTCCGCACCATCCGCGACCCGGCCTGGCTCGGCTTCGGCAACTACGTCGCGGCGGCGACCGACCCCGCCTTCTGGCATGCGCTGGGCTTCTCGCTGCGCTTCGCCCTGGTCACCGCCGCCGTCGAGGTGGTGCTGGGCCTGGCGCTGGCGCTGGCACTCGAGCCGCTGCTCAGCCGGCACAAGTGGCTGCTGGCGCTGCTGCTGCTGCCGATGATGGTGTCGCCGGCGCTGGTCGGGGTGATGTGGCGGCTGCTGCTCAACGAGTTCGTCGGGCTGGTGCCGCAGTGGCTGGGCCTGTTCGGGCTCTACCCGGCGCTGCTGGGACCCGCCTGGGTGACGACGACGCTGGTCGTCATCGAGATCCTGCAGTGGACGCCGTTCGCCTTCCTGATCCTGCTGACGGCGCTGCAGACGATCCCGGCGGAGACGCTGGAGGCGGCGCGGATCGACGGGGCGGTGGCCTGGCAGCGGCTCGTCCACGTGATCCTGCCGATCCTCGTCCCGGCGCTGGCGATCACCGCCTTCATCCGCTTCATCGACGGCTTTCGCGTGTTCGACCACATCTACGTGCTGACCGGCGGCGGCCCCGGCACGCTCACCACCTCGGCCAGCATCCACATCTACAAGAACTTCTTCCAGCAGGAGAAGCTGGGCGAGGCGGTGGCCTCGGCGATGCTGCTGCTGGGCGCCACGCTGGCCTTCCTGCTGGTGGCGATGCGCGTGGCCCTGCGCGGCGCCCGGCCATGAGGCGCAGCCGGCTGGGCGACGCCCTGCGCTGGCTGCTGCTGGCGGTGACGGCGCTGGTGCTGAACTTCCCGATCCTGGCGACGCTGCTGACCTCGCTGAAGACGACGGCCGACATCAACGCCTCGCCGCCGGTCCTGCTGTTCGCGCCGACGCTCGAGCATTTCCGCACCGTGCTGACCGACCCGGCGCTCGACTTCCCGCGCTACCTCGTCAACAGCACGGTCATGGCGCTGGGCGGCACCGCCCTGGCGCTGGCGCTGAGCCTGCCCGCGGCCTACGCCATCGTCCGGCTCGGCATCGGCGCCCGGGTCCTGCTGCCGCTGGTCACCAACCTGCGGGCGGTGCCGCTGGTGATCTTCGCCATCCCGATCTACCTGATGTACCAGCTGGCCGGGCTGCTCGACACGCGGCTGGGCCTGGCCCTGATCGCGTGCGTGGTCAACCTGCCGACGGCGCTGATCCTGCTGGTCGGCTTCGTCCAGGAGCTGCCGGTCGAGCTCGATGAGGCGGCGCGGGTCGACGGGGCCGGGACCCTCGGGATCCTGCGCCACGTCGTGCTGCCGCTGGCCCGGCCGATGCTGCTGGCCGTCGGCATCCTGTCGTTCATCTTCGCCTGGAACGAGTTCCTGTTCGGGCTGATCCTCACGACCAAGGACGCCGTACCGGTGACGGTGGGAGCGACGTTCTTCATCACCTCGTGGGGCGTGAAATGGGGTGCGACGGCCGCCGCCATGACCTTGTCGGCCCTGCCGCCGATGCTGCTGGGCCTCGTCGCCTATCGCTGGCTCGGCAAGGCGCTGCTGGCTGGCGCGGTGAAGGGCTGAACCGGTGCCGGTGATCGCCATCGACCTTGGCGGCACCAACCTGCGCGCCGCCCTTGTCGAGGACGGGCAGGTGCTGCAGCGCCATGCCCTGCCGACGCGGCCGGCGGACGGGGCCGAGAGCTGGCTGGAGGCCATCGCCCGGCTGGCCGCACCGTGGAGCCACCAGGCGACGGCTCTGGGCGTGTCGGTCACCGGCATCGTCCGGGGCGGACGGTGGACGGCGATCAATCCGGAGGTGCTGCCGGTGCCGGCGGGGCTGCCGCTGGTCCGCGAGCTGCGCCGGCGGACCGGCTTGCCGGTGGTAGCGGTCAATGACGGGCACGCCGCCGCCTGGGGCGAGTTCCGCCGCGGCGCCGGGCAGGGGCATCGCTCGATGCTCTACATGACGGTCTCCACCGGCATCGGCGGCGGGCTCGTGCTCGACGGCCGCCTGCGCCGGGGTGCGACCGGGCTTGCCGGCAGCGTCGGGCACCTGCTGGCCGATCCGGGCGGTCCGCCGTGCGGCTGCGGCAAGCGTGGCTGCCTCGAGGCGGTGGCCTCGGGCTCGGCGCTGGCCGCCATCGCCGCGGCGCAGGGCCATGCCGGGCCAGTCCGCGCCGGCGAGCCGTGGGCCGAGGCGCTGCTCGAGCGCTCGGCGGCGGCCGTGGCGCGCGCGCTCGTCGACCTGCAGACGCTGCTCGACGTCGAGGTGGCGGTGGTCGGCGGCGGGCTCGGCCTGTCGGCCGGCTACCTGCCGCGGGTCGCCACGGCGATGCTGGGCCTGCCGGGCGTGTTCCGCCCGCCGCTGCTGCCGGCCGGCCTCGGCGACGATGCCGGGCTGGTCGGCGCGGCGCTGCTGGCGGCGGTCAGCCGCGCTCGGCGAGCGGGGTGAAGGCGCGGCGGCCCGGGCCGGTGTAGAGCTGGCGCGGCCGGCCGATCTTCTGCTCCGGGTCCTCGATCATCTCGTTCCACTGCGCGATCCAGCCGACGGTCCGCGCCAGGGCGAAGATGGCGGTGAACATCTTCGACGGGATGCCCATGGCCTCGAGGATGATGCCGGAATAGAAGTCGACGTTGGGGAACAGCTTGCGCTTGGCGAAGTAGTCGTCGTTCAGCGCGATCTTCTCGAGCTCGCGGGCGATCTCGAGCAGCGGGTTGTCCTTGTGGCCGAGCTCGGCCAGCACCTGGTCGGCGCTCTCCTTGAGCACGGCGGCGCGCGGGTCGTAGTTCTTGTAGACCCGGTGGCCGAAGCCCATGAGCCGCTGATGGCTGTCCTTGTCCTTGGCCTTGTCGATGAAGTCCTTGATGTTGGCCGGCGTGCCGATCTCCTTGAGCATGGTCAGCACGGCCTCGTTGGCGCCGCCATGCGCCGGGCCCCACAGCGAGGCGATGCCGGCGGCGATCGCCGCGTAGGGCGAGGCGCCGGTCGAGCCGACCAGCCGCACGGTCGAGGTCGAGGCGTTCTGCTCGTGGTCGGCATGCAGGATGAAGATCCGGTCCAGCGCCTTGGCCATGACCGGGTTGACCTTGTACGGCTCGCACGGCACCGCGAACATCATGCTGAGGAAGTTCTCGGCATAGTTCAGGTCGTTGCGCGGGTACACGAAGGGCTGGCCGACCGAGTACTTGTAGGCCATGGCGGCGATCGTCGGGATCTTGGCGATCAGCCGGTGCGTCGCGATCATCCGGTTCTTCGGATCGTCGACGTTGAGGTCCTCGTAATAGAAGGCCGACAGCGCGGCGGTCACCGCGATCATCACCGCCATGGGGTGCGAGTCACGGCGGAAGCCGCGGAACAGGTAGGCGATCTGCTCGTGCAACATCGTGTGGTAGGTGATGTCGTTCACGAACTTCGACTTCTGCCCGGCATTGGGCAGCTCGCCGTTGAGGATGAGGTAGCAGACCTCGAGGTAGTCGCTCTTCGTCGCCAGCTCCTCGATCGAGTAGCCGCGATGCAGCAGCACGCCCTCGTCGCCGTCGATGAAGGTGATCGCCGAGCGGCAGGCGGCGGTCGAGGTGAAGCCCGGGTCGTAGGTGAACTGGCCGGTGGCGCCGTAGAGCTTGCGAATGTCGATGACGTCGGGGCCGAGGGTGCCCTTCAGGACAGGCAGGTCGACCGGTTTGCCGCCGGCGGAGGTGAAGGTCGCGTTGCCGCCAGAGCCGTCTGCCATCTGCCTTCTCCCGTGCCGTCGCGTGGCGTGAGGGCCACTCTTCGCATGTGCAGCACGCGAACCTTATGAGCCCTGCCGAGCGGCAGCAATTCCGCTATTGCAATGCCGCATTGCGGCCATTCGCAGCATCCTCGATCCGGGCCAGCACCTCGGCCCGGCCGAGCACGCGCATGACGTCGAACAGGCCAGGGGACACGCCGGATCCCGTCAGCGCCGCGCGCAGCGCCTGGGCGAGCTTGCCGAAGCCGATGCCGAGGCCGCCGGCCTGGGCGCGGCACAGGCTCTCGAGCGACGCCTCGGTCCAGCTCTCCAGCGAGGTCAGCGGCTTGGCCAGCTCGAGCAGGCGCGGGGCGATCTCCGGCGTCAGCGCCGCCGCCGCCTTGGCATCGAGTGGCAGCGGCCGCGGGCGGACGTAGAAGGCGGCCGCCTCGGCCAGCTCGACCAGCGTGCGCGAGCGGGTCTTGAGGCCGTTCATTCCGGCGGTCAGCCGCTGCTTGCCGCGGCCGTCGACCTTGAGCCCCAGCCTCTCGATGAAGGGGATCACCAGCTGGACGAGCTCGGCGTCGGGCCGCTCGCGCAGCCAGTGGGCGTTGACCGAGAGCAGCTTGGCCATGTCGAAGCGGGCCGGCGACTGGCCGACGGCGTCGAGGTCGAACCACTCGATCGCCTGGGCCAGCGAGATGATCTCCTCGTCGCCATGCGCCCAGCCCAGCCGCAGCAGGTAGTTGCGCATCGCCTCGGGGAGGAAGCCCTGCTCGCGGTACTCGGTCACGGAGAGCGCGCCGTGGCGCTTGCTGAGCTTGGCGCCGTCGGCACCGTGGATGAGCGGGATGTGGGCGAAGCGCGGCAGCTCGGCGTCGAGCGCCCGGTACAGCTGGATCTGCCGGAAGGTGTTGGTGAGGTGGTCCGAGCCGCGGATCACGTGGGTGATCTTCATGTCGATGTCGTCGACCACCACCGACAGCATGTAGGTGGGGGTGCCGTCGCCACGCAGCAGGACCATGTCGTCGAGCTGGTCGTTGGCGACCCGGATCTCGCCCTGGACGAGGTCCTCGACGACGGTCTCGCCCTCCTGCGGCGCCCGCAGGCGGACTACAGGGGCGACGCCGGCCGGGGCCTCGGCCGGATCGCGGTCGCGCCAGCGGCCGTCGTAGCGGACCGGCAGCCCCTTGGCCCGCTGCTCGGCGCGCATGGCGTCGAGCTCCTCGGCGGTGGCCCAGCAGCGATAGGCGCGGCCCTGGGCGAGCAGGCGCTCGACGGCGGCGACGTGCAGCCCCGCCCGGGCGAACTGGAAGACCGGCGGCTCGTCGGCATTGATGCCGAGCCAGCCGAGACCGTCGAAGATCGCGTCGATGGCCGCCTCGGTCGAGCGCTGCCGGTCGGTGTCCTCGATGCGCAGCAGGAAGCGTCCGCCGTGGTGCCGGGCGTAAAGCCAGTTGAACAGCGCCGTACGCGCCCCGCCGATGTGCAGGTAACCGGTAGGCGAAGGAGCAAAGCGAACGACAACACTCATGGTTGAATTATGCAACCTGTTCGGCGGATGATGGAGGGCGTAGCCGTGTAGCACAGGCGAGCCGCTCCGTGCACGACGACGCCGCCAGCACCATCCTCTACCCGCAAGCCGCCGAACGGCGGGCGCCGCCGCTGGCGGCGGCGCTGGCGCGGCAGCTCGTCGCCGAGCGCGACCGCTGGTTCCTCTGGCTGCCGGTGGCGCTGGGGCTGGGCATCGGGCTGTGCTTCGCGCTGCCGGCAGCACCGTCGCCGCTGGCAGGGGGCGCAGCCCTCGTCGCCGCCCTGGCCAGCCTCGCTTTCTGGCTCTGGCAGGGGCGCCGGCTCGGCATGGGGGCCAAGGCCGTGCTGGCGGTGGCGATCATGCTGGCGCTGGGCTTCGGGCTCGCCGCGACCCGCACGCTGCGCGTGGCCGCACCGGTGCTGGAGCGGCCGGGCACCTACACGGTCACGGGCCGGATCGCCGCCATCGAGGAGTCGGCGGCGGGCCGCCGGGCAACGCTCGACCGGCTGGGCCTCGACGGGGTCCCAGCCGAGGCGACGCCGCTGCGGGTGCGGGTGAGCCTGCGGCGTGGCGGCGACCTCGTTCCCGGCACCACGGTCCGCCTGCGCGCCCGGCTGCAGCCGCCGATGGGGCCGGCGATGCCCGGCGCCTTCGACTATGCCCGGCAGGCCTGGTTCGAGCAGATGGGCGGGCTCGGCTACGCCATCGGTGCCGTCGAGGTGCTGGCGCCGCCGGAGGAGGACACCGGCCTCGTCGTGGCGACGGTGCGGGCGCACATCGCCGACCGCATCACCGACCATGTTCCCGGCGATGCCGGGGCCGTCGCCTCGGCGCTGCTGACCGGGGTGCGGGCCGGGATCAGCGCCCAGGTCTGGCGCGACTTCCAGCTGTCGGGCCTCGCCCACATCCTGTCGATCTCGGGCCTGCACATGGTGCTGGTCGCCGGGCTGGTGATGGCGGCGGTGCGCTACGGCCTGGCCCTGATCCCGCCGCTGGCGCTGCGCATCGTCGTCCGCAAGCCGGCGGCGGCGGCGGCGATCGTCGCCACCTTCCTCTACATGCTGCTGGCCGGCGGCACGGTGCCGACGCAGCGCTCCTTCCTGATGATCGCGGTGGCCCTGGTCGGCGTCATCGCCGACCGCGATCCCCTGTCGATGCGGCTGCTCGCGGTGGCGGCGCTGGTGGTGCTGGCGTGGCATCCCGAGGCGCTGTTCGGGGCGTCGTTCCAGCTTTCGTTCGCCGCTGTCGCGGCCCTGATCGCGGTCTACGAGCTGGCGGCGGCGCGCGCAGTGCTGCGCGGCGGCGAGCGGCAGGGCGTCGTCCGCAAGGCGTTCGGCTACGTGCTGGGCGTGGCGGCGACGACGCTCATTGCCGGGACGGCGACGGCGCCGTTCGCCGCCTTCCACTTCCAGACCGTGCCGACCTACGGCGTGCTCGCCAACCTGCTGGCGGTGCCGGTCACCAGCTTCTGGGTGATGCCGGCGGGCCTGCTGGCGATGCTGGCGATGCCGCTCGGTCTCGAGGCCTGGCCGCTGGCGGCGATGGCGTGGGGCATCGACGGCGTGCTGCTGGTGGCGCACCTGACGGCCGAGCTGCCCGGCGCCTCGGTGCCGGTGCCGCTGCAGCCGACGGCGCTGCTGATCCTGTTCGCCGCCGGCGGGACCTGGCTGGTGCTGTGGCGGCAGCGCTGGCGCTATCTCGGCGTCGTGCCGATGGTGGCCGCCCTGGCGCTGGCGCTGCTGCACCGCCCGCCGGACCTGCTGGTCTCGGCCGACCTCGACCAGGTGGCGGTCCGCCGCGGCGACGGCCGGGTGGTGATGGTCGAGTGGCAGTCCGACAGCCTGCTGCGCACCGCCTGGCTGCGCGGGCTCGGCAGCACCCAGAAGCCGGTCCGGCCGGCGCCCTGGGCCGGGCCCGAGGGTGGCCTCGCCTGCGATCCGGCCGGCTGCGTGCTGGAGCGGGCCGGCATCAGGGTCGCGCTGGCGCGCCGCGCCGACGCCACCCGCGAGGACTGTGGGAGGGCCGACCTGCTGGTCGCCCGCTACGGGCGCTGCGCCGGGCCGGCGCACACGCTCGACTGGATCGCGCTGCGCGACAGCGGCGGCATCGCCGTCTGGCTGGGCCGGGACCTGCGGATCCGCCGCGTCACCGAGGAGCGCGGGCGCTGGCCCTGGGTGCGTCAGGCGAAGCCGCGCAGCGGCATCGTTTCGGGACGGACCAGCCAGTTGTCGGGACTATAGTGGGCGGTGCCGTCGACCAGATGCAGCGCGTAGGCGTGGCGCGAGCGGTCGGAGTGGTTGGCGCCGCTGCGGTGCGGCAGCTGGCCGTGCAGCAGCACCAGCGAGCCCTTCGTCGCTTCCAGCGGGACGAGGCCGTCGGTCGGCAGCGGCGCCGGGTCGAGCGTCACCATGCGCGTGCCCGAGCCTTCGCGGACGAAGCGGCTGGCGAGCGGGCGGCGATGCCCGCCGGGCTCGGCCCACATGCAGCCGTTCTCGAGCGTCGCGTCCTCGAGCGCGAACCAGAAGCCGGTGCAGGTCAGCGGCTCGGTGTGGAGGAAGGTGCTGTCCTGGTGGCAGTGGACCTCGCCGCCGATGCGCGGCTGCTTGAAGATGTACATCGACTGCAGCAGCCGCGGGTCGGCGAGGCCGGCGTCGCGGGCGACCGCGGCCAGCTCGGGCGAGCGCGAGAAGCGCTCGAACACCGGGTCGAGGTCGTGCAGGGCGTGGCCGACCTTGTTGATCGACAGCGCTTTTGCCTGGCGCAGCTCGCCGCGGGCATCGAACGCGTCCGGCTCGAAGAAGAAGCGGATGGTGGCCCCGGACTCGAGGAAGTAGCGGTCGCGGCCGTGGGCCTGGTCGTCGGTGCGGAAGACCGTGGTCACGCCGGCCGGATCGAACGCATCGAGCAGCTCGTCCATGCGCCGGCGCAGCGCGTCGCAGGCGGCGGCGCTGACGAAGCCCGGCAGCACGAGATAGCCGTCACGCTCCCAGGCGGCACGCTGCGCTTCGTTCAGTCCGGTCATGCGGGCTCTCCTTGCTGGAGCAGAGATAGCGCGGCAGCGGGGCCGGCGCAGCATGGCTCGCCGAAAACGGGGGTAATTGCACCACAAATCAACCAATAGTATATCAGCGCATGCCCACCGACACCGCGACGGCCGGCATCAGCCCGGTCGAGCTCGTCCGCATCCTCTGGCGCCGCAAGGCCGTGCTGCTGACGGTCCTGCTGCTCGGTACGGCCGGGGCCGTCTCGGCGCTGGCCTGGCTGCCGCGCAGCTACGAGGCCAGGGCGCTGGTGCTGATCGAGCCGCGGCTGCAGCCGGCGGTCGACGGCAGCGGGCCGGCGACGGCGATCCCGCCCGACAGCGCCACCATCGACAGCTTGGTCGAGGTGCTGGCGTCGCGGACGACGGCGCGGGCCACGATCGCGCGGCTGGGGCTGGACACCGATCCGGAGCTGGCGCCGCCCGAGGCCGCGGTCGAGCGTTTCATGGCGCGGCTGCAGGTCGGCCGGCAGGGCAAGAGCAACGTCATCGGCGTCGCCTTCGCCTCGGGCGATCCGGCACGGGCGGCCGAGGTCGCCAACGCCGTCGCCGACGCCTTCGTCGCGGAACGCGCGGCGGCCCAGCGCCGCCTCGCCACGAGCGCCGCCGGCGCGCAGGGCGAGCGGCTGGGGCTGCTGGAGCGACGGCTGGCCGAGGCCGAGGCGGCGGTGGCGGCGGCGCGCGCCCGGCTGGGCCTCGTCGCCGGCGGCACCAGCATCGACGACATGGCGGGGCTGCGCCGCGACCTCGTCGGTGCCACCGCCGAGCGAACGGCGCGCGAGGCGCGGCTCGACCGGCTGCGCCAGCAGATCCGCCAGGCCGGCAGCGACGCCGCCATCGGCGACGGCCGCGGCTCGGAGCTGCTGGAGACGCTGCAGGAATCGAAGGCCGACCTCGTCCGCCAGGAAGCCGAGCTGGCCTCGCAGTACGGCGAGCGGCATCCGCGACTGGTTGACCTGCGCGCCGAGAAGGCGGCGGTCGAGGGCAAGATCGGGCGCGAGCAGCGGGCCATCGTCGACCAGTATGCCGGCGAGGTCGACGCCGCCCGCGCCCGCGAGCAGGCGCTGGGCGCGGCGCTGGCGGCCGCCGAGCAGGCGGCGGGCGAGCAGGGCCGCGCTGCCGCCGAGCTGCGCACGCTGGAGGCGCAGGCGGCGTCCGACCGGCGCCTCTACGAAGCCGAGCTCGGGCGCGGCAAGGGTCCGGGTACCGTCGTCGCCGAGGTCCCGCCCGACGCGCGGGTGATCTCGGAGGCGACGCCGCCGGTGGTGGCGGCGTTTCCCAAGCCGCTCCTGCTGCTGACGGTAAGCCTGGCCGCGTCGCTGGCGATCGGGCTGTTCGCGGTCTACGCCATCGAGCAGGCCGACCGCAGGCTGCGCACCGGCGAAGAGGTGCGACGGTCCCTGGGCCTGGGCACGCTCGGCATGGTGCCGGCGATCGGCCGGCGCGAGGCGCGGCGCCTGCCGCTGCCGGAATGGCCCCTGCAGCGGCCGGGCTCGCGCGAGGCCGAGGCGGTGCGCACCTTGCTCACCGGTCTCGACCTGCCGCGGCGCGGCGAGGCCTGCCGGGTGGTGATGCTGACCTCGGCGGTGCCGAACGAGGGCAAATCGTCCCTGTGCCTTGCGCTGGGCCGGGCGGCGGCCGAGGAAGGGCTGCGGGTGCTGCTGATCGATGCCGACCTGCGCCGGCCGAGCCTCGCTCGCATGCTCGGGCTGACGCCGGGCCTTGGGCTGGCCGAGCTGGCGGCGGCGCGCGCCAGCCTCGGCGAGGTCCTGCAGGGCGATCCGCGCTCGTCGGTGCGGGTGATCCCGGGCAGCGCCGCGCCGGGACCGCCGACGGGCCTGCTCGGCGAGGCCGGCATTGCCGCGGTGCTGCAGGCGGCCCGCGCTGGCTTCGACCTCGTGCTGGTCGACACCGCCCCGCTGCTGCCGGTGGCCGACGCGGCGCGGCTGGCGCCGCTGGTCGACCGGATCGCGCTGGTCGTCCGCTGGGGGGCGACGACCGCGCCGATGGCGCGGCAGGCGCTGGTGGCGCTGGGACCGGCGCGCGAGCGGGTGACCGGGGCGATCCTCAGCCGCGTCGACCTGCGCCGGCACCGTGCCTGGTCCGAAGCCGACCCGGCCGTCGCTTACGGCCGCTACCGGGGCTACTACACCGCCTGAGGCTTGCACCCGCGGACCGGCGCGCGCACATCCGGCGCACCATGGTCCGCATCCGCTTCGCGCCCAGCCCGACGGGCTTCCTGCATCTCGGCAATGCCCGCATCGCCGTGGTCAACGCGCTGTTCGCGCGCCGGCACGGCGGCGCCTTCGTCCTGCGCATCGACGACACCGACACAGCGCGCAGCGACGAGGCCTACACCGCGGCGATCCGCGAGGACCTGAGCTGGCTGGGGCTGCGCCGGGACGAGGAGTACCGGCAGAGCGAGCACGGCGAGGTCTACGAGGGCGCCTTCGAGCGGCTGGTCACGTCGGGCGCCGTCTACGCCTGCACCGAGACCGGGCCCGAGCTCGCGGCGTGGCGGCGCGAGCGCAGCCGTCCCGCCTACAAGCCGGGCGTGCTGCCGGGCGGCGGCGGACCGGCCTACTGGCGCTTCGCCCTCGGCCACGAACGGCTCGGCTTCACCGACCTGGTGCTCGGCGAGCGGCCGGTCGACCTCGGCAGCCTGTCGGACCCTGTGGTCCGCCGGGCTGACGGCAGCTTCACCTACCTGTTCGCCTCGGCCGTCGACGACGTCACGCTCGGGATCACGCACGTCATCCGCGGTGCGGACCACGTCACCAACACCGGCACGCAGATCCGCATCGCCCGGGCGCTGGATGCGCCGGAGCCGGCCTTCGCGCACCTGCCGCTGGTGCTCGGGCCGGACGGGGAGGGGCTGTCGAAGCGGCACGGCAGCCTGTCCCTGCGCGAGCTACGGGCGCGCGGCGTGGAGCCGCTGGCCATCGTGCAGCTGCTGGCGGCACTCGGGACGGACACCGCCGCGGATCCCGCCGCCGATCTCGACAGGCTGGCGGTGACGCTCGATCTCGCCGGCTACGGCCATGCCTCGCCGCGGCTCGACCCCGTCGACCTCGAGCGGCAGTCGGCCGAGGTGGTGCGCCGGCTGCCGTGGACGGCGGTCGGGCACCGGCTGCCGGGCCTGATCGACGAGCCGTTCTGGCATGCGGTGCGCGCCAACCTCGACCGGGTCGAGGACGCGCTCGACTGGTGGCGGGTGGTCCACGAGTCGATGGAGCCGAGGATCGAGGACGCGGCCTTCCTGCAGCTCGCCGCCGACCTCCTGCCGGATCCGGTGGACTTCGACACCTGGGTGGTGGCGCTGAAGCGGGCGACCGGCCGCAAGGGCCGCGAGCTGTTCCACCCCCTGCGTCTGGCGCTGACCGGCCGCGAGCGTGGACCGGAGCTGAAAGTCCTGCTAGCTGTCCTGCCCCGCGACCGGGCGCTCGGCCGCCTGCGCGGTCAAATTGCCTGAGTCACCCCCGTGTCCCTGCAGCTGCACAACACGCTGACGCGCCGCAAGGAAGCGTTCGAGCCGATCGATCCGGGCAATGTCCGGATGTATGTCTGCGGCCCGACGGTCTACCAGCGCATCCATATCGGCAACGCCCGGCCGCTGATCGTCTTCGACGTGCTGTTCCGGCTGCTGCGCCATCTCTACGGCGACAAGCACGTCACCTACGTCCGCAACATCACCGACATCGACGACAAGATCATCGACCAGGCGGCGCGGAACGGCGAGCCGATCGAGGCACTGACGGAGCGGACGACCGAGGCGTTCCTCGCCGATGCCGACGCGCTGGGCTGCAAGCGGCCGACCTTCCAGCCACGCGCCACCGAGCACATCGACGGCATGGTGGCGCTGATCGAGACGCTGATCCTGCAGGGCCACGCCTACGCGGGCGACGGGCACGTCCTGTTCCATGTGCCGTCGATGCCAGAGTACGGCCGGCTGTCGGGACGCAACCGCGACGACCAGATCGCGGGCGCGCGTGTCGAGGTGGCGCCCTACAAGCGCGACCCGGCCGACTTCGTGCTGTGGAAGCCCAGCGTCGACGGGCAGCCGGGCTGGGACAGCCCGTGGGGCCGCGGCCGGCCGGGCTGGCACATCGAGTGCTCGGCCATGGCCGGCACGCTGCTCGGCGTGCCGTTCGACATCCATGGCGGCGGGCTCGACCTGATCTTCCCGCACCACGAGAACGAGATCGCCCAGAGCTGCTGCGCGCATCACCTCGACCGCATGGCCAATGTGTGGATGCACAACGGCTTCGTCGACATGGGCGGCGAGAAGATGTCGAAGTCGCTGGGCAACGTCCTGCGCCTCGACGAGGCGCTCGAGCGCTGGCCGGCCGAGGCCATCCGCTACTGGATGCTGTCGGCCCACTACCGGCAGCCGATCGACCTCAGCGAGCGGGCACTCGAGGAGGCGACGGCGAGCCTCGACCGCCTCTACAACGCGCTGCGCGAGACCGGCGACGGTCCGGCCAGGGACGCCACCGGCGGGCCGACGGCGGCCGTGCTGGAGGCGCTGTCCGACGACCTCAACACGCCGAGGGCGCTGGCCGCGCTCCACGCCAGCGCCGGCGCCGTGTTCCAGGAAACGGCGCAGGAGCGGCGGCTCGAGCATGCGGCGGCGCTGCGCCGCGACGGCCGGCTGCTCGGCCTGCTGCAGCGCGACCCGCGCGACTGGAAGGGTGACGGCGAGGCCGCCGGCGAGCTCGGGGCCGCCGAGATCGAGGCGCTGATTGGCGAGCGCAACGCCGCCCGCAAGGCCCGCGACTTCGCCCGCGCCGACCAGGTCCGCCAGCAGCTCGCCGCGCGCGGCGTGGTGCTCAAGGACACGCCCGCCGGTACCACCTGGCACCGCGCATGAGCGAGCGGATCTGGCTCTACGACACCACCCTCCGGGATGGTGCGCAGACGCAGGGCGTCGACTTCTCGGCGGCCGACAAGCAGCGCATCGCCCGGGACCTCGACCGGCTGGGCGTGGACTACATCGAGGGCGGCTGGCCGGGGGCGAACCCGACCGACGACGCCTTCTTCGCCGAGCCGCCGGCGCTCGGCCGGGCGAAGCTTTGCAGCTTCGGGATGACCCGGCGCTCGGGGCGCAGTGCCGCCAACGATCCGGTGCTGGCGGCCTTGTGGCAGGCCAAGGCGCCGGTGGTGACCCTGGTCGGCAAGACCTCGTCGCGGCAGGTCGAGGCGGCGCTCGGTGTCGACCTCGACGAGAACCTGCGGATGATCGAGGACAGCATTGCCGAGGCGGTCCGCCGCTCCGAGGAGGCGATGCTCGACGCCGAGCACTTCTTCGACGGCTTCAAGCTCGACCCCGGCTACGCCCTGGCCTGCCTCGAGACCGCGCTGAAGGCGGGAGCCAGGTGGGTCGTGCTGTGCGACACCAACGGCGGCACCCTGCCGGACGAGGTCGAGCGGATCACCGCCCGCGTCGCGGCCACCGTGATGCCGGAACGGCTGGGCATCCACACCCACAACGACACCGAGAACGCCGTCGCCAACACGCTGGCGGCGGTGCGCGCCGGGGCGCGGCAGGTGCAGGGCACGCTGAACGGGCTGGGCGAGCGCTGCGGCAACGCCAACCTCGTCAGCCTGATCCCGACGCTGATGCTCAAGATGGGTTTCCGCACCGGCGTCGCCGAGGAGCGGCTGGTGCACCTGACCCACCTGTCGCGGGCGTTCGACGAGCGGCTGAACCGCACGCCGAACCGGCACGCCGCCTATGTCGGCGCCTCGGCCTTCGCCCACAAGGCGGGGCTGCACGCCTCGGCGGTGGCCAAGGACCCGGCGTTCTACGAGCACATCGACCCGGCCCGGGTCGGCAACGCCCGCGACGTGCTGGTCAGCGACCAGGCGGGGCGCTCGAACCTGCTGCTGCGCTTCGCCGAGATGGGCATGGCGGTGGCGCCGTCCGGCGACCAGGTCGCCGAGATCCTGGGGGCGATCAAGGAGCGGGAGTCCCGCGGCTACGCCTATGACGGGGCCAGCGCCAGCTTCGAGCTGCTGGTGCGGCGGACCATGGGCGAGCTGCCCGAGTATTTCCGGCTGCTGAGCTTCCGGGTGATCATCGAGCACCGCTTCACCGCGCAGGGCCAGCAGGTGACGATCTCGGAGGCGACCATCAAGGGCGAGGTCGCCGGCCGGCCGTTCTACAAGGTGGCCGAGGGCAACGGCCCGGTGAACGCGCTGGACCACGCGCTGCGCGACGCGCTGGCCGACCTCTATCCCGGCCTCAGGACGATGAAGCTCGTCGACTACAAGGTGCGCATCCTCGCCGGCGACGGCACCGCCGCGGTGACGCGCGTGATCATCGAGAGTGCCGACGACGACGGGCACGTCTGGCAGACGATCGGCGTCTCGGGAAACATCGTCGACGCCTCGTTCGACGCGCTCAACGACGCCATCACCTACAAGCTGGCGCTCGACCGCGTGCCGGTGCCGCTGTCGTGAGCCGCGACCGACCATCGGTCGGGCTGCCGGGCAACAAGCCGGTGGTCATCCTCTGCCGGCCGCAGATCGGCGACAATGCCGGGGCGGTGGCGCGGGCGATGCTCAACTTCGGCCTGACCGAGCTGCGGCTGGTCAAGCCCGACTTCGGCTGGCCCAACGCCAAGGCGGTGGCGGCGGCATCGGGTGCCGCCGAGGTGCTGAACGGGGTGCGGATCGTCCCGACCCTGGCCGAGGCGCTGACCGACATCGAGCACCTCTACGCGACCACGGCGCGGCAGCGCGAGCTGGCCAAGCCGATCCTGACGCCGCCGCAGGCGGCCGATCTGGCGGTGGCGCAGTGCCGCGAGGGCCGGCGGGTCGCCTTCCTGTTCGGCGCCGAGCGGACCGGGCTCACCAACGACGAGACGATGCTCGCCGACGCGCTGGTGACGATCCCGACCAACCCGAAGTTCACCTCGCTGAACATCGCCCAGGCCGTGCTGCTGCTGGCCTACGAGCACTATGTCCGGCACGACGCGAAGGCGCCGCCGCGGCAGGCGGCGGAGGGCAAGCCGGCGACGAAGGCCGAGCTGGCGGCGCTGATCGACCATCTCGTGGCCGAGCTCGACCAGGTCGACTTCTTCCGCACGCCGGACCGGCGCAGCAGCCTCGTGCTGGCGGTGGCCCAGCTGCTCGAGCGGCGGACGATGACCTCGAGCGAGGTCGACCTGATGCGCGGCGTGGTCAAGGAGCTCGCCGGCGGGCGCGTCCGCCGCGCCGGCTGAGCGATCCGCGGTACGATCAGTTGGTCGCCGACTTCTGGCCGGCGGCGTAGCCCTGATCGAACGCCTTCTGCTTGCTGTCCTCGTACTGGTTGTAGAGGAAGCCGCCGGCGGCGCCGGCCGCGGCACCGATCGCGGCACCCCACAGCGTGTGGCCGGCGATGGCCCCGGCGACCGTGCCGGCGGCAGCGCCGATGCCGGCACCGCTCAGGGTCCGCTGCTGGCCGGTCGACATGTCCGAGCAGCCGCCCAGCACGAGCGCACCGGCGACCGGAACGAGGAGAAGGTAACGACGCATGGCTGGCAGTCCTCGGCTCAGTTCGGGCACGGGTAGGTGGCGGTCAGCCACGCAAAGAAAGCGTCAACGGCCGGCTTGCTGTGCAGCTCGGTCCGGGGCTTCACCCATGCGACGAAATTCGCGATGGCCTGGTCGCGGGTGACCCGCGGCTCGGTAATGCAGACGAACTTGTTGTCCGGGCTGAGGGCCTCCAGCGTGGTGTAGTACTGGAAGGCGCCGACGGCGAAGCCGTGGCAGAAGTTGATGGCCGCCGTGTAGGTCGGGCTGGCCGGATCGGCCGAGCACAGCATCACCAGGTCGCTGGCGTCCTTGACCTCGAAATCTTCCTCTTCGGCGGCCTGCGCCGCGCCGAGGCCGGCCAGCATGGCCAGCGCAACAATCGATCCGCGCAACATCGTGGCTCCTTTGCCGCCCTGGCGGCGTCCCGGGCGCGTGTCCCGCCCTGAGCGGACGTTGTCCGGTAGCCCGCAGGCAGCGTCAAGCCGTCGTGACCGTGCGGGATTTGACAAGCCCGATACCCCTGCGCAGGGTGCGTCGGCCGCCGGCAGTCCGGCCGTGCGGCAGGGTACCGGGGTCGAGTGGTCCGCACCCGACGCGTCGCCGCGGCTCGCCGCGGCCAGATCATGGCCGTCCTCCAGGTGGCGCTGCTCGGCGCCGCCCTGCTGTGGCTCGTCCTGCGCGGCGCCTCGGGGATGGGCTACAACTGGCAGTGGTACCGGATCCCGCAGTTCTTCGGCCGCGAGGTCGACGGAACCTGGATCTGGGGGCCGCTCAGCAAGGGCCTCGTCCAGACCCTCTACATCTCGGCGCTGAGCTTCGTGCTGGCGATGGTGCTGGGGCTCGCCACGGCGCTGCTGCGGCGCGGCCACTCGATCGTCGGCCGCGGCATCGCCCGGGCCTATGTCGAGCTGATCCGCAACACGCCGCTGCTGATCCAGCTCTACCTCGTCTACTTCGTGATCGCGCCGCTGGTCGGCCTGGACCGCTGGTGGACGGCGGTGGTCTGCCTCGGGCTGTTCGAGGGCGCCTTCGCCGCCGAGATCTTCCGCGCCGGCCTCGCCTCGGTGCCGAAGGGCCAGTGGGAGGCCGGCGAGAGCCTGGGCCTCGGCCGCCGCGACCTCTACCGCTACGTGGTGCTGCCGCAGGCGCTGCGGCTGATGCTGCCGCCGCTGACCAGCCTCGCCGTGTCGCTGGTCAAGCACAGCTCGCTGGTCAGCGTCATCGGTGTCTTCGAGCTGACCACGGAAGGGCGCAACCTCGTCTCCGACACGTACATGAGCTTCGAGATCTGGTTCACGGTGGCGGCGGTCTACCTCGTCGTCACCACGCTGATGTCGGCCGCGGCGCAGGGCCTCGAGCGGCGCCTCGCCCGGTCCGGCTGACCCGCCTTGGACAGCAACTACGACCTACTCCGGAAGGAACGTCCATGCCCCGTCTGACCCGCCGCGCCGCCGCGGCGCTCGTGCTCGCCGGCATCGCCATCGCCGGCCCGGTGGCCGCCCAGGATGCCCGCCAGGGCATCGCCGCCGACAGCGTCATCGAGACCATCAAGAAGCGCGGCCGCATCGTCATCGGCCTGTCGACCTTCGTGCCCTGGGCGATGACCGACAAGTCCGGGCAGCTGATCGGCTTCGAGATCGACGTGGCCAAGCAGCTGGCCAAGGACATGGGCGTCGAGGCCGAGTTCGTGCCGACCGCCTGGGACGGCATCATCCCGGCGCTGATCGCCGGCAAGTTCGACGTCATCATCAGCGGCATGAGCATCACGCCGCAGCGCAACCTGACGGTCAACTTCAGCGAGCCCTACGCCTATTCGGGCCTGCGCGTCGCCGCCAGCACCAAGATCAAGGACAAGGTCAAGTCGCTGGAGGACCTGAACTCGCCGGACATCACCTTCGCGCTGCGCCGCGGCGCCACGCCGGTGCCGGTGGTGCAGAAGCTGTTCCCCAAGGCCAACCTGGTCCAGTTCGACGAGGACGGCGCCTCGCTGCAGGAGGTGCTCAACGGCAACGCCGACGCCACCGTCGCCTCGGAGCCGACGCCCAGCACCTACGTCATCGACTACCCGGACAAGATCTACATCCCGGTCGAGGACCTGCTGGACGCCACCGCCGAGGCCTTCGCGCTGCGCAAGGGCGATCCCGACGCGCTCAACTTCTTCAACAACTGGATCGACGCGCAGTGGCGCAGCGGCTTCCTCGACGAGCGCCACGACTACTGGTTCCGCACGCTCGACTGGCAGGACCAGGTCGCAGCCCAGTGAGCCAGGCGCCGGCGCCCCGTCGCCCGGGGCGCCGGCGCCTCGGACGCCTCGACTACGCGCTGCTCCTGCTGCTCGCCGGCGGCCTCGGCTGGCTGGCCTGGCGGGTGCAGGCCAGCCTCGTCTACCGCTGGGACTGGTCCGTCGTCGGCACCTTCCTGCTCCGGCTCGATCCCGAGACCGGGCGGCTGGTGCCGAACATCCTGCTCGACGGCCTCGTCATGACCCTGCGGCTCACGGTCTGGGCCGGCCTGCTGGCGGCGGTCGCCGGGGTGCTCGTCGGGCTCGCCACCAGCATCGGCGGGCCGTTCTGGCGGCTGGTCGGGCGGCTCTACGTCGAGACGATCCGCAACCTGCCGCCGCTGATCTTCATCTTCATCTTCTACTTCTTCGTCTCGAGCCAGCTGATGCCGCTGCTCGACCTGCGCAACACGGTCGAGGGCCTCGACCCGGCGGTGCAGACCGTGCTCGGCTGGCTGTTCGGCCCGCCGCGCCTGCTCGAGCCGTTCGTCGCCGGCACACTCTGCCTCGGCCTGTTCGAGGCGGCCTTCGTCGCCGAGATCGTCCGCGCCGGCATCCAGGCGATCCCCCGGGGACAATGGGAGGCGGCCGAGAGCCTGGGCCTCGCGCGACGCGACCGGCTGCGCTTCGTGATCCTGCCGCAGGCGGTGCAGCGCACCGTCCCGCCGCTCGCCGGTCAGTTCATCTCGCTGGTCAAGGACAGCTCGATCGTCTCGCTGATCTCGGTGCCGGAGCTGACCTTCGCCGCCAGCCAGGCGGTGGTCACCACGCGCCGCGTGTTCGAGCTGTGGCTGACCGTGGGGGCCTTCTACTTCGTGATCTGCTTCCTGCTGTCGCTGCTGGCCGGGCGGCTCGAGCGGCGGCTGGGGCAGGGGCAGCGCTGACGCCGCCGCGGCGTGCGGCGGAATGCCCGAGGTTCTAGGCGCGCCGCCGGGGGCGTGGCAGGGTCGAGATGACCTAGCGGAGGTGCGTCCCGGTGGAGCTCGATCCCGTCCTGCTGTCCCGGATCCAGTTCGCGTTCCTGATCAGCTTCCACATCATCTTCCCGGCCTTCACCATCGGGCTCGCCGCCTGGCTGGCGACCATCGAGGGCATGCACCTTGCCACCCGCAACCCGCTCTACCGCCGCGTCTTCGAGTTCTGGCTCAAGGTGTTCGCCCTGTCGTTCGGCATGGGCGTGGTCAGCGGCATCGTCATGGCCTTCCAGTTCGGCACCAACTGGAGCGTGCTGGCGGAGAAGACCGGCTCGATCCAGGGACCGCTGCTCGGCTACGAGGGGTTCACCGCCTTCCTGCTGGAGGCGACGTTCTTCGGCGTGATGCTGCTCGGGCGCGACCGCGTCCCGCCCTGGTTCTACTTCCTCTCCTGCTGCATGGTCTCGGTCGGGACGATGCTCTCGTCGTTCTGGATCCTGTGCAACAACAGCTGGATGCAGGTCCCGGTCGGCCATGCCATCGTCGACGGCAGGATCGTCCCCGACGACTGGTGGACCATCGTCGCCGGGCCGGTGGTCCTGGTCCGCTGGCTGCACATGCTGCTCGGCGCCTTCGTCACCACCGGCATGAGCGTCATCGCCGCCGGCGCCTGGCACATGCTGCGCGGCCGGCAGATCGCCGAGGCGCGGGTGATGCTGCACTGGGGTACGGGCCTCGTTGCCGTGCTGATCCCCATCCAGATCGGCTTCGGCCACCTCGCCGGCGATCTCGTCCACAAGTACCAGCCGGCCAAGTTCGCGGCCATCGAGGCCCGCTGGAACACCGAGAAGCCGGCCAGCGAGGTGCTCATCGCCTGGCCCGACGAGGCCAACGAGCGCAACCTGTTCGCCATCACCATCCCGAAGCTCGGCAGCTTCATCGCCAGCGGCACCTGGGATTCCGAGGAGGTCGGGCTGACCTCGTTCCCGCCCGAGGACCGGCCGCCGGTGGTGATCCCGTTCTTCACCTTCCGCATCATGGTCGGCATGGCGCTGATCATGCTGGCGGTGTCGTGGTACGGCTGCTGGCTGCGCTGGCGCGGCCGGCTCGACCACACCGACTGGTACCTGTGGGCGGCGTTCCTGTCGTTCCCGACCGGCTTCATCGCCGTGCTGGCCGGCTGGTTCACCGCCGAGGTCGGCCGCCAGCCCTGGGTGGTCTACGGCCTGCTGCGCACCGCCGACGCGATCACGCCGTCGCTGACCGGCCGGGACGTGCTGATCTCGCTGGTCGCCTACGTGATCGTCTACGTCGTCATCTACAGCTTCGGCCTGCTCTACATCTACCGGCTGCTGCGCGACGGGCCGGCGCCCGAGCCGCCGGGCGAGGTCAACCCGACGCCGTCGCGGCCGCTGGCGGTGGCGATGCAGTCGGCTCCGGGGCCAGGCCGATGACCGGGGCCGAGCCGACAGCGCTGGCGCTGTTCTGGGCGGCGGTCATCGCCCTGTCGATCGCCGTCTACGTCATCCTCGACGGCTTCGACCTCGGCGTCGGCATCCTGTTCGGCACCACGACGGACCCGCACTTCCGCGACCACATGGTCGAGTCGATCGCCCCGTTCTGGGACGGCAACGAGACCTGGCTGGTCGTCATCGGGGCCGGCCTGTTCGCCGCCTTCCCGGTGGTCTACGCGGTGTTCCTGCCGGCCTTCTACCTGCCGGTGCTGCTCTTGCTGTTCGGCCTGATCTTCCGCGGCGTGGCCTTCGAGTTCCGCATCCGCGGCACCGCCGGCGGGCTGTGGGACGTCGGCTTCTGGCTGGGCTCGGCGGTGGCGGCCTTCGTCCAGGGGGCTGCCGTCGGGGCGATGATCCGCGGCATCCCGGTCGAGAACAACCAGTTCGCCGGCGGCGCCTTCGACTGGCTGGCGCCGCTGCCGGTGCTGACCGGCATCGGCCTGATGTTCGGCTACGCGCTGCTGGGGGCTGCCTGGCTGGTGCTGAAGTCCGAGGGCCGTTTCCAGGGATGGGCGCGGGCGCGGATCCCGTGGCTGGCGCTGGCGGTGCTGGTGGTGCTGGGCATTGCCTTTTTCGAGGCGCTGCGCGAGCGGGCGGTGGCCGAGATCGACATCGAGAGCCGGCCGTGGGGCCTGATCTTCCCGCTGCTCGGCGTGCTGGCGCTGGGCGGCGTGGTGCTGAGCACGCGGCGCGGGCACGACGTCCTGCGCCGTTCCTGCTGACGACCGTCTTCTTCATCAGCCTCGTTTCTGACCCTGGCGGTGATGTTCTGGCCCTACATGATCCCGTACTCGATCACCGTCGGCAGCGCCGCGGCGCCGGACTCGTCGCTGTCCTTCCTGTTCTGGGGGGCGGGCATCTTCATCCTGCCGGTGATCGCCATCTACACCGGCGTGGTCTACTGGATCTTCCGCGGCAAGGTCGTCCGCGGGAAGGGCTACCACTGATGCAGCACCGCTTCGCCACGGCGGCGCGCACGGTCCTGCCGGATCGCGCAAGCACGGGTGTTCTTCGACGGGCTGTTCACCACGCCGCGGCTGCAGCATCCCGAGGGCATCGCCGTGGCACCGGACGGGGCCGTCTGGGTCGGCAGCGAGAACGGCCAGATCCTGCGGATCGCGCCGGACGGCAGCGGCATCGAGGAGATCGCCAGCTCCGGCGGGTTCACGCTGGGCATCGCCTTCGACGGCCGCGGCGGCCTGTTCGCGTGCGACCTGAAGTCGGCCTCGGTGCTGCGGCTGGACCTCGCGAGCCGCCGGCTGGAGCGGTTCACGCCGCCCGGCATCAAGGTGCCGAACTGGCCGGTGGTCGATGCACGCCGCAGCCGGCTGCTGGTCTCGGACAGCCACGACTTCGCCAGGCCGGGGCCGGGGATCTGGAGCTACGACCTCGCCACCGGGACGGGCGGCTGTGGTATGCGGGCGACCTCGTCTTCGCCAACGGCATGGCGCTGGGCCACGGCGGCGACGCGCTGTTCGTCTGCGAGACCTTCGCCCGGCGCGTGGCGCGGATCGCGATCCGGCCGACGGCAGCGCCGGCGAGGCGGTGCCGTTCGCGCCGACCTGCCCGGGCTGCCCGACGGGCTCGCCTTCGATGCGGCGGGGAACCTGTTCGTCGCCTGCTACGAGCCGTCGCGCATCCTGCGGCTGTCGCCGGACGGCCGGCACTGCGACGTCTACATCGAGGATGCGACGGCGCACCTGTTCGCCCACCCGACCAACATCGCCTTCGACGGCAGTGCTCTCTACGCCGCCAACCTCGGCCGCTGGCACGTCACGCGGGTCGAGACGGACACGACGGCACCGGCGCTGAGCCGGACGCTGGCCTAGGCCCTGCCGACCCGCCAGCGCAGGACGTAGAGCCCGGCGGCGATGACGATGCCGCCGCCGAGAATGGTCCAGAGGTCGGGAACCGAGCCCCAGAAGATGTAGCCGAAGATCACCGCCGGGACGATCTGGCTGTAGCTGAACGGCGTCAGCAGGGCGACCGGGGCGATGGCGAAGGCGCGGATCAGCAGGTACTGGGCGAAGCCGAAGCACAGGCCGGAGACGGCCATCAGGAAGAGCAGCCACGGCGTCACCGGCCTCCATTCGACGAGCAGCAGCGGCGTGGTCACGGCCAGCCCGACGGCGATGGTCCAGGCGAAGGTGGCGGTCGGGCTGTCGCTGCGGCCGACGAAGCGGGTGGCCAGCTGGAACAGTGCGAAGGCGAAGGCGCAGCCCAGCGGGAAGATCGCCGCCCAGGCCAGCGCGTTGAGGCCTGGGCGGACGATGACGAGGATGCCGATGAAGCCCAGCACGACGCCGATCCAGTCATGGATGGAGGTGCGCTCGCGCAGCAGCGGCGCCGACAGCGCGACGACGAGGAAGGGCGAGGCGAAGGTGAGGGCGGTGATCTCGGCCAGCGGGAGGAGGCCGAGGCCGGCGACGATCGAGAAGCTGGCGATCACCGGCAGCAGGCCGCGGACCGCCTGGACGAGCGGCCGCTGGACGGAGAACAGGCGGCGCCACATCGCCGGCGGCGTGGTCAGCAGGACGACCGGGACGGCGAAGGCGTAGCGCGACCAGACCACCTGGACGACGGAGAGCTGCTCGGCCAGCGCCTTGCCGGCGGCGTCGAGGCCGGCGAACAGGCTGACGCCGGCGACGATCAGGGCGACGCCCTTCAGCCGGTTCGACCGCTCGCTGTAGGGGCGCTCCATGAAGATCCGTGCCGCCAACCCTGGCCGGCTTCGGTACCGGCCGGCGGTCTATCGCACGCCGAAGCTGCGGACGGGTGACCGGGACGCCACGGTCAGAGGCTGCGCAGCGCGCCCACCCCGGCGCGCATGCCGTTGCGCAGGACCGCACTGTCGTTGGCGAAACCGAGGATGCGGAAGCCCTGCTTGACCAGCTTGCCGACGAAGGCCGGATCGCCGTCGACGATGCCCAGCGGCTTGCCGTGCTTCTTGCCGGCCTTGCCCAGCGTCTTGACCGCGTCCCAGAAGTCCTTGTGGTCGAACTGGGCGGTGATGCCGAGGTCGTTGGTGAGGTCGAAATGGCCGAGCCAGCCGATGTCGATGCCGGGGACCGCCAGGATCGCGTCGGCGTTGCGGATTCCCTTCTTCGTCTCGATCAGCGGGATGAGCACGTTGCGGGCGTTGGCGAAAGCCATGGCGCCCGCCGGATCCTTGGCCCGGTAGTCGTCGTGCGCCATGCCGAAGGCGAGGCCGCGCTTGCCTTCGGGGCGGTAGCGGGCCCACTCGACCAGCGCCTTCGCCTCGGCCTCGGTCTCGAGCATCGGCATCATGATGCCCTGCGCCCCGGCGTCGAGCACGGTGGCGACGGCGGCGTAGGACTTCTCGGGCACGCGCACCCAGATCTCGATCGGCAGGCCGCGGGCATAGGCGATCTGCTGCTTGATCGTGTCGATGCCGGCGCCGCTGTGCTCCATGTCGAGGATGACGAAATCGAGCCCGGCCTCGGCGAGGATGGCGGTGAGGCCCGGCGTGAACAGCTCGAACGCCATGGTCCCGTAGAGCCGTTCGCCGGCCTGCATCCGGCTGCGGCAGGTCGGGCGGTCGGTCATGCGGCGGCTCCGAAGGCGAGGGTGCGCGGGCTGGCGTCGATGCCGAGGCGGGCGCCGATGGCGGCGATCTCGGCCAGGGTGGCGTCGTCGAGCGGCAGCCCGGCGCCGCGCCGGGCGATGCGGGTGCGGCGCTCGATCTCGCCGGGCAGCAGCACCTCGTCGCCGTCGCGGATCGGCGGGGCCGCCTTGAGCCAGGCGATGAAACGGTCGAGCTCGGCCGGCTGGCTGCGGCCGGCGCCCAGCAGGTCGGGACCGATCAGGATCGAGCACATGTTGTTGCGCAGCTCGCGGGCGTGCTCGGCGGCGGGATCGGTGCAGCCGCCGCCGGTCAGCGCCCCGGCCAGCAGCTCGATGATCACCGACAGGCCATAGCCCTTGTGGCCGCCGACCGGGAGGATGGCGCCACGCGGGGGCCCGTAGAAGGCGGCGGGATCGCGGGTCGGCCGGCCCTCGGCGTCGACGACGCAGCCCTCGGGCAGCGTCTTGCCGGCGTTCTTCGCGACCTTGATCTTGCCCTCGGCGATGCTGGCCGTGGAGATGTCGAGGATGATCGGCTCGCCGCCCGGCACCGGGGCACCGGCGGCCATCGGGTTGGCCGACAGCCGCGCCTCCTTCGAGCCGAAGGGAGCGACCAGCACGCCGAAGCCCGAGGTGTTGACGAAGTGCAGCGACAGGAAGCCGGCTTCGGCGCAGCGCTCGGCCCAGTGGCCGATGCGGCCGAGATGGCCGGTGTTGCGAATGCCGACGGCGGCGAGGCCGTGGTTGCGGGCGCGGGCGATGCCCAGCGCCATGGCCTGCTCGCCGATCTCCTGGCCGAGGCCGAGGCCGCCGTCGACGGTGACCGAGACCGGCGTCTCGTGGACGATCTCGGCCCGGCGGTTGGCGCGGACCATGCCGCTCTCGAGCCACGGGATGTAGTCGCGCAGGCGGATGACGCCGTGCGAGTCGTGGCCGGAGAGGTTGGCGAGGACGAGGTGGGCCGCGGTGTGCCGGGCCTCGGCCTCGTTGCAGCCGACGGCGCGGAACATCGCCGCGGCGACATCCTCCAGCGCCGCCGGATCGACGCGCATCTCGGTCATCGGCCGGTTCTCCCCGAGGCGGACAGCTGGTCGGCATAGTCGATGGCCTCGACCATGCTGGTGGCGTCGGCGATGCCGCGGCCGGCGATGTCGAAGGCCGTGCCGTGGTCGACCGAGGTGCGGATGATGGGCAGGCCGAGCGTCACGTTGACGCCCGACAGGGCGCGCCAGCGGCCGGTCTCGGGGTCGACGTCGAAGCCCAGCAGCTTGACCGGGATGTGGCCCTGGTCGTGGTACATGGCGACGACCGCGTCGTAGTGGCCGCCGCGCAGGTTGACGAAGACGGTGTCGCCGGGGACGGGACCCTCGACGGCCTCGCCGGCGGCGCGCAGGGCGGCGACGACCGGGGCGGTCACCTCGATGTCCTGGCGGCCGAAGATGCCGCCCTCGCCGGCATGCGGGTTGAGGGCGGCGACGGCGACGCGCGGCCGTTCGATGCCGAGCTGGCGCAGCGCCCCCAGCGTCAGCTCGATCACCCGGCGGACCCGCTCGGGCGTGACGAGGCCGGGCACCTTGTCGAGGGCGACGTGGGTGGTGACGTGGGTGACGCGGAAGCTGCCATGCGCCAGCATCAGCACGGTGCCCCTGGTCCCGCACAGGTGTGCCAGCAGCTCGGTGTGGCCGGGGAAGTGGTAGCCGGCGGCGTTGAGCGCCGCCTTGTTGAGCGGGGCGGTGACCAGCGCGTCGACCTCGCCGGCCCGCGCCAGCGCGACCGCCTTCTCGATGGCGAAGTAGGCGAGGCGGCCGCCCTCGGCACCCTCGATGCCGGGCGGGGTGGGCGCCTCGCGCGAAGCGGCTTCCACGACCGCCACCTCGGGCCAGACGGCACCGGCGGGGCCGTCGACGAAGCGGACCTCGTCCATGCCGAGCAGGGCGGCGGTGTCGGCGAGGCAGGCGCGGGTGCCGGTGACGCAGAGCTCCGGACGCGCCCCGGCCGGGCGTTCGGCCACGGCCTTCAGCGCCTTCAGGACGATCTCGGGGCCGATGCCGGCCGGGTCGCCCATGGTCAGGGCCAGCCGCCTAGCGCGCATCGCCGGACCCTCCCGCCAGCGGGGCGACGAGCTCGGCGAAGAAGCCGGGCCGGCCGAAGCCGCCGGACTTCGAGATCACCGGCACGCCGGCCCAGCGGCCGCCGACCATCCGCGACACCGGCACGCCCGGGGCGATCTCGCCCTCGACGCTGAGCTGCGCCGCGCCGGTCTGCAGGCACAGCTGCATGAGCGTCTCGCCGCCGGCGACGAGCAGGGTGGCCGGCGGCGGCAGCGCCGCGGCCTCGGCGACCAGCTGCCGCAACCCCGCCGCCGCGACGGCGGGTTCCGAGCCGGGCGGCAGGCGCAGGGCCATCACCCGCACCCGGGCCTCGTGCAGCGCCAGCCGGTCGAGCTGCGCCACCGTCACCGGGTTGCCGGAACCGGTCACCACCAGCACCGGCGGCCGCACCAGCGTCGCCGGATCGAGCGAGCGGAACGGTCCGGCCAGCGCCCGCGACAGCCCGGCCGAGCCGCACCACAGCACCGGCGGCACCAGCTCGCGCCGCAGGCCGGCCAGGGCCGCCAGCTCGTCGTCGGTCTCGACATCGCAGAAGTAGAGGCCCGGACCGGCCAGCGGCCGGCCGCGACGGCAGGCCAGTCCGAGGGCCGCGAACTCGGCGGCGAGATCGACGCCGGCATCGCGCCAGCCGCCGTCGACCTCGCGGATGTGCTGCCGGCCGGCCCGGGTGATGCGGCCCTGCGCCGGGAAGGCCGGGGCGACCACGGTGGTGCGGAAGCGGCCGGCCCGGGTCAGTGCCGCGATCTCGGCGGACGGCTGGCCGCGCAGGCAGCTGTCCACCTTCTTGAAGGCCGGATCGGCGCCGGTAAGCTGGGCTGACAGACCGCCGACACGGGCGGCGGCGTCGGCCGCGCCGGCGTGGCGGGTCTCGGTGTCGACGGCGAGGTCGCCGTCGCCCAGCGGGAGGTCCTTGTCGTTCCAGACCACGGGAATGGGACCGCCGGCCGCGGCGAAGGGCGAGGCGCTGTCGAGCGCGCCGGTGAGGTCGTCGGCCAGCAATCGGAGCAACGGCGGCAGCCCGGTCGGTTCATGCGGCGTGGTGGCCCTGCCCGCCAGATAGCCATTTGCGTCAGATTCTGTCAAAGGCGATCAAACTGAAGCACGCTGGGAGGCGTCAGAACGTGCTCGAAACCAGGCCCCTGGGCCGGACGAAGGTTGCCGTCACCCGCATCGGCTTCGGCGGTGGCCCGATCGGCGGGCATCGCGGCCCGGTCGGCGACGCCCAGGCCGAGGCGGCGCTGCAGGCCGCCTGGGATGCCGGCGTGCGCTACTTCGACACCGCACCGCTCTACGGCATCGGCAACAGCGAGCGCCGCCTCGGCCGCTTCCTGCCGGGACTGCCGCGCGACAGCTTCGTGCTGTCGACCAAGGTCGGCCGGCTGCTGCGCGAGCCGGGTGCCGACTACCGGCCGCACGGGCTGCCTGGCGTGCCGGAGCTGCAGGTCGTCTACGACTACAGCTACGACGGTGCGCTGCGCTCGCTCGAGGAGAGCTTCGCCCGGCTGAAGCTCGATCGCGCCGACATCGTGCTGATCCACGACATCGACCGCTATACCCATGGCGACCGCCAGCCGGAGATGGCGGCGGCGGCCCG
Source organism: Geminicoccaceae bacterium (assembly GCA_046349355.1). Taxonomy (GTDB): domain Bacteria; phylum Pseudomonadota; class Alphaproteobacteria; order Geminicoccales; family Geminicoccaceae; genus CALKJU01. The sequence goes on from JAXMCM010000017.1 coordinate 250,377, forward strand.
CGACGGCGCCTTCCGGGCGCTGCGCGAGCTGCGCGAGCAGGGCGTCGTCGGCGCCATCGGGCTCGGCCAGAACGAGTGGGACACGGCGATGGCGTTCGCGCGGGACTGCGACATCGACGCGGTGCTGCTGGCCGGGCGCTATACGCTGCTCGAGCAGGGGGCGGCGCAGAGCTTCCTGCCGTTCTGCCGCGAGCGCGGCATCGGCATCATCCTGGGCGGCCCCTACAACAGCGGCATCCTCGCCACCGGGTCGGCGTCGGGAGCGGCGACCTACAACTACAAGCCGCCGCCCGAACCGGTCCGCGAGCGGGTGGCGCGGCTCGAGGCGGTGCTGCAGCGCTTCGCCGTCGAGCTGCCGGCGGCGGCCCTGCAGTTCCCGCTGCACGAGCCGGCCGTGGCCACGGTGATCCCGGGCGTCGGCTCGGTGGCCGAGGTGCAGGGCACGTTCCGGCTGCTGGGGCAGACGGTGCCGGTGGCGGCCTGGGACGCGCTGCGCGACGCCGGCCTGATCGATCCGGCGGCCAGCCTTCCGACCGGAGGACGGTGAGTTGGGCGCTTCGGCAGGGGAGCGGTTCGACTTCGTCATCGTCGGGGCAGGCTCGTCGGGCGGCGTGCTGGCGGCCCGGCTGAGCGCCGGCGGCACCCGCTCGGTGCTGGTGCTGGAGGCCGGGCCGGACTTTCCGGACGAGGCCGACCGGCTGCCGCTGTTCGCGGTCAGCGGCGAGCATCACTGGAGCGTCTCGGGCCTGCCCGAGTTCGACTGGGGCTTCCAGGACCGCGACGTCGCCGGCCGGCGCGGCGGGCGGCCGATCCGGCTGCCGCGCGGCAAGCTCATGGGCGGCTCGTCGATGGTCAACTCGACCATCGCGGCGCGGCCCGCCCCGTTCGACCTCGACGGCTGGGCGGCGGCGGGGGCGGAGGGCTGGAGCTTCGCCGAGATGCTGCCCTTCCTCGTGCGGCTGGAGACCGACCGCGACTTCGGCCTCGAGCCGCTGCACGGCGCGGCCGGGCCCATCGTCATCCAGCGCTACAAGGAGACCGGCTGGGCCCCGGTCAACCGGGTCTTCGCCGAGGCCTGTGCCGCCCTCGGCATCCGCCATGCGCCCGACCTCAACGGGCTCACCGGCTCGGCCGACTGCTTCGGACCGATGCCGCACAACCGCTTCAAGGAGGTCCGGCAGGGGACGCTGGTCACCTACCTGCGCTCGGCCCGGCCGCGGCCGAACCTGACGCTGCGCGCCGGCTGCCTCGTCGACCGCGTCCTGGTCGACAAGGGGCGTGCGGCCGGCGTCCGCTACCGCGACCCGCTGGGGCAGCTGCGCGAGGTCGCGGCCGGGCGGGTGATCCTCTCGGCCGGGGTCTACAACACGCCGGCCATCCTGCAGCGCTCGGGCATCGGGCCGGAGGGGCTGCTGCGCCGGCTGGGCATCCCGGTGGTCGCCGACCTGCCGGTCGGCCGGCATCTCACCGACCATCCGGGCGTCGCCGTCCTGTTCCACGCCGAGCAGGGGCTGGGCCGCATGACCGGCCGGCTGTTCGCCGCCAACTGGCGCGGCGAGGCGCGCAACGGGCCGGAGCCGTGGTGGCAGACGCATCCCTTCCCGGTCGACGAGGAAGAAGGGGTCTGCGGCCTGTGGACCTATCTCTGCCGCCAGCATTCGCGCGGCCGGGTCGAGATCACCAGCGACGATCCGACGGTGCCGCCGCTGATCGACCACGACTACCTGGCCGATCCGCGCGACCTCGCCCAGTTCGCCGATGCGTGGGAGCACAACCGGGCCCTGCTGGCGACCGAGCCGTTCCGCCGCGCCGGGGCCGCCTGGCTGCAGCCCGACCTCGACCTGCGCCAGCATCTGCTCGACAACCTGGCGCCGGCGCACCACCAGAGCGGCACCTGCCGGATGGCGCGCGACCCGAAGGACGGCGTCGTCGACACCGGGCTCCGGGTGCAAGGCGTCGACGGGCTCCTGGTCTGCGACAGCAGCGCGTTCCCGGACACGGTGATGCACAACACCAACATCGCCTGCTACATGCTGGGCGAGGCGCTGGCCGAGCGGATCAACCGGCCATGAGGCGGGGACGGCGATGGGCAAGCTGCTGACGGCGGACGAGGTCGCGGCCTACCGGCGCGACGGCTACCTGGCGCCGGTGCCGGTGCTCGGGCGGGACGAGGCCGCCGCCTACCGGGCCCGGCTCGAGGACAGCCTGGCGCGGACCGGCGGGGCGCTGCTCAAGGACCTGCGCCACAAGCCGCACCTGACCCTGCGCTGGGCCCAGGAGCTGGTCCGCCACCCGCAGGTGCTGGACGCCGTCGAGGACGTCATCGGCCCGGACATCCTGTGCTGGGAGTCGGTGCTGTTCGCCAAGCCGCCGGCGAGCCCGGATTTCGTCGGCTGGCACCAGGACATCACCTACTGGGGTCTCGGCGAGGACGACGTCGTGACGGCGTGGATCGCGCTGTCGCCGAGCACGCCCGAAAGCGGCTGCATGCAGGTGGTGCCCGGCACCCACCTGCGCGAGGTGGTGGCGCACCGCGACACCTACGCGCCGACCAACATGCTGTCGCGCGGCCAGGAGCTCGCCGTCGAGGTCGACCGGGCGCAGGTCCGCGACCTCGTCCTCGCCCCCGGCGAGATGTCGCTGCACCACGTCAAGATCTTCCACGGCTCCGACGCCAACCGCTCGGCCGACTGGCGGCTCGGCTTCGCCATCCGCTACCTGCCGCCGCACGTCCGCCAGGTCGCCGGCGACGGCGACAGCGCCACGCTGGTCCGCGGCCGCGACACGCACGGCCATTTCGAGCTGGAGCGGGCGCCCGAGGACGACCTGACGCCCGAGGTGCTGGCCTATCACGCCGCGCTGAAGCAGCGGCGGATGGCGATCCTGATGCGGAAGTAGGCCGAGCGGCCGAGGGCAGACCTCCACCCGTCCGACGGGTCGCGAAGGGTAGCGCACGCCTTTCCAGAACCCGTTTTGACAGATAGTTTGTCGTATGGCATATTCAAGATCCGAAAAACGGGCTGTCGACTTTCCGTCGGACTGAACGGGGCGTCCATCTCCCGATGTCGTGACGAGTACGGCGAAACAGGAGCCGTGCGAGCACGACGCTCCATGGGTCATCAATGCCCGTTGGCGGGCCCCGTCTTTCCGGCTCCACAACAGGAGGATGTCATGCGTCGTCTTGCTCAAGTAATCGCCGCTACGGTCACTTCGTGCGGACTGCTGGCTTCCGGACCCGCCTTCGCCGCCGCAACCCTGGCCAACGCGGCGCGCATCGCGCCGGGAACCGCCGCCAGCGATGCCGCGCCTCCGGCCGAGACCGCGACGACGCCAACCGTCGCCCCGATCGGCTCGCAGCCATGGGGCCGCAGCTACGCGCAATGGGCGGCGCTGTGGTGGCAGTGGGGCCTGCAGACGCCGGCCGGAGCCAACGCGCTCACCGACCGGACCGGGCAGAACTGTACCGCCGGACAGCGCGGCAATGTCTGGTTCCTCGCCGGCAATCCGTTCAGTATCCTCGGGACCGGCCCGGTCCACCGGAGCTGCAACGTGCCGAAGGGGACGGCCCTGTTCTTCCCGCTCGTCAACAATGGCTACTTCGCGTTCCTCAACGACGCGCCGGCGACGCGCACGGAAGCGTACTGCCGCCAGCAGGTCGAGAGCGTCCGGACGCAGGCTTCGCTCAGCCTGAGGATCGACGGGCAACCGGTCACCGGCCTGCGCGGCCTGTTCGAGCGCTCGGCGCTGTTCACGGTCCAGCTGCCCGCGCAGAACATCCTCGGACTCACGGCGGCGCAGGCAACGCGCCTGCTGCTGCGGCCGAGCTGCGATGCCGGGTACTACGTGTTCCTCCAGCCGCTGCCGGTGGGACACCACGTGCTGGCGTGGAAGGCGCCGACCGGCTCGCAGGACATCACCTACGACGTCTACGTGCGCTAGCGTTGCCGGCAGGAGCTCGGGCGGCGCGTGCCGCCCGAGCTCACAGCTCGCCGATCTTCGTCCCGTTCAGCTCGGCCAGGATGCTGGGCAGGACCGGCATGAAGCGGTCGGCGTGGCCGGCGGTGAGGGCCAGGCGGTAGGTCTGGCTGGCGGCCTGGGCGATGAAGGTGGCGACGCCGGCGTTCTCGGCCATGCGGTTGTAGAAGCGCAGGTCCTTGGCGGCGATCCGCAGGGGGCCCTTGAGGTGGCTGTCGTCGCCCTCGAGGATCCACGGCTTCATCATCTGCCACATGCGGCCGTCGGCGCCGCCGGCGGAGAGCACCTGGGCCTGGGCCTCGAGGTCGACGCCGAGCTTGGCGGCGGTGGTCAGGCTCTCGGCGATCAGCGCGCACAGGCCGATGGTGATCGAGTTGTTGACCAGCTTGCAGGTGGTGCCGGCGCCGAGGCCGCCGCAGACGATGATGGTGTCGGCATAGGTCTCGAGGATCGGGCGGATGCGGGCGATGGTCGCCGGATCGCCGCCGACATAGGTGGCGAGCCGGCCGGCCTCGGCCTCCTTCGGCGTGCGGCCGAGGGCGGCATCGACCAGGGCGACGCCGCGGCGGGCGAGGTCCTCGCCGATGCGCCGGGTGACGGTCGGGTCGGCGGTGGTGCTGTCGACGACGATCATGCCCTCGCGCAGCGTCTGGGCCAGCCCGTTCGGGCCGTAGACGGTGGCCTCGACCTCGACCGACGACGGCAGGCAGAGGAAGACGATGTCGCTGGCGGCGGCGACCGCGGCCGGGTCGGCGGCCTCGCGGGCACCGCGGGCGACGAGGTCGTCGACCGGCTCGCGGTTGCGGTGCGCCATGATCGTCAGCGGATAGCCGCCGCGCTCGAGGATGTTGCGGGCGGCGCCATGGCCCATCAGGCCGACGCCGATGTAGCCGATGCGCGGACGGTCGGTCATGGAAGGGTGCCTCAGGTCAGGGCGTAGACGCGGCGGGCGGTGCCGCCGAGGACGGCGTCGCGGGCGGCCGGGTCGAGACCGGCCAGCAGCTCGCCGGTCATCGTCCACCAGTCGCGGTAGCTGTGGGTCGACAGCAGCAGGGGCGGCCAGTCGCTGGCCCAGAGGACGCGGTCCGGCCCGAAGCGGTCGAGCAGGTGCTCGGCGTAGAGGCGCAGCGGCGCGACGCCGGCGCCGGGCAGGGCCTGGTTGGGCAGGCCCGACAGCTTGGAGACGACCTGCGGCCGGCGGGCGAGGGCGTCGATGGCATCGGCCCAGGGCTCGAAGCGGCCGCCGCGGATGTCGGGCTTGCCGCCATGGTCGAGGACGATGCGCAGCTCCGGATGGGCGGCGGCGAGATGGGTGACCAGCGGGATCTCGTCGGGGTTCTGGACCAGCACGTCGAGGACGAGGCCGGCTTCGGCGAGGCGGCGCAGTCCGGCGGTCAGCCGGCCGTCGAGCAGCCAGGCGATCGAGCGGTTGTCGTCGCGCACAGGGCGGATGCCGACCAGCCGGCCCGTGGCCTTGAGCGCCAGCAGCTCCTCGGCCAGCGAGGGCGAGGCGAGGTCGACCCAGCCGACGACGCCGGCGATCCACGGGAACCGGGCGGCGAGGCCCAGCGTGTAGAGGTTCTCGGCCAGGGTCTCGGCGGCCTGGACGACGACGATGCGGTCGATGCCGCAGGCGTCGAGCTCGGGGCGCAGCAGCTCGGGCTCGACGTCGCGCCACAGCGGCGCCATCGCCGGCGAGAGGGCGGTGTTGTCGCCGCGGGCGAGGCGCCAGAAGTGGATGTGCGCGTCGACCCGCATCAGGCGGCGGCAGCACCCTGCAGCACCCGCGGCAGCTCGCCGGCGATGATCATGCCCAGGACCTCGTCCTTGGTGACGTCCTCGGTGCGGCAGGTGCCGACGAGGCGGCCGTTCTTCATCACCGTCAGGCGGTCGGCGAGGTCGAAGACGTCGTGGATGTCGTGGCTGATCAGGAAGATGCCGATGCCCTGGCCGGCCAGCTCGCGGATCAGCTCGCCGACCTTGCGGGTCTCCTCGGGGCCCAGCGCCGCGGTCGGCTCGTCCATGATCAGGACGCGGGCGTTGAAGTGCACCGCCCGGGCGATGGCCACGGCCTGGCGCTGGCCGCCGGACAGGGCGTTGACCAGCTTGTGCAGCGACGGCAGCCGCAGCTTCATCCGGCCGATGGTGCCCTGCGCCGCATGCTCCATGGCCTCCTCGTGGAGGAAGCCGAGCCTGCCGGTGATCTCGCGGCCGAGGAACAGGTTGGCGATCGAGTCGAGGTTATCGGTCAGCGCCAGGCTCTGGTAGATCGTCTCGATGCCCAGCGCCCGGGCGTCGCGGGCGGAGCGGATGTCGACCGGCTGGCCGTCGAGGCGGATCTCGCCGCTGTCGGCGGCGATGACGCCCGAGAGGATCTTGATGAGCGTCGACTTGCCGGCGCCGTTGTGGCCGAGCAGGCCCACGACCTCGCCGCGCATCAGGTCGACCGAGACCTTCTCGACGGCGTGGACGCCGCCGAAGGTCTTGGTGATCTCGCGCATCTCGACGAGCGGGGTGGCGGACGGCGTCATGCCCGGGCCCTCCGGCGCCATGCCATGTCGACCCAGACGGCGACGATCAGGACGATGGCCAGCACCATCTTCTGCATGGGCGAGGGCACCCCGAGCAGCACCATGCCGCTCTCGAGGCTCTGCATGACGATGGCGCCGATGACCGCACCGTAGATCGTGCCGATGCCGCCGGCGAGCGAGGTGCCGCCGATCACCGCCGCGGCGATGACGTTGAGCTCGGTCATGGTGCCGGTGGCGGCGGCACCGGCGTTGAGCCGGGCGCTGATGACGATCGCGGCGAGGCCGCAGAGCAGGCCCATCAGCGCGAAGATCTTGATCGTCACCTTGCGGGTGTCGATGCCGGCGAGGTCGGCACTCTCCGGATTGCCGCCGACGGCGTAGACGTGACGGCCGAAGCGGTGCCGCGTGGCGAAGACGGTCATCGCCAGGGTGACACCGGCCAGGATGATGACCGGAATGGCGATGCCCATCGGCTCCTCGGTGCCGGGCCGCTTGTAGGCGTTCATCATCGCGACGAAGCCGAGGACCACGGCCGACCAGATGGCGATCACCAGCACGTCGGTGGTGATCGGCCGGGTCTCGAAGCCGAAGCGGGCGCGCCGCAGCCGGGTGCGGATCACGGTGATGGCGATGGCGGCCACGGCGAGCAGGCCGACGATCCAGCTCCAGGTGCCGCCCAGCGTGCCGTTGAGGCCGCCGCCGAGCAGCTGGAAGGTCGGGTCGAGCGGCGCCACGGTCTTGCCGTCGTTGAGCTGGTAGGCGGCGTTGCGGAAGAACAGCAGGCCGCCGAGCGTGACGACGAAGGAGGGGATGCGGGCGCTGGCGACCAGGGCCCCCTGCAGGGCGCCGATCAGCACGCCCAGCGCCAGCATGGCGATGACGGTGAGCCACCAGGTGCCGGTGCCGTCGAGCGTCAGCCAGCTCGTCTGCATCAGCGCGCCGAAGACGCCGATGAAGCCGAGCTGCGAGCCGACCGAGAGGTCGATGTGCCGGGCGACGATGACCAGCACCATGCCCGAGGCCATGATCCCGACGACGGCGACCTGCAGCGACAGGTTGAACAGGTTGCGCGCGGTCAGGAAGATCCCGCCGGTCAGCAGGTCGAGGACGACCCAGATCGCCAGCATGACGCCCATCATCGCCAGGATGCGCGGATCGATTCCGGCACCGGTGGCGATCCGCCCGGCGGTTGTCGACATGCGATCGATGGTCGTGGCCACGTAGCCTCGCGTGATGCGACGGGCGGCCTCGCGGCCGCCCGTCAGCCTGGTGCGGAGCCGTGCTTGCCTACTGGCAGGCCGGCGGCGGGTTGGTCGTCACGCCCTGGCAGACCTGCTCCTTGGTCGCCCAGCCGGAGTCGATGACGAGGTTGAGGTTGTCGCGGGTGATCGCGATCGGCTCCAGCAGGATGGCCGGCTGGTCCTTGCCGCTCATGGTCTTGCCCATGGCCGCGCCGGTCACCTTGGCGGCCGGAGTACCGTTGGCCATCTCGACCGCGGCGGCACCGGCGGCCTCGCCGAGCTTGCGGGCGTTCTTCCAGACGGTGACGGTGGCCTCGCCCTTGGCGATGCGGTTGAGCGCGGCGATGTCGCCGTCCTGGCCGGACAGCGCGACCTTGCCGAGCAGGCCCTGCGCGGCCAGCGCCGCGGCGGCGCCGCCCGACATGCCGTCGTTCATCGCCAGCACCGCGTCGACCTTGTTGTCGGTCTTGGTGAGGATCTGGTCCATCGTCGTCTGGGCGACGTCGGGCTTCCAGTTCTCGATGCCCTGCTGGGCGACGATGGTGATGTCGCCCTTGTCGACCAGCGGCTGCACGACCTGCATCTGGCCGGCGCGGAAGAGGTCGACGATCGGCATCAGCGGATCGCCCTCGATCAGCGCCCAGTTGCCCTTGGGCTGCGCCTTGACCATCGCCTCGGCCATCAGCCGGCCGACCGCGATGTTGTCGAAGCTGACGAACAGCGCGTCGGGGAAGTCGGTCGGGATGTCGTAGGTGATCGTCGGGATGCCGGCGGCCTTGGCGGCCTCGAAGGCGGGCAGGGCGGCGGCGCTGTCCTGCGGCAGGATGATCAGCACGTCGACACCCTGGGCGATGAGGCCCTCGATGTCGGCCAGCTGCTTCTGCGGATCGGCCTGGGCGTCGACGCCGACATAGCCGAAGCCGGCCTTCTCCAGCACCTCCTTGATCCCGGCCTCGTCGATCTTCCAGCGCTCCTCCTGGAAGTGCCGCCAGCTGACGCCGACGGTCTTCTCCTGGGCGGACGCCATATCGGCGAGGGGCAGCATCGCCGCGGCGGCGACGGCACCCAACAGGACGCGACGGAGCATCTTCATCTCGTTCCAGCCTCCCCTTGGCGGGCCCGCGTTCCTGGGGCCGCTCAATCGATTGCGAGATTTTGTCAGGAGCTGATCGAAATTGGAAGCCTCGGCATGGCGGTCAGGCCGCGCCCGCGAGCGGGGCGAGGATCACCTCGGTGCCCATGTCGGCGAGCTCCTGGCGCAGCGCCGGCAGCAGGCCATCGTCGGTGACCACGGCATGCACCCGCTGGATCGGGCAGACGTCGCAGAAGGCCTGGAACTGGAACTTCGAGGAATCGGCCAGCACGATGACCCGGCCGGAGGATTCCACCATCCGCCGCTTGATCGCGGCGACCTCGAGCGAGGTCTCGCTGAGCCGGCCGTGCGCCAGGGAGTGGATGCCCAGGAGCGTCACGTCGGCGTGCAGCCGGCCGAGGAACGAGGGGCCCGGCTCGCCGGTCAGCGTCAGCGAGCCCGGACGGATGGTGCCGCCCAGCACCACGGTGTGGATCTGCTCGGCCTGGGCGAGCACGGCGGCGGTGCCGATGTCGTTGGTGCAGGCGGTGAGGCTGAGCCGCCGCGCCACGGCGGCGCGGGCCGCCTCGAGCACGGTCGAGCTGGAGTCGAAGATGACGCTCTGGCCGTCCTCGAGCAGCTCGGCGGCGCGCTTGCCGATGGCGACCTTGGCGGCATGGGCGAGGTGCGCGCCGATCTCGCGGCGCGGCTCGAAGGTCGAGCGCTGCGGCTCGGCGAGCAGGGCGCCGCCATGGCTGCGGACGAGGTAGCCCTCCTCGGTGAGGTAATCGAGGTCGCGGCGGACGGTCGACAGCGACACGCCGATGCCGGCCGCAAGCTCGTTGATCGAGGCGCCGCCGTGCGCGCGGACCTGCTCGAGGATCAGGGCCCGGCGCTGCGCCGCGATCATCGGGCGTCACCCCTGCCGGCCGAAATTGCCGCCATCTGCACCATTCCGGCTGTTCCTTGCGCGCAAGCTTGCGCCCGAGCGCGGCCGACGGCAACCGGGGCGGGGCTTCAGTCGATGATGTGGTAGCCGCCGTCGATGTAGAGCGTCTCGCCGGTGATCAGCTTCGCCGCGTCGGTGGCGAGGTAGGCGGTGGCGAGGCCGACGTCGTCGATCGAGACGAGGCGGTTCATCGGCGCCTTCGCCTCGGCCTTGCGCAGCAGCTCGTCGAAGCTGCCGATGCCCGAGGCGGCCCGGGTCTTGAGCGGCCCCGGCGAGATGGCGTGGACGCGGATGCCCTTCTCGCCGAGCTCGGCCGCGAGATAGCGCGTCGCCGACTCCAGCGCCGCCTTCACCGGGCCCATCATGTTGTAGTGCTCCACGACCATGTGGGCGCCGTAGTAGCTCATGCAGAACAGCGCCCCGCCGTCCTTCATCAACGGCTCGGCCAGCTTCGCCATGCGGATGAACGACCAGCAGGACACCTCCATGGCGCTGAGGAAGCCGTCGCGCGAGCAGTCGACGACGCGGCCCTGCAGGTCGTCCTTCGGCGCGAAGGCGATCGAGTGGAGGACGAAGTCCAGCCGGCCCCATTCGCGCCCGATCCGCTCGTAGACCGCCTCGAGCTGGCCCTCCTGGCGCAGGTCGAGGGGCATCAGGATCGGCGCCTCGAGCTCCCGCGCCAGCGGCTCGACATGCGGCCGTGCCTTGTCGTTGAGGTAGGTGACGGCGAGGTCGGCGCCGAGGAAGCGGAAGCCTTTGGCACAGCCCCAGGCGATCGACTGGTCGTTGGCGATGCCGGTCACCAGGCCCTTGCGGCCCTCCAGCGACACCAGCCTGCGGTCGAACGGCATGGCCAGGCTCCTCGTGCTGTGCCCCCGATCCAGCAAGCCGACGGCGCCTTGGCGGCGCAAGGAACGGAATGCCGCAGTGCCGGCGTGCCGGCATCCTCGGCCCGGTCAGCGACGGGGCGGAGACGGGCGATGGCGGCGATCGACTGGACGACGGCGGAGCGGGCGCTCGACGCGCATGGCTGCGCCGTCCTGCCCGGACTGCTCGACGCGACGGCCTGTACGGCCCTCGCGGCGCGCTACGACGAGGACGCGCTGTTCCGCAGCCGGGTGGTCATGGCGCGGCACGGCTTCGGCCGCGGCGAATACCGGTACTTCGCGGCACCGCTGCCGGAGCCCGTGGCCGGGTTGCGCGAGGCGCTCTACCCGCCGCTGGCGGCGATCGCCGGGCGCTGGAACGAGGCGCTGCGGATCGCCGTGCGCTACCCGCAGGAGCTCGCGGAGTTCCTCGCCCGCTGCCACGCCGCCGGCCAGACGCGGCCGACGCCGCTGCTGCTGCGCTACGGGCCCGGCGACTTCAACTGCCTGCACCAGGACCTCTACGGCGAGCACGTCTTCCCGCTGCAGGTGGCGATCCTGCTCGACCGGCCGGGCGAGGACTTCGCCGGCGGCGAGTTCGTGCTGACCGAGCAGCGGCCGCGGGCCCAGTCGCGGGTCGAGGTGGTGCCGCTGCGGCAGGGCGATGCGGTGGTGTTTCCGGTCCACCACCGGCCGGTGCGCGGCGGTCGCGGCGTCTACCGGGTGAACCTGCGGCACGGGGTGAGCCGGCTGCGCAGCGGCCGCCGGCACGTGCTCGGCATCATCTTCCATGATGCCCGGTGAGCGAAAGGTCCGCCCACCGGGCCGGGCGGCTCAGAGGCCGTTGGCGCGCAGCTTGCCGTCGATGAACTTCTTGGCGCGCGGCACGTCCGACTCGTCCAGATGCTCGATGATCATCGGGATGTTCGGGTGCTTCTCGGCGAGGCGCTTGAAGTAGTAGTCGTAGTTCAGGACGCCCAGGCCCGGGGCCGGCAGCTCGATCGAGCCGACGCCGCGGAACGAGTGCGCCTCGGAGGCGTCGATGTCGGCGTGCTTCTCGGCCTTGTCCTCGGACAGCTTGACGTCCTTGGCGTGGCCGATGCGGATCTTGTCGGACAGGGTGTCGAAGATCTGCTTCAGCACCTTGTCCATGTCGCCGATGTTGTGGGCCTCGAAGTAGTTGGTCGGGTCCATCAGCAGGCCGAGCGCCGGGTGGTCGATCTCGGCGAACATCCGCACGGTCTCCTCGACCGAGCCGACGACGTTGTTGACGTAGGTCTCCAGCAGGAAGACCGAGCCGTGGTCATAGGCGGTCTGCACCAGCTCGGCGATGACCTTGCGGCACTCCTCGAAGCCTTCCTCGGTCTTGTTCTTCGGATGCGCCACCCAGTCGGACTCGGTGTTGAAGGTGCCGGTCTCGGAGATGACGTAGGGCGTGCCGAAGTGGCGCGCGTTGCGGATCACCGCCTTCAGGTAGTCGAGGCGCTTCTTCCGCTCGGCCGGCTCGGGATGGACGATGTTGGTGTAGCAGGAGATCGTGCAGATCGGCAGGTCGTGGTCACGGAAGGTCTCGCGGACCTTCTTGGCCTTCTCGACCGTGATCGACTCCGGGGTCGAGAAGTCGATGTCCTTGAAGGCCAGGTCGAGCTGCACGGTGTTGAAGCCGATGGCCTTGATCCGCTTCGCCTGCTCGGCCAGCGTGTAGGGGAAGTAGCCGTTGAAGATGCCGACCTGCATCATGGTCGTGTCCTCCCTTGGGATGGCTGCTCAGGCGCCGAACTCGGCCAGCTTCACCGCGCGCTTCTCGGACATCGAGCGGTAGCCGGCCTCGATCAGGGCCATGGTCTTGACGTTGTCGGCCCCGTCCAGCAGCGGCCGGGTGCCGGTCTTGAGCGCGTACTGGAGCTGCTCCATGACGCCGCCGAAGGCGTCGGGGAACCACATGGTGTCCCAGGTCGGCTGCACCCACCGCCCGCCGGTAGCGGTCTTCGAGGCGTAGCGCAGCGTCGAGGGCGAGCCCTTCGGGTAGTCGGGCCAGCCGATGGTGCCCTGGGCGACGCCGTCGGTCCCCTCGACCCGCCACTTGATGTAGATGTCGCTGTCGTAGCCGTCCTCGCGCGGGCCGCTCCAGACGTCCTCCATCGACACCGCCATCACGCCCGACGGGAAGGTCAGGGTCGAGACGGTGATGCCGTCGGTGTGCGCGAAGGTGGTGCGCGGATCGGGGCGGGCGGCCGTGTAGATCTCGACCGGGTCGCCGAACAGGAAGCGCAGCACGTCGAGGTGGTGGATCGACATGTTGAGCAGGGTCAGGCGGCCGTAGTCGCGCAGGAAGGGCTGCCAGTGCGGGATCGCCCGCATCTCGATGGTGGCCAGCACCGGCGTGCCCAGCGCCTTGCGGTCAAGGATCTGCTTCAGCACGCGCATCGACTGGTCGAAGCGCATGTTCTGGTTGACCGACAGCACCTTACCGGCGGCGGCGGCTTCCTCGACCACGGCCCTGGCGTCGGCATGGTTCATCGCCAGCGGCTTCTGCGCCAGGATCGCCTTGATGTGCGGCTGCTTCAGCGCGTGGCGGATCAGGTCGGGCTGCTGGTCGGGCGGGAAGGCGAGGTCGAGGATCTGGACCTGCGGGTCCTCGATCAGCTGACGCGGCGTCGCGTGGACGGTCGGGATGTCCCAGCGCTTCGCCACCTCGGCGGCCTTGGCCGGGGTGCGCGAGGCCAGCGCCACCACCGGGAAGCCCGCCTTCCTGTACGAAGCGAGGTGGACGTCGGCCATGATGAAGCCGGCGCCGATGCAGCCGATGGCGAAGTCGCGGCAGCGGATCTCCGGATCGGGCGCGAAGCCCATCGCGTCGGCCATCGTCTTGCCTCCCTGACGTTCTGCGGCTGGCCTGTCCGAGGTCGATGTCATTTGATGGATGGCAAGTCAAGGGCGGCGCGCACGGGCCGGGCCGGGGCGGCGGCACTTTTGCGTTGCAGCACAACGCTCTCCACGCAAGTCGTGATGGCGGCCGGAGAATTTCGGCGGCGCCGTTGACGGACCGGATGATGCGCCTTAAGCCATCGTGCTGATGTGAAATGATGGGACCGTCGGAAGGGCCCGTGCGCGCCACCATAGCCGACATCGCCCGCGCCGCCGGCGTCTCGACGGCGACGGTCGACCGGGTGCTGAACGACCGGTCGGGCGTGCGGGCACGCACCCGCGACAGCGTGCGGGCGGCGGCGGCGCGGCTCGGCTATGCCGACCCGCCGGCACCGGCGGCCGGCCCGGTGAGCGCGCTCGAGGTGCTGCTGCCCGGTGGGACCAACAGCTTCATGTCGGTGCTGGCGGCCCGGCTCGACGAGGCGGCGGCGCTGCGCGCGACCGAGGTGGCGCTGACGGTACGGCGCATCGAGGGGTTCGTGCCGGAGGTCCTGGCGGCCGAGCTGCAGGCGGCGAGGGGCCGGGCCGAGGGCGTCGCGGTGATCGCCCTCGACCACCCGCTGGTGCGCGAGGCCATCCGCGAGCTGGTGGCCGCGGGCGTGCCGGTGCTGACGCTGGTGTCGGACATCGCCCAGGTGCCGCGCTGCGCCTATGTCGGCATCGACAACCGCGCCGCCGGGCGGCTCGCCGGCCACCTGCTCGGCCGGTTCATGGGCAAGGGCCGCGGCCAGGTGGCGATGTTCGCGGGCTCGCTGTCCTATCGTGGCCACGAGGAGCGCGAGGCCGGCTTCCGCCACGCGCTCGCCGAGGACTTTCCGGAGCTGGAGATCGTCGAGCTGCGCGAGGTGCGCGACGACCTGCAGCGCAGCCTGCAGGAGGCGCGGGGATTGCTCGCCGCCTATCGCGGGCTCGGCGGCATCTACAACATCGGCGCCGGCAACCGCGGCATCGCCGCCGCCCTCGAGGAGAGCGGCCGGGCCCGCGAGGTCGTCTTCATCGGCCACGAGCTGACGGAGCACACGCGCCGCTTCCTCCTCGGCGGGACCATGGACGCGGTGATCGACCAGAACCCGCGCGAGGAGGCGGCCGCGGCGGTCGAGCGGCTGCTGGCGGCGGTGCGCGGCTCCCAGCCGGCGCGGCTGCGGCCGATCCGGATCGAGGCGATCTTCCGCGAGAACATCCCCGAAGCCTAGGGCCCGCCCAGCCGTGGCGCGCCGTCGTCCGGCTCCGGCCGGTCGCGGATCAGCGCCAGCGCCTCGGCGGTCGAGACGACGCGGCCCTGGTCGGTGCCGCGCAGCGCGTCGGTGCAGCCGCAGGGCGCGCCGAGCGGCAGGGGGCCGGCGGTGCACAACCGCGCCGGTGTCACGCAGAGGCGCACCGCGGCGGGCGCGTCGACGGTCGTCGGCAGCGGGGCCGGCGGCGGTGCGATGCTCAAAGCGCCCAGCCAGGCGCCCAGCGCGGCGCCGCCGAGGGCCAGCCCGGTGAGCTCGAGGAAGATGGCCGTGCGTGCCATGGTCCCGGTCCGATCCGAAGGGATGGGGCCGAGGTTATGGGACGGGGAAGGCCCCGCGCGCTGTGACCGCCGTCACGTCCGGGCGGTCAGCCGCCGGCCGACTGGCTGTGTGGGCCGCCGGGCTCCTTGATGCCGGAGACCGCGGCGCCGGCCGTCGGGTCGTCGGCATGCTGGGCGAGATCACCCAGCGAGACGATGCCGACGAGACGCTTGTCGCTGTTCAGCACGGGCAGGCGCTGGACCTTGATCGCCGCCATGTTGCGCGCGACCTCGCCGATCTCCTCGTCCTCGTAGCAGTACTTGACGTCCGGGCTCATCACCTCGGCGACGCGGGCCTCGGGGCCCAGCCCCCTGGCGACGCCGCGGACCGCGATGTCGCGGTCGGTGATCATGCCGACGAGGCGCTCGTTCTCGCCGACCGGCAGGCTGCCCGCATCGATCGCCGCCATCGTCTGCGCCGCCTCGAGCAGGCTGCTGCGCGGACTGGTCAGGCACACGTTCCGGGTCATCACCTCGCTGATCCGCACGGTCCCTCTCCACCGGTTGCCTCGGGCAGGACCGCCGCAAGCGACGGTCGGCGAGGCAACGGCGGGTCCGCCCGGCTGTTCCCGACGTCGTTCAGGCGGCGGGCGGCGCCGCGTCGCGGGCTTCCTTCACCATCGCCTCGAGGTGCGGCAGCATCCGCCCGGCGAAGACCTTGATCTCGGCCTCCGAGCGGCCGGCCGCCTTGGCCATCCGCAGCATGGCGTCGCGCAGCTCGGCGAGCAGCGCCGCCTCGGCGGCGGCCTTGTCGCCGCCATCGAGCTGGCGCGACAGCAGGAAGCGGATGACGATCATCTGCGCCGCCAGCCGCTGGTTCTGCTGCTGCTGGACCTCCTCCAGCTGCGCGACCTTCTGGACCAGCTTCGCGGTCGCCTCGCCCATCTCCGCCCCTCCGCCCGTTGTGTGTGGCGGGCGGACCCTAGGGGAGGGCAATCGGGCCGTCGAGGGCGCGCTGCCGGCCGGCTACCGCCCGGTGCCGGCGTCCCGGCGCACGAGGTCGCCGCTGACCGGGTCGAGCCGCAGCTCGACAGCGGCCCCGTCGGGGCCGGTGGCGGCGACCACGTAGCAGCCGGCGTCGGCGCGCACCTGCGCCACGCGATAGCCGCGATGCTCGGCATTCGAGCGGGCGAGGGCGGGGCTGATCCAGCTCGCGCGCGGCAGCGGCGCGCACTCGGCGCTGCCGCCACCGGCGTAGGTCACGACCGTCACCACGAAGGCGGCGGCCAAGGTCAACAGTGCCATGCCAGCGGCTCGCATGGTGGGCATTCCGGCAGGGGCGGTCATGTGTGCCAAACCGGCACGATGCCCGCTGGTTTCGTCCCGGGAAAGATGAACGGCTTTCCTCATGCATCCGGGGATGACGCCGGAAGGTCGCGCGATGCCGAGGTGCTCATTCGCTTCGCCCTGGCGGAGTTCCTTCGCGACTGCGGCTATCGGGTCCTGGAAGCCGCGAGCGCGGATGAAGCCAGCGAATTGCCGGACCACGATCCCGGCGTGCACATCCTGCTCACCGATGTTCAGATGCCGGGCTGCATGAACGGCTTTGGGCTCGCGCAGTGGCTGCGCCAGCATCGAACGTCGGTGCGGGTCATCATCAGTTCCGGCCACGAGCACGCGGCGCGCGAAGCCAGCAAACTGTGCGCCGATGTCGACTACTTGCCGAAGCCATATGATCCGACCGGCCTTGCGGCCGTGATCAGGCGCCTTCTCTCCGACTAACCAGCCTGCCTCATCCCTGCGGGCGATGTTCGCCGTGTTCTGCGGGAGCGTCCTGCCGACGCGCAATCGCACGGGTGGTTGGCGCATCGATCTCCGACGCATCGGGAGAGGACTGAAGGTTTCGGACGAACGGGGGCGACACGTCGCGGTGGCGGGTCGTTCGCTGGGTGCGTCAATGACCAGCTCAAGCGTCGTCCGGCAGGATCACGCACAGCACTTCCGAGCCACCGCGCAGGGGGATCCAGCAAGCATGTGCGACGCCGTCGGGAGAGGGGATATCGAGGACCTTGTCCCAAGGCACCGGTAGACAAGAGTCGCCGATCAACAGACCGTCTCGCTCGTTCGGCAGCACGCACGAGGCAACAGGCTGGCAGTCTTTGCCGTTGCAGCAGGGACGACCATTGCGGTCCGTCAGTTGCATGTACCAGTCGTGCGCCTCGGTCGGCATGGGCGCGGCGAGAAGGCCGGCCGATAGGGCGAGCAAGCGCATTCGCATCGGAACGCTCCGCTTCGGCCCGCATGTGGCGTTGGCTGACCTGACGAGCCGCGCCGGCACGTGCTATGCCAACAAGCATAGGCACGTCGTCAGCCATGCAACGGACTGCCGGCAATTCTTGACGATTCCCTGATCTGCGCGCAACCTATTCGTTGATCGGCAAGGGCAAGGCGGCCCGACCGCGATGCCGCAACCACCGCGGCCTGCCCCGATCGGCGAGCGGAGAGCCTACCCTCCGGCTAATGGCATGGCAGCCCTGAACTCGCCCTCACAGAAACGGCGAACGACGTGACGGCGCTCGACTGCATCGAGCCCCTTCGCCACTTCGGTGCCATCGAATCGAGAAGGCTCCGGGCGCATGGCGAAGGCCATGATGCCCAGGCCGATCCCGAGGACGACATGGCGCACGACGCCCTGCGCGACCTTGCCATGGCTGCAGCGGGAATTCCCCGTATCGTCGAGGGGAAGGGGACGGAGATCAGCGGCAGCTTCAAGCCGGTCGCCTGAGCGAACACAGCGCTATGGCTGTGACGCGGCAGCTCGTTCCGAGTGTGCCGTTCGACGTCCGACAGCTCAGGCGCGTCGGACGGGCCCGGCAATGAGCACCGGGCCTCGCGACGTTGCTGCCCGCCATGGCGACTTCCTGATAACGAGCTGCGCGAGATGTCAGCGCACGCGACTGCCGCGAAAGATGTCGAGACCTCGTGACGAGGCCCGGCGCGGCACCGGTCGGCATCGTCCGCGCGGGCCGAGTGTCGGGTAGCAGCTACCACCGGGCACCCGGCCCGCGCTGGCACCAGCCGATTCGTTACCCGCTCGTTGTGCCGGCATGCTATTGTTCGCGTTCTGTTCACAGGAGCGCGCCGCCATGCCCGACCACGCCGGTTTCGTTGATGCAATCGCCCTCGTGCTGGCCGACTGTCAGGCCCATCTCCCGCGACTCGGCAGGAGGGTGACCGGCTGGGGACCGACCATTGCCGACTTCCGCCCGGTCGCCGAGATCATGGCGACGCGACTGGAGGCGCAAGGGTTCGAGGTCAGCCGCAAGGCGCCAGCTGCGGGGCATCGGACGCCCTAAAGATGCGTGAACCCGCCGCGATTCTGGTCGCGCTGGTGCCACGGTTGCCGCAACTGAGGGAGTGGATGGGCGACAGCCCGGGAAGATGATGGTGCCGCTAGACTGGATTGAACAGTCGACCTCACCCTTACCAAGGGTGCGCTCTACCACTGAGCTATAGCGGCCCGGAACGGGGCCGCCTATTGCCACGGAGGGGCGCGGTCTGCAAGCCCGGGATGGTGCGATGAGCGATCAGGCCGAGGACGGCAGGGGGCCGCGGGTGAGCCCGCGGGGCGAGGCGGCGCGGCGCGAGCGCGAGCGGCAGCTGGCGCAGGCGATGCGCGCCAACCTGCAGCGGCGCAAGGCGCAGCTGCGCGGCCGCGAGGCCCGGGAGCCCGCGTCCGGCGATCCGGCCGGAGGCGGGGAGGAGCAGGGCAGTTGAGAAGGGGCAACCGATCCCCTAGAAGCGCCGCCACCAGCGAGGAGTGTCCCGGCCGATGGCGTTGATGCCCGATTCGTGGATCCGGCGGATGGCCATGGACCACGCGATGATCGAGCCGTTCGTCGACCGGCAGAAGCGCGAGGGCGTGATCTCGTTCGGCCTGTCGTCCTACGGCTACGACGCCAGGCTGGCGCCCGAGTTCCGGATCTTCACCAACGTCGACAACGCCCTGGTCGATCCCAAGAACTTCTCGGACCAGAGCTTCGTCGAGCGGGAAGGGGCGACCTGCACCATCCCGCCCAACAGCTTCGCGCTGGCCCGTACCGTCGAGTATTTCCGCGTACCGCGCGACGTGCTGGTGATCTGCCTCGGCAAGAGCACCTATGCGCGCTGCGGCATGATCGTGAACGTCACCCCGCTCGAGCCCGAGTGGGAAGGGCACGTCACCCTCGAGATCTCCAACACCACCCCGCTGCCGGCGCGGGTCTACGCCAACGAGGGGATCTGCCAGTTCCTGTTCCTCAAGGGAGAGGCGCCGCCCGAGGTCTCCTATGCCGACCGCGCCGGCAAGTACATGCGCCAGCGCGGCGTGACCCTTCCCAAGCTCTGAGGCCGCATGGACCGGATCCTGATCAACGGCGGTGTCCCGCTGCGCGGCGAGATCACCGTCAGCGGTGCCAAGAACGCCGCCCTGCCGCTGCTGGCGGCGACGCTGCTCTCGGCTGAGCCGATCGAGCTCGGCAACGTTCCCGACGTCGCCGACATCGCCTCGATGCAGCGCCTGCTGCAGCGGCTGGGCACGGCGACGACCCACCTCGCCGGAGCCCCCGGCCGGGTGGTGCTGCACACCCCCGAGATCCTCGACACCACTGCACCCTACGAGCTCGTGCGCAAGATGCGCGCCTCGGTGCTGGTGCTGGGGCCGCTGCTGGCGCGCACTGGCGAGGCCCGGGTGTCGATGCCGGGCGGCTGCGCCATCGGCTCGCGGCCGATCGACATCCATCTCACCGGCCTCGAGCGGATGGGTGCCGTCATCGACCTCGAGGACGGCTACGTCCGCGCCACCGCCCCGAACGGGCTGCGCGGTGCGGAGATCCGGCTGCCGCAGCCCTCGGTCGGCGCCACCGAGAACCTGATGATGGCGGCAGCCCTGGCCAACGGCGACACGCTGATCGCCGACGCCGCGCGCGAGCCCGAGATCGTCGACCTCGCCGGCCTGCTCACCTCGATGGGCGCGAAGATCGAGGGCGCGGGCTCCAGCCAGCTGCGGATCAGCGGCGTCCCGGCGCTGCACGCCGGCGTGCACACGATCATCGCCGACCGCATCGAGGCCGGCACCTACGCCATGGCGGCGGCGATCACCGGCGGCCGCATCGTCCTGCACAACGCCCGGCTCGACCATTTCGGCTCGGCCCGCGAGAAGCTCGAGGAGAGCGGCGTCCAGCTGGAGGCGACCGGGGACGGGCTGGTCGCCAGCGCGTCGCCGGGCGGCCTGCGCGGCAGCGACGTGATGACGCGCCCCTATCCGGGTTTCGCCACGGATCTTCAGGCCCAGTTCATGGCGCTGATGTGCCGTGCGGAAGGGGCGTCGATGATCAGCGAGACCATCTTCGAGAACCGCTTCATGCACGTGCCGGAGCTGCTGCGCATGGGTGCCAGGATCACCGTGCACGGGGGCTCGGCGCTGGTCCGCGGCGTCGGCGAGCTGCGCGGCGCGCCGGTCATGGCGACCGACCTGCGCGCCTCGGTGTCGCTGGTGCTGGCGGCGCTGGCGGCCAAGGGCCAGACCGAGATCAACCGCATCTACCACCTCGACCGCGGCTACGAGCATCTCGAGCAGAAGCTCGCCGGGGTCGGCGCCCGCATCGAGCGCATCGCCTGACGGAGCCTGCCATGAGCGACAAGCTGCGCCTGCGTGCCGACGACTGGGAGGACCTCGCGGTCATCGCCGCCTGCCTGCAGGACGCCCGCGGGGCGCTCTCCGAGATGGCCTACCTGCCGGCGGAGAAGCGCTTCATGGCGTCCTTCACCCGCTACCGTCGCGAGCGCCAGGCCGATCCGACGACCTGCGACGGCCTGACCGAATGCCAGTCGGTGCTGGTCTTCGACGGCATCGAGGAGGTCAAGCACAAGGGGCTGGGCGACACGCCGGCGGACCGCGAGCTGGGCCTGCTGACCATCGCCACGGAGCCCGGCCGCGACCGGCTGATCCATGTCGATCTCGTCTTCGCCGGCGACAAGCAGATCCAGCTCCGCACCGACCGCATCGCCGCGCGCCTCGACGACTTCGGCGAGCCGGTGCCGGCCCGGGTCACGCCGTGCGACCATTTCGCCGCCGATTTCTGGGCCCAGGTGCAGGATGCCGCTAAGGCTTGACGCTCGGGAGCCCGGTTTCGCCGCGGCCTTCGCCCAGCTCGTCGACGACCGCCGCGACGCGGAAGCCGATGTCCGCGACGCGGTGGTGGCCATCGTCGCCGACGTGCGCCGGCGCGGCGATGCGGCGCTGGTCGAGCTGACCCGCCGCTTCGACCGCGTCGCCGTCGACGCCGACGGGCTGCGGGTGACGCCGGCCGAGATCGACGCCGCGGTGGCGCGCTGCCCGGCCGACCAGGTGGCGGCGCTGGAGCTGGCGGCCGCGCGCATCCGCGCGTTCCACGAGCGCCAGCTGCCGGCCGACAGCGGCTGGACCGACGCCCAGGGTGTCCGGCTGGGGATGCGCTGGTCGGCGATCGATGCCGTCGGGCTCTATGTTCCGGGCGGCACCGCGGCCTATCCGAGCTCGGTGCTGATGAACGCCATCCCGGCCCGGGTCGCCGGCTGCCGCCGGCTGGTGATGGTGGTCCCGGCGCCGAACGGCGTGCTGAACCCGCTGGTGCTGGCGGCGGCCCGGCTGGCCGGCGTGGACGAGATCTGGCGGATCGGCGGAGCGCAGGCGGTGGCGGCGCTGGCCTACGGCACGGAGCACATCCTCCCGGTCGACAAGATCGTGGGGCCGGGCAACGCCTATGTCGCCGAGGCCAAGCGGCAGGTGTTCGGCCGGGTCGGCATCGACATGATCGCCGGGCCGTCTGAGATCGTGGTCGTCGCCGACGGCGACAACCGGGCCGACTGGATCGCCGCCGACCTGCTGTCGCAGGCCGAGCACGACCCGCGCGCCCAGGCGGTCCTGCTGACCGACAGCGCCGCCTTCGCCGACGAGGTGGCGCGCGCCGTCGACCGGCAGCTGCAGTCGCTGCAGCGGGCCGAGACGGCGGCGGCCAGCTGGCGCGACCATGGTGCCATCGTCGTGCTGCGCGACCTCGACGCGGCGGTCGAGCTGGTCGACCGGCTGGCGCCCGAGCATCTCGAGCTGGCGGTGGCCGAGCCGGAGGCGCTGGCAGCGCGCATCCGCCATGCCGGGGCGATCTTCATGGGACCGCTGACGCCCGAGGTGATCGGCGACTATGTCGGCGGGCCGAACCATGTCCTGCCGACCGGGCGGACGGCGCGCTTCGCCTCGGGCCTGTCGGTGTTCGACTTCCTCAAGCGGACGACGCTGCTGGGCTGCGACGCGGCGGCCTTCGCGGCCCTGGCACCCGCGGCCGCCGTCCTGGCGCGGGCCGAGGGGCTCGAGGCGCATGCGCTGGCGCTCGACCGGCGGCTGGCCGGGACCGCCGCGTGAGCGAGGCGTCCGACCGCATCGTCGCCCTCGAGCTCGACGAGAAGAGCATCGTCCGCTGGGGCCCGGAGGTCGAGCACGAGCGCAACGTCGCCATCTTCGACCTGCTCGAGCGCAACAGCTTCCGCCTGGTCGACGGCTTCGCCGGCCCCTACTGCCTGGCGCTGGCGCTGCGCGACGCCAACCTGATCGTCGACGTCAGCGACGAGGCGAAGGCGCAGCGCAGCGAGATCACCCTGGCGGTGCGGCCGCTGCGGCGCGTGATCAAGGACTACTTCCTGATCTGCGACAGCTACTACCAGGCCATCAAGGGGTCGTCGCCGTCGCGCATCGAGGCGATCGACATGGCGCGGCGCGGCCTGCACGACGAGGGCTCCGACGTGCTGCGCGGCGCGCTCGAGGGCAAGGTCGAGGTCGACCACGACACCGCGCGGCGCCTGTTCACGCTGATCTGCGTGCTGCACATCCGGGCGTGATGCTCGAGCTTCCGGGCAGCGTCCTGTTCGCCTGCTCGCACAACGCGATCCGCTCGCCGATGGCGGAAGCGCTGCTCAAGTACCTGCACGGCCGCCGCATCTACGTGCAGAGCGCCGGGGTCCGCGCCGCCGAGCTCGACCCGTTCGCGGTCGAGGTGATGGACGAGATCGGCATCGATCTCAGCCGCCACCGGCCGCGCGACTTCGAGCAGCTGGAGGACGCCTATTTCGATCTCGTCATCTCGCTGTCACCCGAGGCGCAGCACCGCGCGGTCGAGCTGACGCGCGACACCGCGACCACGCTCGAGTTCTGGAACATGCCCGACCCGAGCTGGACGACAGGCTCGCGCGAGCAGGTGCTGGAGGCTTACCGCGATCTGCGCGATCTCCTGCTGAAGCGTATCCAGCTACGCTTTCCCGTGGCAATTCCTGCGGGAATGTAACGGTTACGAAGGTTTCCCTGCGGCGCAGCTTCGGCTATGGGCATGGCGGGCCGGCCATTGCGACCCCTGTCTCGGTCATCGTCGGCGTCTCGGTCGGATCATCAAGGACCCAAGCATGGCGACGCTGGTCGGGACTGCCGGCAACGACAGGATTGCCGGAACAAGCAGTTCCGACAGGATCAGCCTGTTCGGCGGCAACGACACGGCCCTCGGCAATTCCGGGAACGATACGGTCTACGGTGGTACCGGCAACGACCGCCTGTTCGGTGGAAACGGCATCGACCGACTGTTCGGCGCGACCGAGGCCGATCTGCTTTATGGCGGCAACGACACCGACTACCTCTTCGGCGGTGACGACAACGACGGGCTCTACGCCGGTTCCGGCAACGACCGCCTCTACGGTGGCAACGACCGCGACCGGCTCGACGGGTCGTTCGGCAACGACATCCTCGATGGCGGTGCCGACCTCGACTATCTCTATGCCGGAGATGGCAACGACCGGCTCTACGGCGGAACCAACAACGATCGTCTCTACGGCGATGCCGGTACCGACCTGCTGTACGGAGGCGACCAGAACGACCTGCTCTATGGCGGTGACGGCGATGACCGCCTCGCCGGAGGGGCGGGCAACGATCGCTTCTATGGCGGTTTCGGCAGCGATTCCGTCCGCTACGACGGCGAGGAAGGGGACTTCCGCATCACGGTCGGCAGCACCGGCCTGGTCTCGGTCGTCGACCTCCGTCCGACCGTCGACGGCAACGAGGGCCGGGACAGCCTGTCGAATATCGAGAGGATCATCTTCAGCGACGGCGTCTACGTCGTTCCGAAGGTGCCCGACGGCATCCTGTTCGCGGCCGCCGACGGCTCCGGCTACCAGCTCTGGTACTTCGACGGCAGCGATGCCCGCGAGGTGGCGGTCCTCAACGACCAGGGCGACGGCTGGGTCGACCAGATCACGACCATTGGCAATGTCGCCTGGTTCCAAGGCTACGATGGCACGGATACCGAGCTGTGGCGCTGGAACGGCAGCAGCGCCACGCAGATCGACCTCAACGCCTCCGGCGATTCCTATCCGCTCGAACTGACCCGGTTCGGCCGCAGCCTGGTGTTCACCGCCGACGGCGGCGACGGGCGCGAGCTCTGGAAGCACGACGGTGCCCGCGCGACCGAGATCGACATCAACAGGTCCGGCGCCTCCGATCCCGACGACCTGACGGTCCTCGGCGACCGGGTCTATTTCTCGGCGTTCGACGGCACCGACCGCGAGCTGTGGAGCTACGACGGTACCCGGGCGACGCAGATCGACCTCAGTGCCAGCGGGAGCTTCGACCCGACCCAGCTGGTCGCCGGCACGACGCGGCTCTACTTCGTCGCCGGCGCCGACGGCAACTTCGAGCAGGAGCCCTGGGTCTACGACGGGGTCCGCGCGACCAAGCTCGACATCAACGCCGGTGGCTCGTCGCTGCCGCTGGAGCTGACGACGGTCGGCGACGACCTCTATTTCTCCGCGTGGGACGGCAACGGCCGCAACCTGTGGCACTACGATGGCCGGTCGACCGAGAAGATCGCGATCAACGGCGGCGGGTACGCCGACCCGTCGGAGCTCGCGGCGGTGGGCGACAGCCTCTACTTCAGCGCTGTTGCGAGCGGGGACCGGGAACTCTACCGCTACGACGGCGCGCGGCTGACGAGGATCGAAGTCGTCGCCGACGAGAGTTCCGATCCGCAGGACATCGTCGGCATCGGCAGCACGGCCTACTTCGTGGCCGGCACCTGGGACGACCGCGAGCTGTGGAGCTACGCCGGCGGGCGCCTGCGCGAGATCGACGTGAATGCCAGCGGAAGTTCGTCGCCGTCGGACCTGACCGTAGTCGACGACACGCTTTATTTCTCGGCGACTGTTGGCGGGGATCGGGAGCTCTGGGGCTACGACGGCAGCAAGCTCTTCGAGGTCGACGCCTTTCCCGGCGGCAGCAGCGGCCCTTACGGTTTCGAGGGTTTCTGAGGCGAATTCGTCCATCACTGCAGGTTGGGCCTGTGTCCCTAAACCTGCGGATGCTCATTTGGGATTGCGCTCCGCAACCCTGACGACAATGATCGCGTCACGTTGTTCCCGGGCAGGCCGGCAGCGGCCGCTCGCGGGGAGGAAACATGGCCGTCATCACCGGTACCGCCGGGGCGGATAGCCGCCTCGGGACCAGCGGTGCCGACACCATCGAGGGCTATGGCGGCAGCGATCGCCTCGACGGGGTTGCCGGCACGGACCGCGTGTTCGGCGGGACCGGGACGGACACGCTGTGGGGCGGCAACGGCACGGATACCGTTCACGGCGGCAACGACAACGACACGCTGTCGGGCGGCGCCGGCAACGATCTGCTGGCCGGCGGGACCGGCGGCACCAGCCTGGCCGACGGTAACGATTCCGCATCCGGCGATGCCGGGGCCGACACGCT
This sequence comes from Geminicoccaceae bacterium, assembly GCA_046349355.1. Taxonomy (GTDB): domain Bacteria; phylum Pseudomonadota; class Alphaproteobacteria; order Geminicoccales; family Geminicoccaceae; genus CALKJU01. The sequence continues at coordinate 276,238 of JAXMCM010000017.1, forward strand.
GTTCGGGGGTGGCGGCAACGACAATCTTGCGGGCGGCGACGACAGCGACACGATCAACGGCGACGATGGGGCCGATACGCTGTCCGGCGGGACGGCAGCCGACACGCTGGCGGGCGGCAACGGCGTCGACAGCCTCCTCGGCGGCAATGGCGCCGATGTCCTGTTCGGCGGCGGCGGGGTCGCGCTGACCTATGGCGGCGACGACAGCCTGGCCGGCGAAGGCGGCGGCGACACCCTCCTCGGCTTTGCCGGGACGGACCGCCTCGCCGGCGGTGCCGGCAACGACGTCGTCGACGGCGGCAGCGGCACCGACACCGCCGTCTTCGCTGGCAGCTTCGCCAGCTACGCCATCAGCCGGTCGGCCGGCAACGTGGTGGTGCAGGACCTGCTGGCGACGGTCGCCGGCGATGACGGCACGGACAATCTCATCGGCATCGAGGTGCTGCAGTTCGCCGACCGCAGCGTCACCGTCACCGCCAATCCGCCCAGCGCACCGGCCGACAGCGACGCGGCGGCAAACAGCGTTGTCGCCGGCGCCGCGAACGGGACGGCGGTCGGCCTCACCGCGAGCTCGACGGACCCCGACTTCAATGCGGTCACCTACACCCTGGTGGACAACGCCGGCGGCCGCTTCACCATCGATGCGGCCAGCGGCGTGGTCCGCGTCGCCAACGGCTCGCTGCTGAACGCGGCCGTCAATGCGCAGCATGACGTCATCGTCCGGGCGCTGACCGAGGACGGCTGGTTCGCCGACAGCAGCTTCACCATCGCCGTCGTCCCGGCGAGCGCCCCGCCGACAATCCCGACCGACAGCGACGCCGCGTCGAACCTCGTCGCCGAGGACGCCGGCAGCGGCGCCACCGTCGGCCTCACGGCGTTCTCCACCGATGCCGACGACAGCATCGTCTACAGCCTGGTCGACGACGCCGGCGGGCGCTTCGCCATCGATCCGGTCACCGGCATCGTCAGCCTCGCCGATGCGGGTCTCATCGATTTCGAGCAGAGCGCCGACTGGTACGTCACGGTCAGGGCGACCGGCGGCACGCAGACGCGCGATGCGACCTTCCGGATCTCGGTCGGCGACATCGCCGAACCTGCGCAGGGCGACATCCTGCTGGCGGCCGCGGACGACGAGGGGACCCAGCTCTGGCGCTCCGACGGGACGGTGCTCGAGCAGGTGGCGGTCATCAACCCGCGCGGCTCCGCGGCACTTCAGGATCTCGTCCGCATCGGCGACGATGCCTTCTTCAGCGCCAGCGACGGCAGCGGCCGCCAGCTCTGGCACTATGACGGCAGCACCGTCGAGCAGATCGCCGTCGGGAGCAGCGGCAATCCGGCACCCGACGGGCTCGTGGCGATGGGCCGGTCGCTGTACTTCAGTGCGTTCAACGGGACGGACACCGAGCTGTGGCGCTACGACGGCACTGCAGCCAGCCGGATCGACCTCGCACCGTCGGGCAGCTCGTTCCCGGACAATCTCACCGTCGTCGGCAGCCGCCTCTACCTGACGGCCGAGCAGGCGGGCGACCGCGAGATCTGGGTCTTCGACGGCACGGCCGCCACGCGGATCCAGGTCAACGGCACCGGCAGCGCTGATCCGACCGACCTCGTCTCGGCGGGAGGCCGCCTCTACTTCGTCGCGGACGACGGCACCGATCGGGAGCTGCGCTACCACGACGGCACCAATCTCCGGCAGGTCGACCTCAATGCGTCCGGCAGCGCCGATCCGTCCAGCCTCGTCGCCGTCGGCAGTTCGGTCTATTTCAGCGCCTTCGACGGCACCGACACGGAGCTCTGGCGCTACGACGGCAGCGCGGCGACGCAGATCGACCTCAATGCCTCGGCCAGCTCGGACCCGACGCTGCTCACCCGCCTTGGTGGCGCCGTCTTCTTCTCGGCCTTCGTCGCCGGCGAGCGCGAGCTGTGGCGCGTCTCCGGAACCGCGGCCACGCAGATCGAGCTCAACCCCGGCGACTCCAGCCCCGACCTGATCGCGACCGGTGGCTCTGCGCTGTACGTGCGCACCCACAGCGGCGCCACCGAACAGCTCTGGCGCTATGCCGGGAGCACCGCCACGCAGATCAGCCTGGCCGCGCTTGGCGGGGCCCAGATCGAGCAGCTGAAGGCGATCGGCGACACGCTCTACGTCACCACGCTGGGCACCGGGGACTCCGGCCTGTGGCGTTATGACGGAAGCGGCCTGGTCGAGGTCTCGGCGCCGGCGGCCTCGGGCTCGTCCGCACCGGCGAGCTTTGCCGCCCTCGGGCTCGACATCGTGTTCGCCGCTTCCGACGGGACCGACCGCGAACTGTGGCGGTACGACGGCACCGCGCCAGCCGAGGTCGACATCAACCCGGCCGGCAGCTCCGATCCCGACCTGCTGACCACGGTCGGCAGCTCGGTGTACTTCCGCGCCACCAGCTCGGGCGACCGGGAGCTCTGGCTCCACGACGGCACCACGGCGGTCGAGATCGACATCAATGCCGGGGGCAGCAGCGGTCCCGAGCAGCTGGTGGCGGTCGGCAGCTCGCTCTACCTGTCGGCGTTCGACGGTACCGACCGCGAGCTCTGGCGGATCGACGGCACCGACAAGACGCAGATCGACCTCAATCCGGCCGGCAGCTCGACACCCGGCAGTCTCACCGCGGTCGCCGGTAACCTCTACTTCAGCGCCACTGTCAGCGGCGAGACCGAGCTCCGTCGCTGGGACGGGACGACGGCGACCGAGATCGACCTCAACCCGTCCGGCAGCTCGACCACCAGCCTGCTCACGGCGGTCGGCAGCACACTGTACCTGCGCGCCTTCAACGGCTCCGACACGGAACTCTGGAAGGTCGAGGGGACGACCGCGACCGAGGTCGACCTCAACCCCGCGGGCAGCGCCAGCCCCGAGCAGCTGGTCGGATCCGGCAGCCTGCTCTACTTCAGCGCCTTCGACGGGACCGACCGCGAGCTGTGGACCTACGACGGCACCACCGCGACGCAGATCGACGTCAATCCTTCGGGCAGCTCGTCGCCCAGCCGGCTCGTAGCCTTCGAGGGCGGTGTCGCCTTCCGCGCCACCGCCGGCGGCGACACCGAGCTCTGGATCCACGACGGCACCGGCCTGACCGGGGTGGACATCAATCCGACGGGCAGCAGCAATCCCGACCTGCTCACCGCCTTCGACGGCTCGCTGTGGTTCCGCGCCACCGACGGCACCGACATCGAGCTGTGGCGCTACACGCCGGGTTCCGGCCTGCAGGAATTCGACCTCAACGCCGCCGGCAGCTCCAATCCGGCGGCCCTGCGTGTCGTCAACGGCGTGCTGTGGCTGGCGGCCAGCGACGGCGAGCACGGGATCGAGGCCTACCGGGTCGATCCGGGCGGCAGCCCGGTGCGGGTCGACATCAACGGAGACGGCGCGACCGGCCTTGCCCCGTACGATCTCCTGGCCTGGGGCTGAGGCATCCGCTTGCGCTTCTTCGTCGCGCGCGAGGCGTTCGCCGAGGGCAAGGGCGAGTTCCGCGTCGACTACCGGCCGGCGGCGACGCCGCCGACGCTGGCCGACATCCGCGTCGGCAGCGCCACGCAGCTGCAGAACCTCGTCGTGCAGCGCAAGAAGGCCGACGGCTCTCTGCCGCTGGCAGAGCTGGCGCCCGAGCCGGTCCGCGCCCTGAAGGGCTTTCCAGTCGAGCTCGGCCGGAGCAACGCCCGCGAGCTCGAGCGCATCCTGGCGCTGGCCCGCGATGGCCGCCACGACCCGGCTGATGTGGCGCTTGCCGCACCGGTGGTGCTGGAGGAGCAGCTGAAGCCGCTGCTGCCGCGGCGACGCCTGCAGGTCGCCATCCTCAACGGTCTCGGCACCGGCATCGGCGACAGCGTCATCGGCGCCACCGCGCTGCGCAGCTTCCGGGCCCGGCTCGCCCTGCAGGTGGCCGAGGTCCGCATCGACATCGTCAGCCGGCGGCTCGACAAGCTCGGCGGCCTGCTGCGTTGCCTGCCCGAGGTCGACCGCCTCCGGCCGGCGGCCATCAGCCTCGCCGACCTCATGGCCTACGATGCCGTCGTCGATCTCGGCGGCATGACCAGCTGGCCGGATTTCGACCGGCTGCCGATGCTCGACTTCTTCCTTCTGCAGCTCGGCCTCGCTCCGGCGCAGGTTCCGGTCTCGGCACGCCGCAACCATCTGCCGCTGCCTGAGGCGGTACGGCGCCGGGCGCGCGAACGGGTTGCCGCGGCGCGGGCCGGGCAGGGGCCGCTGGTCCTGCTGCACCCGACCGCCAGCGAGCCGGGCCGGTCCATGCCCGAGGCGACGGCGCGAGCGGTGGCCGATGCGCTGCTGGCGCGGCCGGGCTGGCGCGTCGCCAGCCTGCTGCCGACCGCCGACCCGCGCCTGGTCGACCTGTCGGCGGCGTCGGCGGATGTCGTCGCCTTCGCCGCCCTCGTGGCCGAGATGGACGGCATCGTCACCGTCGACACCTCGACCTACCACCTCGCCGACGCCTTCGACGTGCCGAGCCTCGCGATCTTCACCACCGTCGACCCGCGGCTGCGGCTGCGCGACTACCCGTGGGCCGGCGGACTGTGGCTGCGGGGCGGCGATCCCTGGTCCCGGCTGGAACCGGCGACCGCCGCCCGTCACCTCGCCGAGCTGATGCTGCGGCGTCAGACCAGTGTCACGAGGTCCTCGGCGGCAAGCTCGGTGACGCCGTAGAGCACCAGCAGGTGCGTGGCCGCCTTGGCGAGGTAGGCGTCCGTGCCGCCAAGGCCCTTCAGCAGCGCCCCCATGTCGATCTGCAGCGAGCTCAGGGTTCCGGCCGCGCCCGCGTAGTCGACGAGGCTGACGCCCTGGTCACCGACGCCGATGCGGCCGTTGAGGTCAGTGTCGAACGCGGCGAAGCCGCGCAGCTCCGACCCGTTGGCCGCATGCACCGTCAGGTCGAGCTGGTCGTCCCACGACGTCGTCGGATCGGCCTTGCGGGTGAAGTCGAGGACGACGTCGCGGCCGCAATCGAGCTCGTCCGAGTCGGTGGCGAGGCGTTCGTCGAGGTTGTAGCGGAAGACGTCGTCGTGCAGGCCGCCGGTCAGCCGGTCGTTGCCATGCCCGCCGCCGAGGCGGTCATTGCCGCCATCGCCCACCAGGTTGTCGCCGTCCTTGCCGCCATAGATGACGTCGCGATGCTCGCCGCCATAGAGCTGGTCGCCGCCGATTCCACCGCGGATGACGTCGTTGCCGAGGCCGCCGTAGATGCGGTCGTTGCCCTGCGCACCCTGGAGGTCGTCCTGGTCCCAGCCGCCCTCGAGGTAGTCGTTGCCGTTCCCGCCCAGCATCAGGTCGTTGCCGTTCTTGCCGGCGAGGCTGTCGCTGCCGTTGCTGCCGAGCAGGGTGTCGGCGAACTGCGAGCCCTCGATCACCTCGATGTTCACGAACTGGTCGACCTGGCCCTTGTAGCTGGCGGTGGCGGAGGCGAGGTCGACCACCAGCCCGTCGCTGCCGATGTCACGGTAGGCCAGCGTGTCCTTGCCGTCGCCGCCGTCGACGACATCGTTGCCGGTTCCGCCGCGGATGCGGTCGTCGCCGTTGCCGCCGAACAGGTTGTCGTCGCCGGCTTCGCCCCAGAGGTAGTCGGCGCCCTCGCCGCCCTCGATGGTGTCCTTGCCGGCGTTGCCCTTGAGCAGGTCGTCGCCGCCACCGCCCCACAGCGTGTCGTTGCCGGTCGAGCCGAGGTTGGTATCGGCAAGGTCCGAGCCCAGATAGATTGCCATGCGCGTCGCCCTCGCGGTCCGTCCTGCGGCGAGGGCTAGCGTCGCGGCGAAGGCCCGGGATGGTTACCGCAAGCTGAAGCTCAGCCCGGTACTGCTGCGCGGTTAACGGCGATTTGCACGCGCCGGCGTGGACAATTCGCCGCCACCTCGCTTGACCGGAATGAACGGGCGGACCAAAGAGAGGCGCGACGCGGACGGGCCCCGTCATGGATTCGGAGTTTGAATGGCGAAGGAAGAGCTGATCGAGTTCAGCGGCACCGTGGCCGAGGTGCTGCCCAACGCGATGTTCCGGGTGAAGCTCGAGAACGACCACGAAGTCCTGGCCCACACCTCGGGCCGGATGCGCAAGAACCGGATCCGCGTCCTCACCGGCGACAAGGTCACGGTCGAGATGACGCCCTACGACCTCACCCGCGGTCGCATCACCTACCGCTTCAAGTGAGCGGCGGCACGCCAGCGCCGCTGCTGCTCGCCTCCTCGTCCCCCCGCCGGCTGGACCTGCTCCGCCAGGTCGGGGTCGAGCCCGCCCGCATCGACGTCCCCGAGGTCGACGAGACCCCCGGCAAGCGCGAGCTGCCGCGTGCCTACGCGCTGCGCATGGCCGAGGCCAAGGCCCTGGCGGTGCTACCGCGCGCCGCCGGCCACTTCGTCGTCGCCGCCGATACCGTGGTCGCCTGCGGCCGGCGCATCCTGCCCAAGGCCGAGACGGCCGAAGCCGCCGAGCGCTGCCTCGACCTGCTGTCGGGACGCCGCCATCGCGTCTATGGCGGCGTCTGCGTGGTCGGCCCCGACGGCCGCCGCTCGCTGCGCGTGGTGCTGACGCAGGTCCGCTTCAAGCGCCTCGACGTCACCGAACGGCGCCACTACCTCGCCAGCGGCGAATGGCGAGGCAAGGCCGGTGGCTACGCCATCCAGGGCCAGGCTGCGGCCTTCATCCCGGCGATCAACGGCTCGTACAGCAACGTCGTCGGGCTGCCGCTGACGGAGACGCTGGCGATGCTCACCGGCCTCGGCTGGCGGCGCGGCTGATGCGCGAGGTGGTGATCGAGCCGACCGGGTTCGGCCTGCGCGGCGCCTTTGTCGATGGCGGCCGGCTCATCGAGATCGCCGATGTCGACGCTACCGGCGACAGTGTCACCGACGGGCTGTTCCTCGGCCGGGTCGACCGGGTCGACCGCCAGCTGGGCGCCGCCTTCGTCGACATCGGCATCGGCGAGGCGGCCTTCCTCGGCGCCAAGGACGCCCGCGCCGCCGCCGGGACCACGGAGCGGCTGCCGATCGACCGGCTGGTGCGCGAGGGCCAGCGGCTGGTGGTGCAGGGCGTGCGCGAGCCGGTCGACGGCAAGGGGGCGCGGGTCACGGCCGACATCCGCCTGTTCGGCTTCGCGCTGATCCTCAGGCCGCGCGACCTCGGCGTCGACGTCCCGGCACGGCTCGGCGAGCGCCAGCGCGAGGCCCTGGCCCAGCGCGGCAAGGCGCTGTTCGGCGAGGCCGGCGTGACGTTGCGGCGGCTGGCCGTGCAGGCCGGCGACGAGCTGCTGACCGGCGAGTTCGCCAGCCTGCGCGAGCGCTGGCAGCGGCTGCAGCGCGAGGCCGGCGAGCGGCAGAAGCCGGGCCGCCTGCAGGCCGACGAGCCGCCGCTGGAGCGGCTGCTGCGGCAGATGCTCGAGCAGGCGCCGGAGCGCGTGGTGACGGCGGACCCGGTGCTGGGTCTCGCCCTGCGCACGCTGGTCGGCGAGCGGCTGCCCGGCTGGAAGCTCGACCTCGTCCGGTTGCCGGCGGACGGCGGGGCCTTCGCCCAGACCGGTGTCGCCGCCGGGATCGACGAGGCGCTAGGCCGCGACGTGCCGCTGCCGGGCGGCGGGCGGCTGCGGATCGAGGAGACGGCGGCCTGCGTCGCCATCGACGTCGACGGCGGCGCGCGGACGCCCCTGGATGTCGACCTGTCGGCGGCGCACGAGGTCGCCCGCCAGGTACGCCTGCGCAATCTCGGCGGCACCATCGTCGTCGACTTCGTCGACCTCGCCTCGCGGCCGGAACGGCAGCGGCTCGAGGAGGCGCTCAAGAAGGCGTTCCGCGACGACCCGTTGCCGCCGCAGATCTATCCGATGTCGCCGCTGGGTCTGGTCCAGATGAGCCGGCCGCGGCGCGGGCGGACCCTGGCCAACCTGCTGACGCGGCCCTGCCGGAGCTGCGACGGCACCGGCCGCGAGCCGTCGCTGCGGGCGCTGGCCGAGCGGCTGATCGGCGAGCTGCGGCAGCGGAGCGTGCCGCCGCGTGGCCTGAGCGTGAGCCGCGAGCTGGCGGGCTTCCTCAAGGGCGAGGCCGCCGCGGCCTGGACGGCAGCGGCGACGGGTGTGGAGCCGGCGATCGACCCGGCGCTGCCCCGGGAAGGGCGCGCCTACGAGGTTCTCGGATGAGCGAGGAGAAGCCGGCCGATGGCGGCAAGGGTCCGCGCTGCCCGATGTGCGGCAAGCCGCGCGAGCCGCGCTTCCGGCCGTTCTGCTCGAAGTCCTGCCGCGACCGCGACCTGATGAACTGGCTGGACGGCCGTTACGCCGTGCCGGCGGCCGAGGTCGACGACGACGGCAAGGAAGGCTTCGACCCGTCCGAGCGCTGATCAGCCGGGACGGAACGAGTTGGCGATCGCCGTGAAGTGGCGCTGCCGCTGCTCGTTCATGGCACGCCAGGTCAGCGCCCAGCGGGTGTCGCCGTCGCTGACGAGGCGCAGCTCGAGCAGCAGCATCAGCGGCGTGGCGCCGAGCCGGCAGCTCATCGTCCGCTCGCCGTCGCGGTCCGCCGGCGGGGCGCAGCTGCTCAGCGCGGCGCGGCCGGCCTGCTCGAGCTTCTGGCGGATCGTCTCGGCCAGCAGCATCGCCGTCGGCCCGCCCCACGGGCTGTCCGGATCGTCGGCCAGCCCCTCGACGAGGTCGCCGATGGCGGTGGTGTCGACGACGACCTGACGACGCAGCCACTCGTCCGGATCGGTCCAGGCCAGCGGGTCGGTTGCCTTGTCGAGGCGGCGCAGGCCCAGCTGGCTGAGGATGGCGAAGGCCCCGCCGGTGGGAGCCACCGCCACGCCGGCACTCGGGTCGACGGGGTCCTTGGGCGCGCAGGCGAGCCCGAGCTCGGCCGGCACGGTCAGCCGGCTGCAGAGGTCGTCGGCACGGGCGAGGCCCGTGCCGGCCACCAGCAGGGCCGCGATCAGGCCGCCGCGACGGAGCGCTTTTCCGACCAAAGGACACTCCCCACGCTGACGATCCGGCCGAGCTTGCCGGCGATGCGCTCGGCGGTCTCGGGGTCGAGGCCGCTCATCTGCACGTCGACCACCATCTCGGCCGGGCCGGCGAGCCGGCTGTAGCTGTGGTCGGGGACATGGCCGAACAGGGCGAACACGTCCAGCACGCGCGGCAACGTCGACGGCGCGGCGTCGGCCTGCACGGAGAAGCAGAAGGTCTGGGACACGGGAGGAATCCTGACGAGAAGGCGACGGGAAATGGCAATCGGCCCGGCTCTCAGAGAGAGACCGGGATCCTAATTCGGCCAAGGCCACCCGTGGTGCGCATCGTCAGCATGATGGCCTGCACCCTACGCCTCATCCTTGTCCGGTCAAGCGGCGGTTTGCCTCACACCGTCGCCAGCACGGCAACGAGGAAGGCGAACCACAGGACGACAGCCAGGGTCGCATGGGCCGGAAAGAGCCAGGCCCACAGCATCGGCGCGGCGACGACGAGGACGCCGGCGAGGATCAGCCAGACGATCCAGGACAGGTTCGAGGCCCAGTCGACCCACACGACGGGCCGCAGCTGCGTCGGCGGCGGCTCCCAGGGCTGGCCGAGCACGAAGCGGGCAAGGGAGTCGTGGTTGGCGGGCGCCACCCCGGCGCCATGGCCGCCGGGCAGATAGTAGACCTCGTGGTGGTCGAGCCCGCAGGAGCGGTCGAAGCCGCGCAGGCCGCCATTGCCGATGTCGGAGAAGAACCGGGCCCAGGGCAGCCAGTAGGCGACGAGCTGGTAGAAGCCCGGGAAGATCCCGACGACGGCGTCGCCGGCGGCGCGGTCGTTGCGCAGCGCCCGGATGCGGCCCTCGCGGTGGAAGCGGTCCCATGGAAAGGAGCGGGGCACGACGCTGCCGGCCAGTGCCGCGCGGCCGATCCGCAGGGTCGTGTAGTCGGTCAGCGCCCGGGCCAGCAGGTAGGTGCCGTTGCTGTGGCCGACGAAGTGGGTGTTGCCGTCGGCCGCCTCCACCATCGCCAGGGTCTCGGTGTACTGGTCCATGAACCAGCGCACGTTGCGCCGCCGGGCGCCGAACAGCAGGAACTGGACCAGCGAGAAGTGGCCGTAGGAGGGGACGAGGCAGTAGGCCTTCGGATCCAGCGCCACGATCTTCCGGCGCACGGCGTGGCACCAGTCGGCATTGTCGCGGATGCCGTGCATCAGGAAGACGGCGCGCTCGTAGGCGTCGCCGGACGCCTGAACGCCACCGGCCGCGAGCTTGGTCGTCGCCGCGGCGCGGACGGCCTCGGCGCCCTTGTCGCGAAGATCGGCCACCGGTGCCGTGATGGCGCGCAGGAGGCGGGCCCGGCGGTCCGGGCCGTTCGCCGGATCGCGGTCGTCGAGCCAGAGCATGTCGACGTGGCTGGTGTGCGGCACGGCGATGAAGCTGGCACCGCGGGTCGCGAGGACGTCCTTGCTGTCGGCGGGGTCGACGATGTCGTCGATGGTGCCGAGCAGCTGCACGGTCAGCGGCATGGCGTCGCCGAGGCTGCGGGCGAGGCGCAGCCACTGCACGCGCAAATCCGCGACGAACGGCTCGCCGCGCTCCAGCGCCATGATGAAGCGGGCCAGCAGGCCGGTCCGGGCGAGCGCGATCAGGGCGCGATAGACGACATAGACCCGGCGCTGCATGTCGGGCGGCCGACGCTCCAGCGACCAGCCGCGGTTGACGCCGGCGACCAGCACGATGCGCTCGATCGGGCTAGGCCTGCCCGGGGCCGGCACGGCCCAGGTCCAGGCCTGCTCGCGGCCGAGGTCGGCATCGGGATGGTCGTCGCGCTGGCCGAGTCCGAAGACGACGGCCTTGCGGACCAGCAGGGCCCCGGCGCTGTAGCCGACGAGGATGACCCGCGGGTAGCCGCCGGGCCGGGCCTTCCAGGCGGCGTCGACCAGGCCCTGCAGCTCGGCGGCGAGCTCCCACGGGCTGGTGTTGGCGAACGGGCTCTGGCTGTAGCTCGGGGCCAGCAGGTCGATCCGGCCGAGACCGGCGAGGCTGTCGCCGTAGCCGCCTTCCAGCAGCCTGCGCACCGTCGCCCGGCTGCGGCCGCGCGTTGCGAACTCGTGGACGTAGACGACCAGCGTGTCGCCGGTGCCGGGTGCATGGGCGCCGAGCGCCTTGACCGTCCGCTCGCCGAAGAGCGGTGCGCGCGGGCCCGGCCGGTCGAGCCAGCGGCGGATGCCGCGGACGAGGCCGGCGAACAGGGCCATGTCTGCGGCCGCCTCAGGCCGGCACGAGCTCGCCGACCAGCTGGCGCAGATAGTGCCGGCCGGTCTGCGACACCCGGAAGCGGCCGCGCTGGACGGCGAACACCCGGCGGGCGTTGAGCGACTGGCGCACGCATTGCGACGGGTTGCCGAGCTTGATGCCCTGCTCGGTCAGCCGGCGGTTGGCGTCGCCGGTGGCGAAGGCGTCGTCGGCACTCTGCGCCTGGCACCAGTAGCCGGCGGCCAGCATGCGGTCGACCTCGGTGGCCGAGGAGGGCAGGCGCTGGATGAACTCGCCGAACGAGCCGAGCTCGCTCGTCGGCGCCGCGGGCACCGATGCCGCCGGCGCCTCGGCAATGGCGGCCGCGGCCTCGACGGGGGCACCGTTCTGGACGAGGTCCTCCAGCCGGTCGAGGAGGTCGCGGACGAAGGTCTCGCTACCCTCGATCTCGAAGGCGCGCTGGGCGAGGTCGACGCGGATGCGGGCGCGCTGCTCCATGGGATCCCTTCGGGATGGGGGAGGCCAGTCCGGATAGGTCGGCATCGCTGATCCCGATCTCAGGGACGATCAGCGCCCTCCATGACGCATCAATCCCCAGCTTGTCCACAGGTTGCCCGTCCTAGACCGCGATCTCCTGCAGCACCGCCCGAATCCGCTGCGGGATGTCGGTCGGCCGCTGGGTCGCCCGGTCGACGAAGACGTGGACGAAATGGCCGTCGGCGCAGGCGCCGTCCTCGTCGTTGCGGAAGATGCCGACCTCGTAGCGGACGCTGGAGCGCCCGAGATGGACGACGCGCAGCCCGGCATGGATGGTATCGGGGAAGCTGAGCGAGCGGTGGAAGCGGCAGCCGGTCTCGATTGCCATGCCGACGACCTCGCCGGTCCACGGGTCGAGGTGGCCCTTGCCCATCAGGAAATGGGCGATGACCGTGTCGAAGTAGCTGTAGTAGACGACGTTGTTGACGTGACCGTAGATGTCGTTGTCCATCCAGCGCGTCGCGATCACGCTCCAGAAATGGTAGTCGGCGCGGACGGTCGGCGGCTTGCGGGTCACGGGCGTTCCTCAGCGGACGAAGCGGTGCTCGATGGTGGCCAGCAGCGCCCGCAGCGCCGTCGCCTCGCCGCCGCGCGGCCGGCCCGGGCGGGACTCGTCGTTCATCGCGTAGATGTCGAGATGCGCCCAGGCGGTCGTCTCGGTGACGAAGTCCTTGAGGAACAGGGCGGCGGTGATGGCGCCGGCGAACGGCTTGCTGCCGGCGTTGTTGATGTCGGCGATCGGGCTGTCGATCAGCCGCCGGTAGGGGGCGTGCAGCGGCAGCCGCCACAGGGGATCGCCCAGCCGGTTGCCGAAGGTGGCGAGATCGTCGGCGAGGCGGTCGTCGGGGGTGAACAGCGCCGGCAGGTCGGGCCCCAGGGCGACGCGCGCCGCACCGGTCAGCGTGGCCGCGTCGAGCAGCAGCTCCGGCTTCTGGTGGTCGGCCTCGGCCAGCGCGTCGGCCAGGATCAGCCGGCCCTCGGCGTCGGTGTTGCCGATCTCGACGCTGAGGCCCTTGCGCGAGCGGATGATGTCGCCGGGGCGGAAGGCGCGGCTGCCGACGGCGTTCTCGACCGCCGGGATGAGCAGGCGCAGGCGCACCGGCAGGTCCTGGCGCATGATCGTCCGGGCCAGCGCCAGCATCAGCGCCGCCCCGCCCATGTCCTTCTTCATCAGCAGCATGTTGCTCGACGGCTTGATGTCGAGCCCGCCGGTGTCGAAGCACACGCCCTTGCCGACCAGGGTGATCGCCGGCCGGCCGGGCTCGCCCCAGGAGACATCGATCAGCCGCGGCGCGCGGGCGCTGGCCCGGCCGACGGTGTGGATCAGCGGGTAGCCGGCCTCGAGCAGGGCGTCGCCGACGATGCTGCGGAACGCGGCGTTGCTGCCGCCGGCCACACTCTCGACCGCGGCCTCGAGCTCGGCGGGGCCGAGGTCATTGGACGGCGTGTTGACGAGGTCGCGGGCGAGGTAGAACGATTCGGCCAGGTTCCGCGAGCGCGCCGTCGCCGGCGTGTCGGGAATGGCGAGGACCGGGATCGGCGCCTCGTTGCGCTTGTAGCGGTCGAAGCGGTAGGCGGCGAGCGCCCAGCCCAGCGCCGCCTCGGCCTCGTCGCGGATGCCGATCAGCCGCCAGGTGCCGGCCGGCAGCACCGCGAACAGGGCGGCCGCGTCCCACGGCTGCTCGGGCTCGCTGGTGACCAGCACCGCCTCGAGGCCATGCCCGGCTTCCGCCGGCAGCAGCGCCGCGCTGGCGGCCTTGCCCTTGAAGCCGCTGCCCTCGAGCCAGGCGCGGCGGGCCTCGCTCTGGGCGGCGAGCCAGCCGCTCCAGCGGCCGGCCGGGACGACGTGGACGGGACGGGCCTCGGCACTGGTCGAGGCAAAGCAGACAAGCGCGGTCACAGCCTTCTCCGGAAGCGGGCTCAGGCGATGCGCTCGAGGGCGCTGACGAGGCGGGCGCGGGTCGCCGTCGCCTCGGCGTGCCGCTCGCGCTGCTCGGCGACGACCTCGGCCGGGGCGCGCTCGACGAAGCTCGGATTGCTGAGCTTGGTACCCAGCTTCTCGACCTCGCCGGCGAGCCGGGCGATCTCCTTCTGCAGGCGCTCGCGCTCCTTGCCGAGGTCGATGACCTCGCCGAGCGGCATCGCCAGCGTGGCGTCGTCGACGACGACCTGCAGCGAGCCGCGCACGGGCTCGCCATGGTCGATGGTGATGGCGCTCAATCGGGCGAGGCGGCGCAGGGCCTCGCCATGGCGGGCCAGCCGCTCCTGCGACTGGGCGCCGGCGCCATGCGCCTGCAGCGCCAGCTGGGCTGAGGGCGGCACGTTAAGCTCGCTGCGCGCCGCCCGGATCGCCGAGACGGTGCCGATCAGCCAGCCGAGGTCGGCGGCGGCCGCCTCGTCGACGAGGTCGCCCGGCAGGTCGGGCCAGCGGCTGCCGATCAGCAGGCCGCCCGGAGCGCCGAACAGGCGGTCCCACAGCTCCTCGGTGACGAAGGGGGCGATCGGGTGCAGCAGGTGCAGCACGCGGGCCAGCACCCAGGCGCCGGTGGCGCGGGTCTCGGCGCGGGCGGCCTCGTCGCTGCCGGTCAGCTGCGGCTTGGACAGCTCGACCCACCAGTCGCAGAAGCTGTCCCAGACGAAGTGGTAGAGCCCCAGCGCCGCGTCGTTGAAGCGGTAGGCCTCGAACGCCGCGGTGGTGGCGGCATTGAGCCGGGCCAGCTCGCCGACGATCCAGCGGTTGATCGGCTGCCGGCAGGCCTTCGGGTCGTAGGCCGCGTCGAGGGCGGCGCCGTTCATCTCGAGGAAGCGCGAGGCGTTCCACAGCTTGGTGACGAAGTTGCGGTAGCCCTCGACCCGCGACGGGCCGAACTTGATGTCGCGGCCCTGCGCGGTGCTGGCCAGCAGCGCCAGGCGCAGCGCGTCGGCCCCGTACTCCTCGGCCAGCTCCAGCGGATCGATGACGTTGCCCTTGGTCTTCGACATCTTCTGGCCGGACTCGTCGCGGACGAGACCGTGGATGTAGACCGTCCGGAACGGCACATCGCCCATGAAGTGCATGCCCATCATCATCATCCGGGCGACCCAGAAGAAGATGATGTCGAAGCCGGTGACCAGCACGTCGCCGGGATAGAAGCGCTCGAGCTCGCGGGTCCGCTGCGGCCAGCCCAGCGTCGAGAACGGCCACAGGGCCGACGAGAACCAGGTGTCGAGCACGTCCTCGTCGCGGCGCAGCGGCCGCTCGGCGCCGTAGTGGGCGAGGGCCGCAGCCTGCGCCTCGGCCTCGCTCTCGGCGACGAAGACCTGGCCGTCGGGCCCGTACCAGGCCGGGATCTGGTGGCCCCACCACAGCTGGCGCGAGATGCACCAGGGCTGGATGTTGCGCATCCAGGCGAAATAGGTGTTGGCCCACTGCTCCGGCACGAAGCGGGTGCGGCCGTCCTCGACGGCGGCGATGGCCGGTGCCGCCAGCGTGGCGGCGTCGCAGTACCACTGCTCGGTGAGGTAGGGCTCGATCGGCACGCCGGAGCGGTCGCCGTGCGGCACCATGTGGCGGTGCCGGTCGATCTTCACCAGCGCCCCCGACGTCTCCAGCGCGGCGACGATGCGCTTGCGCGCCTCGAAGCGGTCGAGACCCAGATAGGGCTCCGGCGCCGGAGCGCAGACGCGGCCCTCGGCGTCGAGGATCGACAAGGCCTCGAGCCCGTGCCGGCGGCCGACCTCGAAGTCGTTGAAGTCGTGCGCCGGGGTGATCTTGACGGCACCGGTCCCCTTCTCGGGGTCCGAGTAGGCGTCGGCGACGATCGGGATGCGTCGGCCCACCAGCGGCAGGATGGCGTGGCGGCCGACGAGGTGGCGGTAGCGCTCGTCCTCGGGGTGCACGGCGATGCCGGTGTCGCCCAGCATCGTTTCCGGCCGGGTCGTCGCCACGGTGATGGTGGCGCCGTCATCACCCTCGATCGGGTAGGCGATGTGCCAGAGGTGCCCGTCGATCTCGGTCTGGACCACCTCGAGGTCGGAGATCGCCGTCTGCAGCTTGGGGTCCCAGTTGACCAGCCGCTTGTCCTTGTAGATCAGCCCCTCGCGGTAGAGGGCCACGAACACCTTGAGGACCGCCTCGGAGAGGCCGGCATCCATGGTGAAGCGCTCGCGCGACCAGTCGGGCGACTGGCCCAGCCGGCGCATCTGCCGGACGATGGTGCCGCCGGACTGCTCCTTCCACTCCCAGACCTTGGCGATGAACGCCTCGCGGCCCAGCTCGCGGCGCGTGACGTTGGCGCCCGAGGCGGCCAGCTGGCGCTCGACGACCATCTGCGTGGCGATGCCGGCATGGTCGGTGCCGGGCTGCCAGAGCGTCTCGAAGCCGCGCATCCGGTGGAAGCGGATCAGCGCGTCCTGGATGGTGTGGTCGAGCGCGTGGCCCATGTGCAGCGAGCCGGTGACGTTCGGCGGCGGCAGCGTGATGCAGTAGGGCCTGGCACCCTCGTGCGGCGTCGGGCGGAAGAGGCCCGAGGCTTCCCATTGCGCATAGATCCGCGGCTCGACGTCCCGCGGCTCGTAAGTCTTGCCCAGCATCGCGGGCCCACCGTTCCTGCTCGTTCCGGACGCCGGGCGTAGATAGGGGAAGGGTGTCGGAGCGACAAGCGCGCCCGCCGGGCGGCGGCTCAGCGGCGCAGGTGGCGCCAGCGGGTCACGGTGTCGCGCACGGCCTCGTCGCCGGCGGTGTCGGCACTCCAGGCGGCGGCGAAGGACGGCGTCTGGCTGGCCGGCTGGTGGGACTCGGGCAGCGGGTCGAAGCGAAGCTGCATCGGCACCGCGACACCCTCGCCGATCGCCACCGCCTCGCCGGTGGCCAGCGCCGGCAGGGCCGCGATCAGCCATTCCGAGCCGTCGGGCAGGACGTTGCGGACGAAGGCCTGGTCGCGCTCGTTGCTCATGCGCAAGGCGATGATGGTGCCGCACTGCGACAGCGAGGTCGCCGACAGCTCGGCCGGGCGCTGGCTGACGAGGCCCAGCGACACGCCGTACTTGCGGCCTTCCTTGGCGATCCGGGCGATGGCGCGGCGGCTGGGCTCGAAGGCCGGGCTGCCGTCGGCCGGGACGTAGCGGTGCGCCTCCTCGCAGAGCAGCAGCAGCGGCGCCATCGCCCGCCGGTCCGACCACAGGCCGAACTCGAAGACCAGCCGGCAGAGCAGCGAGACGACCACGTCGACGATCTCCGACGGGATCGCCGAGATGTCGATGAGCGTGACCGGCCGGCCGGCGACCGGCAGGCGCAGCAGCCGGCCGAGGATGGCGGCCATCGAGTCGCGGACGTGCAGCGACTGGAAGATGAAGCCGTAGCGCGGGTCGGCGCGCACCGAGCGGAGGCGGCCGAGCAGGTGGCGGTAGGGGGCCGAACCCTCGGGCTTGTCGAGCGCCCCCATCGCCTCCTCGATCGCCCGCTCGAGGTCGGAGAGGCGATAGGGCACCGGCGTATCGACGGTGAGATGGGCGGCGGGGGCGTCGCCGAGCCAGGTCAGCTTCGCCCTGAGGATGGCCTCGCGCAGGATCGCCGCCTCGGCATAGCCGCGGTCGTCGCGACTCGGCGCCAGCAGCGCCGCGATCTCGTCGAAGCCCATCAGCCAGTAGGGCAGCTCGAGCGTCGACGGGTCGAGGCGCTGGGCGAGGTCGCCGAGTGCCGCGGCGTACTCGTCGTGCGGGTCGATCATCAGCACGTGCGCCTGCGGGTGGGCGGCGAGGATCGCCCGCAGGATCACCGTGACGGCGCAGGACTTGCCGGAGCCGGTGCTGCCGAGGATGGCGAAGTGCTTGCCGAGCAGGCCGTCGACCTGGGCGTAGGCCGGCGTGCCGGGATCGTGGCGCAGCGTGCCGATGCGGACCGAGGCGGTGGCCGGCTGGGCGTAGACGGTGCGGGCCTCGGCGGCGGTGGCGGGGCGGATCGGCGCATCGAGCGCCGGGGCCCGCGAGATGCCGCGGCGGAAGCGGTCGCTGCCGGCGGCGACCTCGCCCAGGAGGTGTACCTCCATGACCGGCCGGTCGTCGCGGCGGCGGCCCTTGCGCAGGGCGTGGACGACGCCGAAGACGCGTCCCCCGCCGGCCGGGATGGCGACGAGGTCGCCGATCGCGGCGAGGACGCCGTCCTGTGCCAGATGGCCGGTGACCCGGGCACCCTGGACGGCGAGCACGCTGCCCAGCACCGGGTCCACGGGAAGCCTGTCGTCCGGCTGCATGCACCGCTCCGGCGACGGCCCGGGGATCGGGCCGGCCGCAGCGTCGGCTCTAGCCTGCGGCCTGCTGCGCTCCGGTTAACGCCGGCGCGGCGATCACATCAGCTCGGCGCGCCGGGCCAGCTTCTTCACCTCCTGCTCGACGACGCGCTCGACCACGGCCGGCAGGTTCTGGTCGAGCCATTCCTTGAGGGCGGGCCGGAGCAGCTCGACCAGCAGGTCCTCGACGCTGCGGCCGGCCAGCGGCGAGGGTGCGGTCTCGCCGCCGGTGGCGCGGGCGAGCTTGGCGAAGGCATTGGCGCTGGCGCTGGCCGCGGTCGGCGAGACCAGGCCGTCGTCCTTGGCGATCGTCGGCATCGGCGGGTTCTCCTTGGGAAGCGGCGGTGGAGCGGAAGCGGGCGTCGCCGGACGGGCGACGAGCCCGGCGTCGAGGCTGGCCGGGGCCGGCGTCTCGGCAGGCTCGTCGTCGGCGATGTCGGTGAGCTCGAGGACGTCGTCGTCCTCGACGGCCGGCGGCGGTGCCGCGGCCTTGGCCGGAGCCGGGGCGGTGGCCGCCGGCGGCGCCGGCTTCTCGGCGCCCTCGTCGGCGATGATCTTGCGGATCGAGGACAGGATCTCCTCCATCGAGGGCTCCTGATCGCTCCTGGCCTGGCTCATCCCAGCTCTCCCTCGTTCGGCCCGCCCGGGCATGGCGGCGACCGCAGCGGGTCTACCCTACAGGCCGTCGGGGTCATTCGTCCCCGTCCTCGGCGGCGTCGCCGGTACCGACCCAGCGGTTGCGGACGGCCCGATAGTAGGCCTCGGCATCGTGCGGCTCGACCGGCAGCTGCAGCGCCTGCGCCGTCAGCTGGCCGGCGGCGGCGCGCAGCCGGTAGGCGGCGACCAGCCGCGCAGTCTCGGCGCGCGCCAGCTCGACCTCGGCGGCGAACAGCTCCTGCTCGGCGTCGAGCACGTCGAGCACCGTGCGGGCGCCGATCAGGGCTTCCTGGGTGACGCCCTCGAGGGCGAAGGTGGCGCCGTCGATCTGCACCTGCAGCGTCTTCACCCGCGCGGCGACGCTGGCCAGCTCGGCCCGGGCCGCCAGCAATCCCTCCAGCGCCACCTGGCGGACGTCGGCAAGGCGGTGCCGGCGCTCGGCCGCGGTCTGCCGCGACTGGCGGATGCGCGCGTACTCGGCACCGCCCTGGTAGAGCGGCACGGTCAGGGTGAAGCCGATGCTGGCGGTGCTCTCGTCGTCGATCAGCGTGCTGGGCTGGCGCTCGTAGCCGAGCGAGCCGTCGAGCGACAGGCGCGGCCGGAGCCGGGCTCTGGCAAGGTCGATGTCGTCGCGAGCGGCATCGAGCTCGAAGCCTGCGGCCACCACCTCGGGCAGCGTGTCGACGACGGGATCGAGCTCGGTCTCGGGCAGGGGCGGCGGCGCCGGTGCCTCGGCCGCCGCCAGCTCGTCGGGCGGCGTGCCGACGACGCGGCGGAACCGGGCCTCGGCGACGGTCAGCTCGCCCTCGGCACGGATGCGCTCGGCGGTGGCCTCGGCGAGGCGGGTCTCGGCCTGGGCGATGTCGGTCCGGGTCAGCTCGCCGAAGCGCTCGCGGTCGCGGGTGGCGGCGAGGTGCTGCTGGAAGCGCTGCTCGTTGCGCCGGGCGAGATCGCGGACGGCGCGGTCGCGCCGCACCGCGGCGAACGCCTCGACCGCCTCGAGCAGGACCGCCTGCTCGGTGGCGGTCAGCCGGGCGCGCTCGGCCAGCACCGCGTGCTCGGCCCGGCTGGTGCCGGCGGTGGTGGCGCCACCGGTATAGAGCGGCTGCGACAGGGTGACGGACTGGCCGAGCGAGCCCAGGGTCTGGTCGCTGCCGTCGGTCGAGGTCAGGGCCATGGCGGCGGAGCTGCTGGCGGCCAGCTGCGGGCGCCAGCCGGACAGCGCCGCCGGCACCTCCTCGTCGACCGCGCGCAGCCGGGCCCGGGCCGCCTCGAGGCGCGGACTGCCGAGATAGACGCCGACCAGCACCTCCTGCAACGTCGCTCCCCTCGCCACCGGGAGGAAGGTGCCGCAGGCCAGCGACGCCAGAAGCACCACGCGCGAAAGACGCATGGCGCTTATCTACCAAAAGTTATGTCACACCGCCAGCGCCCGCTTCGCGCGCGAGCGAAGCGGGCGGGCGCTCAGAAGACGAAGGCCGGGGCCGGGCGCAGCTCCGGCAGCGGCGGGATCGCCGCGTCGACCACGGCGACCTGGCCGATGCTGCCGCCGACCTTGCGGAACAGCGTCGCCTTGCCGGCGCGGCGCGGCGCCACGACGGCGACCAGCCGGCCGTTGTCGCCGAGCTGGTCGAGCAGGGCCTTGGGCACGGCGACGACCGAGCCGGCGAGCAGGATGATGTCGAAGGGCGCCTGGCTGGCCAGGCCGGCGGCCGGGTCGCCGGTCTGCAGCACGACATTGTCGCAGCCGACCTCGCCCAGCACGCCCTCGATCGCGGCGACGTTGTCCCGGGACGGGGTCAGCAGGAACACGGTGGCGACGAGCTTGGCGAGAACGGCGGCGCAGTAGCCGGTGTCGCAGCCCAGGACGAGGGCGACGTCGCCGGGCTTCGGCGTGGCCGCCTGGACCAGCTTCGCCAGCGCCAGCGGCTCGATCAGGTGGCGGCCACCGCCGAGGTCGATGTCCTCGTCGCTGTAGGCGACGCCGCGCAGCTGCGGCGGGCAGAAGGCGTCGCGCGGGATCTCGCCCATGGCCTCCAGCAGGCGCGGCTCCTCGATCCGGCTCGGGCGCAGCTGGTTCTCGACCATGTTCCAGCGGGCCTTGGCGTAGTCGGTCATGGGGCGCGGATCCGTCGCAGGCGGGAGGGAAGGGAATGCGCAGGCTTATACCGGCTGCCGCCGCGGCCCGGCAATCGGCCGGGGCGTCACACCGTTGACCGGCACCGGCCCCGCCCTTAAGTGGAGGGGCCTTCGGGCCCGGTGGCAGAGTGGCCATGCAGGGGACTGCAAATCCCCGTACGTCGGTTCGATTCCGGCCCGGGCCTCCAGGGGTGCCAAGGCGTCAGCGGCGAGCACGGCCGCTGCCAAGTCCTCTGGGCAACAGACGGTCAGCGCCTTCTCCTCAAGGCGGTATCGTGCGCTTGGCTCGCCGCCGCCCTTACGCCCTGTTGCCCGCGGCCCCCAACGCTTTTTCGTGCTCCAGCCATTCCTCGAGGCACGTTCCCATCGGCAGGTCGACGTGGTCGCGGAAGGCCGGGCGCTCGCGTAGCTGGTCCAGCCACCGCGCCACGTTCGGTGCCGCCGGCGCGCCGTGCGGCACGAGCAGCGCCCTCCGGGCCACGATGGCGGGGGTTATGTCGCCGTAGGTGAAGGCGTCGCCGAGGAGGAAGCGCCGGCCCTGCAGCGCTCGATCGAGGATCGCGATGACCGGAGCCAGCTTCTCGCGCAAAGGCCCGAAGCTCGACGGGTCCTGCTCGGCGCGCCGCGTCCGGACGGTCGCGAAGAACAGCGGCCGCACCGCCGGATAGAAGGTCGTGGTGGCCCAGGACGTCCACTGGTCCGCCAGCGCCGCTTTCCCGACGTCGCGCGGCCACAGCGTCCCTTCACCATAGCGGCGCGCGAGGTAGCGCAGGATGGCTTCGGACTCGAATAGTACCAGCTCGCCGTCACGGAGCGTCGGCACCAGCCCGTTCGGATTGAGGGCGAGATAGGCGGGATCGCGTGTCCCGCCGAACGAACCGCCGAGATTGTGCCGCTCGAAGGCCAGCCCGAGCTCGCCGAGCGCCCAGGTCACCTTCTGCACGTTCGAAGAGTTCCGGAGACCCCAGAGCGTGATCATGCCACCGTTCCTCTCCGCCGCGCGTCTGGCGCGTCCACGCCTTCGTGTACCCCCGCGCGCTCCCGTTGGCCCGGTCGCGCGACATCGGCCACGAGGCAGCCACCGGTTGCATGATCTTCGTCGGCTCGGGTGTGGCCGGTGCCGACAATCGGACCAAGTCGTTCATCCATGCGCCGACCGGCAACGACGTCAAGCTCGGGAGCGGCGACGTCCTTATTAGGCTCGCGGACCCTTGGGCCGGCTCGGACCTTTGGCGGCGATGGCCGAGAGGTAGCGACCGCGCCCCAACCGACACCTCGGCCGCTGCCGTGCCCGCTGCAGCCATGGCCATCGTGGTGAGCGCCAGCCGATGCGCCGCTCCTACCGCGCCCCGGGCAGCGCCGACCGATGCGCGATCCTGTGGTCGTCGCGGGCGCCCGATGGGCCTTTTCAAGTTGAGGAGCGGTCGACATCGCAGCGTGATTGTCGCGAGCTGAAGCGACGAGGCGCCACGATTGCCGGAGCTTGGCGTGGGGTCGCTTCCAGGGATTGCATGAAGACGGACATGTCCGCGGCGGTCTGCCCGGTCAGCTCCGCCCGCTCCCCGGCCTGCCAGCCAGCAGCCCGAGAGCGCGTGCCCGGCGCAGGATGGCGGCGCGGTCGGGCTTGCCCTGCTCGGAGAGCGGCAGCGCTTCCAGGGGAAGGACGACGAGATCGGCGGCCGCGGCTTCGGCGGGTCCGCCGCGGAGCGCCGCCCGGCACCCGGCCGCATCGAGCGCGCGGCCGGGCCAGGCGAGCACGGCGGCGACGCGCAGCCCGGTGGCCGGATCGGGCACCACCACGGCGTACCGCAGATCCGGCTGTCGGCAGAGCGCGTCCTCGATCATGGTCGGCGTCAGCGGCACGCCGTCGACATGCTCGATGTCCGCGGCGCGGCCGAGGACGTGCAGGCGCGCCTTGGCGTCCAGCAGCCCGACATCTCCGCTGCGGAACCAGCCATCGCGGAAAGTCGCCCGCTCGTCGTCGGGCCGGTTGCGGTAGCCGTTGGCCATGGCGGGCGAGCGGATCTCGATGCGGCCGGGCTCGCCCGGGGACGCGGGCGTGCCGTCGTCGCGCCGCAGCCGCAACTCGACACCGGGCAGGACGTGCCCGGCGCTGGCGAACGATGCCGGGTCGGCAGGGTCGTGCTCCGCCGGGCGCAGCAGGCTGACCAGACCCATGTCGCTCGCGCCGTAGGTATGCGCGACGACCGGTCCGAGCCGCTCGCGCGCCCGCCGGCGCAGCCGCGGCGGCGCGGAGGCGCCGACGTGCACGACCTGGCGCAGCGAGGAGAGGTCGCGCCGCGCGACCTCGGGGTGGTCCATCAGCGCGAAGAGCTGCGGCTCGACCAGGAACAGGTCGGTGATGCGCTCGCGCTCGATCGTGGCGAGGGTGTCTGCCGGGTCGCAGCCGTCGCGCAGGATGACCGTCCCGCCACCGAGCAGCGTGGTGTCGACCAGCACCTGCGAGAGATAGGCAAGGCGGCCGTTGACCAGCTGCCGGCGGCTGGTCGGGCTCGGGACTGCGACCATGGCGGTGTAGGCGGCGAAATCGCGCCAGCTGCCATGCGGCACGCCGGTCGTGCCGCCGGAGGAGACGATGACCCCCATGTCCGAGGGCCGCGCGGCGCAGGGGACGGGCGCATCGGATTGCGCGGCGGCGCACCGGTCGAGCGGCAGGGCACCGTCGATTTCCACGCCGACGGTCGCGAGCGGCAGGCTGGTGCCGGGCGGGACCAGGGCCGCCGTCTCGGCGAAGACGACGAGCAGATTCGGGTCCATCTGCGCCAGCAGCGAGGCCCGATCGCCCGCGGCCGGCGGCGCCGACAGGAAGACGGTGGCTGCGCCGAGAAGGTTCGCGGCATAGCGGATGGCCAGCGCCTCCGGCCGGTTTGGTGCGAAGAGGGCCAAGAGGCTGCCGCGGCCGATGCCGATGTCGGCGAGGGCGCGGGCATGGCGGTTGATCGCGGCCAGCAGGGCGGACGCGGCGACATCCCGGCCGGCATGGCGCAGGACCGTCGCCGAACCGGCGGCGGCGAGCCCTTCGACCAGGGTCTCGATATAGGTCGGGCGGGTGGCGTCCATCGTGTCCTGCTCCTCGCTCTGCCGCCAGCCGGGTGCCGCATCCCGCCGCGAGCAAGGCTACCGCACGAGGCCGTGCCGCCGCAGCCAGTCGAGTACCAGGGCGGCGACCTCGTCGCTGTTGTCGTCGGCCATGAGCGCGTGGCTGTTGCCGCGGATGCCGCGCGCCGGCAGCTCGCACCACTCGGCATCGACCCCGGCCGCCGCCAGGGCCTGGTGCCAGCGCCGGACGTTCGGGACCGAGTTCACCCAGAACGGGTGGCGGTCGAGATAGTCGCCCCAGAGGAAGAGGTGCGGCACGCCGCGCAGCCGGGCAGCGTCCGCCATGCCGGGATCGGGTGCTCCGGAGGGCTCGAGCGAGATGACGGCCCGTACCCGTTCGGGGGCCGTCAGGGCCGCGCGGAGGCCGAAATTGCCACCCTGGCTGTGGGTGAGGATGATCGCGCCGTCCAGCCTGGCGACGAGCGCGTCGTAGGCGGACTGCGTCAGCGCGTCGTTCGTGCCCCAGCGCGGCACGAACTGGCGCATGAAGGCCTCCATGTGCGCCACCGGGAAGCGCAGGCCCGGATGCGTCGCGCGGCGCGCCGGATCGGCGTGCCAGGAGCCGGCGGGGCCGAAGCGGAAGGCTTCCTCCCAGGCCTCGCGCGCGGTGCGGAAGTAGGGTGCCTCGGCATAGACCTCCGGATAGGGCGCCCAGGAGGCGCGGCCGCGCTCCACCGCGTCCGAGACGTAGGTGTCGAAGCCCGCCCGGAGGAAGGCCATCTGCCAGCCCGGCCGGCCGTCGGGAGTCGTCTCCCAGTTCGCCCCGGTCATTCCCCCGCCGTGCCAGAGGAGAAGCGGGGCGGCACTCCGGGGCTCGGCCAGGCGCACGTACTGCACGTACATCTGGCCCACCATGATCTCGCCGTTCGGGTCGATCGGGTGCACGGGGCCGCCCGGCGCGCTGAGCCGCCCGCGCGGCGGCAACCCGGCAAGCTTCGTCATGCGCCCGCCAAGGTGGAAGCTGCCGATCTCCCGGACCGCGATCGGCGCTTCGGGGCTGGACGGCGCTCGGGTCTCCATCGTGGTCATCCCCCGGAAGCGGCTGCGCGCCAGTTTCACCGCGCCGTTCCGCCGCTGTCGAGGACGGCAAGCCCTCCCGGGTCTGTCCCAAGCTCTCCGGACTCTCTCCTCGTCCGCAAGAGCTTCCGCCTGCGCCGTCCGGTCTGCCCAGCGCCCGGGCTGCGGCGATGCCCGGACGGCCGGCTCCGGCAAGGCCGGCAGGAGGGCCCGCGGCAACGTCCCCGGCCGGGGGGCTGGGCCGGGTCTCGCGGTCCCATCCGCGGTCGAGCGGTGCCGCGAGGGCGGTGACATCGGCCCATGCCGGCGGTTGCCGGCGACTTGCGGCCGCGCGATCCTGCCGGCCCGCCGACCGGCTCCGGGGTCGCCCATGATCCGCCTCTACGAGCACCCGCTCTCCTCCTACGCCCAGAAGGTCAAGATCGCGCTGCGCGAGAAGGGCGTCGCGTTCGTGGCCGAGCTGCCGGAGACGTTCGGCACCGGCCGGACCGACGGGCCGTTCGCGTCAGCCAACCCGCGCCGCGAGGTGCCGGTGCTGGTCGACGGGACGACGGCGATCTTCGAATCGACGATCATCCTCGAATACATCGAGGAGCGCTGGCCGGAGCCGGCGCTGCTGCCGCGCGAGCCGGCGGCGCGGGCCTTCGCCCGGATGACCGAGGAGGTCTGCGACACCCAGTACGAGGCGGTGAACTGGGGGCTCGGCGAGATCCGCTGGTTCCGCCGGGCGACCGGCGCGCTGGCGGAGCGGATGACGGCCGTGGCCGAGCGGCAGACCCGCGTGCTGCAGGGCTGGCTCGAGGGCCGCCTGGGCGAGGCGCCCTGGTTCGGCGGCGAGCGCTTCGGCTGGGCCGATGCCGCGGTCGCCCCGATCGTCAACCGCTCGGTCCACTACGGCCTGGGCCCGGCCGCCGGCAGCCCGCTCGCCCGCTGGCACGCGCGGCTGCGCGAGCGCCCGTCCGTGGCGCAGACCTTCGCCGAGTTCGACGCCGCGGCGACGCAGATGGCGGCGGTGGCGGCGCACTATGTCAGCGGCGGCCGGCGCCGCGAGTACCGCGACCACCGGCTGGAGTGGATGATCCGCTCGGGCGGCCTCGAGGTCGTCCAGGAGGGCCTGCGCGCCGGCAACATCCGCTTCTCGTGGCCCGAGGCCGACTAGACGCTGCGCTGCAACGACCCCCTTTCCGAGCCGGGGCGACGTTGCTATAGACCGCCCCGCCTCTGGTCCGGGGTAGCTCAGCGGTAGAGCAATCGGCTGTTAACCGATCGGTCCTCGGTTCGAATCCGAGCCCCGGAGCCACCTTTCCCATCGCTGTGATCCGCAGGTGAGCGTCAGCCCGCCGGCGTCAGCCGTGCAGCGCCGAGCGCACGTCGGTTCGGGAAAAACCGTTGCCGACGAATAGCAGGGGACACTCCTTCTCCTGCGCCGATCGCTCCAAGCAGGCATCGGCCTTGATGTCATCGCGGCAGGCCGTCCTCTCCATAAAGAAAGTCATGGCTACGGTCGGCGCCGGGACCTGTCCTTACCCCGGCGGCGGCAGACCGCCGCGTGGCTTCGAGCAGCGCTCGGCGGGCTTGCGGCGTCTGGATCGCGTGAACGGGGACGAGCCGCACCACCGGCTGGCCGTGTCGGGTGAGGATGACCTCTTCCCCCGCCTCGGCCCTCCGCAGCAGTTCCGTGAGCCGCGCCTTCGCCGCAGTGACGGAAATCTCCATGCACACCCATGCCTGCGCAGACCGCCTCGGTTCGACTGTCCTATAGACCCTTTCAACGTCGCTCCAGCGGAGCCTCGCCATGCGCCCTGACACCGCCAGCCGCATCGTCGTCCTCACCGGCGCCGGCATCTCCGCCGAGTCGGGCATCGCCACGTTCCGCGGCGCCGGCGGGCTTTGGGAGGGCTACCGGCTTGAGGAGGTGGCGACGCCGGAGGCGTTCGCGCGCGATCCGGATCTCGTCCAGCGCTTCTACGACGAGCGCCGGGGCCGGCTGCTCGACCCGGCGATCCGGCCCAACGCGGCGCACGCGGCCCTGGCGCGGCTGGAGGCGGCATGGCCGGGAGAGATGCTGCTGGTCACGCAGAACATCGACGACCTGCACGAGCGCGCCGGCAGCCGCAGCCTCGTCCACATGCATGGCGAGCTGCTGAAGGGCCGCTGCCTCGCCTGCGACAGCGTCCACACGTGGCCGGCAGCGGGCCCGTGGGCCTGCCTGGTCTGCGCCTCGATGGCGGGCCTGCGGCCGCACGTCGTCTGGTTCGGCGAGATGCCGCTGGAGCTCGAGCGGATCTACGCCGCCCTCGAGCGCTGCGACCTGTTTGTCGCGATCGGCACCTCGGGGGTGGTCTATCCCGCCGCCGGCTTCGTCGACGCCGTCCGCCGTCGGGGCCGGGCGCACACCCTCGAGATCAACCTCGAGCCGTCGGCGGTGCGCTCGGCGTTCGCCGAGGTGCGGACCGGGCCCGCCTCGCGGCTGGTGCCGGAACTGGTCGACGAGCTGCTCGGCTAGCGGCGGATGCGGGCACGCTGGGTCGCCAGCGTGCACAGCAGGACCACCGCCGCGGCGACCAGCGCCGCCGGAGTCAGTGCCTCGCCGAGCAGCAGGGCGGAGGCCAGCAGCGTCAAGACCGGCTGGGCCAGCTGCAGCTGGCCGATGCGGGCGACGCCGCCGCGCGCGAGGCCGCGGTACCAGGCGAAGAAGCCGAGGAACATGCTGACCGCCGCGACGTAGGCGAAGCCGGCCCAGGCGCCGGCGGTCGGCGGTGCGGCCGGGAGGCGCCACCACAGCAGCAGCAGGGTCGCCGGCAGCGTCACCGGCAGGGCCACCACCAGCGCCCACGAGATCACCCGCCAGCCGCCGAGCTCGCGCGACAGCACCGCCCCCTCGGCATAGCCCAGCGCTGCCAGCAGCACGGCGGCGAGCACCAGCAGGTCGGCCGGCTCCGGATGGCCGGAGGCACCCCGCGCCGTGGCGAAGGCGAGCACGGCGGCCAGCCCGGCCAGCGCCGACAGCCAGAACGCCGGCGACGGCCGCTCGCCGGCGCGCAGGACCGCCATGGCCGCCGTCGCCGCCGGCAGCAGGCCGACGATCACGGCGGCATGCCCGGCCGGCACCAGCGCCATCGCCAGCGAGCTGAGCAGGGGAAAGCCGATGACGACGCCGAGCGCCACCACCGCCAAACGGCGAAGCTGGCGGACCGGCGGCAGGCGCTGGCGCGTCACGGCCAGCAGCAGGGCGGCGAGCCCGGCGGCGACCACGGCGCGGCCGATGCCGACGGTCGCCGCATCCATGCCGCCCAGCACGGCCAGCCGGGTCATCGGCAGGGTCAGGGCAAAGGCCACCACGCCGGCGAGGCCCCAGCCGGCGGCGGCCAGCGCCGCGTTGCGGTTTCCGGCGTCCGCCGTTACCGTCGCGGGCAGCGTAACGTTACCGTGATTTTTCATGAACGACGATAACAGCGCCGGACGCGTCACTCAACACCTGCGCGCCCTCGCGGCGGCGGCGGGACCGGGCGGCAGGCTGCCGGCGGTTCGCGAGCTGATGGCGGCGCTGAAGGTCGGGCCCGGCACGGTGCGGGCGGCGTTCGCCGGGCTCACGGCCGAGGGGCTGATCGAGGCGCGGCCGGGGCAGGGCACCTTCGTCCGCGCCACGGCGCCGCCGGCGCCGCTGCTGCCCGACCTGTCCTGGCAGACGCTGGCGCTGGGGCCGCCGCGGGCCGATGCGGCGCCGCTGGCCGAGCTCGTCGCCCCGCCGGCGGCCGGGATGCTGGTGCTGAGCACCGGCTACCTGCCCGTGGAGCTGCAGCCGCTGCGGCTGCTGCGCGCGGCGCTGGCGCGGGCGGCGACGCGCGACGACGTCTGGGACCGCCTGCCGGCCGAGGGGCTGGAGCCGCTGCGGGCGTGGTTCGCGCGCGGGCTGGGGCCGGAGTTCACCGCGCGCGACGTGCTGGTGACGCCGGGCTCGCAGGCGGCGGTGGCGGCCGTGTTCCGCGGGCTGACGGCGCCCGGCGACGGCGTGGTCATGGAGAGCCCGACCTACATCGGCGCCATCGTCGCCGCCCGGGCCGCCGGCCTCAGGGTCGTGCCGCTGCCGGCGGACGGGGAGGGCGTGCGGCCCGAGCAGCTGCGCCAGGCGCTGCACGCCTCGGGCGCGCGCCTCGTCTACCTGCAGCCGGCGTTCGCCAACCCGAGCGGGGCGGTGCTGGCGTCGGGCCGGCGGCCGGGGGTGCTGGAGGCGGTGCGCGAGGCCGGCGCCTTCCTCGTCGAGGACGACTGGGCGCGCGAGCTGCACCATGACGGCACCGAGCCGCTGCCGCCGCTGGCGACGCTGGACCGCGCGGGCCACGTGGTCACCCTGCGCACCCTGACCAAGACCACCGCCGCCGGCCTGCGCATCGGCGCCGTGTTCGCCCGCGGTGCCGCCATGGCGCGGCTAAGGGCGGTGCGCTGCACCGACGACTTCTTCGTCGCCGGGGCGCTGCAGGCGGCGGCCCTCGACCTCGTGACCGCACCGGGCTGGCCGCGCCACCTGGCTGCCTTGCGCCGGACACTGGCCGAGCGTCGCGAGGTGCTGGCCGGGGCGATCCGCCGGCGGCTCGCTCCCGGAGCCCTCGCCACGGAGCCGCGCGGCGGCCTGCACCTGTGGGTCCGGCTGCCGCCCGGCGTCGGCGGCATGGCGCTGAAGGACGCGGCGCTGCGGGTCGGCGTCGTCGTCAGCCCGGGCGAGGGCTGGTACCCGGGCGAGGCGCCGGAAGGATTCGTCCGGCTGACCTTCGCCGCCGAGCCGCCGTCGCGGCTGGTCCAGGGGGTGGAGCTGCTGGCGGCGGTGCTGGAGCCGCTGCGGAGCCGCGGCTGATCGGCGCGGGCGGCTGCCGCGCCCGCCCCGGCCGGGCCGGCTCAGCCGTGCCGCTGAGCGAGGTTGAGCGGCAGCTGAGCCATACTCCACCGAGAACTAAGCCGGCGGCACATGAGGAACGTTCTCGTTCTCAGTGCCCGCCGCCGGAGGCGGCGAACTTCGCCTGCTGCGCCGGGGTCGCCTCGCCCTGGTGCTGCGCCTTCCACTGCTCGTACGGCATCCCGTAGATCAGCGTCCGGGCGTCCTCGTAGGACATCGTCCGGCCGTGCTCCTCGGCCGCCGCGCGGTACCACTTGGCGAGGCAGTTCCGGCAGAACCCGGCGAGGTTCATGAGGTCGATGTTCTGCACGTCGGTGCGCTCGCGCAGGTGCGCCACCAGCGTGCGGAAGGCGGCGGCCTCGAACTCGGTGCGCAGGCGGTCGTCGGCGGTGTCGGACAAGGCGGTGCACTCCTCGCGGCAACGGGCGTGCAGCGGATGTGGGCGCCGCGACCCGTGGCCTCAAGGACGGGCCGGCACCAGCCCCGCATGCCGCCAAGCCAGCGGCCGGCCGGTGCCCTCGAGGTTGTGGCCCCGGAAGAGGCGGTACAGCCCGGGGTCGGCCAGCGGCTCGCGGATCGAGCCATGCAGCAGGTCGGCGTAGCGCTCGGCCGTGGCGCGGGTCGCGATCTCGTCCTGGCGGACCTCGAACATGATGTGCGGCAGCCGCGTCCGCTGGGCGTGGAAGGTGACGGTGAAGCCGAAGTCGCTGAGGCCGGAGTAGGGCTGGTTGTCGCCGACGACGAGGTCGCCCCGGGCGCGCAGCCAGGCCAGCGCCGGGTCCGCCAGCCGGCGATCGCCGCGCCACAGGACGCCGACCTGCCAGGGCCGGTCGTAGCCGTTCATGTGGGGCGTGAAGCTGTGCACGGCGACCACGGCCGGGACGATCCCCGCCTGGCGGAAGGCGCCCAGCCGCCGGCCGACGGCGCGGTGGTAGGGCAGGAAATGCTCGAAGATCCGCCGCCGCACCTCGGCGGCGTCGAGGTGCTGGTTGGCCGGGACGACGCAGCCGTCGCTGATGTCCGGGATGGAGCTGGCGCTGACCGGCCGGCGGTTCGGGTCGATGACCAGGCGCGAGACGTGGCAGAGCAGGGCCGGGGCGTCGAGCAGCCGGGCCAGCCGCCGGGTCATGTCGGCGGCGCCGATGTCCCAGCCGATGTGCCGGGACAGGGCCTCGTCGCTGATGCCGAGCTGGCCGAGCCTGGCCGGGACGCGCTTGCCGGCATGGTCGCACAGGACCAGCACCGGGGCGCGGCCGTCGGGATTGAACAGCTCGATGTCCGGCGGCGTCGGCTCCGGCATGGTTTCGGGCGGCTCCGTCAGGCGACCAGCTCGGGGAACGGGATGATCGTCGACTTGACCGTGCGCATCGCCATGGCGTCGGCGATCGCCCTGGATACGCCGTCCTCGTCGAACGGGTAGAGCGTCTGCATGTCGAGCCACGGATACTTGTTGCGGCCGCGGTAGAGCATGTCGACGCCCAGCGGCAGGTCGTTGCCGGTGAAGGCCCACGAGCCCAGCACGCTGATGTCCTTGGCGCAGATGCGGTGCCAGCTGGTGGCGATGGAGCCGGCGTCGGTGAACTGGCCCATCTCGACGTAGGTGCCGCCGTCGCGCAGGAACTCGATGCCCTCGGGCCCGGCGCTGGGATGGCCCGAGCAGTCCATGACGAGGTCGGCGCCGAAGCCGCCGACGATCTCGCGCACCCGGACGATCCGCTCGGCCGGGGTCGCCAGCTTCTCGATGTCGACGGTGGCCTCGGCACCGAAGCGGCGGGCGAGCTCGAGGCGCGGCGTCTCCGGGGCGCCGACGCAGATCACCCGGCCGGCCCCCATCTCCTGGGCGGCGGCGACGGCGAGGATGCCGATCGGTCCGGAGCCCTGGATCACCACGGTGTCGCCCCATTTGAAGCCGCCGGCGCGGGTCGCCCGGTTGAAGGCGCGGATGCAGGAGGTCAGCGGCTCGGAGAGGGCACCGAGGCGCAGCGGCATGTCGTCGGGCAGCTTGTAGATCTTGGTGCCGGGCAGCATGTCGAGGTCGACGTAGACGTGCTCGGCCCAGCCGCCCCACAGGTGCGGCGCCTTGTCGAAGCCGAGATAGCGCCCGTAGTAGACGGGCGTCAGGCACTTGTTGGCGTTCTCGGGATAGTGGACGCAGTAGTGGCAGCGGCCGCAGGGCATCAGCGGCGGGATCATCACCCGCGAGCCGACCTCGAGCGGCTTGCCCATGAAGTCGGCGGTCAGCTCCGGGCCCTTCTCGACGATGACGCCGCCGATCTCGTGGCCCAGCGTGAACGGCCAGGGCAGCGGCTTCGGCCAGTGGCCCTTGAGGATGTGCAGGTCGGTGCCGCAGACCCCGCACGCCCCGACCTGGATCAGCGCGGCGTTGCGCGGGACCTTCGGGTAGGGCACCCGGCGGATCACGGGGGCTGCACCCGGACCGGCGAAGGTGGCGACACGGATGTCGGGCATGGCATCGGCCTCCTCGATGGCCCCGACTTCGCCCGAAAAGGCGCTCGCCCGCAAGCGTGACGGGACCACCGGCGGGGCCCGTCTGGGTTCGGACCGGGCCCCGCCTGGCTCGACAACGGCGCGACCCGGCGCAGTATTCCCGCGGGCCTGCATATCGACCTTGCTTCAAAGACTTAGTGACTTCTTAGGAGATTCCGGTGTAGACAACGCCGGCAAGTGGCCGGTCGGCATCCAGCGCGCGGGTTGAGACAAGGCATCGATGGCGCAGCGACGCGAATTCGTGCTCGGGGCGTTGGCGTTCGGGATCGGAACTGGCGTGCTCGCGGCGCCCGCGATGGCGACGGCGCCCGCGGCGCCGGCCGTGATCAGGTCCCGGGCCAAGGCCGACCGCATCCTCGTCTTCAAGCGCAAGCGCACGATGCAGCTGATGCTGGACCAGGACGTGCTGTTCACGTTCCGGGTGGCGCTCGGCCGCCAGCCGCGCGGCCCCAAGGAGCGGCGCGGCGACTTCCGCACGCCCGAGGGCACCTACCAGGTCGCCGGCTTCAATCCCGGCAGCTACTTCTACCGGGCGATCGCCGTCTCCTATCCGAACCCCGAGGACATCGCCCGGGCGCGGGCCATGGGCGTCTCGCCGGGCGGCGACATCGCCATCCACGGGCTCGACCCCGCCATTGCGGCGAAATGGCGCGAGGAACACTGGATGTTCAACTGGACCCGCGGCTGCATCGCGGTGACCAACCACGAGATGGATCTCATCTGGGACCGTGTCGCCATGGGCACGCCGATCGAGATACAACCGTAACGCGGACGAAACTTCACCAGTCGCCCGTCGACCATGTAGGTTCGCCGTGTTTCGCCGGGCCCGGCCGCCGTGGGCAGTTGCGCGGGCCTTTCTGCCGTTCGAACCCTGGACCTGGAGATGACCATGAAGAGCTTGAAGACCGCCGGCCTGATCACCGGCTCCGTGATGCTGCTGGGCCTCGCCGGCTGCGCCACCAAGGGCGACATCGAGGCGCTGCGCTCGGAGATCGCCGGCGTCCGCGCCACCGCCGAGGCCGCCGAGGCCAAGGCCACCCAGGCTGCTGCCGAGGCCTCGCAGGCCGCCGAGGACGCCCGCCTCGCCAGCGAGAAGGCCGACCGCGTCTTCCAGGCCGGCCTGCGCAAGTGATCGCTGCGGCGGCGGCCTGACGGCCGCTGCCGCCGGGACCGCGGGCCGCACCGGGGCGCCAGAGCCTTGTCGTGCGTGCCCGCGGCTCCCACGTCCCTGCCGAACCCCGACCGGCACCCGCCCCGATGACCCTGTCGCGCCGTTCCCTGCTGCTTGCCTCGGCTATGGCCCTGGCACTGCCGCGCGCCCTGCGTGCCGCCGAGCCTGCCCGCACCGGCCAGGACCGCGACGACCTCGTCGGCAAGCTGACCTACATCATGACCACCGAGGCGACGATCCTGCACGACGTCGCCCGCGAGCGCGATCTGGGCATCCTCGAGCTGTCGGCGGCCAATCCCGGCGTCGACCCGTGGATCCCGGGGCCCGAGCGCCTGATCACCCTGCCGACCGAGTACATCCTGCCGGATGCGCCGCGCGAGGGGATCGTCGTCAACCTCGCCGAGCTGCGGCTGTTCTTCTATCCGCCGGGCGGCGCGCCGGTGGAGACGCACCCGATCGGCATCGGCCGCGAGGGTCTCGAGACCCCGATCGGATCGACCAAGATCGTCCGCAAGGCCGAGAACCCGACCTGGTACCCGACCGAGGGCAAGCGCCAGCAGGATCCGACCCTGCCGGCCTCGGTCCCGCCCGGGCCGGACAATCCGCTGGGTGCCCATGCCCTCTACCTGGGCTGGCCGACCTACCTGATGCACGGCACCCACAAGCCCTACGGCGTCGGCCGCCGGGTCAGCCGCGGCTGCATGCGCATGTATCCCGAGGACGTCGCCGACCTGTTCGGCAAGGTGAAGGTCGGGACCAGGGTCACCACGGTGAACCAGCCGGTGAAGCTGGGCTGGCGCGGCGGCGAGCTGTTCATCGAGGCGCACCCTGACCTCGCGCAGCTCGACGAGCTCGAGACCACCTACGGCTTCACCCTCAAGCCGGCACCGGACATGCGCGACGCCATCGTCGCCGCCGCCGGCACGGAGGCGCCGCGCATCGCCTGGGACGTCGTCGAGGCCGAGCTCGTCACCCGCCGCGGCTATCCCGTGCAGATCACCGTGCCGCTGGCGCCGGGCGTGGCCGAGGTGCCGGCACCGCCGGCCGAGCCCGGCACGCTGGCATTGTCCGAGCCGACGCCCGAGGTCGCCCGCCCGGCGCCGGTCGCGCTGGAGCGGTCGGCTCCGGCCGTCGAGTTCGCCCCCGAGCCCGTGCCGCTGGGCGACCGGGCACCCAAGGCCCCCTCCGGACTCTACTGAGGCCTGGCGCGGTCAGGCCCGGCCGGGCGGCCCACCGGGCCGCGGCGTCCGCACGCCCGCAGTGTTGCCGTCAGCGCCGGACAAGAAGAGGGCCGGGGGAAGAACCCCCGGCCCAAAGGAGGAGATTTACGAGGAAAAGACGTCCCGCTTGCCCGACGGGACGATGTGCCACCTAGCTGCAGCCGGTTGTGGCGCCGCAGGTGTCACATTTCAGGCAGGTGCCATTCCGCACCAGCGTGAAGTTACCGCACGACGAGCACGGATCGCCGACATAGCCCTTGAGGCGAGCCAGCTCCGACTGCGTCGCGCGGGAGTTCTGCACGGCGATCGGCCGCTCGGCCACCGCGGCCGCGCTGCCTGTTGCGCCGAAACGACGGCCTTGTTGCTCGTCCACCACAGGCGCACCGCCGGCCAGCAGGCGGAGGTTGCCGCGGACGAAGCCGGTCGAGGCGAAGCGCGCCACGGCCTCGTTGCCGAGGTCACCTTCCTTGGTGCCGCGGCCGATGGCGTCGTGACGGAGCTCCGCCGGCTCGACATTGGCGAGGTCGGTCCGGTCCAGGTAGGACACGGCCAGCTCGCGGAAGATGTAGTCGAGGACCGAGGTGGCCATCTTGATGGTGTCGTTGCCCTGGACCACGCCCGAGGGCTCGAACCGGGTGTAGCTGAACGCCTCGACGAACTCCTCGAGCGGCACGCCGTACTGCAGGCCGATCGAGACGGCGATGGCGAAGCTGTTCATCAGCGAGCGGAAGGCAGCGCCTTCCTTGTGCATGTCGACGAAGATCTCGCCCAGCGTGCCGTCCTGGTACTCGCCGGTGCGCAGGTACACCTTGTGGCCGCCGACGACGGCCTTCTGGGTGTAGCCCTTGCGCCGGCTCGGCAGCTTGCGGCGCTCGGTCAGCCAGCGCTCGATGACCTTCTCGGCGACCTGGACGATGCGCTGCGCCTGCGGCGGCTGCGCCTCCGCCTCGTCCTCGTCGTCCTCGATCTCCTCGAGCATCGTCGCCAGCGGCTGCGACAGCTTCGAGCCGTCGCGGTAGAGCGCCAGCGCCTTCAGGCCCAGCTTCCAGCCCTCGATGTAGGCCTCGTTGCAGTCCTTCACCGTCGCCCGGCCGGGCATGTTGATCGTCTTCGAGATCGCCCCGCTGATGAACGGCTGCGACGCCGCCATCATCCGGATGTGGCTCGAGACGGACAGGAACCGCTTGCCGATGCGGCCGCACGGGTTGGCGCAGTCGAACACCGGCAGGTGGGCCTCCTGCAGGTGCGGCGCGCCCTCGACCGTCATGGTGCCGCAGCACCAGGCGTTGGCGGTGTCGATCTGCTCCTTGGCGAAGCCGATGGCGCGCAGGAGGTCGAGCTTGCCGTCGGCGAGCTGCGCGTCGGTCAGGCCCAGCCGCTCCTTGCAGAAGGCCTCGCCCAGCGTCCACTTGTTGAAGACGTACTTGATGTCGAAGGCGGTCGGCAGGGCCGCCTCGACCTGGCGCAGGGCGCCATCGTCGAAGCCCTTGGCGCGCAGCGCGGCATGGTCGATGCCGGGCGCGCCGTCGAGCGTGCCGCGGCCGACCGCGTAGCGGGTGATGTCCTCGATCTGCGCCGGGGTGTAGCCCAGCGTCTCGAGGGCGCGCGGCACCATCCGGTTGATGATCTTGAAGTAGCCGCCGCCGGCCAGCTTCTTGAACTTGACCAGCGCGAAATCGGGCTCGATGCCGGTCGTGTCGCAGTCCATGACGAGGCCGATGGTGCCGGTCGGCGCCACGACCGTGACCTGGGCATTGCGCACGCCATGCTGCTCGGCCAGGGCGAGGGCATCGTCCCAGGCCTGGCGGGCGGCATCGACGAGACTGCGGTCGGTCAGGTGCGCCGCGTCGAGCGGCACCGGCACGGTGCTGACATGCTCGTAGCCGCCGCGCTCGCTCCACGCCGCCCGGCGATGGTTGCGCAGCACGCGCAGCGTCGACTCGCGGTCGTCGGCGTAGCCGGGGAAGGGACCGAGCTCCTTCGCCATCTCGGCCGACACGCGGTAGGACACGCCGGTCATCAGCGCGGTGATCGCGCCGCACACCGCACGGCCCTCGTCGCTGTCGTAGCTGAGGCCACAGGCCATGAGCAGGCCGCCGAGGTTGGCGTAGCCGAGGCCCAGGGTGCGGTAGCGGTAGCTCAGCTCGGCGATCCGCTGCGCCGGGAACTGCGCCATCATCACCGAGATCTCGAGGACGATGGTCCACAGCCGCACGGCATGGACGAACTCGGGCACCGCGAAGGTGCCGTCGTCGCGACGGAAGACGAACAGGTTCAGCGACGCCAGGTTGCACGCCGTGTCGTCGAGGAACATGTATTCGGAGCACGGATTCGACGCGTTGATCCGGCCCGCCGACGGACAGGTGTGCCAGTCGTTGATCGTCGTGTCGTACTGGATGCCGGGATCGGCGCTGGCCCAGGCCGCGAAGCCGATCCGCTCCCAGAGCTGGCGCGCCTTGAGGGTCTTGGCGACCTTGCCGTCGATGCGCCGGGTCAGCTGCCAGTCCCGGTCCTCGAGCACCGCGCGGACGAAGTCGTCGCTGACGCGCACGGTGTTGTTCGAGTTCTGGCCGGATACCGTGAGGTAGGCCTCGCTGTCCCAGTCGGCCTCGTAGGTCGGGACGTCGATCGCGGTGTAGCCCTGGGCGGCGTAGAGCAGGACCTGCTGGATCGCCCCCTCGGGCAGCATCGCCTTGCGCGCCGCCCGGATCGCCTTGCGCAGCGGCGGGTTCTCGGCAGGCGAGAAGCGGTCGGCGCCGACATAGGCCGGGTCGTGGCAGGCGGCCATGATCGCCGCCGCATGCTGCTTCAGCAGCTTGGCACCGGCGACGAGGCTCGCGACCTTCTGCTCCTCGCGGACCTTCCAGTCGATGAACTCCTCGATGTCCGGATGGTCGGCGTCGCAGATCACCATCTTGGCGGCGCGCCGGGTGGTGCCGCCGGACTTGATGGCGCCCGCGGCACGGTCGCCGATCTTGAGGAAGCTGAGCAGGCCCGACGAGCGGCCGCCGCCCGACAGGCGCTCGCCCTCGCCGCGCAGCGCCGAGAAGTTGGTGCCGGTGCCCGAGCCGTACTTGAACAGGCGCGCCTCGCGGACCCACAGGTCCATGATGCCGCCCGGGTTCACGAGGTCGTCGGCGACGCTCTGGATGAAGCAGGCATGCGGCTGCGGCCGCTCGTAGGCCGAGGTGGAGGCCAGCACCTCGCCGCTGGTCTCGTCGACGTAGAAGTGGCCCTGCGCCGGGCCGTCGATGCCATAGGCCCAGTGCAGGCCGGTGTTGAACCACTGCGGGCTGTTGGGCGCCGCCACCTGGCGGGCCAGCATGTGCCGCAGCTCGTCGTAGAAGGTGCGGGCGTCGGCCTCGGTGTCGAAGTAGCGGCCCTTCCAGCCCCAGTAGGTCCAGGTGCCGGCCAGCCGGTCGAACACCTGCTGCGCGCTGGTCTCGCCGGCCACGCGCTCGCCCTCGGGCAGCGCGGCCAGCGCCTTGTCGTCGGCGACGCGGCGGCACAGCCAGGACGGCACGCCCTTCTCGCGCACCGCCTTCAGGCGGGCCGGGACGCCGGCCTTGCGGAAATACTTCTGGGCGAGGACGTCGACCGCCACCTGCGACCAGGTGGCCGGGACCTCGATGCGATCGAGCTTGAAGACGACCGAGCCGTCCGGATTGCGGATCTCGGACGCCCCGAGCCGGAAGGGGATGTCGGCATAGGGCGAGTCACCCGCCCTGGTGAACAGCCGCTCGATCTTCATGCGGTCCAATCTCCTCCGAACCTGACTCTAGGATGTTCGTGACTTGTTCGTAAAGGCCCTAGGAGGACCTTCGTACCGGGCAATCAGTGGCCGCTGATGGGCACGATCAGCGCGAACTGAGCCCTCATCATTCAACGCCGAGTTTAGCCAGCCCTGATCCTGCGAGCAATCACCGATCCTCCCCATGGAGCGTTGCGTGCTCGATTGCCGGCCGTCGGTCGGCGCAGAGACACAAGATATAGCGAAACCCAGCACCTGCCAAACGATATGTGGCGTCATTGGCGTACCAGTTGAGGTAGCGTGGTGGCGTCGCAACGCGGCGCCTCCCCGCCTCGGCCGCAGGCCCGGTCCTGGCCCGGGCCGGCGCGGCTCCTGTCCGGCGAACCGCCGCGCCGGACGACGGTTGCGCACAGGCTGTGGACAATGTGCGACATCAGCCTGAGCGTCATGCGGATGCCGGCTGAGCCGGGCTGAGACCGCTCAGGCTAACCGACTTTCCCCTGTTGTCCACAGCCTTTCCGGTCGCCGGCCGAGTTATCCACGACAATCCACAAGGCCCGCCGCGAGCGGCCTGCGGCGATCTCGGACTGGACCCGGCAGGCCGCCGTCGCCATAGTCCGCCTCGCTTCATCGGACCTGACGGGGATCGACGTGCTGCGCTGGCTGCAGTTCAACAGGCTCGGGACCGCGCTCTTCACCCGCCGCCGCGGCGAGCTCGTCGGCAAGGACGAGTTCGGCAACGCCTACTACCGGACCCGCGGCGCCCGCTCGGCGGGCGAGGAGCGGCGCTGGGTGGTCTACGCCGGCGACGGCGAGCCCGAGGCCAGCACCGTGCCGCCCGGCTGGAACGCCTGGCTGCACCACAACCTCGACAAGGCGCCGAGCGAGCAGCCGCTGCCCAGCAAGCCCTGGGAGAAGCCGCACCTGCCGAACCTGAACGGCACCGCCGCGGCCTACCTGCCGCCCGGCCACGAGCGGCGCGGCGGCAAGCGCGCCCACGCCACCGGCGACTACGAGGCCTGGCGGCCCTGATCGCTGGCGGCCTCGAGCTGCTGGCGCAGCCGGGCGAGATCGAGGACCGCGGCCAGGGTCTCGGGCGGCTGCGCGCCGGCGACGCTCAGACCCGGCCGGAACAGGAACAGCGGCACGCCTGAAACGCCCTGCGCGCAGGCTTCGTCGTGCGAGGCCATCACCGCCGCCTCGCGCGCCTCGCGGTCGCGCTCCGGGGCCCAATCCAAGCCGAGCGCCGCCGCCTCGCGCTGCAGCTCGCGCGGATCGCCGATGTCGCGGCCCTGCACGAAATAGGCGGCGAACAGCCGCTCCGCCATCATCTCCAGCAGGCCGCGCGGCTGGGCCTGGAGCAGCAGCATGTGCGCCGGCACCGTCCGCGGCGTGCGCTGGATCCGCTCGAGCGCGAAGGCGATGCCGTCCTCGGCGCCGACTTCGACCACCCGCCGGTCGAGCCGGCGCGACGCCTCGATGCTGCCGAACTTGCGCAGCCGGTAGGCACGCCGGTCGACGCCCTCGGCCGGCATGGCCGGATTGAGCAGGAACGGCCGCCAGGCCATGCGCAGCGGCTGCCGCTGCTGCAGCGCGCGGAGGCGACGGAAGCCGATGTAGCACCAGGGGCAGGAGATGTCGGCGACCAGCTCGACCACGGGCAGCGGCTGGCTGCGGCTGGCCGGCATCAGGGCCGGGCTGACGCGGTTGAGGGGAGCCTCAGGCGCGCTCATTCAGGCTTCTCTTCCTGGGGATGAGTGGGGAAAAGTCTCGGGCATCCCCCAGATGCGCGGCGTCGCCAGCTCGACGGAGTTGTCGGCCGGGTCGCGCACGTAGAACGAGGTGCCGCCGCGCGGCCAGGCATGCTCGTGCTCGATCGGGTAGCCGGCGGCGGCGAGACGGGATTTCCACCCCGGCAGGTCGGCCTCGGGCACGGCGAAGCAGACATGGCCCGGCCCGTCCGCACCGTGGGTCGGCACGCCGCGGTCGATGCGGGCGGCACGGGCGCTGAACACGAGCAGCATCGAGGCGCCGATCCTGAAGAAGCTGAACACCCCCGGCTGGCGGCTGTCGAGCGGCAGGCCCAGCACGCCGCCGTAGAACCGCTCCGCCGCCTCGAGGTCGTCGGCATAGAGCACGGTCTCGAGGACGCGGTCGAGGGGACGCATCGTGAGCCTCCGTTGTGCGGCCGTTCCAGGTAGCCTAGCATGTTCGCTCAGGCGCCGCGCCGGGAGGCCCGATGCGCTGCTCCGCTTGTGGCACGGACAACGAGGACGGCCGGCGCTTCTGTGGCGAATGCGGCGGCCGGCTGGCCGTGCCCTGCGCCGACTGCGGCTTCGCCAATGCCGCCGAGGCCCGGTTCTGCGGCGGCTGCGGCCGTCGCCTCGGGGAGCCTGCGGCGCAGCCGGCGGCCGAACGGCGCCAGGTCACCGTGCTGTTCGCCGATCTCGCCGGCTACACCCGGCTGTCGTCGCGCGCCGACCCGGAGCAGGTCCAGGCGCTGCTCGACCGCTTCTTCGAGCGGGTCGACGGCCAGATCGTGGCGCATGGCGGCTCGGTCAACCAGCATCTCGGCGACGCCGTGCTCGCCCTGTTCGGGGCGCCGGTGGCGCATGACGACGACCCGCGCCGGGCGGTCCAGGCTGCCCTCGCCATCCACGCCG
This sequence comes from Geminicoccaceae bacterium, assembly GCA_046349355.1. Lineage (GTDB taxonomy): Bacteria > Pseudomonadota > Alphaproteobacteria > Geminicoccales > Geminicoccaceae > CALKJU01. The sequence continues at coordinate 317,407 of JAXMCM010000017.1, forward strand.
AGGTGGCGGGGCTCGCCGCGCCCGACGGCACGCCGCTGGCGGTGCATGTCGGCGTCGCCAGCGGCGTCGTCGTCGCCGCCCCGACCGGCAGCCAGGCGCACCGGATCTACACCGTCACCGGCGACAGCGTGAACCTCGCGGCCCGGCTGATGGACATGGCCAAGGCGGGCGAGACCCTGGTCAGCGCCCCGGTGCATGCGGCGCTGGCGCGGCAGCTGGTGGCGACGCCGCGCGGCGAGGTGGCGGTCAAGGGCATCGAGGCGCCGGTGCCGGTGTGGCTGGTGCAGGGCTGGCACGACGATGCCGGCAGCACCGGCGGTCCGCTGGTCGGCCGCCGCGCCGAGCTCGCCCAGGTGCTGGGGCTGCTCGAGGCGGCGGGCGAGGGCAGCGGCGGCATCGCCGTGCTGCGCGGCGAGGCCGGCATCGGCAAGAGCCGGCTCGCCCGCGAGGTGGTGGCGCGGGCGCAGGCGCGCGGATTCGCGGTGCATGCCGCCAGCGTGCTCGATTTCGGTGCCGGGCGGGCCGAGGAGGCGATCCGCCAGATGGTCCGCAGCCTCGCCGGCGAGCAGCCAGGGTTGCCAGCCGAGCTGGTGCCGTTCCTGCGCGAGCTGCGCGGCGAGGCGCTCGCCGAGGACGAGCGGCGGCTGGTCGACGCGCTGCGCCCGGCCGAGCGCGAGCAGGCCCGCAACCGGGTCGTCGCCACGCTGCTGCGGCAGGCGGCGGCGGCCGGGCCGGTGCTGCTGCTCGTCGAGGACCTGCACTGGGCGCACGAATCGCTGCTGGCGACGCTGGCGGCGCTGGCCGCGGTGGTCGCCGAGATGCCGGTCGTCCTGCTGGCGACCACGCGCGTCGAGGGCGATCCGCTCGAGGCCGGCGGGCGGCAGCGCTTCGCCCCCTGTCCGGTCGTCACGGTCGACCTCGGCCCGCTGCGCAGCGCCGACGCGCGCGAGCTGGCGGGGGCGCTGTTCGCCGGCAGCGGCGGCATCGAGCAGCTGATCGAGCGCGCCGGCGGCAACCCGCTGTTCCTCGAGCAGCTGGTCCACGACGCCGCCGAGGCGCGGACCGGCGTGCCGGCGACCATCCGCAGCCTCGTCCAGGCCCGCGTCGACCGGCTGCAGCCGGCGGCGCGCAACGTCGTGCAGGCGGCGGCCGTGCTCGGCCAGCGCTTCGCCGCGCCGGCGGTGGCGGCGCTGGCGCCGGTGACGCCCGATGCCCTGGCCGAGCTGGTGCAGCGGCGGCTGGTCGAGCCCGACGGCGCCGCCTACCGGTTCTGCCACGCGCTGCTGCGCGACGGGGTCTACCAGACGCTGCTGCTGACCCGCCGGCAGGCGCTGCACGCGCGGGCGGCGGCCTGGTTCGCCGGCCGCGACCTGCGACTCGAGGCCGAGCACCTGGAGCGGGCAGGGGATCCGGCGGCGGCCGCCGCCTACGAGCGCGCGGCGCGGGCCGAGCTCGCCGCCTACCGCAACGCCGAGGCCCTCGAGCTGGTCCGTGCCGGCCGCTCGGTCGGCGGCGAGGCCGCTGCGGCGCTGGCGCTGCTCGAGGGCGAGGTCCTGCTCGAGCTGGGCGAGGCAGTCGCGGCCGAGCAGGCGATCCGCGACGCGCTCGCCAGTGCCGCCGAGCCGCTGCTGCGCTGCCGGGCGCTGATCGGCCTCGCCGAGGTGCTGCGCCTCGCCGACCGCCTGGACGAGGCCTTCGCCGCGCTCGCCGAGGCCGAGGCGATCGCCGGGCCGTCAGAGAGCAAGGCGGAGCTGTCGCGGCTGCACCACCTCCGCGGCAACCTGCTGTTCCCGCTGGGCCGGACCGAGGCGTGCATGGCCGAGCACCGCGCCGCCCTGCGCGACGCCGAGGCCTGCGGCGACGCGGCGCTGGTGGCGCGGGCCCTGGGCGGGCTGGCCGACGCCGAATACGCCACGGGGCGCTTCGCCAGCGCGCATCGCAGCTTCGCCGGCTGCGTTGCCGCTGCCCGCGAGCGGGGGCTGGGCCGGATCGACGTCGCCAACCGGGCGATGCTGGCGATCTGCCGCGGCGCGGCCGGGCCGCTGCACGGCGCCGCCGCCGAGGCGGCCGAGGCGGTGGCGGAGGCGGTGCGCGTCGGCAACGGGAGGGCGGAGCTCATCGCCCGGCACGGTGCCGTCCTCGCGGCGATCTGGCAGGCCGACATGCCGGCGGCGCTGGCCCATCTCGACCGTGTCGACGCCATCACCACGCGCCTGGGCCTCGGCCGCTTCGAGCCGGAGAACATCGCCTTCCGCGGCTGGGCGATGGCCGAGAGCGGCGCCGGCGCGGACGCGCTGGCGGTGCTCGAGCACGCCCACACGCTGGCGCTGCAACGCGCCGCCACCTACTTCGGCGGGATCAGCGCCGGCCTGCTGGCCTGGGCGGCGCCGGCCGGGCGGCTGGCGACGCTGCTGCCGGAGGGCGAGGCGCTGCTGCGCGAGACCCGGCTGCGGCACAACGACTACTTCTTCCGCCTGGGAGCCATCGAGGGGACGCTGCGGTGCGGCCTGTGGGCCGAGGCGGAGCGCCAGGCCGGGCTGATGGAAGCGACCTTCGCCGACGAGCCGCTGCCGCTGGTGGCCCTGATCGTCGGGCGCGGACGGACGCTCGCCGCCTGGGGCCGCGGCGACCGTTCGGCCGGGCTCCGGACCGATCTCGCCGAGATCGACCGGCAGGCCGACACGCTCGGCTACCCGCTGCTGCGACGCGCCGTCGCCGAGGCCCTGGCCGGATAGCCTGACGCCCCGGTCCGGCTCAGCCCGGGAAGCAGGCCGGTCCCAGGGGCTCGAAGCTCTTGTAGCCGAGCACGAATTCCTGGTGGCCCAGGGCCTCGGAGCGGGTCGGCTCGCCGGCGGCGACGCGGGCGACGAGGGCCACGATCTCGGCACCGACCTCGTCCAGCGTGCCACGGCCCTCGATGATGCGGCCGGCGTCGACATCCATGTCGTCGGCCATGCGCCGGAAGGTCTCCGGATTGGCGCAGACCTTGACGACCGGGCTCACCGCCGAGCCGACGACCGAGCCGCGGCCGGTCGAGAACAGCACGACATGCGCGCCGCAGGCGATCATCTCGACCACCTCGGTGGTGTCGTTGATGTTGGGATAGCCCCAGCGCACCGGGCCGTCGGGGACCATGTCCATCAGGTAGAGGCCGGCCTGCGGCGGCAGCACGCCCGGGCGCAGCAGGCCGACGATCGGCCGGGTGCCGCTCTTCATGTAGGCGCCCAGCGACTTCTCCTCGACCGTCGAGAGGCCGCCGGTGATGTTGCCGCCGCCGAAGCTGCCATGCTCCATGGTGCCGTAGTAGCGGGCGCTCTTGGCCATGGCGGCGAGGATCGCCGCGGCGACACCGGGTGTCGCGGCGCGATCCGCCATGTGGCCCTCGCAGCCGAACAGCTCGCCCAGCTCCTCGAACATCACCGCGGCCCCGGCATCGACCATCAGGTCCGAGGCCCGGCCGATGGCCGGGTTGGCGGTCAGGCCGCTGGTCCCGTCGGAGCCGCCGCACTTGGTGCCGATGACAAGATCCGCCATGCCCATCGGCACCCGCGGCGTCGCCGCGATCGCCTGCAGCGCCTGGCCGATCCAGGCCCGGCCGCGGGCGACGGTCTCCCTGGTCCCGCCATCCTTCTGGATGACGGCGAGCTCGACCGGGCGGCCGCTCGCCCGGATCGTCCTCCACAGCCGGGTCCGGTCGAACTCCTCGCAGCCCAGCGACACCAGCAGCACCGCACCGACGTTCGGGTGCGTGCAGACCGCGTCCATCACGTCCTGGGCGTAGCCGTTCGGGTAGCAGCCGGAGAAGCCGATCAGCTGGACGCCGTCCTCGGCGAACGGTGCGGCAATGGCGCGGGCGACGTGGTGCGCGCACTCGACGAGGTAGGCCACCAGCACGACGTTGCGGATGCCCTTGCGCCCGTCGGCGCGGACCCAGCCCTGCCAGGTCGCCGGGGCGTCAGTCCTCGGCATGGTCGACATCGTTGACGATGTAGTCGCTGCGGATGTTGTGGACATGGACCAGGCGTCCCGGATCGATGGCGCAGGTCGCGGTGCCGATCGGGAAGCCGTGCTTGCGGATGCGCTGGCCGGCGGGGATCGGCCGCACCGCCAGCTTGTGGGCGAGGGGCACCGGCTCCAGCACGGTCAGCCGGCGGCCGTCGAGCTCGATCTCCTCGCCCTCGGCCAGCGCCCGCAGCGCCACCGCGACGTCGTCATCCGGGGCGAGGCGCAGCACGGCGGGAACACCCATCCCGCTCAGGCCGGCAGGACGCCGGGCACGCCGGTCTGCAGCATCATCTGCCGGCAGCGCTCGCGGTAGAGGCCGCGGACGTCGCGGGTCGGCGGCCGGCAGCGCGAGCTGTCGAGCCCGATCAGCTCCATGCAGAGCTTGTCCATGTAGCCGTCGCCCGAGGTGTAGGTCTTCTCGATCTCGACCCAGAGCTTGTAGAAGGGCATCGCCTCGCGGACCAGCATGGTCTGGATGTCGTGCCAGCGGCCGGCGGCGACGCTGTCGACCAGGCGGATGCCCCACTCCGGCCAGTAGTTGGCGAGGTGCACCTCGAAGGCGGTGGCGCCCAGCATGGCGCTCATCGCGAACATCAGGTGGTTGTCGATGACCGTCAGCCGGCCGGCGAAGGTCGAGACGACGTCCTCGAACTCCATGGCGTCGGTGCGCGGGCAGGCCCACTTCAGCCCGACGAAGTTCGGCACCTCGGCACACAGCCGCTCGACCAGCCGGAACGACACGCCGGCGCTGGTCCAGAAGGTGTTGTAGAGGATGATGCCGACGTCGGCGGCGGCCGCCGCCTCGCAGACATGGGCGTAGAAGTCGTCCTCGGTGTGCTGGAAGTAGAACGGGCAGCTGACCTGGATGAACTCGGCCCCGACCCGCTGCGCGGTCCTGGCCAGCTGGACCAGCTCGCGGGTGCTGGTGGTCTGCGCCCCCATGGCGACGGGGACCTGGCCGCCGGCCGCCTCGACCACGGTCTCCGCGACGGCCTGCCGCTCGGCCATGGTCATGGTCGAGAAGTCGCCGGCGGCACCGCCGGCGAGGAGCGTGCCGTAGCGCTGGTCGATGCCGCGCTCGCGCAGAAAACGGACGTGCCGGGCGATCGCCGGCAGGTCGAGCTCGAGGTCCGGATCGCGGAACATCGTCGGGACCGTGATGTAGCAGCCCTGCAGTCGTTTCCTGGCCCGCTCGACGTCCATGTCGTCCTTCGTCCCGACGGCTCGATGACCCCCGATCAGTCGCATTCCGAGCGGCGAGGGGCTTGACCGCTGGCGACAGCGACTTGATTGTTCGCGGCATCAGCATGGCAGGTGAGCGATGTCCGATCCGGCCTTGCGCGGCGGTGACGAGCCCGAGCGGGTGGGCTTCCTGCTGCTGCCGGAATTCCCGATCTACGCGTTGATCCTGGCGCTCGAGGCGTTGCGCGTCGCCAACCAGAATGCCGGGCGCCGCCTGTTCGCGTCGCGCCTGTTCACGATGGACGGGCGCCCGGTGACGGCCTGCAACGGCATGACCATGCAGCCCGATGCCGGCATCGCCGACGTGCCGTTCGTGCCGACGCTGTTCGTCTGCGCCGGCAACGAGCCGCTGCAGCATGTCCGCCGGCGCCTGCTGCACTGGCTGCGCCGGCTCGACCGGCACGGCGCGCTGCTGGGCGCCATCGACACCGGCGCCTTCACCCTCGCCGAGGCCGGGCTGCTCGAGGGCCGCCGCATCTCGCTGCACTGGGAGGCCATCGCCAGCTTCCACGAGCGCTATCCGGAGATCGTCGTCGAGGAGCAGCTGTTCGTCAGCGACCAGCACCGCATGACCTGCGCCGGCGGCATCGCCACGCTCGACATGATGCTGGAGCTGATCGCGCTGCGGCACGGCCACGGCCTCGCCGAGATCGTCAAGAACGGCTTCGTCCACGAGCGCGCCCGGCGCGGCTTCGAGCCGCAGCGGGTCTCGGCGGCCGACGCCATCGCCGGCATCGACCACCGCCTCGCCGGGATCGTCGCCGACATGGAGCGCAACCTCGACGCCCCGCTGTCGCCGGAGCAGCTGGCGCGGCGCGGCGGCCTGTCGGTGCGCCAGCTCGAGCGGCTGATGCGCGCCCGCTTCGACGACACGCCCAGCGGCTACTACCTCAAGCTCCGGCTGCAGGCGGCGCGCAACCAGCTGTTCTACAGCGACACGCCGGTGCAGGAGGTGGCGCTCGCCACCGGGTTCTCGTCGCCGTCGGTCCTGTCGCGCTGCTTCAAGGCCCGCTTCGGCCTGTCGCCGCGCGAGTTCCGCCGGCAGTTCTCGGGCGACCGGCTGCAGCGCTTCCGCCCCGAGGTCCGCCAGCAGCTGGGCCCGGCGCAGCCCGAGGCCCCTACAGCCTGATCCCGACGTTCTTGACCTGCAGGTAGTTGCGCACGCCGGGCAGGCCGCGCTCGCGACCGATGCCGCTGTCCTTGATGCCGCCGGTCGGTGCCTGCTGGCCGCCGATGAACCAGCCGTTGATCCAGACCGAGCCTGCCTCGAGCCGGCGGGCCAGCCGCAGGGCCCGGCCGATATCGGCGGTGTAGACGCCCGAGGTCAGGCCGTAGCCGGTGTCGTTGGCCATGGCGACCGCCTCGTCCTCGCTGGCGAAGCGGGTCACCGTCACCACCGGACCGAAGACCTCCTCGCGGCCGATGCGCATGTCCGGGGTGACGGCATCGACCACGGTGGGCTCGACGAACCAGCCGCGCGACAGGTCCGCCGGGCGGCCGCCACCGGCGGCGAAGCGCGCCCCGTCGGCGCGGGCGGAGGCGAGATAGCCGAGGATCCGCTCGTGCTGCTCGGCCGAGACCACCGGGCCGATGTCGCGGTCGTCGATGCCGGCGCCGACCGTCACCCGCCTCGCCCGCCCGGCCAGGCGCTCGACCAGCCGGTCGGCGATGTCGGCATGGACCAGCAGGCGCGAGGCCGAGCTGCAGACCTGGCCGCTGTTGCCGAAGGAGGCGTCGGCGAGATCCTCGACCAGCCGGTCGAGGTCGGCGTCCGGAAAGACCAGCAGCGGGTTCTTGCCGCCGAGCTCGAGCACCACCGGCAGGGTCCGCAGCGCCGCCAGCGCCATCACCCGGCGGCCGGTCGGCACGCTGCCGGTGAAGGTCACGCCACGCACCAGCGGGTGACGGACCAGCGCCTCGCCGGCCTCCTCGCCGAAGCCGGTGACGACATTGAGCACGCCCGCCGGCAGCCCGGCGGCGCGGGCGATCTCGCCCAGCAGCAGGGCGGTCAGCGGCGACTGCTCGGCCGGCTTCAGCACGGCCGTGCAGCCGGCCGCCAGCGCCGGCGCCAGCGAGCGCATCGCCATGCCGAGCGGGTAGTTCCAGGGCACGATGTGCGCGGTGACGCCCAGCGGCTCGAGCAGGGTGAAGTCGACGAAGTCGGGGCCCAGCGGAATCGAGGTGCCCTCGATCTTGTCGGCGGCACCGGCGTTGTAGACGAGCGTCGCCACCACCCCGTCGACGTCGCCGCGCGACTCCTTCAGCGGCTTGCCGACGTCGCGGGTCTCGAGCAGGGCCAGCTCCTCGCGGCGCGCGGCGATGGTGTCGGCGAGGCGCAGCAGCAGCCGGCCGCGCGCCGCCGGGGTCATCCGGCCCCACGGACCGTCGAGGGCACGGCGCGCGGCGCGGGCGGCGCGATCGATGTCGGCGGCACCGCCCCGGGCGATCTCGGCGACCGGCTCCTCGGTCGACGGGTCGAAGGTGGTAAAGGTGCGGCCGTCGGCGGCCGGGACGAAGGCGTCGTCGATGAACAGCTGGGTGTGCATGAGCGGTCCCGGACGGGCTGTCAGCCCTTGAGGCTGCCCGCGGCGATGCCGCGGATGAAGTGGCGCTGGAGGACGAGGAACAGCAGCACCGAGGGAATGCACAGCAGCGTCACCGCCGCCATGGCGACGGCGTAGCCCTCGAGCTGGGTGTGGGTGCCGACCACCGGGGCGAAGGCGGCGATGCCGACCGGCATGGTCTTCATCGATTCGTCGAAGGTGATCAGCAGCGGCCAGAGGAAGTTGTTCCAGTTCAGCGTGAACACGATCACCGCCGTGGCGATCGCCGGGGCGCGGGCGAGCGGCAGGGCGATGCGGAAGAAGATCTGCAGGCGGCCGGCGCCGTCGACGATCGCCGCGTCCTCCAGCTCCTTGGGGAAGGTCAGGAAGAACTGGCGGAAGATGTAGACCGAGAAGACGTTGGCGACGGTCGGCAGGATCATGGCCGCGTAGGTGCTGGCGAGGCCGACCTTGATGAAGGCCAGCAGCATCGGCACCACCGCCACCTCGACCGGCACCATGATCGAGGCGAGGAACAGGTTGAACAGCAGGTTGCGGCCGGGAAAGCGCAGCCGGGCGAGCGCGTAGCCGGCCATCGCCCCGAACAGCACGCACAGCGCCGTCGCGACGCCGGCCACGATCAGGCTGTTCAGGGCCCACCGGCCGATCGGGAACTCGGTGAGGACCTTGGCATAGTTGTCGAGGATGACCTCGCGCGGCAGCCACTCGATGTCGCGGGTCATCACCTGCGACGGCGGCTTGAACGAGGTGCTGACCATCCAGACGAACGGCAGGCCCCACACGCCGGCGATCGCCAGGCCCACGAGCCAGAGCGGGATGTCGCCGACGGCGAGGCGCGTGCCCGGCACCCGGCGGCGCAGCAGCCCGCCCAGCGGCTCAGCCACGGGCCTGCTCCCGCAGGACGAGGCGCATGACGCCGGTGGCGACGATGATGGCGAGGAACAGCAGCACCGAGATCGCGGCACCGTAGCCGAGCCGGTACTGGATGACGCTGACCTGGTAGAGATAGTGCACCGGCGAGGACGACGAGCCGACCGGCGCGCCGTTGGTCATCACGTAGACCTGGCTGAAGATGCGCATCGTCGCGATCAGCTGCAGCGTCACCACCATGCTGATCACCGGCCGCAGGTGCGGCAGGGTGACGTGCCGGAGCTGGCGGTAGCGGCCGGCGCCGTCGATCGCGGCGGCATCGTAGAGGTCGTCCGGCACGTCCTGCAGGGCGGCGAGGAACAGCACGAAGGCGAGGCCGAGGTCCCACCAGATCGAGGCGATGGCGACCCCCGTCAGCGACCATTGCGGGCTGGTCAGCCACGGGATCTCGGGCAGGCCGATGGCGCCGAGATAATGGTTGAGCAGGCCGTACTGGGTGTCGAGCACCCAGACCCAGATCAGGCCGATGACCGTCGCCGAGACGACGTTGGGGGTGAAGAACAGGGTCCGCGCCAGCGTCGACAGTGGCCAGCGCTGGTGGACGTAGAGGGCGAAGGCGAGGCCCAGCACGGTGACGCCGGGGACGATGATCAGCGCGTACCAGAAGATGTTGCGGAACGCCGTCCACACCCAGGGATCGCCCCAGGCCTCGCGGAAGTTCTGCAGCCCCACCCAGGTGGGGGCGCCGATGATCCCCCACTCGGTGAAGGCGACGCCGATGCCGAACAGCAGCGGCGCCACGTTGAACAGCAGGAAGGGGACGGTGAAGAAGGCGACGAGCAGGTAGCCCGAGGCATCGATCCGGCTCCTGCCGACGGGCCTGCCTGTCTCCTCGCGGGCCTCCACCCCCGTCCCCATGCCGCGAGCCGCGGGCTCAGCCGGCGTCGAGGCCCTTCTGCCACTGCTCCTGGAGGCGGGCCATCGCCTCCTCGGGCTTGGTCATGCCGGCCCACACGCCCTCGAGCGTCTTGGCGAGGAAGTTGCCGCCCGAATAGATCGTGAAGTCGGGCCCGGCGAGCACCGGGATCTCGCCCTCGGTGGCGAACGCCATGCCCTCGACGAAGGCGCCGCGCACGTCCCACGGCGCCCCGGCGGTCTTGTAGTCGGGCTTGGACAGGATCGACTTGCGCGGGCTCGCGCCACGGCCCTGGGTCGTCCACAGGAAGCTGTTGTCCGACAGCCACTTCACCGCCTGCATGGTAGCCTCGTAGCGACCGGTGTCGCCCTGCTGGTACAGCTCGAGGCCGCCCTGCTCGAAGTAGGTGACGCGCTTCTCGCCGAACTTCGGGAACAGGTAGGTGCGGAAGGGCAGGTTCTGCTGGAGGTAGCCGTTGATCGTCCACGGGCCGGTCCAGAAGATCGAGCCCTGGCCGGTGCCGAACGCCTTGTAGCGGTCGGTGACGTCGCGCGTGCTGACCTTCAGCTTGTCGAACAGGTCGAGGACGAAGGCCATCGCCTTGAGGCCGGCGTCGGGATTGACGCAGGCGGTCTTGAGGTCGGCCGAGGCGCGCTGGAAGCCCATCTGCGCCGCGACGATGCCCCAGGTGACCGTCGGCTGCACGCCGGAGCCGGTCATCATGATGCCCGAGCGGGTCACCTTGTCGCCGTCGCGCCGGGTCATCTTCTCGGCCCACTCGAGCACGGTGGCGCCGTCCTCGGGGAAGCTCGCCGGATCGAGCCCGGCTTCCTTCACGTGCTCGATGTTGACCTCGGGCTGCAGGCTCATCAGGTCCATCGGGACCATGAACAGGCCGTTGCCGTACTTGGGATAGCGCGCCTGCTGCAGGGCGAAGGCGTCGAAGTCGGCGAGATCCAGCCCGGCCTTGCCGGCGAGGTCGTCGAGCGGGACGATGACGCCGTCCTTGGCCTGCTTGGCGCGCACGCCGGCGGTGCCCCAGCCGAAGTCCGGCGCCTGGCCGGTGACGACCGCGGCCTGGACCTTGGTCATGTACTGCTCTTCGGGGACCAGCTCCATGCGGATCTGGAGGCCCTTGCCCTTGTGCGCCTCGTTGAAGGCGTCGATCATCTTCTGCCAGACCTCGCCGTCCGAGGCGGCGAGCCAGCTCCAATGGACGATCTCGGTGGTCGACTGGGCGCGCGGTGCGCGGCCGCTCAGGAAGAATGGCGTGCTGGCGGCCCCAGCTGCGAAGGCGCGCCGTGTCATGGTCCAACGCGTGCTCATGCTGTCCTCCCGCTCGACCCGCCTCGTTGGGCGGGTGCGTCCCCTTTGGCCAGCAGCATCATTCCATCCTGAGCCGATTGCCGACTTTACCGCTGACGACGGGGACATGACCATGAGCGCCGCCAGCCGGCGTCGGTGCGGACGCGGCCATGGCGCCGCGCGTCAAGAATCCGTCGCGCCGCATCAGCCGGCGCTTCGTCGCGGCATGCTTCACAATGGCCAGTCAGGTCGCCGCAGGGGGGGGCTCCATGAGCCGGATCGTCGACGTCAGCCATCACGACATCTTCCGTCATCCCGAGCACTGCGTGAACCAGATCGCCGCCCGGACCGTGGCGACGGGCGAGATCATCGCGGTCTTCAACGAGGAGCGGTTCCCCTATCACCATGACAGCGGACGCACGCTGCTGACCCGCTCGGCCGACGGCGGCCTCACCTGGTCGGCTCCCGAGGTGGTCCTCGACTGGAGCGACACCACCGGCAACTGGGATTGCGGCTTCTGCGAGCTGGCCGACGGCACCTGGATCGTCAACCTGACCATCACCGGCTTCTTCAAGCGCGGCGTCAGGCCCGACGGCGTCTCCTGGTCGTCGCACCCGACCTCGGCGGAATGGGGCGACTGGACCTGGGCCTACAAGACCCAGGGCTGGCTCGGCACCTACGTCGTCCGCTCGACCGACCGCGGCAAGACCTGGAGCCAGCCGATCCCGGTCAACGTCCGGCCGCTCAAGCATGGCGGCTGCCGGCTCGGCTGCTGGCAGCTGCCGAGCGGCTCGCTGCTGATGGGCCTCTACGGCCGCATCCGCGGCTACGAGGAGGAAGGCGAGGGCGAGAGCACCCGATCGGCGCTGATGCGCTCGGACGACGGCGGCTTCAACTGGGAGTACTTCTCGACCCTGGCCTACGACCCGGCCTCGATCATCGACTACGAGGAGCCCTCGCTGCTCCGCCTCGCCGACGGCCGGCTGGTCTCGTTCATGCGCACCCACGTCAACCCGTCGAGCGACGCCCGCAACATGGTGTTCGTCGTCTCCGACGACGACGGCTTCACCTGGTCGCCGCCCAAGTGGACCAACATCTGGGGCTATCCCCCGGAGACGATCGCGCTCCAGGACGGCCGCTACCTGCTGATCTACGGCTACCGCCGGCCGCCCTACGGCGTGCGCGGTGTCGTCTCGGCGGACGGCGTCACCTGGAACGCGAAGGACGAGTTCGTCATCCGCGAGGGCGGCGTGCCGGGGCGCAGCGAGATGGAGCGGCCGGGCTCGTCGCGGATGAGCCCGGCCTCCGGCAAGTACGGCGGCGGCCGGATCGACTGGCACAATCCGGGCGTCTACCAGCACATCGGCTACCCCAGCGTCGTGCAGCTGGGCGACGGCACCATCGTCATGCTGCATCACGAGTGGAGCGAGGACGAGCGGCCGCTGCAGTTCGTCCGCTGCACCCGCTTCCGCCTCGCCGACTGACCGGTCCGGCCGTGGACGGGCCAGCCCACCGGATCGTCCACGGCGATCCCTTCGCCTATTGCGCCCACCCGCATCTGTGCCGGGTCGGCGGCGCGCTGCTGGTCGTGTTCAACAAGGCGCCGCGGCGCGGCTTCGTGCTGCATCCGCCCGAGGAGCCGCTGTTCGCCAACTACCTGACCCGCTCCGACGACGAAGGCGAGAGCTGGTCGCCGCCGGTGCCGGTCCCCGGGTTCGGCTGGCAGGGCGTCGAATGCGCCGGGCTCACTGCCCTGGGCGGGCAGCGGGTCATGCTCAACCAGTGGCAGTTCGCCTGGCTGCCGCTTCCGGCGGCGCGGCGGCGGCCCGACCGCGAGCGCTGGACGATGCCGGACCGGCTCGCCGCCGGCCTAGCCGCGTCGCCCGAGCACGACTGGGCGGCGCCGGGCGCACCCGAGCAGCTGATGCCCTGGGCGCGGGGCGACGGCGCCAGCCGCATCCACCTGTCCGACGACGGCGGCGACAGCTGGACGACGGTGGCGGAGCTCGACACGCGGCCCTTCGTCGGCGGCTACGGCATGCGCGGTGCCGTGGTGCTGGACGACGGCACCCTGGTCCTGCCGCTCTGCGACATCCCGCGCTACGAGCGGGTCTTCGTCGTCCGCTCGCGCGACGGCGGCATGACCTGGGAGCCGGCGATCGAGGCGGCCGCGGTGCCGGGCCGGCTGTTCGAGGAGCCGGCGCCGCTGCTGCTGCCGTCGGGCCGCATCCTGCTGCACCTGCGCGACAACGCCAGCGCCACCCTGTGGCAGACCTGGTCGGACGACGGCGGCAGCAGCTGGGCCGCGCCCGAGCCCACCGGCATCGACGGCTATCCGGCCCACCTGCTGGCGCTGCCCGACGGCCGGCTGCTGTGCACCTACGGCTTCCGCCGGCCGCCCTTCGCCATCCGCGCCGTGCTCTCCGCCGATGGCGGGCGCAGCTGGGACACGGCGCCGCCGCTGACGATCCGCGACGGCCTGCCGGGCAAGGATCTGGGCTATCCGGGCTCGGTGACGCTCGCCGACGGGACGATCCTGACGGTCTACTACGCGCGCCGCGACGACGGGACGACGGCGGTGCAGGCGACGCGGTGGAGGCTCGGCTAGGCGGTCCGGACCGGGGGTCTAGACGACCGCCTGCTCGATCAGCGGACGGCCGTCGCGCAGGCGCTCGAGGCCCAGGGGCGACAGGTCGAGGGTGACGTAGCGGCCGTGGCGGACCAGCTCGGCGAGGCCGCGGCCGACGGCCGGGCTCTGCTGGATGCCGTGGCCGGAGAAGCCGTTGGCGAACAGGGCGTTGTCCAGGGCCCAGTGCGGCCCGACGAGGCCGTTCTGGTCGACCGTGTTGTACTCGTAGTAGCCGGCCCAGCTGCCGACCACCCTGAGCCGCTCCAGCGCCGGGATGCGCAGGGCCAGCGCCGGCCAGATCAGCTCCTCGAACAGCTCGTGGTCGACCTCGAGCGGCGCACCGTCGGGATCGCGCTCGGCCGGCGGCGAGATGCCGGTGATGTAGTAGCGGCCCTCCGGACGCATCCAGACGCCGCTGGTGTCGATGACCAGCGGGCAGCCGGGCAGGGGCTCCGGACCATCGATGACGAACACCGAGCGGGCGCGCGGCCGCACCGGCAGGTCGACGCCGAGCATGGCGGCAACGTCGCCGGCCCAGGGTCCGGCCGTGTTGACGACGACATCGCAGGGCAGGCGGGTGCCGTCGGCCAGGCGGATCGCCTCGACATGGCCGTCGCGGACCTCGGCCCCGGCGGCCTCGCCGGCCACGTAGCGCACGCCCTGGGCGATGGCCTTGCGGCGGAAGGCGCGCAGCAGGCCGTAGCCGTCGAACCAGCCCTCGCCGGACACCCCGCGCGAGGCCCCGGCGACGCCTTCGGCCGACATCCACGGGTAGCGGGCGGTCAGCGCCGCCGGCGTCAGCAGCTCGACGTCGGCGGCATGGGCGCGCTGGATGCGGTGGTTGGCCTCGAGCACGGGCATGCCGGCCGGCGGAGCGAGGAAGAGGTAGCCCTCCTCGTGCAGGCCGACCGCCGCCGCCTCGCCGTCGACGGCCAGTGTCGCGTCGGCGTCCTTGAGGAAGCCGAAGCCGAAGCGGCCGATGGCGATGTTGACCGGCGTGCTGAACTGCTGGCGGACCGAGCTCGCCGACAGCGCCGAGGAGGCGCGGGCGTAGGTCGGGTCGCGCTCGACGACGGTGATCTCGCCGTCGAACGGCTCGCGGCTGAGCCAGTACGCGGCGGAGCTGCCCATGGTCCCGCCGCCGACGATGACCACCCGGCGGCTCATCGGATCACGCGGGCCTGCAGGTCGTAGTCGTCGGCGCCGGTGACGACGGCGCGCAGGATGTCGCCCGGCGCCACGCCATCGGCACCCTCCAGGGCGACGCGGCCATCGACCTCCGGTGCGTCGCCCTCGGAGCGTCCCCAGACCTCGTCGCCGGCCTCGTCGACGATGACGCGGATCTCGCGGCCGACCCTGGCCTGCAGCCGGGCCGCCGAGATCGCCTGCTGGCGGGCCATGAAGCGCTGCCAGCGCTCCTCCTTGACCTCCTCGGGGACGGCGCCGGGCAGGTCGTTGGCGGGCGCCCCGTCGACCGGCTCGTAGCGGAAGCAGCCGGCGCGATCGATCTGCGCTTCGTCGAGCCAGGCCAGCAGGTCCGCGAAGTCGCCCTCGGTCTCGCCGGGGAAGCCGACGATGAAGGTCGAGCGGAGCGTGAGGTCGGGGCAGATCGTCCGCCAGCTGCGGATGCGCTCCAGCACCTTCTCCTGGTTGGCCGGGCGGCGCATCGCCTTCAGCACCGGCGGACTGGCGTGCTGGAACGGGATGTCGAGATAGGGCAGCACCTTCCGCTCGGCCATCAGCGGCAGGACGTCGTCGACGTGCGGGTAGGGGTAGACGTAGTGCAGCCGCACCCAGGCGCCGAGCCCGCCCAGCGCCTCGCAGAGGTCGAGGAAGCGGGCCTTCACCTCGCGCCCGCGCCAGGTCGAGGCGGCGTAGCGGACGTCGACGCCGTAGGCGCTGGTGTCCTGCGAGATCACCAGCAGCTCCTTCGTCCCGGCGGCGACCAGCGCCTCGGCCTCGGCCAGCACGTCGGCGGCCGGCCGCGAGACCAGGTCGCCGCGCAGCTTCGGGATGATGCAGAAGGAGCAGCGGTTGTTGCAGCCCTCGGAGATCTTCAGGTAGGCGTAATGCCTGGGCGTCAGCCGCAGGCCCTGCGGCGGGACGAGGTCGAGATAGGGCGCGTGCGGCGGCGGGACGGCGGCATGGACCGCTTCCAGCACCGCGTCGTACTGCTGCGGGCCGGTGACCGCCAGGACCTTGGGGTGGACGGCACGGATCGCCGCCGGGTCGCCGCCGAGGCAGCCGGTCACCACCACCTTGCCGTTCTCGGCGATGGCCTCGCCGATCGCCTCCAGCGACTCCTGCCGGGCGCTGACCAGGAAGCCGCAGGTGTTGACGACCACGACGTCGGCCGACTCGTAGCTCGGGGCGATGTCGTAGCCCTCGGTCCTGAGGCGGGTGACGATGCGCTCGGAATCGACCAGCGCCTTGGCGCAGCCGAGGCTGACGAAGCCGACGCGCGGGCGGGCGGTGCGGCGGGAGCGGGAGCGGGACGGTGTCGGCATGGCGGCGCTCCTATAGCGGGGGTGCCGGCGGCTTCACAGGCCTGCCGTTGACGCCACCGCCCGCAGCGACTAGCGCCGGACGGCTCGCAAGGCAGGAGGAGCGCATGAAGGTCGTGCTGTTCGGCGCGTCGGGGACCATCGGCAAGGCCATCGTCGCCGAGCTCGGGTCGCGCCACGAGATCGTCGCGGTCGGCAGCAGGTCGGGCGACGTGCAGGTCGACGTCACCGATGCCGCCTCGATCCGCCGCGGCTTCGAGACGATCGGCCGCTGCGACGCCGTCGTCTCGGCCGTGGGCAAGGTCAAGTTCGCCCCGCTCGAGGCCCTCGACGAGGCCGGCTACGCCGTCGGCCTCAGGGACAAGCTGATGGGGCAGGTCAACCTCGTGCTGATCGGCCGCGAGTTCGTCAGCGACGGCGGCTCGTTCACGCTGACCAGCGGCGTGCTCAGCCACGACCCGGTGCGCGCCGGCAGCTCGGCCTCGATGGTCAACGCGGCGCTCGACGGTTTCGTCCGGGCGGCGGCGATCGAGCTGCCGCGCGGCTTGCGGATCAACGCCGTCAGCCCGGGCGTGCTGGTCGAATCGATGGGCGCCTACGCCCCGTTCTTCCGCGGCCACGAGCCGGTGCCGGCGGCGCGGGTAGCCCTGGCCTACAGCAAGAGCGTCGAGGGGGCGCTGAGCGGGCGGGTGTTCGAGGTGCTGTGATGCGCCGGCTGCTGGCCCTGGTCCTGGCGGCGCTGCTGCTCGCCGCGGCGGCGCGGGCCGAGGAGGCGCTGCCGAGCATCGCCAACGCCATCGAGGCCGGGCTGGCCCAGGTCACCGAGCAGGCGACGCGGCCGGGCGGCCGGGTCGGGCGCGAGCTGGACTCGGTGCGCAGCTTCTACGAGGCGCGCGGCTTCGCCCCGGCCTGGACGGATGCCGCCGGCCTGACCGCGCGCGGCCGGCTGGTGCTGGCGACGCTGCAGGCGGCCGCCGGCGAGGGGCTGCGGCCGCAGGACTACTTCGTCGACACGCTGGAGGGCTACGACGGCGCCACCACCGTCGGCGAGCTGGCGGCGCTCGACATCGGGCTGTCGATCGCGCTGCTCAACTACGCGGTCGACGTCCAGGTCGGGCGGGTCGAGGATCCGGGTGCGGACCCGCATACCCGGATCGAGCGGCGCACCGTCGACCGCCAGGCGGTGCTGACCGAGGCGGCGCTGGCGCCGGACCTGCAGCGCTGGCTGGCGTCCCTGCCGCCGCAGACCGACCGCTACGCCCGGCTGCGCAGCCACCTGGCCGAGCTGCGCGCGGTCGCGGCGCGCGGCGGCTGGACGCCGGTGCCGGACGCGGTGGTGCTGAAACCCGGCATGGACGACCCGGCGGTGGCGGCGCTGCGGGTGCGGCTGGTCGAGTCGGGCGACCTGCCGTTCGGTGCTGCCGGCGGGACGCTCTACGACCCGGTGCTGGAAGCGGGCGTCCGGCGCTTCCAGGCGCGGCACGGGCTCGACGCCGACGGGGTCGTCGGCAAGGGCACCCTGCGGGCGCTCAACACGCCGGTCGAGCGGCGGATCGACCAGCTCGTCGTCAACATGGAGCGGCGCCGCTACCTGCCGACCGACCTCGGCGCGCGGCACGTGTTCGTCAACATCGCCGACTTCGAGGTCAAGCTGGTCGAGACCGCGGCCGACGGGACGGAGCGGACGGTGCTGACCTCGCCGGTCGTGGTCGGCACGCCCTACACCCAGACGCCGGTGTTCGCCGACAGCATCAGCTACGTCGTGGTCAACCCCTACTGGCACGTGCCGCGCGGCATCGCGACGAAGGAGCTGCTGCCGCAGATCCGCAAGCATCCGGACTACCTGCGCCGCAACCACTACACGCTGCTGGCCGCCGACGGCCGGGTGGTCGACCCGCGCTCGGTCGACTGGGCGAAGGTGACGCCGGGGCGGTTCCCCTACAGCGTCCGCCAGGAGCCCGGCGACGACAATGCGCTGGGCCGGCTCAAGATCATGTTTCCGAACGAGTTCAACGTCTACCTGCACGACACCCCGAGCAAGGGGCTGTTCGCGCGGGCCGAGCGGGCGTTCAGCCATGGCTGCATCCGCGTCGGCCGCCCGTTCGAGCTGGCGGCGGCGCTGCTGGCGCCGCAGGGCATCGACCTGCCGGCGCTCGAGGCCCGCACCGCCGGCCCCGGCAACCAGACCATCACCCTGAAGCAGCCGGTGCCGATCTACGTGACCTACCTGACGGCCTTCGTGAACAAGGACGGGACCGTCAACTTCCGCGACGACATCTACGGCCGCGACGCGCCGCTGCTGGCCAGCCTCGAGGGCGGCTGATCAGCCGCGCAGCGCGGCCAGCACGATGTCCTCGAGCGCCCCGGTCGAGCGGCAGGGGGCGGTCTCGGTGGCGAAGGTGAAGCCGTTGATGTACTGGCCGAGGAACGAGGCGCGGACGGTGACCCGCACCTCCTTGCCCTGCGGCGAGGCCAGCACGCTGACCCGCGATTCGAAGCCCGACGCGTCCGAGGAGCGGCTGCGGAAGGCCTCGGCCATGGGATCGCGGAAGGCGAGCCGGGCGCAGCTCGCCCAGGCGGCGTCCGAGCCGGTGCGGTTGACGGCGTCGAGCAGGCCGGTGTTGGGATCGGCCCGGGTGATGGTGAAGCCGCGCTGGCGCAGGGCGTTGCCGATGCGCTCGATGGCCTGCTGCTTGTCGAGCGGGGCGGTGCCCTCGACGCCGCTGGCGAAGCGGACGCTCGGCCGGTCGCCGCGCGCCGCGGTGGCGGTGGTGTCGCCGCGCGGCGCCTCGGGCAGCTCGCAGGCGGCGAGCAGCAGGGCCGGCAGCAGGCCGAGGAGCGGGGCGGCTTGGCGCATGGGTCGGGCTCGGTTCCGCGCAAGAAGGGGGCAGGTCGGGCGCGACCCTAGACGCAGGCGCCGCGGCGGGCGAGGGGGCACGTAGCACGGCCTTGCCGGCCGCGCGGCGGGCCCGTATCAGCAATCCATTCAACGACAGGAGGCACCCCCCATGCTTCGCCCCGCCGCCATCGCCGTCACGCTCACCGCCATCCTCGGCTCCGGCCTCGCCGCCTGCGCCTCCAAGCAGGTCGACAAGGTCGAGGCGCAGACCGAGCAGCCGATCAACTGCGCCACCGCCGAAGGCGACATCCGCGTGCTGACCAGCGAGAAGGCCAGCAACGCCCAGCAGGCGGCCGACGGCGTCACCGCCGTGGTCCCGGCCGGTGCCGTGGTCGGCATCATCACCGGCCAGGAGGGGGCGAAGTTCAAGATCGCCTCCGGCGAGTACAACGCGATGATCGACAAGCGGATCGCCGCCATCCGGACGCAGTGCAACCTGCCGGCCAGCTGATGCGCGGCCTGCTCGGCCGGCTGCTGCAGGGCGGCGACCAGCCGCGGCCGCCGGGCAAGGACCTGGCGGCGGCGGCCCTGCTGGTCGAGGCGGCGCGCGCCGACGGCCGCTTCGGCCCGGAGGAGCGCAAGGTCATCGAGCACCTCCTGCGCGACCGGCTGGGCGTCGACGCCGGCCACGCCGCGACGCTGCTGGCCGAGGCCGAGCAGGCGGCACAGGCGGCGTCCGACTGGCAGGGCTTCACCCGCGTGCTGATCGACGCCCACGACGAGCCGGCGCGGGTCGAGCTGATCGAGATGCTGTGGGAGGTCGTCGAGGCCGACGGCCAGGTCGACATGCTGGAGGCGGCGCTGATGCGCCGCCTGCCGGCGCTGCTCTACGTGCCGGACCGGGTCAGCTTCCAGGCCCGCCAGCGCGCCCGGCTGCGGCTGGGGCTGCCGGAGAGCCCGGCGTTCTGAGCCGCCGGCCGGCATAGAACGCCGGCATCGAAAGGCCTGCCGGCATAGAGTGCCGGCATCGAAAGGATAGCCCCTCTCCGGATACGCGCGCCGGTCGCAGCACCGTAGCGTTCCCCTCGCCCGACCGGCCGCAGGTGCGCGCCGGCAGGCCCGAAGAAAGGGAACGTCGATGCGCCAGCTGATCCTCGCCGCCCTCGCCGCGGGCGGCCTCGCCAACGCCGCGTTCGCCGCCGAGACGGCGTGCGACACCAAGCTCATGGAGCTGACCCAGAAGATGACCCAGGTGTTCATCGAGGGCGACGAGAAGAACCAGTACATGTCGCGGCTGGTCGGCGCCTACCAGCGCTGCAACGCCGGCGAGGCCGGGGCCTGGACCCAGGCCGAGGCCTATCTCGCCAACAAGTGAGCCGGGGCGGGGCGGCCGGCGCCGCCTGCCGGACCGCCCCTACCAGCCGACCACCACCGGGCTCGCCAGCTGGCGGACGGTCTTGACCACCGCCAGCGCCACCAGCCGTCCGGTCTTGGGGTTCTCGACCGTCGGCACGATCGCCTCGCGGAAGCTGAAGCTGCCGAACCAGCCGCTGGCCTCGATCTCGACGACATGCTCGGTCACGCCGGGATCGGCCAGGATGACGAGGCGGGTGCGGTCGAGGCCGAGCCCGGCCAGGGCCGCCGCCGCGGCGATGTTGACGTTCTGCGGGTAGAGCCTGGCCCCGTCGCGCACGCTGCCGTCGTGCAGCACCGCCGGGGCGCTCAGGGCGGCGAGGTCGAGCTGGCGCTCGGCGACCGTGCCGTACCAGGCCCCGGGATCCTTGCGCACGGTGACGGTGACGGCGTCGAGCCCGCCGACCGCGGCCCCGGCCAGGATGTCGAGCGCACCGATGCCGGCCGAGGCCAGGATCAGCCGGCGCCCGGCGTTGCGGGCGGCGGCCTCGAGGCGGGCGTGCAGGGCATCGTCGGTCAGGGCGCCGATCGAGGTCAGCAAGAGGTCGGCGCCGGCGGCGAGGCAGGCCTCGCCATGCTCGCGCACGGCGGCGTGGCCGGCCCCCTCCAGCACGACGTCCGGCCGGGCGGCGAGGAATGCCGTGCGATCCTCGACGAGGACGAGGCCGGGCTCGGGCTCGCGCGGGCGCCGGGTCAGCACGGCCGCCACCGCGATGCCGTCGCCGAGGGCGCCACGGCGGGCGGCGGCCACGACCTCGCGGCCGATGGCGCCGTAGCCGATCAGGCCGAGGCGGAGGGGACGGCCCGGCTGGATCGGGGTGGCCTCGGGCATGGCGGCTCTCCGGGCGGCGGCGGGACCGTCATTGCGCCCGGAACCGGCTCAGCGGTCAACCTGGGCGAGGACCGCGGCGGGTGCCGCGTCGGCGGCGAGGACCAGCCGCGCCTCGGCGCTGCGGCGGCGCTCCGCCAGCGCCAGCAGGCCGGCGCGACGCGCGGTGGCCATGGCGGCGACCGCGTCGACCAGCTCCGGCGTCAGCGGCGCGTCGCCGGGCAGGCCGAGGTCGCCCTTGATGCGGGCGAGAGCGGCGCCGCTCTGCGCGTCGGGAAAGCCGTCCGGGGCATCGAGCGCGTAGCCGAGGTCGACCAGGGCGATCTCGGCCCTGGCCATGAGCCGGGCTTCGGCCATGGTGGGGTCGGAGGCGAAGGCGGGACAGGCCGGGACACCGCCAAGGAGACCGGCGGCGAGGGCGAACAGGGCGATCCGGCGGGCAGTGCGAGCGCGCATGGCGTCTTGTTCCTTGGACCCGTTATGGCCCGAGCTTGCCCGATTTTCGCTAGGCGGTTGTGACCGGGATCACAGCTGGCGACACCGCGCGATGCCGCGTGGCGGCGCCGCCAATGCCGACGGGACCGATACCCGGGCGGGTTCGGTCGGTGTGGCGGGTCCGGCCAAGGGCTCAGCTGTCCGGCGGGTGCGGCGGCAGCTCTTCGGAAAGGTCGAAGTAGCCCA
>JAXMCM010000018.1:0-338680 GCA_046349355.1 Geminicoccaceae bacterium
GGCGATCGAGGTGTGGAAGTCGCTGTCGGTGCCGGGCGATCCGGTCGAGGGCATCCTCGGCGGCCTTGCCCGCTTCGCGCGGCGCGACGCCATCGACAACATCCGCCTCGGCACCACCGTCGCCACCAACGCCCTGCTCGAGCACAAGGGGGCGACCGTCGCCTATGTGACGACCAGGGGCTTCCGCGACGTCCCCTTCATCCAGCGCGGCAACCGCAAGTATCACTACGACATGAGCTGGGTGAAGCCGAAGCCGCTGGCCAAGCGCCGGCACTGCTTCGAGCTGACCGAGCGCATCGACGCCTACGGCAAGGTCCTCACCCCGCTCGATCCGGCCGAGGTCCGCGAGGTGGCGCGGCAGATCAAGGCCAATCCCGAGATCGAGGCGGTCGCCGTCTGCCTGCTGTTCTCCTACCTGAACCCCGACCACGAGATGCAGGTCGAGGCGATCCTGAAGGAGGAGCTGCCGCACCTGCCGCTGTCGATCTCCTACGCCGTGCTGCCGAAGTGGAAGGAGTACGAGCGCGCCTCGACGGTGATCGCCGACGCCTACCTGAAGCCGGTGGTCAGCGCCCAGCTGGGGGCGATGCGCCGGCGGATGACCGAGTCCGGGCTCACCGCCCGGACCGTCGTGATCAAGTCGAACGGCGGCGAGATGACCCTCGAGGCCGCGGCTGCCGCCCCGGTCAACCTCGTCGTCTCCGGCCCCACCGGCGGCGTCATCGCCAGCCGCCACCTCGCCGGGCTCACCGGCATCGACCACCTCGTCACCATCGACATGGGCGGCACCTCGACCGACGTGTCGACGGTGATCGGCGGCAAGGAGAGCTTCACCACCGCCTTCGAGATCGAATGGGGCGTGCCCATCCAGATCCCGATCGTCGACATCCGCACCATCGGCGCCGGTGGCGGCTCGATCGCCTGGATCGACAAGGGCGGCATGCTGCGGGTCGGCCCGCACAGCGCCGGCGCCAAGCCCGGCCCGGCCTGCTACGGCCGCGGCGGCACCGAGGCCACCGTCACCGACGCCAACGTCGTGCTGGGCCGCCTCGACCCCGACAACTTCCTCGGCGGCTCGATGAAGCTCGACGCCGCGGCGGCCCGCGCCGCGGTAGCGACGGTGGCCGACCGGCTCGGCCAGACGGTCGAGGACTGTGCGATGGCGATCGTCCGCATCGCCAACAACAACATGATGGGCGCCCTGCGCAGCGTGCTGATCGAGCGCGGCCTCGATCCGCGCGACTTCACGCTCTGCGCCTTCGGCGGCGCCGGCCCGCTGCACGCCGCCGACCTGATCGCCGAGATGGGCATCCCGCGCGCCATCGTCCCCAACCACCCCGGCCAGTTCTCGGCCTACGGCTTCATCGTCACCGACGCCCGCGTCGACCGCCAGCGCACCACCCAGCTGACCTCGCGCAACTTCGACCCGGCGCGCGCCACCGAGATCATGGCGACGCTGGTCCGCGAATCGGCGGCCGAGCTCGCCGAGCAGGGCTACAGCGCCGGCCTCGAGATCCATCGCGGCCTCGAGATGCGCTACCTCGGCCAGAACTACGAGCTCGAGCTGCCGGTCAGCGCCGAGGCGCTGGACTCGGGCGGCGAGGCGCTGTGGCAGGCCTTCCACGACGCGCACCAGGCCCGCTTCGGCTTCTCGATCCCGGGCGAGATCATCGAGATCGTCAACTACACCGTCACCGCCATCGCCCGCACGCCCAAGCCCGACCTGCCGCGGCTGCCCCCGGCCGAGGGCCCGCCCGAGCCGACGGCACGCCGCTCGGTCGTGTTCGTCGACGGCCGCGCCGAGGTCCCGATCTTCCAGCGCGGCCAGCTCCGCGCCGGCCACCTCGTCCCCGGCCCGGCGCTGGTCGAGGAGCCGGCCTCGGTCACCGTCCTCAACCCCGGCCAGCAGCTGCGCGTCGACGACTGGGGCAACCTGCTGATCGAGTCGGCGAGCTGACGCCGCACCGTCACCGGTCCGTCATCCGCCGCCGCTAGCTCCCTCCCGGGCTTCTCCCGGGAGGATGATGCGATGCGGTCCCTTGTGCTTCTGACGGCGCTGCTGCTCGGCGCGGCGGCCCCTGTCGCCCAGGCCTTCGAGGTGACCCAGGTCCGGCCCGCCCGCGAGACGCCGAACCTGCCCGACAACGCCTTCGAGTCCGACGCCGACGACCCGGCGATCTGGGTGCATCCGTCGAAGCCGGAGCGCAGCCTCGTCGTCACCGCGGTCAAGGACGGCGGCCTGCGCGTCTACGACCTGCAGGCACGGCTGGTGCAGACCATCGATCCGGTCATCACCGCCGACGGCGAGGGCCGGATCAACAATGTCGACGTCGCCTACGGCCTGAAGCTGCCGGGCGGCGGCAGCATCGACGTCGCCGTCGCCACCGACCGGGCGCTCGACGTCATCCGCGTCTTCCGCATCAACCGCGAGGCCGACAGGCCGCTGCTCGAGGTCACCGCGGACCCGGCGCAGCGCGCCTTCCCGCAACGGCCCAGGGAGGATGGCACCGGCCTCGAGGACAATCCGGTCGACGACCAGGATACCGCCTACGGCCTCGCCCTCTGGCACGACCGCGCCGGCGGCCGGCTGCTGGCGGCGGTGACCCAGCGCAACCAGCCGCGCCTCGGCCTCTTCCGCCTCACCGGCCGGGCCGACGGCAAGGTCGCGGTCAGCTTCGTGCGCGACTTCCGCGTGCCGGTAACCTTCCGCGGCCAGAACCTGCGGCAGGAGAACGAGGACGACCCGCGCCGCGACTGGAGCCCGCAGTTCGAGGGCCTCGTCGTCGACCAGCGCAGCGGCGCGCTCTACGCCGGCCAGGAGGACGTCGGCATCTGGATCGTCGACCTCAAGGCCGGCACCATCGGCCGCCAGCCCTTCGTCACCACCCGCGGCTCGGTCCGCAGCCCGTTCCGCGAGCCGTCCAGCGTCATCGCCCGCGACGTCGAGGGCCTGACGATCTACTACGGCCCCGGCCGCAGCGGCTACCTGATCGCCTCGAGCCAGGGCGGCGCGCACGGCGACCAGCCGGCGCCCGACTTCCCCTACGACGACAGCTTCGTCGTCTTCGACCTCGCGGCCACGCCGCCGCGCTACCTCGGCTCGTTCCGCATCCGCGCCAACGGCCCGATGGACCGCGTCCAGGAGAGCGACGGCGCCGACGTGCTGGGCTTCGCCCTGCCCGGCTACCCGCAGGGCCTGTTCGTCACCCAGGACGGCTACAACGACGACCTCGACGGCCTCAGCGGCGAGCCCGAGGCCAGCAACTTCAAGTACGTGCCGTGGGAGCGGATCGCCAACGCCTTCGATCCGCCGCTGCTGATCGCCCCGGCCGCGCGCGACCCGCGCCGGCCCTGAGGCTCACCCCTCGCCCTCGAGGAACCCCGCCCGGCGCCAGGCCGGGTCGGGGTGCTCGTAGAAGCCGCGGCCGGTGGCGACGCCGAGCCGCCCCTCGGCCACCATCCGCTCGAGGAAGGCCGGCGGCCGGTCACGCTCCTGGCCGCTCTCGGCGTGGTAGACCTTCTCGATCGACAGGACCGTGCCGAGCCCGATCTCGTCCATGATCCCGCAGGGCCCGATCGGCGTGCCGAAGGTCAGCATCCAGGCCCGGTCGATGGACTCGGGCGTGGCGTAGCCCTCCTCGATCTGGCGCAGCACCTCCTGCTTGATCGCCCGCCACAGCCGGTTGAACGAGTAGCCGAGCTGCTCCTTGCGGCACTCGATCGGGATCATGCCGAGATGCCGGGCCCAGGCCAGCGCGAAGTCGCGCGTCGCCGGGGCGGTCAGCGGCGAGACCATCAGCTCGGTCAGCCGGTCGGTGCGCGGGTCGGTGAAGTTCATGTTGAAGAACAGCGCCGGCCGGCCCGAGGCCCGGGCCAGCGGCGTGCAGGTGATCGACGAGGCGTTGCTGCCCATCCGCGCCCCGGCCGGCGCTAGCGCCCCGACCTCGGCCAGCACCGCCTCCTTCAGCGCCAGCTTCTCCGGCACGTTCTCGAACGCCAGCTGCACGCCGTCGACCGCCGCGGCGAGGCTGTCGCAGGCGACCAGGTGCGCCGCCACCCGCGCCTTCTCCTCGCCGTCGCTCCAGCCGATGGCCCGCTCCCGCGCCTCCGCCGCCCGGCCCGGCAGGCTGTCGACCAGCCGCGTCGGCAGGCCGGCCCGGGCGCAGGCCCACGCCACCTTGGTCCCCATCGTCCCGGTGCCGACGATGGCCACCGGCCGGGCCGGGTCGAAGGGCTGCTGGTCGCTCATGAGGCTATCTCCCCGTCGGATCGGCCGCGCCGGGCGCGAACATGCGGCTCCCGTCACCTGCCCTCGTATGGTATGGCTGCGCCAGCGTTCCCCGAAGGGACACCGCATGGCGTCGGAGCGTGTCGAGCGCCGCCTCGCGGCCATCCTGGCCGCCGATGTCGAGGGCTACAGCCGGCTGATGGCCGGCGACGAGGCCCGCACCTTCGCCACGCTCACCGCGCACCGCGAGGTCATCGACGGCCTCGTCACCCGCTACCGCGGCCGCATCGCCAACACCGCCGGCGACAGCATCCTCGCCGAGTTCGCCAGCGTCGTCGACGCCGTCGAGTGCGCCCAGGAGATCCAGGCGGCGCTGGCCGCCCGCAACGCCGAGATCGCGGCCGACCAGCGCATGCTGTTCCGCATCGGCCTGCACGTCGGCGACGTCATGGTGAAGGGCGGCGACCTGTTCGGCGACAGCGTCAACATCGCCGCCCGGGTGCAGGGCCTGGCGGCCGCCGGCGGCGTCTGCGCCAGCGACGCCGTGCGCAGCTATCTGGGCTCGCGCCTGCCGCTGAGCTGGACCGACGGCGGCGCCCAGCTGGTCAAGAACATCGCCGATCCGATCCGCGTCTACCACCTCGCCCCCGACACCCGGCTGGCCCAGCCGGCCAGCGGCCCGGCCCTGCCCGACCGGCCCTCCATCGCCGTGCTGCCGTTCCAGAACATGAGCGGCGACGTCGAGCAGGAATACTTCGCCGACGGCATGGTCGAGGAGATCATCACCGCCCTGTCGCGGATGCGCTGGCTGTTCGTCATCGCCCGCAACTCGTCGTTCACCTACAAGGGCCGCGCCGTCGACGTGAAGCAGGTCGGCCGCGAGCTCGGGGTGCGCTACGTGCTGGAAGGCAGCGTCCGTCGCTCCGGCAACCGCCTGCGCGTCACCGGCCAGCTGATCGACACCGCCACCGGTGCGCACATCTGGGCCGACCGCTTCGACGACACGCTCGAGGACGTCTTCGAGGTCCAGGACAAGCTCACCGAGAGCGTCATCGCCGCCATCGCTCCGCGGCTCGAGCGCGCCGCCATCGAGCGGGCGCACGCCAAGCCGACCGACAGTCCCGACGCCTACGACCATTACCTGCGCGGCGTCGCGGCGGTGCACGACTGGACCCGCGAGCGCAACGCCGACGCGCTGCGCCATTTCCGCCGCGCCGTCGAGCTCGACCCCGGCTTCGCCGCCGCCTACGGCATGGCGGCGCGCTGCTACTCGCAGCGCAAGGTCGGCGGCTGGACGGTCGACCGCGCCGGCGAGGCGGCCGAGGCCGAGCGGCTGGCCCGGCGCGCCGCCGAGCTCGGCCGCGACGACGCCGTGGCGCTGGCCACTGCCGGCATGGCGCTCGCCTACGTCGTCAGCGACGTCGAGGCCGGCGACGAGTGCGCCGAGCGGGCGGTCCGGCTGAACCCCAACCTCGCCTGGGCCTGGCTGTTCAGCAGCTGGTGCAAGATCTACGTCGGCGACCACGTCCAGGCGCTCGACCGGGCACAGCGGGCGATGCGGCTGAGCCCGGCCGACCCGCATCTGTTCGACATGCAGAACGCCGCCGGCGTCGCCACCTTCCTGCTGGGCCGCGACGACGAAGCCCTCGCCTGGGCCGAGCGCGCCCTGAAGGCCAAGCCGCAGATCGATTCCGCCGGCGTCGTCGCCGTCACCGCCGCACTGACCGGCCGCGCCACCCGGGCGCAGGAGGCGCTGCGGCTGATGCTGGCGCTCGAGCCCGACATGCGCCTGTCGAACTTCGCCGAGCGCTATCCCCTGCGCCGTCCCGGGGACGTCGCCCGCTGGCTCGAGGGGCTGCGGCTGGCCGGCCTGCCGGAATAGCCCGAGCGCCGCCACCACCCTCCCGTACATCCTGGTCCCATGATAAGGTCCAGACCGTCACGAGGTGGACCGAGGCATGTCGACGGAGCGCCGCCTGATCGCGGTCCTGGCGGCCGACGTCGCCGGCTACAGCCGGCTGATGGCGGCCGACGAGCCGGCGACCGTGGCGACGCTGGCAGCGCACCGCGAGACCATGGATGCGCTGATCGCCGGGCATCGCGGCCGCATCGCCAACACCGCCGGCGACAGCGTGCTGGCCGAGTTCGCCAGCGTCGTCGACGCGGTCGAGTGCGCCAGGGCCATCCAGGAGGCGCTGGCGCAGCGCAACGCAGACTTGGCCGCCGAGCGCCGGATGCCGTTCCGCATCGGCCTGCATGTCGGCGACGTCATGGTCCGCGGCGGCGACCTGTTCGGCGACACCGTCAACGTCGCCGCCCGCATCCAGGCGCTGGCCGATCCCGGCGGGGTGGCCGTCTCCGAGGACATCCGCCGCCATGTCGGCAACCGCCTGCCGCTCGGCTGGAGCGACGGCGGCAGCCACGCCGTCAAGAACATCGCCGAGCCCGTCCACATCCACCACCTCGCCGGCATCGGCGGGGCGGAGGCCCGGCCGGCGGCCCCGGCCCTGCCCGACCGGCCGTCGATCGCGGTGCTGCCGTTCCAGAACATGAGCGGCGATCCGGAGCAGGACTACTTCGCCGACGGCATGGTCGAGGAGATCACGACGGCCCTGTCCCGGCTGCGCTGGCTGTTCGTGATCGCCCGCAACTCGGCCTTCACCTACAAGGGCCGCGCCGTCGACGTGAAGCAGGTCGGCCGCGAGCTCGGCGTGCGCTACGTCCTCGAGGGCAGCGTGCGGCGCGCCGGCAGCCGGGTGCGGATCACCGGCCAGCTGCTCGACGCCGCCGGCGGCACGCACATCTGGGCCGAGCGCTTCGACGGTGCTCTCGAGGACGTGTTCGACCTGCAGGACCGGGTCGCCGAGAGCGTCGTGGCGGCGATCGGGCAGCGCATCGAGCAGGCCGAGATCGATCGCGCCCGGCGCAAGCCGACCGGCCGCCAGGACGCCTACGACCTCTACCTGCGCGGTCTGGCCGCCGTGCACAGCTGGACCCGCGAGGGCAATGACGAGGCCATCGCCCTGTTCCGCCGCGCCACCGAGCTCGATCCCGGCTTCGCCGCCGCCTTCGGCATGGCCGCCCGCTGCTACTCGCAGCGCAAGGCCAGCGGCTGGGTGACCGACCGGACGGCCGAGACCGCCGAGGCCGAACGCCTCGCCCGCCGTGCGGTGGCGCTCGGCCGCGACGATCCGGTGGCGCTGGGCGGCGGCGGCATCGCCCTGGCCTTCGTCGTCGGCGACGTCGAGGCCGGCGAGCCCTGCATCGAGCGGGCGCTGGCGCTCGACCCCAACTTCGCCTGGGGCTGGCTGTTCGGCGCCTGGACCCGGGCCTGGGAGGGCGACCCGGCCGGCGCCCTCGAGCGTGCCGCCCGGGCGATGCGGCTGAGCCCGACCGACCCGCACATGTTCTCGATGCGCACCGTCACGGCGGTGGCGCATTTCTTCGCCGGCCGCGACGACGAGGCGCTGGCCTGGGCCGGGCAGGCGGCGCGCGAGCGGCCAGGCTTCCTGATCGCCACGGCGGTCACCGCCGCGGCCGCCGCCCACGCCGGCCGCCAGGCCGAGGCGGCGGCGGCGCTGCAACGCCTGCTGGCGGTCGAGCCGACCCTGCGCATCGCCAACCTGACCGACCACTGGCCGATCCGCCGGCCCGAGGACCTCGCCCGCTGGCGCGACGGCCTGCGGCTCGCCGGCCTGCCGGAATAGCCGATCGCCGGTCCCGCCGCTTGACAGCGGGCCCTGCCTGCCCCCGACTGCGGCCACGCGCGCAACGGATCGGGGGGTTTCGGCGATGCGCTTCTCGGAGAACGGCTACTACGTCGAAAAGTACGTCAAGTGCGCGTGCTGCGGCCTCTTGGTCTACGGCAAGGGCGTGCCCGGCACGCGCCACGGCAAGCCGGCCGTCTACTGCTCCGACTGGTGCGTCCGCTGGGCGGCCTTGCGCGATTCCGGGAACACGACCGACAGCCTGCCGCTGCCGCCGGTGACCCGCCCCGAGCGGCTGTCGTCGAGCCCGCCCGACCTCGTGATGATGAGCATCCTCGATTCGACGATGGTCGCCATCTGCCGCGAGATGGGCATCCTGCTGATGAAGACGTCGTACTCGACGATCTTCAACGAGGGCCTCGACTTCACCTGCGCGCTGGCCGACGCCAAGGGCGACATGATCGCCTGTGCCGAGTTCTGCCCGACGATGATCGGCGGCATGCCGCTGCTCATCAAGACCTGCTTCCAGGAGATCCCGCACAAGGACATCCGTCCGGGCGACGTGATCCTGCACAACGACCCCTACCGCGGCGGCCTGCACTGCCCGGAGCACACCTTCTTCAAGCCGATCTTCGACGGCGACGAGCTGCTGGGCTTCGCCGTCTGCATCGGCCACATCGCCGAGATCGGCGGCATGGTGCCGGGTGCCTTCTGCGGCGAGGCCACCGAGATCTTCCACGAGGGCATCCGCGTCCCGCCGGTGAAGATCAAGAAGCAGGGCGTGGACGTCGAGGAAGTCTGGAAGCTGCTGCTCGCCAACGTCCGCACGCCGCGCCAGAACTACGGCGACCTGCGGGCGATGATCGCCTGCGTCGACCTCGGCGAGCAGCGGGTCGTCGACATCGTCCGCAAGTACGG
Organism: Geminicoccaceae bacterium; assembly: GCA_046349355.1. Taxonomy (GTDB): domain Bacteria; phylum Pseudomonadota; class Alphaproteobacteria; order Geminicoccales; family Geminicoccaceae; genus CALKJU01. The sequence continues at coordinate 8,854 of JAXMCM010000018.1, forward strand.
CCGCGAGGTCTTCAAGCAGACCTGCGAGGACCTGATGGACTATGCCGAGCGGCGGATGCGGGCGGAGATCGCCTCGCTGCCCGACGGCAAGTACGGCTTCCACGACATCATCGAGAACGACGGCATCGAGAACAGGCCCTACACCGTCGCCATCGACCTCCACATCAGCGGCGACGAGCTGGTGGCCGACTACAGCCGCAGCAGCCCGCAGGCCCGGGGCCCGGTCAACGCCACCCTCGGCGTCGCCACCGGCGCCGTCTACAACGGCATGTTCCACGTCACCGACGCCTCGATCCCGAAGAACTCCGGCGCCTTCCGGCCGATCCGCGTGATCTCGCCGCCCGGCCACGTCACCAACGTCGACTATCCGGCCCCGCTCGTCGCCGGCAACACCGAGACCCATCCGCGGCTCGCCAACATCGTCATCGGCGCCATCGCCTCGGCGGCGCCGGAGCGGGCGATGGCCTCGGAGAGCTGCACCGGCACCAACTTCGTCTTCGGCGGCAACCACCCCGACTATGACGAGTACTTCGCCTGCTACGACATCATGTCGGGCGGCTGGGGCGGCCGGCCGGGCCATGACGGCAACGACTGCGTGATCGCCATCAACGGCAACTGCCGCTTCAACCCGACCGAGGTGTTCGAGGCGCGCTTCCCGCTGCTGGTGGAGTCCTGCCACCTCGACACCGACAGCTGCGGCGCCGGCGAGTTCCGCGGCGGGCTCGGCTACACCCGGACCATCAAGGTCACCCAGGTGCCGATCACCGGCAGCCAGTGCTCCGACCGCCACGAGGTCAGGCCGTGGTCGCTGTTCGGCGGCCATGAGGGCGGCAACGGCGCCACCTGGATCCAGCCCGCCGGCCGCGACCAGTGGCTGACGGTGCGCGACCTCCACCACAAGGTCAGCACCAGCAAGTACGCCAACGTCACCTTCCACCCCGGCGACCGCATCCGCCTGACCACCCCCGGCGGCGGCGGCTACGGCGACCCCAGGCGCCGCGACCCGTCCCGCATCGCCGAGGACGTCGCCGAGGGCTATGTCAGCCGCGACGCGGCGCAGCAGCTCTACGGCTGGACGGGGTAGGGGCGAACGCTCACGCGGGCGGCCGCTCCACCGCCAGCAGGTGCCGCACCGCGGGCGGGCCCTCGCCGCGGTGCAGCGCCGCCAGTGCCGCTGCACGTCGGCATCCGCACCGGTCACCCGGCGGTGCTGGCGCAGGTGCTCGGCCCAGGATTCGACCATGAACCACTCGGTCAGCCGCTCGGGCTCGGCGGTGTCCTCGGCGATCCCCCAGGCATAGGCGCCGTCGCGGCGGCGCTCGTCGGCGAGGCGGTGGACGAGGTCGAGGAAGGCCGGCCGGTCCTCGGCCCGCACACGGTACTCGACCTGCACCAGCACCGGCCCGCGGTCGTGCTCGACCGGCCTTGCGAGCAGCGGCTCGGGCCAGTGCGCCGACGGGGTCAGGTCGTCCTCGCCCTCGGGCAGGCGCACGCGATGCGCGAGCAGCCCGGCCAAGGTCAGGCCGGCCGCGGCGACGAGCAGCGCCCCGCGGACGCCGAGCGCCTCGGCGACGAGGCCCCAGCCGAGGCTGCCGGCCGCCATCGCGCCGTTGAACACGGTGAGGTAGACGGCGAGCCCGCGGCCGCGCACCCAGTTCGGCAGGACCGCCTGGGCGGTGCCGTTGAGCGTGGTCAGCGCCACGATCCAGGCCGCCCCCAGCAGCAGCAGCAGCGGGATGGCGAGCCAGGGCGGCGGCGCCAGGGTCAGGGCGGCGAGCACGACGGCGACGGCGATCGCGGCCGCGAGGACCAGCCCGTCCTGGTCGAGCCGGCTGCGCAGCCTCGGCAGCAGCAGCGCCCCGCCGATGGCACCGACGCCGACGGCACCCAGCAGGATGCCGTAGAAGCCGGCATCGCCGCCCAGCACGTTGCGGGCGACCAGCGGCAGGAGCGCCCAGGCGGCGCTGGCGAAGGCGAAGAAGATGGCGGCGCGCAGCAGCACCCGATGCAGCGGCCGGCTGGCGCGGGCGTAGCGCAGGCCGGCGCGAAAGGCCCCGGCGAAGCGCTCGGCCAGGGCGTCGTCGGCGTTCCTCGGCCGCCGCCACCACAGCAGCGCCGCGATCACCACGACGTAGCTCAGCACGTCGGCGCCGTAGGTGGCGGCAGCCCCGACGCCGGCCAGCAGCAGGCCGCCGGCGGCCGGGCCGATCGCCCGGGCGATGTTGATGCCCAGCGAGTTCAGCGCCACGGCGGCCTTGAGCTCGGCCTTCGGCACCAGCTCCGGCACGATCGACTGCCAGGTCGGCGCCATCAGCGCCGCACCGATGCCGCCGAGGAAGGTCAGCGCCACCAGCGACGCCACCGACAGCGTGCCGGTCCAGGCCAGCATCATCAGCGTGCCGCTCACCGTCGCCAGCACCAGCTGGATGGCGATCAGCAGCCGCCGCCGGTCGAGGATGTCGGACAGCACGCCGGCCGGAATGGCCAGCAGGAACACCGGCAGCGTCCCCGCCGCCTGCACCATGGCCACGGCGAAGGGGGCGTCGGTCAGCTCGGTCACCAGCCAGGAGCTGGCGACGTCGCGCATGAAGGTGCCGACATTGCCCAGCACCGCCGCCGCCCAGAGCACGGCGAAGGCGGCATGGCGCAGCGGCGCCAGCCCGGAGCCGGCCGGCGCCGCCGGGGGGCTCACCTCAGAACGCCCAGCAGGAGCAGCCCAGGGCACCCCAGAACCCGGCCTCGTCGCGCGCCGGCACCGCCGCCGCCAGGGCCCGGGCATGGTCGTGGCCGTGGACGCCGCAGGTGCGGTCGCAGCCGCAGGCCACCCGCGGGCTGGCCGGCACCGCCGCCTGCTGATAGCCGCCGAAGACGTTGACCGGCGACCAGTCCGGCATCGCCGGCGGCAGCGCCGGGGCCATGCCGGCGAAGTCGCCGCTGCCGTGCACGACCTTGCCGCCCAGCAGCGTCAGCACGCTCTCGATCTGCGCGATCTCCTCGTCGGGCACGGCGAGGTAGTCGCGGTCGAGCACCGCGAGGTCGGCGAGCTGGCCCTTGGCGATCCGGCCCTTCTTGCCGGCCTCGCCCGAGAACCAGGTGTTGGCGTGCGTCCACAGGTCCAGGGCCGTGGTCCGGTCGAGCAGGTTCTCCGGCGGGTAGAGGGCGAGGCCGCCGACGGTCCGGCCGGTCGTCAGCCAGCTGAGCGATACCCAGGGATTGTAGCTGGCGACGCGGGTCGCATCGGTCCCGGCACCCACGGGCACGCCGGCCTGCAGCATCGCCTTCACCGGCGGCGTCGCCCGCGCGGCCTCGGCGCCGTAGCGCGCGACGAAGTCCTCGCCCTGGAAGGCCATGCGGTGCTGCACGGCGATGCCGCCGCCGAGCGCCGCGATCCGGTCGATGTTGCGGGCCGAGATCGTCTCGGCATGGTCGATGAACCAGTTGAGCCCGGCCAGCGGCACGTCGCGGTTGACCCGCTCGAACACGTCGAGCGCCCGGGTGATCGTCTCGTCGTAGGTGGCGTGCAGCCGCCACGGCCAGCGGTTCTGGGCGAGCAGCCGCACCACCGGCTCGAGCTCGTCCTCCATCGACGCCGGCAGGTCCGGCCGCTCGACCCGGAAGTCCTCGAAGTCGGCGGCGCTGTAGACCAGCATCTCGCCGGCGCCGTTGTGCCGGTAGAGGTCGTCGCCCTGCCCCGGCCGCACCGTCTTCGTCCAGCCGGCGAAGTCGGCCAGCTCCTGCTTCGGCTTCTGCGTGAACAGGTTGTAGGCGATGCGCAGGGTCAGCTGGCCGTCGGCGTGCAGCTTCTCGATGACGGCGTAGTCGTCCGGGTAGTTCTGGTAGCCGCCGCCGGCGTCGATGACCCCGGTGACCCCCAGCCGGTTCATCTCGCGCATGAAGTGCCGCGTCGAGTTGAGCTGGTACTCGGGCGGCAGCCGCGGCCCCCTGGCCAGCGTGGCGTAGAGGATCGTCGCGTTGGGCCGGGCCAGCAAGAGCCCGGTCGGGTTGCCGGCGGCGTCGCGCTGGATCTCGCCGCCCGGCGGCTCGGGCGTGTCCTTCGTGTAGCCCACCGCCCGCAGCGCCGCCGCATTGAGCAGCGCCCGGTCGTAGAGGTGCAGGATGAACACCGGCGTGTCGGGTGCGGCGGCGTTGATCTCCGCCAGCGTCGGCAGCCGCTTCTCGGCGAACTGGTGCTCGGTGAAGCCGCCGACGACGCGGACCCACTGCGGCGCCGGCGTCCGTGCCACCTGCCGGCGCAGCATGTCCATGGCGTCCGCCAGCGACCGCACGCCGTCCCAGCGGAGCTCCATGTTGTAGTTCAGCCCGCCGCGGATGATGTGCATGTGGCTGTCGATCAGCCCCGGGATCGCCCGGCGGCCGCCGAGGTCGACCACCGGCACGTCGGGACCGGCCAGCCCACGGATGTCGCGCTCGGTTCCCACGGCGAGGAAGCGGCCGTCGGCAACGGCCACGGCCTCGGCTTCCGGCAGCGCCGGGTCGAGCGTCGTGAAGCGGCCGTTGACGAGGACGAGCTCGGCCTGCGTCGGCATCGTGGCACCCCTGCTGGCGATCGGACCGAGCCCCAGCGCCGCCGCCCCGGCGACGACGGCGCGGCGGGAGACGGACGCCACCGGCTCAGCCGGCGGCAACGGGCTCGAGCGTGGCGCCGTGCCGGGCACGCTCCGGCGCGCCGTGGACCATGGTGTAGGCGTAGTCCACGCCCATGCCGTAGGCACCCGAGTGCTCCTGGACGATGGCGATGACCGCGTCGTAGGTGGCCTTGCGGGCCCAGTCGCGCTGCCACTCCAGCATCACCTGCTGCCAGGTGACCGGGACCACGCCCGCCTGGACCATGCGCTGCATGGCGAGGTCGTGCGCCATCACGCTGGTGCCGCCCGAGGCGTCGGCGACCATGTAGATCTCGTAGCCGCCGTCGCGCATCGCCTCGAGGGCGAAGCTGCAGTTGCAGACCTCGGTCCACAGGCCGGCGACGACGACCTTCCTGCGGCCGTTGGCGGCCAGCGCGTCGCGCACCTTCTGGTCGTCCCACGAGTTCATCGAGGTGCGCTCGAGCAGCGGCAGCTCGGGGAAGACGGCCAGCAGCTCGGGATAGGTGTGGCCCGAGAAGCTCGTCGTCTCGACGGTCGTGATCGTCGTCGGGATGGCGAACACCCGGGCCGCCTTGGCCAGCGCCACGACGTTGTTCTTGAGCATCTGCCGGTCGATCGACTGCACGCCGAACGCCATCTGCGGCTGATGGTCGATGATGATCAGCTGGCTGTTGGCGGGCGTCAGCAGGTCGAGCTTGGGATCGGACATCGAAGGTATCCTCGTGGGCGCGGGCGCCGCCGCGCGGCGGGCGTCATGGCGCGGAAACTAGGCCGGGGCGGCGCCCCGGCCAGTCGGGCTCAGGCCTGGACGAAGGCCAGCAGGTCGGCGTTCAGCTGGTCCTTGCTGGTCACGGCGAGGCCGTGGCTGCCGCCCGGATAGACCTTCAGCGTCGCGTCCTTCACGAGCTTCACGGCGAGCTTCGCCGAGGCCTCGATCGGCACGATCTGGTCGTCGTCGCCGTGCACGATCAGCACCGGCACGTCGATCGCCTTGAGGTCCTCGGTCAGGTCGGTCTCCGAGAACGCCTTGATGCAGAAATAGGCGGCCGGGAAGCCGGCCATCTGGCCCTGCAGCCAGAAGCTGTCCCTGGCACCTTCCGAGACCTTCGCACCCGGCCGGTTGTAGCCGAAGAACGGCAGGCTCAGGTCGCGCCACAGCGAGGACCGGTCGGCCAGCACCGAGGCGCGCAGGCCGTCGAACACCTCGATCGGCGTGCCGTTCGGGTTCTTCTCGGTCTTGAGCATCAGCGGCGGGATGGCGCCGACCAGCACCGCCTTCCTGACCCGGCCGGTACCGTGGCGGCCGATGTAGCGGGTGACCTCGCCGCCGCCGGTCGAATGGCCGACCAGCACCGCGTCGCGGACGTCCAGCGTGTCCAGCAGGGTGGCGAGGTCGTCGGCGTAAGTGTCGAGGTCGTTGCCGGCCCATGGCTGGCTCGAGCGGCCGTGCCCGCGGCGGTCGTGGGCGATGCAGCGAAAGCCCTGCGACGCCAGGAAGAACATCTGGTCCTCCCAGGCATCGGCCGACAGCGGCCAGCCGTGGCTGAACACGACGGCCGGGCCGGAGCCCCAGTCCTTGTAGTAGATCGAGGTGCCGTCGCGCGTGGTCACGAAGGACCCGCAGGCGCCGGGGGAATCGCTGGCAAAGGTCATGCACGTCGCTCCTGCCATGGCCGGCAGGGTCGAGGCGGGGAACGCGCTCGCAGCCGCCTGCCGGGCACCCCCGACGCTAGCGAAGCCGGCGGCGCAAGCCGCGTTAACCGTGGTGAATCCTCGTTGCCGGCCGTTAAGGCGCGGCGCTCAGCCGGGCCCGTCCAGCAGCGCCCGCGCCGCCACGAGGTCGGCCGTGCCGAAGCCCTCAGTGAAGCGGCCGAGCACCGGCGCCAGCAGCTCGCGGCCCCGCGCCGCCTCGCCCTGGTCGCGGCGCAGCCGGGCGAGGCTGGTGGCCGTCCGCAGCTCCCAGGCCAGCGCCTGCTGGCGGCGCGCCCAGCCCAGGGATTCCGCGTAGTCGGCCGCGGCCGCCGCGTCGTCGCCCTGCTGGCGGCGGAGATCGCCCCGGACCCGCAGCATCTCGGCCGTCGCCCAGCGCTCGTCCTGGCGGTCGGCCTCGGCCAGCGCCTCCTCGATGACGGCCATGGCCTCGTCGGTCCGGCCGGCGGCGGCCCGGGCCTGCGCCAGGGCGATCAGGAAGGCCGAACGGTGCTGGACGAAGCGGGCCTCGCGCAGGGCGTCGACGGTGGCCGCGACCAGCGGCAGGCCGGCCGCCACGTCGCCCTGCCGGACGAGGATCTGGCCGCGGTAGCAGGCGGCATAGTGATGCCAGATGTCGAACGCGTGCCGCTCGGTCTGGCGCTGCAGCAGCTCGGCATGGCGGGCGGCCATGGCGAGGTCGCCGGCTAGCAGCGCCACCGGGCAGCTGCCCTGCGCCAGCGTGTTGCAGAGCGTCAGCGGGTGGTCGAGCGCCTGCGCCTCGTCGATCGCCGCGGCCGCCAGGCGCAGCGCCTGGTCGGCGAAGCCCTGCAGCCACAGCGCCCGCATCAGCGTGATCATCGCCGTGACCCGCTGGTCGAACTGGAAGCGCACGACGTGCGAGCGGTGCAGCGGCCGCCGGTAGCGGGCGAGCATGCGCTCGATGTGCCGCCGGGCGCGCAGCTGGTCGCCGCGGAAGTGCAGCACCGCGCCCGTCATCCGGTCGCCGACCGCCCGGTCGGACGGCTCGGCCGACTCCCGCGCGATGCGGGCGAACCGTGCCGCCAGCGCCAGCGCCGCGTCGAGCTCGCCATTGTTCATGTGGCCGGCCCACAGGCCCCACAGGCTGCGCAGGCGGTAGTCGGTGTCGCCCAGCCGCTCGGCAAGCGCCAGCGCGACGCTCCACGCCGCCCCGCGCTCGCGCGCCGGGCTCGCCGTGTACATCAGCGACCAGCCGAGTGCGGACTGCAGCCGCATCGCCAGCCGGTCGTCGCCCTGCGCGCCCGGGCCTAGCATCGCCAGCGCCTGCTCGACCCGGTGCCGGCATTCGTTGATCAGCGACAGCTGCAGCCACAGCGGCACCGCCGCCACGGTCAGCGCCACGCCGATGCGGCAGTCGCCGCCGGGTCCGGCGGCCCAGTCGAGCGCCGCCCGGACATTGTCGATCTGGCGGGCGTAGTCGGCGAGCCAGGCGGCCGTCGGCCGGCTCTCCCACTCGGCCTCGGCGCGCTCGACGAGCGCCTGGAAGCAGGCGGCATGGCGGCGCTGCACCGCCTCGGTCTCGCCGGCCTCGCGCAGCTTCTCCAGCGCGTAGGCGCGGGTCGATTCGAGCAGCCGGTAGTGCGGCGTGCGGCCCTCGACGTCGGCGACCACCAGCGACTTGGCGACGAGGTCGGCGATGCCGCCGACGACGTCCGCACCGGCCGGGCCGCCGTCGTTGACCACCGCCACCGCCGCGTCGGCGGTGAACCAGCCGGCGAACACCGCGAGCCTGCGGAACAGGCACTGCTCGTCGGCGGCCAGCAGCCCGTGGCTCCAGTCCAGCGTCGCCGCCAGCGTGCGGTGGCGCGGCCGGGCCGTCCGCCGGCCGCGGGTGAGCAGGGCGAAGCGGTCGTGGAGCCGGTCGGCGAGGCCGCGCACGCCGAAGGCGTCGAGCCGGCCGGCGGCGAGCTCGATCGCCAGCGGGATGCCGTCGAGCCGCCGGCAGATCTCGACCACCACCGGCGCCTCGGCGTCGGTCAGCGTGAAGTCGTCGAGGCAGGTCGCCGCCCGCTCGACGAACAGCTGCACCGCCGGGAAGGCCAGCGCCTCGGCGGCGGTGATGCCGGGGTCGGCCTCGGGCAGCGCCAGCGGCGCCAGCCGGACGACGCTCTCGCCCTCGGCACGCAAGGGCTCGCGGCTGGTGGCGAGGATGCGCACGCCCGCGGTGTGCTGCAGGATTGCCTCGGCCAGCCCGGCCACCGCGTCGACGACATGCTCGCAGCTGTCGAGCACCAGCAGCGTCGAGCGCTCGCGCAGGTAGGCCAGCAGCCCCGGCAGCGGGTCGCTCGAGCGCACGGCGACGCCCAGCACCGGGGCCAGCGCACTCGCCACCAGCGCCGGGTCGGCGACCGGGGCGAGGTCGACGAAGCGCACGCCGTCGGCGAGGTCCGGCGCCAGGGCACTGCCCACCGCCAGCGCCACCGCCGTCTTGCCGATGCCGCCGGCGCCGACGACGGTGACCAGCCGCCGCCGGCCGAGCCGGGCGACGAGGCCGGCCACCGCCTCGTCGCGGCCGATCATCCGCGCCAGCGGCGCCGGCAGGTCGGCGGCCGGCGGGGCCGGTGCTGCTGCGGCCGACGCGGCCTCGGCCGGGCCGATGGCGCCGACGAAGGCGTAGCCGCGGCCGGGGACGTTGGCGACGTAGCGGTTGCCGTTCTGGCCGTCGCCGAGCGCCCGCCGCAGCGCGGCGACGTGGACGCGCAGGCTGCCTTCCTCGACGAAGGTGTCGGGCCAGACGCGGCGGACCAGCTCGTCCTTGGGAATGACCTCGCCGGCCCGCTCGACCAGCGCGATCAGGATGTCGAGCGCGCGGCCGCCGAGGCGGACCGGCCGGTCGCCCTCGAGCAGGAGCTGCTGCGCCGGCAGCAGGCGGAACGGCCCGAACGCGGCGGCCTGCACGGGGAACGTCGCGCCGTCCTCTCGCAATCAACCCCTCGCTCGTCCGGGATGCCGCCCGGCATGGATCGACGCGAGGACGCTAGGGCAGCGGCCGGCGGGCGTCCATGGCCATGCCGCAGGGCGGCCAGGCGCCTAACGTCCAGCTAGAGCCCGAGTTCCGACAGCCCCGGATGATCGGCCGGCCGGGGACCCTGCGGCCAGCGGAACAGCCGGTCCGCCTCGGCGATCGGCCGGTCGTTGATGCTGGCATGCCGCCGGCTCATCAGGCCCTGCCCGTCGAACTCCCAGTTCTCGTTGCCGTAGGAGCGGAACCAGGTGCCGGCATCGTCGTGCCACTCGTAGGCGAAGCGCACGGCGATGCGGCTGCCGGCGAAGGTCCACAGCTCCTTGATCAGCCGGTAGTCGAGCTCGCGCGCCCACTTGCGCTCGAGGAAGGCCACGATCTCGGCCCGGCCGGCCGGGAACTCGGTCCGGTTCCGCCAGCGGCTGTCCTCGGTGTAGGCCAGCGCGACCCGCTGCGGGTCGCGGCTGTTCCAGGCGTCCTCGGCCAGGCGGACCTTCTGCGTCGCCGTCTCGAGCGTGAACGGCGGCAGAGGCGGGCGAGCGGCCATGCGGGTTCCTCCGGCTCGAGGGCTCAGGCGGCGCGCAGCGCCGGTGCTGCGGGGAAGTCGACCACCGTCTGCGCCACCTCGTTGACGTAGTTGGTGAGCGTGTTCAGGGCGACGTGCAGGACGATCTCGATCACCGCCGCGTCGTCGAAGCCGGCGGCACGGACCGCCGCGAGATCGGCGTCGCTCACATGGCCGCGCTCCTCGACCAGCCGCAAGGCGAACGCGACCGCGGCGGCGGCGGCGGGATCGTCCGAGCGACCGCTGCGATTGGCGGCGATCTCCGCTTCGTCGAGCCCGGCGACGTGCCGGCCGAGATAGCTGTGGGCGGCCAGACAGTAGGCGCAGCCGTTGCGCTGGGCCACGACGAGGGCGATGCGCTCGCGCGTCGCCTTGTCGAGCGCGCCGCCGGCGAGCGCCGCGTTCAGCCCGAGATAGCCGGCAAGTGCCGCCGGGCTGTGCGCCACCGTGCGGAACAGGTTGGGCACGCTTCCCAGCGCCTGCTTCACGGCCGCCAGCTGCGGCCGGGCGGCTGGCGGCACGGCATCGTCGGACAAGGCTTGGATCCGGGGCATCGCAGGCGACTCCAGGGTTGGCGGTCGAGCCGGGCAGGTCGGCTCGACGCCGCGCAAGCTGCGCCTTTCGCCCTCTCGCGAGAATGCTCATCGCGGGCAACAGATTGTTCCGCTGTACGGAACACCCGGCCTCAGGCGTACGGGTCGTCGACCTTCGGCCACAGCGGCCGGGCGGCGCGGGTCAGCGGCAGGGCGCGCATGTCGGGCGACATCGTCCCCGGAGCCGCGGCGTAGAGCACCCGTGACGCCAGCGGCGCGAAGCCGGCGTGGAAGTGCTGCGCCGATTTCACCACGGCCCCGCGCAGCCCGGCGAAGTCGACGCCCGCCTGGGTGAAGGCGTCGGGGTGGAAGATCTGCGTGCGCAGATCGTTGAGCAGCAGCAGCAGGCCGCCGGTCTCGACCAGCACCGCCGTGCCCATCGGCTGGCGGCCGCCGCCGAACTGCTGCGAGGCGTTGGCGACGACGCGCCGGACGGTCACCTCGGCGTCGACCGGCGGGCCCGACATCGGCCCGACCTTGCCGCCGATGCGCAGCGGCAGCCGGCCGCCCTCGCCGGCCTCGGCGCACAGCCGGACCGCCACCGGGTCCCAGAAGGCGCCCAGCGTCACCCTCTCGATCCCGGCCTCGAGCAGGGCGGCGAGCAGCCAGGTCGCATCGCTGGCCGCGCCGCCGCCGGCATTGTCGGAGACGTCGGCGACGACGGTCAGCCCCGGCGTGCCGTCGCGGAACGCCGCCACCGTCTCCGCCACCGACAGCATCGGCGTGCCGTAGCTGTCGCGCATGGCCCACAGCATGGCGCCGATCTCGGCGGCGAGGCTGCGCCCGAGGTTGAGGTCGTTGTCGGTGACCGCCAGCACCTTGGCCCCGACCTCGGGCACGTCGCCCCAGGGAAAGCCGTGGCCGAAGCTGACCGACAGCACGCCGGGCTCGCGCTCCATCGCCTGCATGCGGTCGACGATCCGCCGGACCGGCGCGTCGGTGGTCCGCCAGACCCCCAGCATCCGGCAGTCGTAGCAGGCCATCTTCGGCCGGGTCCGGCCGGCCGCCGCGTCGGCGCAGATGGCGTAGAGCTCGGCCGCCCGCTCGGCGAGGTCGGTGTGCGGGTACTCCTTGTAGAGGACGATGGCGTCGGCCTCGGCCTGCAGCCGGGCGCTGAGGTGGCAGTGCAGGTCGAGCTCGACACCCACCGTCACCGACGGCCCGACCAGGGCGCGCACCCGGGTGACGAGGTCGCCCTCGCAGTCGTCGCAGCCGGTGGCGAGCATGGCGCCGTGCAGGTTCAGCAGCACCGCGTCGACCGGCAGGGCGTCGCGCAGCTGGGCCAGCAGGGTGTCGCGCAGCTCCTCCCACACCGCCTGGACGGTCGGCCCGCCGGGCTGGGCGAAGGTGGCGAGGCCCTCGACATAGGCGTCGCCCCGGGCCGCCGCCGCGGCGCGCCAGGCCTTGAGCGGCTGCACGAAGTAGTTGTCCGAGCGCAGGCTGGCGTCGGACTCCTCGTAGAGCGCCTCGCGAAAGGTCGCCCGGCCCGTCGGCACCGGCCCGAAGCTGTTGCTCTCGGTGCCCAGCGCCGCCGCGAACACGCGCATCCCGGCTCCTCCCCAGCGATCCGGCCATGCTGCCGACGCTGCGGCCTCGCGTGACGCCGGTCAAGTCCGCCGTGAACGCGAGCGCCTGGCAAATCGGCAAGTAGCAATGTTCACCGATCACAATCATCCGCAAGATGAAATGACGCGAGTCACGCCAATCTTGTTGTGCCTTGCCGAAATGGGGCTATCGTCGTGGCTGGCAGAACAAGAAAAAACCCTTGCGTAGGGAGTGGCCTGTGGCCTCCATCGTCGGCACGTCGGGCAGCGAGACGCTGCTCGGGACCACGGGCTCGGACCGCATCAGGGCCGGCTCCGGCCTCGACCGGGTCTTCGGCGGAAACGGCAACGACATCGCCTCGGGCGAGGCCGGCAGCGACTCGATCTTCGGGGGCGAGGGCAACGACTCGCTGTTCGGCGGTAACGACAACGACCGGCTCGACGGGGGCAACGGCAATGACCGCCTCGCCGGCGGAACCGGCAACGACCGCCTGTACGGTGCCGGCGGCAACGACCGGCTCCTCGGCGACGCCGGCCTCGACTCGCTGTACGGAGGCAACGGCAACGACACCCTCTGGGGCGGCGACGACAATGACCGCCTGTTCGGGGGCAATGCCAACGACCGGCTGTTCGGCGGCGAGGCCAATGACCGGCTCGACGGCGATGCCGGCAACGACCTGACGTTCGGCGGCAACGGCAACGACATCGTGCTGGGCGATCCGGGCCTCGACCGGGTGACCGGCGATGCCGGCGACGACTCGCTGTACGGCGGCAACGACACCGACAGCCTGACCGGCGGGACCGGCAATGACCGGATCGACGGCGGGGCGGGCAACGACGTCGCCATCTTCGCCGTGGCGAGCGTCGACGTGCGCTATGCCAGCCTCGGCGCGTTCCTGCTGGTGAGCGGCGGCGACCTCGGCACCGACCGCCTGCTCAACGTCGAGCAGCTGCGCCTGAGCGATGCGACGGTCGACGTCGTCAATGGCGGCGCCGGTGGCGATATCCTGGCGGGGCCGAACGCGACCGCGATCCTCGTCGGCGGTGACGGCAACGACGACCTTGCCGGCGGCGGCGTGCAGTTCGGCGGAGCCGGCGACGATTCCCTCACCGGCGGCCAGGGCGACCAGACCCTCTCCGGCGACGACGGCAACGACACCGTCCTCGCCGGTGTCGGCGAGGACGTGCTCGACGGCGGTGCCGGCGACGACTTCCTGATCGGCGAGGAAAGTGACGACGGCATCGACGGGGGGAGCGGCGATGACAGCGTCTTCGGCGGTGACGGCAACGACCTGATCATCGGCGCGACGGGCGACGACCGGCTCAGCGGGCTCGGCCAGGACGACACCATCGACGGCGCCTCGGGCAACGACGAGGTCCGCGGCGATGACGACAACGATCTGGTCATCGGCGGGAACGGAAACGACCGGGTCGAGGGTGGCAACGGCAGCGACACGGTCGAGGGCGGCGCCGGGATCGACCTCCTGTTCGGAGGCAACGGTGCCGACACGCTGACCGCATCGGGCGGCGACGGCGCCTCGTACGCCGTCGCCGGCGGACGGCTGACCCTCGACGAGGCCGCGGCCGACAAGCTGTTCGGCGGCCAGGGCGCCGACCGCTTCGTCTTCGCCGACGTCGCGACCCCGGGCCAGAAGCTGGACATCGTCCTCGAGTTTCTCAGTCCCGGCGACACCGTCCGCGTCGTCGGCGACACCAGTGTCACCCAGCTGGTCGTGGCCTTCCAGTTCGATCCCGGCGACCCGGGCAGCGTCCAGGACACGCTGCTGATCCTGCGCGACGACCTCGACGGCGCGGCGTTGTGGCTGGCGTTCCAGGAGACCACCCTGACGGCCACCGTGGACGGCGGCGACACGATCCTGTCCTGACCTTGGCACCGCCACGGCCAGGCATGGGAAGCGGCCCGTGACAGCCTGCCCCGCGGCAAACGGCAGCCCCCTGCGAGAGACGGTCCGATGGCGACGATCACGGGTACCGACCGGAACGACACGCTGCTGGGGACGGAGGCGTCGGACCGGATCCGCGGGCTGGGCGGCCTGGACCGGATCTTCGCCGGCGGCGGCAACGACCTGGCGCAGGGGGAGAACGGCAGCGACTCGCTGTTCGGCGGGAATGACACCGACTCGCTGTTCGGGGGCAACGACAACGACCGGCTCGACGGGGGCGGCGGCAACGACCGCCTCGCCGGCGGAGCCGGCAACGACCGGCTGTACGGCGGCGAGGACAACGACCGGCTGCTGGGCGATGCCGGCAACGACAGCGTCTATGCCGGCAACGGCGCCGATACCCTCTTCGGCGGCAACGACAACGACCGCATCTTCGGGGGCAACGAGAACGACCGCTTGTCCGGCGGATCGGGCAACGACCGGCTGGATGCCGACGCCGGCAACGACCGCCTGTCGGGTGGCAACGGCAACGACATCGTCCTGGGCGACCTCGGCATCGACCGCCTCGCCGGCGATGCCGGCGACGACAGCCTGTTCGGCGGCAGCGACGACGACAGCCTGACCGGCAGCACCGGCAACGACCGCATCGACGGCGGAAGCGGCAACGACATCGCCATCTACGGCGGCAACCAGGCCGACCACGTGTTCGGCACGCTGGGCGGCTTCCTGACGATCGCCGACGCCGACGGCACCGACCGGCTGCGCAACGTCGAGACGCTGCGCTTCGCCGACGGAGCGACCTCGATCTTCGTCAGCGACAGCAAGTCCATCTCGGTCCCTGGCGGCGCCCGAGGCCTCGTGCTGGCCGGCGACTCCGACAATCGGATCCTCGCCAGCGGGCTGGGCGACGTGATGCTCGGCAACGGCGGCGCCGACGAGCTGCTGGGTCTCGCCGGCCCCGACCAGCTCTACGGCGCTGCCGGCAACGACGCGCTCGCCGGCGATGCCGGCGACGACCGGCTCGATGGCGGGGACGGTGACGATGCCGCCGGTGGCGCCGACGGCAACGACACGATCTTCGGCGGAGCCGGCAACGATGCGGTGGACGGCGTGGAGGGTGACGACACGCTGGCCGGCGGCAACGACGACGACACCGTCCGCGGCGGTGCGGGCAACGATATCCTCGACGGCGGAAGCGGCAACGACGAGGTCGGCGGCGGCGAAGGGAACGACACCCTGGCCGGCGCGGCTGCAAACGATCTCCTCAGCGGTGATGCCGGGGACGACCGGATCGACGCCGGAGACGGCAACGATATCGGTGTCGGCGGCGAAGGGAACGACACGATCCTCGCCGGAGACGGCATCGACAACGTCTTCGGCGGCGCCGACAACGACGT
Source organism: Geminicoccaceae bacterium (assembly GCA_046349355.1). Classification (GTDB taxonomy): domain Bacteria; phylum Pseudomonadota; class Alphaproteobacteria; order Geminicoccales; family Geminicoccaceae; genus CALKJU01. The sequence continues at coordinate 24,157 of JAXMCM010000018.1, forward strand.
CATCGACGGCGGCAATGACGCCGACAGCATCCTCGGCGATCCCGGCGACGACACGGTCGATGGCGGAGGCGGCGACGACAGCCTGCGCGGCTTCGATGGCCTCGACACGCTGACGGGCGGCGACGGCAACGACACCCTGAGAGGCGAGCTCGGCGCCGACCGCCTTGCCGGCGGCAATGGCGACGACCGGCTGACCGGTGATGAGGACGACGATACCGTCGCCGGTGACGCCGGCGATGATTCGCTGGGCGGTGGTGCCGACGACGACACCCTGGCGGGCGGGGCGGGGAACGACATCGCCACCGGGGGAACCGGCGGCGACCGCCTGCTCGGCGATGCGGGCGACGACCTCCTCTTCGGCGAGGAAGACGGCGACACCACCTCGGGCGGCAAGGGCAACGACAGCCTCAGGGGCAATGGCGGCGACGACACGCTGTTCGGCAATGACGGCAACGACCGCGTCAGCGGAGACGCCGAAGTCGACAAGCTGTTCGGGGGCAACGGCGGCGACAGCCTTGACGGAGGCACCGGCGACGACACCATCGTCGCCGGTCTCGGCAGCGACGACATCGTCGGCGATGATGGCAACGACCTGCTGATCTTCAGCGGCGGCGACGCGACCTATACCGTCAACGGCTCGACGGTGACCCTCATCGGCCAGCCGGACTTCCTGGAGGGTGGACCGGGCAACGACGTCTTCCGCCTCGATGTCGCGGGGCCCGGCCAGTCGCTGGCGTCCATCGTGGATTTCGCGGCGGGCGAGAGCCTGCGCATCAAGGGCGATACCACGGTGGGCCAGGTTCTCGGGGCGCTGAGCATCGGCGGCGACGAGTTTTCCGGCCTGGTTGTCTTCACCGACGGCGAGGTCGGCGCCGTCGTGTTCATCGCGGGCTTGACGACGACGCTGACCGCGACCGACGCCGTCGACGGCGTGATCCTCGGCTAGACGAAGCGGGCAGGCGCGGCTCGGCACAAGGGAGAACGGTCCGATGGCGACGATCACGGGTTCCGACCGGAACGAGACGCTGGCCGGGACGGAGGCGTCGGACCGGCTCCGCGGGCTGGGCGGGCTGGACCGGATCTTCGCCGGCGGCGGCAACGATCTCGTTCTCGGCGAGAACGGCAGCGACTCGCTGTTCGGGGGTAACGACAACGACTCGCTGTTCGGCGGCAACGACAACGACCGGCTCGACGGGGGCAGCGGCAACGACCGGCTTTCGGCCGCGACCGGCAACGACCGGCTGTACGGCGGCGAGGGCAACGACCGGCAGCTGGGCGATGCGGGCAACGACAGCGTCTATGGCGGCAACGGCGCGGACACCCTCTTCGGCGGCAACGACAACGACCGCATCTTCGGCGGCAACGAGAACGACCGCTTGTCCGGCGGATCGGGCAACGACCGGCTCGATGCCGACGCCGGCAACGACCGCCTGTCGGGTGGCAACGGCAACGACATCGTGCTGGGCGACCTCGGCATCGACCGCCTCGTCGGCGATACGGGCAACGATTCGCTCTACGGCGGCAACGACGACGACAGCCTGACCGGCGGTGCCGGCAACGACCGCATCGACGGCGGAAGCGGCAACGACAGCGCCATCTACGGCGGCAACCAGACCGATCACATCTTCGGCACGCTGGGCGCCTTCCTGACGATCGCCGACGCCGACGGCACCGACCGGCTGCTCAACGTCGAGACGCTGCGCTTCGCCGACGGGCCGACCTCGATCCTCGTCAGCGACGTCGACCAGATCTTCGGCAGCGACACCGAGCGGCTGCTGATCCTGGCCGGCGCCGCCGAAAACCGGATCGTTGCCGGGGCGCTTGGCGATGTGCTGTTCGGGGCCGGTGAATCGGACGGGTTGGTCGGCGGTGCCGGCCTCGACCAGCTCTACGGCGGCGCCGACATCGACTTTCTCGAAGGCCGCGACAACGACGACGCGTTGTTCGGTGGCTCGGGCAACGATTCGTTGCGTGGGCAAGCCGGCAACGACAGTCTCGACGGCGGGGCCGGCGACGACTCGCTCATCGGCGATGCCGGCGACGACACGGCCTCGGGAGGCTCGGGCAACGACTTCCTGTTCGGCGAGGCAAGCTTCGGCGAGTCCGGCAACGACCTGCTGCGCGGTGACGATGGCGTCGACCTGCTGCTGGGTCGCAGCGACAACGACACGCTGTTCGGCGGCGCCGACAACGACCGGGTGAGGGGCGAGGACGGCGACGATAGGCTGGCGGGCGATGACGGCGACGACGACGTCGGAGGTGGCGCCGGCAACGACACTGCCTTTGGCGGCTCGGGTAACGACATCGTCGAGGGAGGCGCGGGCACCGATGCGGTCTTCGGCGGCGGTGGGAATGACCGGCTCGTCGTCAGCGGCGGCGGCGACGTCGGCTATACGCTTTCCGGCACGACGGTCAGCGCCACCGGCCAGCCCGCCGTGCTGCGCGGCGACGAAGGCGTGGACGGCTTCCAGTTCGATGTCGTGCCCGGCGCCGGCCAGTCGGTGGCGTTCATCATCGATTTCGAAGCCGGCGAGAACCTGCGCATCGTGGGCGACACGACGGTGGCCCAGGTCGTCGGCACGCTGTTCTTCAACTCCGCGGCGATCCCCGGCCTGCTCGTCTTCCTCGACGGCGATGCCGGTGCCTTGGTGTTCCTCGGCGGCCTCGACGACTCCCTGACGGCTGTCGTCTCGGGCAACGACACCATCCTGTCCTGAATCCCTCGAACCCGCGGAGCGCGCGCCCATGGCCACGATCACCGGCACCAACGACAGCGAGACGCTGCGCGGGACGACGGATGCGGACCGCATCCAGGGCCTCAGGGGCCTCGACCGGATTTTTGCGGGCGACGGCAACGACCTGCTGTTCGGTGGCAACGACAGCGACTCGCTGTTCGGCGGGAATGACAACGATTCGCTGTTTGGTGGAACCGGCAATGACCGGCTCGACGGGGGCGCCGGCAACGACCGGCTTTCGGCCGCGACCGGCAACGACCGGCTGTACGGCGGCGAGGACAACGACCGGCTGCTGGGCGATGCCGGCAACGACAGCGTCTATGGCGGCAACGGCTCGGATACCCTCTTCGGCGGCAACGAGAACGACCGCATCTTCGGCGGCAACGAGAACGACCGCTTGTCCGGCGGATCGGGCAACGACCGGCTCGATGCCGACGCCGGCAACGACCGCCTGTCGGGTGGCAACGGCAACGACATCGTGCTGGGCGACCTCGGCATCGACCGGCTCGTCGGCGATACGGGCAACGATTCGCTCTACGGCGGTAACGACGACGACAGCCTGACCGGCGGTGCCGGCAACGACCGCATTGACGGCGGAAGCGGCAACGACAGCGCCATCTACGGCGGCAACCAGACCGATCACGTCTTCGGCACGCTGGGCGCCTTCCTGACAATCGCCGACGCCGACGGCACCGACCGGCTGCTCAACGTCGAGACGCTGCGCTTCGCCGACGGGCCGACCTCGATCCTCGTCAGCGACGTCGACCAGATCTTCGGCAGCGACACCGAGCGGCTGCTGATCCTGGCCGGGGCCGCCGACAACATCCTCCAGGCCGGGAACCTCGGCGACGTGCTGCTCGGCGCCGACGGCGCGGACCAGCTTCGCGGGCACAACGGCAACGACCAGCTCCAGGGCGGCAACGGCGTCGACGTCGGCCAGGGCAATGCCGGCAACGACCGGATCGGCGGCGGAACCGGCGACGACACCCTGTTCGGCGGCGGCGACGACGACAGCATCGACGGCGGTGGCGATGCCGATACGATCTTGGGCGATGCCGGTGATGACAGCGTCGACGGCGGGACCGGCAACGACCTCATCCGCGGCGTCGACGGGCAGGACACGCTGCAGGGAGGCGATGGCGAGGACGAGCTGCAGGGCGAGCTCGGCGCCGACCGGCTGGCCGGCGGCGGCGACAACGACCGGCTGTCCGGCGGCGGGGACAACGACGTCCTGGCCGGCGATGCCGGGGACGACGAAGTGATCGCCGGCGACGGCGACGACACGGCCGAGGGCGGTGCCGGCAACGACAGGCTGGAGGGGGGAGCCGGCGGCGACCGTCTGGATGCGGGCGGCGACGATGACGTCGTGCTGGGCGACGATGGCGCGGACAGGGTGGCCGGCGCTGCCGGCGACGACCGCATCGACGGCGGCAACGACGCCGACGACCTGTTCGGAGGCGACGGCAACGACTTCATGTTCGGCGGGGCCGGCAGCGACGAGATGAACGGCGACGGCGGCGTCGACACGCTGTTCGGCATGGACGACGACGACGTCATCGCCGGTGCTGCCGGCGACGACCGCCTGTTCGGCGGGAACGACGACGACGGGATAACCGGCGCTGCCGGCGACGACCGCCTGTTCGGCGGGAACGGCAACGACGGGATCACCGGCGGCGACGACAACGACACCCTGTTCGGGCAGGTCGGCGACGACACGCTGGACGGCGAGGCCGGCGACGATCAGCTGCTCGGCATCGAGGGACAGGACACGCTGACGGGCGGCGTGGGGAACGACCAGCTGTTTGCCGGCAGTGGCAACGACACCGCCTTTGGCGGCGACGGTGACGACACGCTGGCCGGCGAGTTCGGCGCCGACCTGCTGTCGGGCGGCGCTGGCGACGACCTGCTGATCGTCAACGGCGGCGACACCGGCTACCAGCTCGACGGCACCACGGTCATCGCGACGGACGTGCCGGACGAGCTGCAGGGCCGCACCGGCACCGACACCTTCCGCTTCGACGACGCGCCGACGCCCGCCCAGTCGGTCGTCGAGATCATCGATTTCGACGCCGGCGAGCGGCTGCTCATCAAGAACGACAGCGACGTCCGCCAGGTCCTCGGCACGCTGGACGCCGAAGGTGCGTCCACCACCGGCCTGCTCGTCCTGCTCGACGATGCCAGCGGTGCCGTGCTGTTCGTCCGCGGCCTCGAGACGACGCTGACCGCCACCGACGGGGTCGACGGCTTCCTCCAGCTCGCCTGACCGCGACGGCGGCCGGCGCCGTCGACGGCGTCGCGCTCGCCCCGGTACGGTGTCCGCCGTCACAGCCATCGGCAGCCGCCGCAGCTTAGGGTAGGCTCGTCGCCGAGAGGGAGCGCCCATGGCCACGATCACCGGCACCACCGGCAGCGAGACGCTGCGCGGCACCACCGCCTCGGACCGCATCGCGGCGCTCGACGGCGTCGACCGCGTCTTCGGTGGCAACGGCAACGACCTCGCCCGCGGCGATGCCGGCGGCGACTCGCTCTTCGGTGGCGAGGGCAACGATTCGCTGTTCGGCGGCGACGACAATGACCGGCTCGACGGGGCTAACGGCAACGACCGGTTGTCCGGCGGTGACGGCAATGACCGGCTGTCGGCGGCCGAGGGCAACGACCGGCTGCTGGGCGATGCCGGCAACGATTCGCTCTATGCCGGTAACGGCAACGACACCCTCTGGGGCGGCGACGACAACGACCGGATGTTCGGCGGCAACGGCAATGACCGCCTGCTGGCGGGCAACGGCAACGACCGCCTCGATGCCGATGCCGGCAACGACCGGCTCGACGGCGGCGAGGGCAACGACGTCGTGCTGGGCGGCGACGGCATCGACCGCCTCGTCGGAAACTACGGCAACGACCGGCTGTACGGCGACGAGGCCACCGACACGCTGGCCGGCGGTGCCGGCAACGATGCGATCGACGGTGGCGAGGGCGACGACATCGCCATCTTCGTCGGCCGCCAGGCGGACTACGACTTCGCCGGGCTCGGCGTGTTCCTCGTCGCCACCGACCGGCTCGAGTCGGACGGCGTCGACCGCCTCACCCGCGTCGAGCAGCTGCGCTTCAGCGACGGCGCCACCTTCGTCCGCGTCGAGGACAACGATTCCGTAGTCGGCAGCGACAGCGAGCGCCGGCTCATCCTCGCCGGCGACGGCAATGACGGCCTCCAGGCCGGCGCGCTCGGCGACGTGCTGCTGGGCGAGGCCGGCGACGACCGGCTATTCGGCGTAGGCGGTAACGACCAGCTGTTCGGCGGTGCCGGCAACGACGAGCTGTCCGGCGCCGGGGGCGACGACCGGCTCGACGGCGGCTCGGACAGCGACCAGGCCTCCGGCGGTGACGGCAACGATACGCTGTCGGGCAGTGCCGGCAGCGACCAGCTGTTCGGCGCCAACGACAACGACACCCTGGCGGGCGGGACCGGGAACGACCTGCTGTCCGGCGATGACGGCAACGACCTCGTGCGCGGCGACAGCGGCGCCGACGAGCTCACCGGCGATGCCGGCGACGACACGGTGTTCGGCGGCGAGGGCAACGACGCCTTCATCTTCGAGGGCGGCGACGACACCCAGTTCGGCGGCGCCGGCGACGACACCATGCGCGGTGGCGACGGCAGCGACCTCCAGTTCGGCGGCAACGACTTCGACTGGCTCGACGGGGGCGACCAGAACGACCGCCTCTACGGCGGGAACGGCGAGGACACGCTGCAGGGCGGCGGCGACAACGACACCCTGGCCGGCGGCGAGGACGACGACAGCCTGGCCGGAGGCGTCGGCGACGACCGGCTCGGCGGCGATGCCGGCGACGACGGCGCCGACGGCGAGCTCGGCGACGATACCGTGGCCGGCGGTGACGGCAATGACGGCCTGTCCGGCGGTGCCGGCAACGACCTCGTCCTCGGCGAGGCCGCCAATGACACCGTCAGGGGCGAAGCCGGCGACGACCGGCTCGACGGCGGTGCGGGTACCGACACGGCCTTCGGCGGCTCCGGCAACGACGTGCTGGAGGGCGGCGACGACGCCGACCTGCTGACGGGTGCCGAGGGCAACGACCTGCTGCTCGGCGATGCCGGCGACGACACGATCAGCGGCGAAGACGGCGACGATTCGTCCGCCGGCGGTGCCGGCAACGACTTCATCATCGACATGGACGGTGGCGACGACCGCGTCGACGGGGCTGAAGGCAACGACCTCCTCTACGATGCGCTCGGCAACGACACCCTGAGCGGAGGCAACGGCGACGACACCGTCGCCGGCTTCAACGGCACCGACAGCCTCTTCGGCGGCGCCGGCGACGACACGGTGGCGGCCGGTGGCGGCGATACCGGCTACATGATCGGCCTCAACGACGCCGGTGACCGGGTCGTGAGCCCGGGCGGCGACCCCGACGTCCTGTTCGGCGGGTCGGGGACCGACCAGTTCCTCATCGCGACCACCGAGAGCGGGCAGTCCCTGGCGCTGATCGTCGGCTTCCAGTCCGGCGAGACGCTGCGGATCGCCGGCGACACCGCGGTCGACCAGGAGCGGGCGACGCTGATCATCGGCGAGACCGAGCGGACCGGGCTGCTGGTCCTCACCGACGGCGAGAACGGAGCCGCCGTCTTCCTCGAGGGCCTGCTCGGCCTCAACGAGCGGGTCGACGGCACCGACCTGATCCTGTCCTGAGCCCGGCGGCCGGACCGGCGCGAACCGGCCCGGCCCGTCCGGCTACTTGTCGGCGAGGTAGGCGTCGATGGTGCGCCACGCGTCCGGGTCGTTGGCGTTGCAGCGCTCGTAGGCGCCGACCAGGAACGACAGGTAGCGCACGCGCTCGCGGGTCGGGATCGGCAGGTTCAGGATCCGCTGGCTGGCGTCGTCCATGCGCTTGTCGCAGGCCTGGGCCATGGCCGGATCCTGCGCGGTCGTCGTCGTGTCCTGGGCCATCGCCGGCGGCGCCAGCACGCCGGCCGCCAGCAGGCCGGCACCGATCAGGGCCAATCGCATCGGGGGTCTCCTTCGCTGTTCGCCGGCCCGGGGGTCGGCCCGGCGGCTTCGCGGGCCTAACCGGCGGCGGCAAGACCGGCTCCCGGCTACGCCCCCGGGCCGGGACGGCCGGCTGGCAGGGCCTCGCCGTGGCGGCCGTCACTGCGGCGACACCGCTTCCGCTGCAGCCGGGCGCCGCCATGCCCATATCAGGGTGCCCGGATGGCGACGCGGACCTCGCCGATGACGGTCGAACGGATCCTGCTCTGGCCCGGTGTCCCCCTGGCGCTCGCCTCGGCGCTGCTGTTCGGCGCCAGCACGCCGGCGGCCAAGCTGCTGCTCGGCGAGGGCCTGAGCCCGTGGCTGCTGGCCGGCCTGTTCTACCTCGCTTCCGGCCTCGGCCTCGGCGCCTGGACGCTGCTGCGCCGGCTCGGCGGCGGCCGCACCGAAGCGGCCCTGGCCCGCGCCGACCTGCCCTGGCTGGCGCTCGTCGTCCTTGCCGGCGGCATCGCCGGCCCGGTGCTGCTCATGGCCGGCCTCGCCGCCACGCCGGCCGCGACCGCGTCGCTGCTGCTCAACCTCGAGGGCATCGCCACCCTGGCGATCGCCTGGCTGGTGTTCCGCGAGAACGTCGACCGCCGGTTGCTGGCCGGCGCCGCCGCCATCCTCGCCGGGGCCGCCCTGCTCTCCTGGCAGGGTGGGCCGGCCGGCTTCGGCCCGGGTGCGCTCGCCATCGCCGCCGCCTGCCTCGCCTGGGGCATCGACAACAACCTGACGCGCAAGCTGTCGGCGGCGGATCCGGTGCAGATCGCCGCGATCAAGGGCCTCGCCGCCGGTGCGGTGAACACGGCGCTGGCGCTGGGCAGCGGCGCGGCCCTGCCGACCCCCGCCCAGCTCGCCGCCGCCGGCCTCGTCGGGCTGGTCGGCTACGGCATCAGCCTCGTCCTGTTCGTGCTGGCGCTCCGCCACCTCGGCGCCGCCCGCGCCGGCGCCTACTTCTCGACCGCCCCCTTCGTCGGCGCCGCGCTGTCGGTGGCGCTGCTCGGCGAGCCGGCGACCTGGCAGCTCGCCGCCGCCGCCCTGCTCATGGCCGCCGGTCTCTACCTGCACCTCGCCGAACGCCACGACCACGAGCACCGCCACGAGGCGATGGCGCACGCCCACCGCCACGTCCACGACGCGCACCATCGCCACGCGCACGCCCCCGGCGACCCGCCCGGCGAGCCGCACGCCCACTGGCACCGCCACGCGCCCCTGGTGCACCGCCACCCGCACTACCCGGACCTGCACCACCGGCACGGCCACTAGCCACGCCGGGCGGTCCGCGCCGCCTCACCGGGGCACCGCCCGACCGGCGTGCGCGGAACGCGTCCGGTGCCGCCGGAACGGCCGCATCGTGTCCCTGGAATTCCAGGGCAAGCTTCGAGGCTGGCCTACCTCGAAGAAGGCCCTATAACCACGTCAACACCGAATAGCTGCTACAAGATGGGCCCGTCATGAAGAACCGCATCGCCTTGTCGGCTCTCCTTTCGATATCGGTGCTGGGCTCCTCCGCGGCCGAAGCCTGCAGTCGGGCCGTCTATTTGGGGCTGGAGGGGCAGACTGTCACTGGCCGGACGATGGACTGGTTCGTTTCGGACATGGACACCAATCTCTGGCTTTACCCGCGAGGCCTTGAGCGGAACAGCAATACAAACGCGCCCTTCACCTGGAGAAGCAAGTACGGAAGCGTCGTGACGACGATCTACGAAGGTGCCGCAGCCGACGGCATGAATGAGAAGGGCCTGGTCGCAAATCTGCTCTATCTTGCCGAATCCGAGTATGAGACGGCGCGCGCCGGCGACAACCGCCCCACGCTCCCGAACTCGGCGTGGGTGCAGTATGTGCTGGACAGTTTCGCCACCACCGCGGAGGCCGTCGAGAGCCTGCGCAAGGAAGAGTTCCGCCTCGTCCCCATCAAGGCTCCCACCGGCGAGCCCGGGACCGTCCATCTGTCCATCTCCGACGCTTCCGGTGATTCGGCCATCTTCGAATACATCAAGGGCAAGCTCACCATTCATCATGGCAAGCAATATCAGGTCATGACCAACTCTCCGACGTTCGATCGACAACTGAGCCTCGCCGATTACTGGAAGCAAATCGGTGGCTCGACCTTTCTCCCGGGGACCAATCGTGCCTCGGACCGTTTCGCCCGCCTCTCCTACTACATCAACGAAGCCAAGCAGTCCGCCGACCCGCGCGAGGCGGTGGCGACGGTCTTCAGCGTCATGCGCAACGTCAGCGTGCCAATCGGAATCAAGATACCGGGAACGCCGAACATTGCCGACACGCTGTGGCTGACCGTAGCCGACCAGAAGAACAAGGTCTATTACTACCAAAGTACAAATAGTCCCAGCATTGTCTGGGCCAGGTTAAACGAGCTCGACTTTACGGAAGGGTCCGGCGCCCGCAGGCTGCAGCTTGACGGCAACCCGGATATCGGCGGGGACCAGACCCGCGAGTTCGTGTCGGCCGAGGTGTTCAGGTTCATATCCCCCGACCACTGAGCGTTCTCCCAGCTCCGGAGTTTCGGAGAAATCCCACGAAACTCCCGTGGCGCTCCGCACGCCGTCGGGCCAGGTGACATCCGCGACAGAATCCTGAAACATGCAGGCGTCATGGTCGGACGTCTCGGACAGGAGAGTTCGGATGCGCAAGGTCTCATCGGCCGCTGCGGCGGCCCTGGTTCTGGCCGCGACCGCCTCGGCGACCGCCGAGGCGAACGACCGCTCCGTGCAGGCCGTCATGATTCCGCCGATGGCCTGCCAGCCGATCCGCAACGCGGGGGCGGAACTGGCCCTCACCTCCTGGATCGCCAGGGCCGGCGCCTCCGCCGAGCTCGTCTGTCCCGTGCCGTTCAACAACATCGAGCTCGGCACCACCGCCAACGACAACGACCTGACGAGCTTCCGCATCCACTACAGCGACTCGGACGGCGCCGGCGCCGCCAGCAAGGTGTCGGTGAGCCTCTATCGCTTCGACAACAGCTCGTTCAGCGTGCGCTTCCTGTGCAGCGCGAACCTGGCGCCGCAGACCACCGGGCTCACCGCGACGACCGCCCCCTGCGTGCAGGACGTGGCAACCCGCAGCACCTTCCATGCCTTCCTGGTCCAGCTAACCTCGCCGGCGAACGGCATCGTCACCTTCCGGGGCATCGACTTTCCTTAGGCCTGCAGGACCGCCGCCGACGGGAAGATTCGGAAGTTTCAGGGTCCTCTGCCCTGGACCCGGCGCACCTGCTGGCGGCCGTGCGCTATGTCGAGCTGAACCCGGTGCGCGCCGGGCTGGTCGAGCGGCCCGCGGCTTGGCGGTGGAGCAGTGCCCGGCCGCACCTCGCCGGCGCCGCCCACGGCTGCCCGGAGGCCGCCGCCCTCCTCGCCGAGGTCGGCGACTGGCACGCCTTTCTCGCTACGGCAGCCGAAGCGACCATGCTCGAGACGCTGCGGCAGCACGGCCGCACCGGCCGCCCGCTCGGCAACGCCGCCTTCGTCGCCGAGTTGGAGCACGTGCTCGGCCGCCGCCTCACGCCGGGCAAACGGGGACCGAAGCCGCGGAACTCGGTGTCGGAGCGCCGGAACGAGGCAGGTGCCGTTACTTCCCGAACGCCCGACCGGAATCGCATTTCGTAGGGTTGTCTAATCGTTTCTCCCGTTGTCGGCAGGTTTCTCGTCTTGGCTGTTCCGGACCGGGTTCACGGTTGTCTTCGCGCTCGATCGCGAGTCATGGGGTGGGCCGGGCGATCGTCGCATGATGGGGTCCGAAGGGTTGGGCGTCTCGATGTCCCCGGCGCGCTCGGCTTGGCGCCGTCGCACAGCTTACGGCGAGCTCGCCCGCCCCCACGTCCCGGTCGGGACGGCCGGGCCGCGGCCGGGTGGCCGCGGCGGCAAGGTGATCAGGCGGGCTCGGCGGCCGGCCGCCAGTCGAAGTCCTGCTGGCGCCGCCACAGCGTGTGCATCAGCACGGCGAGCTTGCGGGCGAGTGCGGTGCGCGCCGGCTTGCCGCCGAGCCGCTCCTGCAGGCGCAGTCCCCAGCTGCGCAGGGCGCAGGGCCGCTTGACCCGGGCGAGCAGGCTGTTGGCCGCCTCGTAGAGCAGGTGGCGGGCCATGGCGTTGCCGGCCCGGGAGATGCCGCCCTGGCGGTCGACCTCGCCGGACTGCCAGCGTCTCGGGGTCAGTCCGAGATAGGCCGCGACCTGGTCGGCGCGGGCGAAGCGCCCGGGATCGTCGACGGTGCTGGCGAAGCAGAGGGCGGTGATGGCGCCGACGCCCGGGACGCTGGCAAGCCGGCGGCAGACCGGATCGGCCGCGGCGCACCGCACGAGCAGCCGGTCCAGCCGTTCGCGTTCGTCGGCGATCCGGGTCCGTGCCGCGAGCAGGGCGGCGATCGCCGGCCGCATCCCGGGCGCCTCGTCGAGCCAGGCCTCGAGCCGTGCCGCCAGCCGGCCCGGCGTCGTCCGCGGCAACACCAGGCCCAGGGGTTTCACCAGCCCGCGGATCTGGTTGAGGAGGTCGCGCTGGATGCGCACCAGCCGCTCGCGGGCGGCGAGGAGCGCGTGCCGCTCGAGGCTCGCCCGGCTCCTGACCCGCACCACCTTGAACCAGCCGATCTGGGCCAGGCGTGCGAGGCCCTCGGCGTCGCCGTGGTCGGTCTTGCTGCGCCGTTGCTTCAGGGCGCCGTGCGCCGCTCGGGCATCGATGCACACGGCCGGCAGGCCGGCCTCGACCAGGCCGCCGCCCAGCCAGCCCGACAGGGCGCCGCTCTCCAGCACCGCCCGCTCGAGGTCGGGTGCCCGCTGCCGCAGCACCTCGGCCAGGGCCCTTGGCTCGGTCCGGACCTTGCCCGTCCAGCGCACCGCCCCGCTCGCGTCGACGATGCAGATCTGCGTCGCTTGCTGCGACACGTCCAAGCCGGCATAGCTCGACATGGTCCCACTCCTCAGGCTGCCACAGGCTGGAGAGTGATCACCGTAAGGCGATTACGCCATGTCCCCAAAACTCCCGAGGTCGGGTGCTCGTTACCGCAGCACCTCGGCCAGGGCCGCCGGCTCGGTCCGACCAGGCCGGCAGGAAGGATGCCCGTTAGGCAATCCCCGGCAAGCGAGCAGGTGGACAAGGCGGTTTGCAGCTTAATGCGACGGCGGCAGTCTTGGCGCGCTCGGGGTAGCCGCAGACCGCGGCCGGCCCGCCGACACCCATCCGCTGATGGTGCCCATGGCCAAGAGCCACGCGGGAGCGGCGCAGGTCGACATGGTGCGGCCGCCGAGCTTCCAGGTGGGACGCCTATCGCGACCTGGACCACGAGCAGGGTCCTGCTCGAGCGCGGATGCGCTCGATCTCCGGGGGATGCGTCACCCTGCAGCAGGGCGAGGACGAGAGGCTGGCCGCGCCATGGGCCACGACCCCGCCACCGGCACCACGCCGCGAGCGCCCCGAGCCCGGCTTCCTCGCCGCCATCGCCCGCAGCATGGGCCGCGTCGGCACGCGCCTGCGCCAGGCCGTGCACCGCGAGATCGCCCGCAACGCCCTGCTCGCCCGGATCGACCGGAAACCGCCTGCAGCCGGCGGTCGACGCCTTGATCGACGCCGTCGACCCGCCCCCGCCACCACCCCGCCCTTACCCCGCGCCGCCGCCCGCCCGTGCTCCGCCACGCCGACCGCGCGGCCGCCGCCGACGAGGCGCAGCTGCTCATGACCCTGCCCGCCGCCGAGCGGGAGGTACTCTACGGGGCGAAAGCCAGGGCCGGGCCGAGGGCCGGGCCCGGCTGAGCCAGCGAATCCCCTCTCCAGCGTCCCGTTTCCGCCCCATCCCCCGCCACCGCGCCACCCCAAAGGGTCGCGCGGCGGACGGCGTTGGGGTCAGACGCCCCAGCGCAGGCCGGCGGTGTGGACCGGGGCGTCCCACAAGGTGAGGAGCTCGTCGTCGAGGCGGGTCACCGTCACCGAGCAGCCGGCCATGTCGAGGCTGGTGGTGTAGTTGCCGACCAGCGAGCGGGCGATGGTGACGCCGGCCCCTTCCGCGATCCGCCGGGCGGCGTGGTACATCAGGTAGAGCTCCATCAGCGGCGTTCCGCCAAAGCCGTTGAGGTGGAGCAGCACGGGCGTGCCCCTGGCCAGCGCCAGCTCGCCCAGCACCGGGGCCATCAGCTCGGCGGCGATGGCGTCGGCCGTGGCCATGGCGATGCGGCGGCGGCCGGGCTCGCCGTGGATGCCCACACCCATCTCGATCTCGTCCTCGCCGATGGCGAAGGTCGGCTTGCCGGCGGCGGGGACGGTGCAGCTGGTCAGCGCCACGCCCATCGAGCGGGTGGCGGCGTTGACCCGCTCGCCCAGGGCCGTGCAGGCGACGAGGTCGGCCCCGGCCTCGGCGGCGGCGCCGACGATCTTCTCGACGACCAGGGTCCCGGCGACGCCGCGGCGGCCCTGCGACCAGGTCGAGTTCTCGACCGCGGCGTCGTCGTTGGTGACGACGGTGGCGCTGCCGCCGACCAGCTCGGCCGCCATCTCGAAGTTCATGATGTCGCCGGCATAGTTCTTGACGATCCAGAGGATCCCGCCGCCGCCGTCGACGGCCTCGGCGGCGGCCGCCATCTGGTCGGGCGTGGGCGAGGTGAACACCTGGCCCGGGCAGGCGGCATCGAGCATGCCCATGCCCACGAACCCGCCGTGCAGCGGCTCGTGGCCGGAGCCGCCGCCCGAGATCAGCGCCACCTTGCCCTTCCGGGTGGGTGCCTTGCGCCGGATGAAGGCCGGGTCCTCGCTGACGGTGACGAGGTCGGCATGGGCGGCGCCGAAGCCGCGCAGGGCCTCGACCAGCAGGCTGTCGACGGTGTTCAGGAATTTCTTCACTTAGCTGCCTCCCCGGGCTGGAGCCTTGCCGGCACGGCGTCGCGGCGGCGGCGCCTCGGGCGGCACCGGCGGGCTGCGGTGCTGCGCCAGGCGGACGATGCGCTGCGCCATGTCGCGGATGGTGACCTCGACCTCGACCGCCAGCGCCGCGTCGTCGAACGCCGGCAGGTCGATGTGGATGCGGTGCGCCGCGGTGCCGCCGCCGACCGCACCCGAGGCGCGGCGCGGATGGGCGGCGGCGTAGAGCTGCAGGAAGGCGTGCCGCTCCTCGGGCAGCAGGTGGCAGACCTCGAGGATGGTCGGCACGTCGCCCGCCGGGATCGGCACGGCGTAGCCGGGATTGGTGATCTGGCTGACGAAGCTCTTGTGCTTGGCCAGGGCCAGGGCGAGGCGGCCGCGCAGGCCCGACGGGCGGCGGTCGATGCACTCGCGCAGGTACTGCTTGTAGCGGGCGACGAGGGTGGCCCGGTCGGGCCCGGCCGCCTCGGGCGGGGTGCCGTCAGCCATGGCCCTGCACGGCGGCCTTGACCCGGCCGAGGGCTGCCGGCGCCACCGACAGGCTGCGCACGCCGAGGTCGAGCAGGGCCGCGACCCCGCGCGGATCGGAGGCCATGTCGCCGCACACGCCGACCTCGCGGCTGCTGGCCCGGCCGCAGGCGACCACGCCCGCGATCAGCCGCAGCACCGCCGGGTCCAGCGGATCGGCCAGCCGGCCGACCCGGCCGCCGGAATCGCGCGACGCCGCCAGCGTGTACTGGACGAGGTCGTTGGTGCCGATCGAGAAGAACGCGGCCCCGTCGAACCGCTCGATGGCGACGGCCGCGGCCGGCACCTCGACCATGATGCCCAGCGCCGGCATGGCGGCGGCGACGCCGGCGGTCTCGAGCCCGGCCAGCTCGGCGGCGAACAGGGCCGCTGCCTCGGCGAGCTCGTCCGGCACCGCCACCATCGGCAGCATGACCTTGAGCGGGCCCAGCGGGGCGGCGCGCAAGAGCGCCCGGACCTGCGGGCGGAACAGCGCCGGCCGCTCGAGGCAGAGGCGGATGCCGCGCAGGCCGAGGAACGGGTTGCTCTCCTGCGGCAGGGAGACGCCCGGCAGCGGCTTGTCGCCGCCGACGTCGAGCGTGCGCACCGTCACCGGCCGCCCGGCGGCGCGGCGCAAGAGGTCGGCATAGGCCGCGAGCTGGGCATCCTCGTCCGGCAGCCGGTCGCGGCCGAGGAACAGGAACTCGGTGCGCATCAGCCCGACCCCGTCCGAGGCCAGCAGCAGCGCGTCGTCCAGCGCCGCCGGGTCGTCGACATTGACCTGGGTACGCACCCGCTCGCCCGAGCGCAGCACCGCCGGCTTCGCCAGGGCCGCACCGGCCGCAGCCGTCTCGGCGGCGGCACCCGCGTGCCGGGCGGCGTAGGCGGCGCGGGTCGCCTCGCCCGGGTCGAGCACGAGCAGGCCGTCCTGCGCGTCGAGCACGGCGAGGTCGCCGCCATTGGCCGCCACCGCCCCGACGCCAGTCAGCAGCGGCACGCCACGCGCCCGGGCCAGCATCGCCACGTGGCTGGTGCGGCTGCCGGCCTCGAGCACGGCCCCGCCGAGCCGGCGCCAGTCGAAGCCCAGGAACCGCGACGGCCCGAGGTCGCGGGCCAGCAGGATCGCCCCGTCGGCGGCCTCGACCTCGCCCGCGGCACCGGCCAGATGGCCCAGCACCCGGTCGCGCAGGTCGGCCATGTCGGCGGCGCGGGCGCGGAAGTAGTCGTCCTCGGCCGCGGCGTACTCGGCGACCTGGGCCTCCAGCGCGGTGCGCCAGGCGGCCGTGGCCGGGGCCCCTTCGGCGATCGCCGGCAGGATGGTCTCGGTCAGTGCCGGGTCGTCGAGCATCGCCAGCTGGAACTCGAGGATCTCGGCGGCCATCGCGTCGGCCGCTTCCGCCAGCGCCGCGAGCCCGGCGCGGGCGGCGTCCATGGCGGCAGCGAGGCGGTCGCGCTCGGTCGCCGGATCGCCCTGCGGCGCGGCGGCGGCGTCGCCGGCCTCGGCCAGGCGCAGCAGCGGGCCGATGGCGAGGCCCGCCGACGCCACCTCGCCCGGCAGCCGGCGCTCGCGGCTCACTCGTCGAAGTTCCGCTCGATCAGCGCCTTCAGCTCGCCGACGGCGGCCAGCGCCTCGTCGCCCTCGGCGCGCAGCTCGACGGCGCTGCCGGTGCGCAGCTTGAGGCCCATCACCTTGACCACGCTGCGGGCGTCGATCCACGCCTCCTGGCCGTGCGGGCGCAGCCAGACGTCGGCCTTGAAGCCCTTGGCGAGCCTGGTCAGCTTCACGGCCGGCCGGGCGTGCAGGCCGGTGGGGTGGGCGATGGTGACCAGCGCCCACGCCTCGCGCTCGACGTCGGCGCTCATGGCGACAGCTCCTCGGCGGTGGCGCAGACCGCCTCCAGCGTGCCGCCGCCGGCCGCCTCGGTGGCCGCGACGACGGCACCCTCGACCACCGGCGCGTTGCAGATCCGCACCCGGCCGCCGCGGCCGTCGGGCAGCATCTCGATCGCCATCTCGGCGTTCATCTCGGCCCCGCCGAGGTCGACCAGCACCGCCACGCCCGCCTCGCTCCACACCCGCTCGATCGCCGCCAGGATCTGCCCCACGTCGGTGCCGAGGCCGCCCTCCGGGTTGCCACCGCACCAGGCGCAGGCGACCTCGTCGCCGACCATCTGCCGGACCATGTCGGCCGCCCCCTCGGCCACCTTGGGCGAGTGCGAGACGACGACGATGGCCACCAGCTGCCCGCTCATCCTGCTCGGCTCCCGCCCGTGTCGAGACGCCGGCCGGCGGCGTCGAAGAACAGCACACGCTCCGGCGCCACGCCAAGGCCGCCGCTGGCGCCGGCGGCCAGGGTCGTCGTCCCGGCGACGAGGGCGTGCAGCATCGCGCCGCCGATGTCCAGCAGCAGCACGGTCTCGGCACCCAGGGCCTCGACGGCGGCGACCCGCACCGGCGGTCCGTCGGCGACGAGGCGGACGTCCTCCGGCCGGACGCCGGCCAGCGCCGTGCCGGGCGGCAGCCCGGCCCCGCTGAGCCCGAGCAGGCCGGGCGGCACCAGGTTGATCGGCGGCGAGCCCAGCCGGCGGGCGACGGTGCTGGTGGCCGGCCGCTCGTAGAGCGCGCGCGGCGTCGCCACCTGGGTCAGCCGGCCGGCCTCGAGCACGCCGATCCGGTCGCCCAGCGTCATCGCCTCGACCTGGTCGTGGGTGACGTAGAGGATGGTGGCGCCGAGCTCGCGCTGGATGCGCTTGAGCTCGATGCGCAGGTCCTCGCGCAGTTTGGCGTCGAGCGAGGACAGCGGCTCGTCCATCAGGAAGCAGGCCGGCTCGCGGACCAGCGCCCGGCCGATGGCGACGCGCTGCATCTCGCCGCCCGACAGCCGGGTCGCCTTGTTGCCGAGCTTGGCCGAGATCCGCAGCATCTCGGCGATGGCGCCGACGCGGGCGCGGATGCGGTCCTCAGGCAGCCGCCGCAGCGGCGAGCGCAGCGGGAAGGCCAGGTTGTCGTAGACGGTGTAGTGCGGGTAGAGCGAGTACTGCTGGAAGACGAAGGCGACGTCGCGCTCGGCCGGGCCGCCGGCGGTGAGGTCGCGGCCGCCGATCAGCACGCGGCCGGCATCGGGCCGCTCGAGCCCGGCGACGAGGCGCAGCGTCGTGGTCTTGCCGGCACCCGAGGCGCCGAGCAGCACCAGCAGCTCGCCGTCGGCGACGACGAGGTCGAGCCCGTCGACGGCGGTGACCGCGCCGAACCGCTTCGTCAGCCCTTCGAGGCGGAGCTCAGCCATGCGCCGCCCCGTCGAACAGGGCGCTGTCAAGCGCGCGGCCGCTGGCCCGGTCGAACAGCACCACCCGCGCCGGATCGGGCAGCAGGCCCACCCGCTCGCCGGGACGGACCACCACGGCGTTGTCGCAGCGCACCCGCGCCCGCCCGGCCGGGGTGTCGACGGCGACGATCTGGCGGGCCCCCATGTACTCGACCGCGACGACCTCGCCGCGCAGTGCCGAGGAGTCGCTGAAGGCGAGGTGCTCGGGCCGGATCCCGAGGGTCAGCTCGGCCGGTGCCGGCTCGCGGAGCTGTGGCACCGCGACCGCGACGCCGGCGACCCGGACGGCGACGGCGTGCTCGGCGGTGGCGTCGAGGAAGGTCATGGCTGGGCTGCCGATGAAGTCGGCGACGAAGCGGGTCCGCGGCCGGTGGTAGATGTCGGCCGGCGTGCCGCACTGGAGGACGACGCCCTTGTCCATCACCGCGATCCGGTCGGCCATCGCCATGGCCTCGAGCTGGTCGTGGGTGACGTAGACGGTGGTGGCGCCGATGCGGTCGTGCAGCAGGCGCAGCTCCTCGCACATCACCGCGCGGAACTCGGTGTCGAGGGCACCCAGGGGCTCGTCCATGAGGAACGCCTTGGGCCGGCGGACGATGGCGCGGCCCAGCGCGACGCGCTGGCGGTCGCCGCCGGACAGCCCGCCGACCGGGCGATCCAGCAGCGCCTCGATGCGCAGCAGCCGGGCCGTCTCCTCGACGCGCCGGCGGATCTCGGCCCGCGGCGTGCCCTGGGCGAGCAGCGGGAAGCCGATGTTCCGCCGCACGTTCATGTGCGGGTAGAGGGCGAAGAGCTGGAAGACGAAGGCGATGTCGCGCTCGCGGGCGCGGCGGAAGGTGACGTCCTCGCCGCCGAGGCGGATCTCGCCCGAGGTCGGGATCTCCAGCCCGGCGATCATCCGCAGGGTCGTGGTCTTGCCGCAGCCCGACGGGCCCAGCAGCACGAAGAACTCGCCGTCGGCCACGGTCAGCGTCGACTCGCGCACGGCCACGAAGTCGCCGAAGCGCTTGTGCAGCCGCTCGATGCGGATCTCGGCCAAGGCGGCTACTCGGGGAAGTGGCTGACGATGACGAAGGCCACCGTCCCGGCGAGGATCACCGCGAACGACCAGCCGAACAGCCACAGCGAGAACGGCTGCATCAGCATGACCACGCCGAGGCCGATGACCAGGGCGGCGGCGTTCTCGAGCGGGTCGCGGCGCAGCAGCCGGCTCACTTGCGCACCGCGCCGAAGGTGATGCCGCGCAGGAGGTAGCCGCGCAGCAGCACGGTGAAGACGAGGATCGGCAGGAGGAACAGCGTGGTTCCGGCGGCCACCGCCGGCCAGTCGAGGCCGCCCTCGCCGATGATCGTCGGGATGAACGGCGGTGCCGTCTGCGCCCGGCCGCTGGTGAGCAGCAGGGCGAAGGCGTACTCGTTCCAGGCGAAGATCAGGCAGAAGATGGCGGTGGCGGCGATCCCGGTGATGGCCTGCGGCAGGACCACCTTCACGAAGGCCTGGAAGCGCGTGTAGCCGTCGACCAGGGCGGCCTCCTCGTACTCGCGCGGGATCTCGTCGATGAACCCCTTGAGCAGCCAGACGGCGAGGCTGACGTTCACCGCGGTGTAGAGCAGGATCATGCCGAGGTGGGTGTCGTTGAGCCCGAGCGTGCGGAACATCAGGTAGATCGGGATGGCCACGGCGATCGGCGGCATCATCCGGGTCGAGAGGATGAAGAACAGCAGGTCGTCCTTCAGCGGCACGCGGAAGCGCGAGAAGCCGTAGGCCGCGAGCGTGCCGAGGAACACGGCGAGGAAGGTCGAGCCGAAGCCGATGATCACCGAGTTCAGGTAGCGCTCGGCGAAGCGCGACGGGCCGGCGATCACCATGTTGCGCGAGCGCACGAGGCGGTCGTACCAGGTCTCGGGCGGCGGCAGGCTCGCCATGTATTCGGGCGTCTGCCGGGAGCGCTGGGTGAAGACGTTGACGTAGCCCTCGAGCGACGGCGCGAACAGCACCTTGGGCGGATAGGCGATCGCGTCGTTGGGCGACTTGATGCTGGTGAGGACGATCCAGACGATCGGCACCAGGGCCACCAGGGCATAAGCGATCACCAGCACCGCGGCGACTCGGCGGCTGAGCGGGCTCGGCTCGACGACCGAGCGGGCGCTGTCGGCGACAGCGCTCACCGCGACTTCACCTTGTTGAGCAGCTTCACGTAGATGTTGGCGGCGCCGAAGACGGTGACGAAGAGGATGATGGCGAAGGCCGAGCTGTAGCCGGTCCGCCACTTCTCGAAGGCCTCGCGCTTGAGGTTGATCGAGGCGAGCTCGGTGGTCGAGCCGGGACCGCCCGAGGTCAGCTCGACGACGAGGTCGAACATCTTGAAGTTCTCGATGGCGCGGAACAGCACCGCCAGCATCAGGAACGGCAGGACCATCGGCAGGGTGATGCTGAAGAAGGTGCGGATCGGGCCGGCGCGGTCGACCTCGGCGGCCTCGTAGATGTAGTCCGGGATCGAGCGCAGCCCGGCGAGGCAGATCAGCATCACGTAGGGCGTCCACATCCAGCTGTCGACCAGCACGATCGCCCACGGCGCCAGCCGGGTGTCGCCGATCATCGAGAAGTCGCCGGCGCCGATGAAGAAGTTGACGATGTAGTTGAAGATGCCGGACTGCGGCTGGAACAGGTAGGTCCAGAACGTCCCGACCACCGCCGGGGAGAGCATCATCGGCAGCAGGATCACCGTCGTCCAGAAGGCGCTGCCGCGGAACTGGCGATTGATCAGCAGTGCCAGGCCGAAGCCGAGCAGCACCTGGACGGTGATCGACCAGCAGACGAAGTGGGCGGTGACCTGGAGATAGCCCCAGATGTCCTCGCTGCCGAGGATCCGGCTATAGTTCCGGGTGCCCACCCACTCGACGGCATCGTTCGGCTTGTTGGCGCGGTAGTTGGTGAAGCTGAGCCAGATCGTCCACAGCAGCGGGAAGATGTTGATCGCCAGCAGCAGGGCGATCGTCGGGGCGATGAACAGCCAGGCGAGCAGCGGGTCGGAGAGGCCGCGGCTCCCCAGCCGCCCGGCCGGGGCCGGGAGACCGGAGACGCCGGCGGCGCCCGCCGATCCGCTGCTGCTGGCCATGCTCAGCTGCCGTGACCGCGAGGACCGGCTCAGAGCTTGCCGTCGTCCTCGAAGGTCTCGGTCCAGTCGGCGATCATCTTGTCGAGCGCCTCCTGCGCCGTGCCCTGGTCGGCGACGACGTAGTCGTGGACCCGCTTCTGCATCGACTGCAGCAGCTCGGCGTAGGTCGGCTCCTGCCAGAAGTCCTTCACGTTGCTCATCGCCTGCAGGAAGTCGGCGGCGAACGGCGCGGTGTTGGGGAAGTTGGGGTCCTCGAGGACCGCCTTGTGGCAGGAGTAGCCGCCGAGCGACCACCACTTCTTCTGCACGTCAGGCTGGGCGAACCACTTGATGTACTCGAGCGCCAGGTCCTTGTTGTCGGAGTAGGCGACCACCGAGATGCCCTGGCCGCCGAGCGTGCTGGCCTCGACCTTCTCCGGCGGGTTGACGAAGAAGCCGGACCTGTCGCCGCCGACATCGGGGTCCTTGGCGATGCCGGGGAAGAACGCGAACCAGTTCATCTGCATCGCCACCTGCCCCGACTTGTAGGCGTCGAGGTTGGCGGTCATGTAGGCGTCGGAGTGCCCCGGCGGGGTGCAGCACTGGTAGAGCGACTTGTAGAACTCGAGCCCGGCCACCGCGTCGGGCGAGTTGACGAAGCCCTCCATCGCATAGGGCTTGTTCGGATCCTGGTACTGGAAGCCCCAGGCGTAGAGGGCGGCGGTGACGCCCATGGTGATCCCCTCCGAGCCGCGCTCGGTGTAGATCGCCATGCCGTAGACCTTCTTGCCGTCGATCTCGCGGCCCTGGAAGAACTCGCCCAGCTGCTTCAGCTCGTCCCAGTCCTTGGGCGGGGCGAGGTCATGGCCGTACTTGGCCTTGAACTCGGCCTGCAGCTCGGGCCGGGCGAACCAGTCCTTGCGGTACACCCAGCCCAGGGCGTCGCCCATCGCCGGTAGCGCCCAGTACTCGGGAGCCCCCTTCGGCCAGGTTGAGTACGCATAAACCGTCGCCGGCAGGAAGTCGTCGATCTTGATGCCATTGGCATCGAAGAACTCGTTCAGCTTCACGTAGTGGCCCTGGGTGGCGGCGGTCCCGAGCCACTGGCTGTCGCCGATCATCAGGTCGCACAGCTTGCCGCGGCTGTTGAGCTCGTTGAGGAAGCGGTCGGCGAAGTTCTCCCAGGGGACGAAGTTGAACTCCATCTGGACGCCGGACTGGGCGGTGAAGTCCTTGGACAGTTCGGCCAGCGCGTTGGCCGGGTCCCAGGCTGCCCAGCACAGGGTCAGCTTCTTGTCCTGGGCCTGCGCGGCACCGGCCGCGACGAGGGCGCAAAGCGAGGCTGTGGCGACGGCGAAGCGACGCATCTCGGTCTCCCTGCTCGCCGCCACCGCCGGCCGTCCGGGGAAGACGGCGGGCGACGCGGCTTTAGTTTAGTCGGTCTATGGATTGAACTAAACTAAACCGGAGTCAAGCCGCTTCTGCGGCGGCTCGTCGCGTGCCCTCGCGGCAACGGTCGGCGGTCAGATCGTCCGCCTCCCGGTGCAAGCCGGCGGCAGCAATCCCACCTCGGCGGCATCGTTCACCGGAGATCCCTTGATGCGTGCTTCCGTCCTCACCGCCCTGGCCCTGGCCGCCGGCACGGCGCTGGCCACCCCGGCCCTGGCGGTCGAGCTCACCCTCGGCGCCGGCGCCGCCCTGGCGCCCGACTACGAGGGCTCGGACGACTATGTCGGCGTGCCCTTGTGGAACATCCGCGCCGGCAACCTCTACGGCGAGGACACCTTCGTCCAGGTCCTGGGCACCAGCCTGAGCTCGAACTTCCTGCCCGACGCCCACTGGCGCCTCGGCGCTGCCGGCCTCTACAAGTTCGACTACAACAACGTCGACAACCGGCGCGTCCAGGACGTCAAGGGCACCAACGCGGCGATGCTGCTGGGCCCGACCGTCGGCTACGACTTCCTGCCGGACCGCGAGGCCGACCTCGCGGTCGAGCTCGACGCCCTCTACGACGTGCTCAACGGCAAGGGCGGCGTGGTGACCCCGCGGGTGCGCGGGCGGACGGTGCTGGCGCCGGGCCTGATCGGCGAGGCGCGGGTCTCGACCACCTGGGGCAGCGCCGACTACATGGGCAACTGGTTCTCGATCAACAACCGCGACAGCGAGCGCTCCGGTCTCGACAGCTACGACGCCGACGAAGGCTTCAAGGACGTGGCCATCGGCGGCTCGATGACCTATCGATTCGCCGAGCGCTGGGCGCTGGTCGGCTTCGCCGCCTACAGCCGCCTGCTCGGCGACGCCGCCGACAGCCCGATCGTCGACGACGAGGGCGACGCCAACCAGTTCGTCACCGGCGCCCTGGTGAACTACACGTTCTAGCCGGACGCCCGGCGCCGCGGAGGATCAGGATCGCCATGAGCAAGGACCGGCGCAGCCCGCTGTTCAGCGTGCTCTGGCGCGTCGCCGTGATGCTGGCGATCTTCAACCCGGTGTTCTCGCTGTCCCACTGGGCGCTGCTCGGCTGGGACAGCTATCCGGGCGTGGTCCTGATCGTCATGGCGGTGGCCGCCGTCGTCGTCCTCTACATGCTGAGCCTCGCCCGGGAGTTCCCGGGTGTCACGGTGACCGCGGTGATCGTCATCGCCGCGGTCATCGCCGGCTGCACGCTGCAGGGCTGGCTCGACCCGTTCGACCTCGGCTTCTGGCAGTGGGCCGCACCGGTGCTGGCCGGCGTGATCTTCGCCGCCGGCCCGATCTACAACATCGTGCGGCACCGCGAGTCCGGCGTCGTCGGCTCCGACGAGACGCCGGGCTGAGCCGCCGCCGTCAGCCCTTCAGCGCCCTTGCCGCCCGGGCCTCCAGCCCCTTGATCGCCTCGGCCCCGGCGAACGGGGTCAGCCGAAGCATGTAGTCGCGGCTCTCGCCGTGCCTGAGCATGGCGATCTCGCCGCGCGCCTTGCGGTCCTCGCGCGAGCCGGCATGCGCCGTCGCCGGCTCGAGGCCGTTGACGTAGTAGCCTTCCTGCAGGTTCTGCCACTGGTAGAAGGCGGGCATCGTCCGGGCGTCCCACTCGACCAGGCAGCCGATGCCCCTGGCCCCGCCGGGCAGGGCGAAGTCCGGATTGGCCATCGCGGCGAAGCCGACATGCCCCTCGGTGGCGAGGTCGTGCTCGTAGACCTGCTCCATGAACCGGCTCTGCGGGCCGGTCTGCTCGACCGGGCCGATGCTCGTCGCCTTCGGATCGTGGGCGGTGAACGGCGTCGCCTTCACCGGGGCGATCAGGCGCGCCTTGTCGGCGGTGACCGGCCAGCCGACGTTGACGTGGTAGAGCATGCCGTGCGGCGTCGGGTAGAAGCCCTCGTTCACCACCCGGTCGGTCATCACGATGCTGGCGCCGCCGACCTCGGCCTCGATGCGGCGGACGAGCAGCAGGTTCTCGCCGAACATCGTCGCCTGGCGGATCTCGGCCTCGGCCCAGATCGTGCCGCGCTCGCCGTCCCAGCGCACACCGTAGCCGGCGAGCCGGGCGGGGATGTAGGCGACGCGGCCGTGCAGGCCGTGCGCGATCCGCTTGCGGTACGGGTAGTTGAAGTGCTCGGCACTCTCCTCCTCGGGCCCCATGATGTGGTCGAGGCCGCAGGTGTTGACGAGCCCGGTGAACGACCGCAGCCAGCCGAGGCCGTTCTCGGCGTCCGATTCGTGCAGCCACGGGCTGCGGAAGCCGGTGGGCGAGCGGAAGCCGATCGGGATGCCGTGGAAGGCCAGCCAGCCGATATCCATGGCGCGGTCGAGGTAGAGATGCGCCTCGAGGCCGCTGCCGGTGCGCAGCTGCAGCACCCGCACCCCGCGCTCGGGCCCGTCGAGATGCTCGAACAGGTTGATGCCGTAGAAATGATCGGCGGCACCGGCGTGCCGGCGGATCCCGTTGCGGTCGAGCTCGACGCCGTACAGCTTCGCCATTCTCTGCCTCCCCATCGCGGCCTTGCGCCGGGCTTAGCCGCCGGGGGGCGCATCGGCAACGACGAAGGCTGGTCGGCCGGGTCGGGGACGGCTACCTGAGCGCAGCGGGCGATCGATCGCAGGGGGGATGCGGCGATGACGAGGACGGTCGGATTCATCGGGCTCGGCGCCATGGGCGGGCCGATGGCCGCAAACCTTCTGCGCACGGGGTGCACGGTGCGCGCCTACGATGCCCGGGCCGAGGCCGTCGCCAGGCTCGCCGGGGCCGTGCCCTGCGCCTCGGTCGCCGAGGCGGCGCAGGGTGCCGACGTGCTGGTGCTGATGGTGGCGACCCCGCAGCAGATCGAGGCGGTGCTCGATGCCGGCGGCGCCCTCGCCGCCCTGCCGGCCGGCGCCACCGTCGTCATGCACAGCACGGTGCCGCCATCGTTCTCGACGGCGCTCGGCGAGCGGATCGCGGCCAGTGGCCGGCACTTCCTCGACGCACCGGTCAGCGGCGGCCAGGTCGGCGCCGTCGAGGGCAAGCTCACCATCATGGCGTCGGGCCCGGCCGAGGCCTTCGCCGCCGCCGAGCCGGTGCTCGCGGGCTACAGCCAGAAGGTCTACCGGCTGGGCGACAAGCCGGGCGCCGGCTCGACCGTCAAGATGATCAACCAGCATCTCGCCGGCGTGCACATCGTGGCGGCGGTCGAGGCGATCGCCCTGGCGGCACGCTGCGGCGTCGACCCGGCGCTGGTGTTCGACGTCATCACCCACAGCGCCGGACGCTCGTGGATGTTCGAGAACCGCGTACCGCACGTGCTCAAGCGCGACTTCACCCCGCTCTCGGCGGTCGACATCTTCGTCAAGGACCTCGGCATCGTGCTGGAGGCCGGCTACGAGCAGCGCTTCCCGCTGCCGATCGCCGCCGCGGCGCACCAGCAGTTCCTCGCCGCCGCCGCCGCCGGCCTCGGTCGCGAGGACGATTCGGCGGTGGTCAAGGTCTACGAGAAGCTGGCCGGCATCGAGGTCAAGGGATGAGCCTGTCGCGCGCCGACCTCGAGGCGCTGGACGCCGCCGATCCGCTGGCGCCGCTGCGCGAGCGCTTCGTCCTGCCGGACGGCGTCATCTACCTCGACGGCAACTCGCTGGGCGCCCTGCCCCGCGCCACCGCCGGGCGGATCGCCGAGGTCATCGGCACCGAATGGGGCCGCGACCTGATCACCAGCTGGAACAAGGCCGGCTGGATCGACCTGCCGCAGCGCGTCGGCGACAAGATCGGCCGCCTCGTCGGTGCGGCACCGGGCCAGACGGTCGTGGCCGATTCGACCTCGGTCAACGTGTTCAAGCTGCTGGCGGCGGCCCTGGCGATGCGCCCGGACCGGCGGGTGATCGTCTCCGACACCGCCAACTTCCCGACCGACCTCTACATCGCGCAGGGGCTCGCCGCCCTGCTCGGCCGCGGCCACACGCTGCGGCTGGCCGAGCCCGACGCCGTCGAGGCGGCGATCGGCCCCGACACCGCCGTGGTGATGCTGACCCAGGTCGACTACCGCTCGGGCCTGATCCACGACATGGCACGGATCACGCGGGCGGCGCATGCGGCCGGCGCCCTCGTGCTGTGGGACCTCGCCCACTCGGCCGGCGTGCTGCCGGTCGGGCTCGACGCCTGCGGCGCAGACCTCGCGGTCGGCTGCGGCTACAAGTACCTCAACGGCGGCCCCGGGGCGCCGGCCTTCGCCTATGTCGCCGCCCGCCACCAGGCCGTGGCCCGCCAGCCGCTGACCGGCTGGATGGGGCATGCCGCACCCTTCGCCTTCGACCTCGACTACCGCCCGGCCGCGGACATCCGGGCGCAGCTGTGCGGCACCCCGGCGGTGCTGGCGGTGGCGGCGCTGGAGGTCGGCGTCGACCTCGCGCTCGCGGCCGACATGGCGGCGGTGCGGGCCAAGTCGATGCGGCTGACCGAGGCCTTTCGCGAGGCCGTCGAGACGCTGTGCCCGGGCCAGTTCACCCTCGCGTCGCCGCGCGATCCCGAAATCCGCGGCAGCCAGATCTGCCTGCGCCATCCGTCCGGCTACGCCATCGTCCAGGCGCTGATCGAGCGCGGCGTGGTCGGCGACTTCCGGGCGCCGGACATCCTCCGCTTCGGCATGGCGCCGCTCTACCTGCGACACGCCGAGATGTGGGATGCGGCGGCGATCCTGGCCGAGGTGATGCATGACGGGACCTGGCAGGCGCCGCGGTTCAGCGAGCGGAGCAAGGTGACGTGAACCGCGGGCGGCGCCGGCTGCTGGCGACCGGGGTCGCGGTGGCGGCCGTACCGGTCGCCGTGCCGGCCCAGGCGACGCCCGACGGCTTCATGCAGCGGGCGCTAGCGATGCGCGAGCAGGCCGTGGCGTCGGGCGACCAGGCCTACGGTGCGGTCGTGGTGCTCGACGGCCGCATCGTCGGCGAGGCGCCGAGTGCCGTGGTCACGCGCGACGATCCGACCGCGCATGCCGAGATGGAGGCGATCCGCGACGCCGCCCGCCGCCTCGGCCGCCGCGACCTCGGCGGCGCCGTGCTCTACTCGACGTCGCGGCCCTGCCCGATGTGCGAGGCGGCGGCCTACTGGGCCGGCATCGCCGGCATGATCCACGGCAGCGCCCTGACCGATGCCGGCGCTCCCGGCCTCGGTCGATGCTGAGCCTGGCGCGACGGGCGCTGCTCGGCAGCCTGCTGGCAATACCCGTCGCGGGAATGGCAACCGACATGGCCCCCGACCGCCTGCTGATCGCGGCCGCCGAGCGCGGCGACCTCGCCGAGGTCGAGCGCCTGCTGGCCGCCGGCGCCGACGTGACGGCCCGGGACGGGACGGGCCGCACCGCCCTGCTGGCGGCGACGCACGGGGATCATCCGCCCGTGGCCGCCCGGCTGATCGCCGCCGGGGCCGACGTCAACGCCAGGGACGCGATGCAGGACAGTGCCTACCTCTATGCCGGCGCCGAGGGACGGCTGGAGATCCTGCGCCTGACCCTGGCCAACGGCGCCGACCTGCGCAGCGTCAACCGCTACGGCGGGACCGCCCTGATCCCGGCGGCGCACCATGGCCATGTCGAGGTCGTGCGCGAGCTGCTGGCCACCGACATCGACATCGACCACGTCAACCGGCTGGGCTGGACGGCCCTGCTGGAAGCGGTGATCCTGGGCGACGGCGGGCCGCGCCATGCCGCCATCGTGCAGCTGCTGGTGGATGCGGGTGCGCGGGTCGATCTCGGCGACCGCGACGGGACGACGGCACTCGTCCATGCGCGGCGCATGGGCCAGACCGCGGTGGTGCATATCCTGGAAGCGGCCGGCGCCGGCTGAGGCCGGCAAGCGGAGACGGCTGGCTGGGGCGGAAGGATTCGAACCTTCGAATGGCGGATTCAAAGTCCGCTGCCTTACCGCTTGGCGACGCCCCAACGCCAACCTGTTGATAGTCAGCGGCGGCGACCGGTGCAACCGCGGCCCTCAGGCCGGCGGGGCGGCGAGGCCTATCGGCGAGCCGACATCAAGGCCCAGCAGCGACGCGGCACTGCCCGCGTTCACCGCAATCTCGGCAAGGCCGCTGCTGTTCGCGTACCAGAAAGGCTCGCCCGGCGGCATGTCGCCGAACGTCCGGGCGCGAGCGAGGTGGCGGTCTCCGACCGACAGCCGGGTGCCGGGGGCCTGCATCGCGGCGCGCAGGCCGGTGACGGCATTGCCGTAGCGGTCGATGTAGACGATGGCGGGCAGATCGTCGGGCCAGGCCGCGAAGCGCGTCGGGAGGGCCGGCACGAGGGCCGAGCGTTCGCCCCGGGCGAGGCGGGCGGCAACGGGCGCGAACAGGTCACGGCCGTGGAAGCTGGCCGACAGGTCGTTCGGTCGCCAGGCGATGTGCGCAGGCTCGACCGCCCGGCCGCGACGCAGCAGCGGCTCGAACAGGCCGTTGTCCGGCCCGACCAGCCAGCGGCCGTCGATGCGGACGGCCAGCGGGGCGCGCTCGCCGCCGACGCCGGGATCGACCACGGCGACGACGACATCGCCCGGGCGGGCGGTCGGCCACAGGGCGGCGAGCAGGTAGGCGGCGAGGTCGGGGCGGAAGGCCGGCGCGTCGGCCATCAGGTCGACGACCGGGACCTCCGGCGCCAGACGGAGGGCGGCGGCCCGCATCTCGCCCATGTAGGGCCCGTCATGGCCGAAATCGGTGAAGAAGAGGATCACGCGCCGGCAGGCACGACGCCGGCCCAGCTCCACCACGCCGGATGGGCGGCAACGAGCGTGGCGTGGGCGGCGGCCAGTCGCCGTGCGTCCGGGAACAGCGCCCAGCAGGTGGCGCCGCTGCCGGACATCCGGGCGACCAGGCAGTCCGGCAGGGCCTGCAGCTCGTCCAGCAGCGTCCCGATCACCGGTGCGATCGACACGGCCGGCGCCTGGAGATCGTTGCGGCTGGCAGCCAGCCAGGCGGCGAGCTCGCCGAGGCTCGGATGAGGCGGCAGGACGGCACGCGGCTTCGGCTCATCAGCGAGGCGCAGCGCCCGGAACACCGGTCCGGTGGGCACGGCGACGCCCGGATTGACCAGCAGCAGCGGCAGGTCCGGCAGGCCGCGCACCGGGTCGAGGCGCTCGCCGATGCCCCGCATCCGCACCGCCGCGCCGTAGAGGCAGACCGGCAGGTCGGCGCCGATCGTCAGGCCGATGTCGCGCAGCCGCTCGGCCGGCATCTCGAGGCCCCACAGCCGGCAGAGCGCATGCAGCGTCGCCGCGGCATCGGAGGAGCCGCCGCCGATGCCCGAGGCCACGGGCAGGTCCTTGACCAGCGTCAGCCGGGCGCGCGGCGCGCAGCCGACCGCGGCGGCCAGGGCGCGGGCGGCGCCGAGCACATGGTTGCCCTCGCCCGGCGGCACATCGCCGGCGTAGCGGCCCTTGACCTCGAGGGAGAGGTCGGCGGCGGCCGCGACGGTCACCGTATCGGCGGCACCGGCGAAGACGACGAGGCTGTCGAGCTCATGATAGCCGTCGGGGCGGCGGGCGGTGACGAGAAGGTCGAGGTTGACCTTGGCCCGGGCCGGACGGGTGAGCGGCTCAGCCACGTCCCGCGCCGGTGACCGCCGGCAGGCCGCGCTGCAGCTTGGACTCGATGGCGGCGATCTCGTCCTCCTCGGGCTTCAGGACGAGGGCGCGCTGCCACTGGAAACGGGCCTCGCGCTCGCGCCCGACGCGCCAGTAGGCGTCGCCGAGATGGTCGTTGATCACCGGGTCGCCGGGCTCGAGCTCGACCGCCCGCTCCAGCGCCTCGACCGCCTTGTCGAACTCCCCGAGCTTGAAATAGGCCCAGCCGAGGCTGTCGACGATGAAGCCGTCCTGCGGCCGCAGCTCGACCGCACGCACCAGCATCTCCTGGCCGCGCTCCAGGTTCACGCCCTGGTCGACCCAGCTGTAGCCGAGATAGTTGAGCACCAGCGGCTGGTCGGGCGCGAGCTCGAGCGCCCGCAGCAGGCTGGCCTCGGCCTCGGACCAGCGGTCGAGCCGCTCCAGCGCGATGCCGTTCGAGTAGAACAGCCGCCAGTCCTCGGGCTCGACCACGGCGAGCCGCTCGATCGCCTCGCCATAGGCCCTGGCGGCGTCGGCGAACCGCTCGTTGCGGCGGTAGAGGTCGCCGAGCTGGCGCAGCGCGTCGGTGCGGGTCGGCTGCTCCGCGGCCATGGCGCGCAGGCGCTCGACCGCCGCGTCGGTCTGGCCGGACGCGGCCATCGCGTCGGCCTCGGCGAGCCGGGCCTCCCACGAATAGGGCGAGCTGCGCGGGACCGTGGCATAGGCCCGGGCCGCCTCGGCATCGTTCTCCTGCAGCTGCTCGATCCGGCCGATGAGCAGCCAGACGTCGCCGCGCTGCGGCGCCAGGTAGGCGGCGAGCCGGGCGAAGAAGAGGCCCTGCGGCCCCGCGCGCTGCTGGCTGACCGCCTCGGCGACGCCAAGCAGGGCGTCGGCCATGCCGGAGGTGGCATCGGTGACCGGGACATCCGGCGAGCCGCCGCCCTGGACGACGACGAGCATGTCGGACAGGGCCCCACCCTCGCCGGTCAGGGCGATCTGGTCCTCGAGCAGCTTGACGGCCCGGTCGCGGTTGCCGCTCTCGACCTCGAAGGCCGCGAGCGTCTCGACGACGCGCGACGCGGCCGGGGTCTCCGGCTTGATCTCGCCCCGCAGCAGCAGGAGCGCCTCGTCGCGCCGCCCGGCGGCGCGCAGCATCAGGGCCTCGTTGTAGCGCCGCAGCGGGCCGAGCCCGTCCTCGTCGCTGCCGGCGCGCAGCCGCCGCAGCCCGCCCTCGACATTGCCTTGGCCGAACATCGCCCAGGCATCGAGCAACGGTGCGGCGAGACCGGTCAGCCCGCGCGGTGCGAGCGCCTCGAAGCGGCGCTGCGAGCTCGCGAAATCGCCGGCCTTGGCGTCGCGCAGCGCGAACAGCAGGTCGACCTCGTCGGTCTCCGGATCCAGTGCCGAAAGTTGCTCGCCGCTGACCAGGGCCGCCTCGATGTCGCCGGTGGCGAGCTGCAGCAGGAAGACCTGGCGGCGCAGCTCGACATTGTCCGGCGCGGCCTCGAGGGCGCGCTGGAAGCTCGCGGTGGCGGCGTGCAGGTCGCCGGAGTCGAGCGCGAAGCGTCCGGCGAGGTAGTCGCCCGCCAGCGACGGCGCGTCGCTGTCGATGGCTCCCGAGCTGCCGAGCGTGCTGCCGCTGCCGTCGACGATGCCGTCGGTGCCGCCGGCGCCGGCGGCACAGGCACCGAGGAGCAGGGTGGAAGCCAGCGCGGCGACGATGGCCAGCGGGCCCCGCGCCGGGCCCGTGCACGACGCGCGCCGGGGATTCGAAACAGGCATGACTTACCCTGCGCGCAGGCCGCCCGGGTGACAACCCGCGGCGGCGAAATGCTTGACGGATGAGATCGGGTTCGCCAAGGAGGGTTTCAACATGGCGGGCCGCGACCGGAGCGTGCCCTGCGTCAAGCGATCTCGACTGGAGCGGTCACGATGTTGAAGACGTCGAAGAGCAAGAACGACCCAACGGCGCGTGGCCCCGCCCAGCAGTTCAAGACGTTCGACGGCAAGAAGGTGAAGCCCACGCTGTACGTCGGCACCGCTGTCGGTCACGGCCGCTACATAGCGGCGCAGGACGAGAGCGGCAAGTTGATCGTCGGCCGTGAAGGCAAGCCGCTCGCCTATCGTGACATCTGAGTAGCGGAGACTTGCGCGACCGGATCGTCGTCCGGTCTGTCGCTCCCGCTGCTTTGCCGTTTCGTCACCGAGGTGCTCGGTCGTCATGATCGGGCCTTTTGGGAGTTGCACGCGCTGTCCTGGCCGACGGCGCCAGAAGCTGGCGTTGCGCCTCCGGCTTGAGCTTCGGCCGGAACAAAATGGCGTGACATGCGTCCACGAAGGGCATGACGGGGCAGGAAACGCATAACGTCGGCAACCTCGCCACGCACCGGCTGGCCATGGCGGCTCGCGCCTGGCTCGACTGGCAGGTGGCGATGGGCGTGCACGATGCCGCCGACGAGCTGCTGCCACCTGCCGCTCCACCCCGTCGCGTCGTCCAGGCCGAAGCCCGGCCCGCCCAGGTCGTGCAGTCGCCGGCTCGTGCCGCCAGGCCGGCAACATCGCCCGCCGCGCGCGTCGATCGCGAGAATGTCGCCGGGGCCCGCCGGATCGCCCAGAACTGCGCGTCGCTCGACGAGGTCCGTGCCGCGCTGGAGCAGTTCGAGGGCTGCGCGCTGCGCAAGACCGCGACCCGCCTGTGCTTCGCCGACGGCAACCCCGACTCGCGGATCATGCTGATCGGCGAGGCGCCGGGCAGCGAGGAAGACCGCCAGGGCAAGCCGTTCGTCGGCCCCAGCGGCCAGCTTCTCGACCGCATGCTGGCGACCATCGGCCTCGACCGCACGACGGTCTGGATCACCAACGTCATCTTCTGGCGGCCGCCGGGCAACCGGGCGCCGACGGGGGCCGAGATCGCCGTCTGCCAGCCCTTCCTCGAGCGGCAGATCGAGTTGCTGAACCCGTCCATGCTGGTGTTCGTCGGCGGCATCGCCGCCCGCGCCCTGCTCGGCAAGGACGAGGGCGTGACCCGGCTGCGCGGCCATCGCTACGCCTATCGCGCCGACGGCAGCGCTGCGTCGATCCCGGCGCTGGTGATGTTCCATCCCGCCTACCTGTTGCGATCGCCGCAGAACAAGCGGTTCGCCTGGCGGGACCTCCTGACCCTGCAGGCCTGGCTCGCCGAGCTGGGCGTGACCCCGCGGCACTGAGGGAGGCGAGCCGCCGAGTACCCCGACCGGATCCGCCGACGACAAGCGACAAACGCATCACAAGCGCACGGGAGTCATGCCTCAAGGCCGCAATCCGCTTCGGCGACTTTCACGCCATCTCGTTCTTGCCCTGGCGGTCATGCTGGGGCTGGGCGGCGGTGCCGTGCAGGCGCAGGAGCGCGAGCGCGAGGTCCGCGTGGCACGGCTGGCACCGGCCGGCGGCGAGGCGATGCAGTCCGGTGCCGCCCTCGGCCGCGACAGCTCGCTCGGCAGCGCCGACATCGTCCGCTATCGCTCGATCTTCGAGCTGCAGGAGGGCGGCGATCTCGACCGGGCCGACGATCTCATCGGTCGCCTCGAGAACCCGCTGCTGCTGGGCCACGTCCGGGCGCAGCGCTACCTGCATCCGACCGCCTACGCCTCGAGCTACCAGGAGCTCTACCGGTGGCTGGAGGCCTATGCCGACCTGCCGCAGGCGCCGCGCATCTACCGCCTGGCCCTGAAGAAGCGGCCGGCCGGGGTGGCGCCGCCGCCGCGCCCGCTGGTGGTGTCGCGCGGCGGTACGGAGACGCTGGCGTCGACGCGGCTCTCGGGCTCGGCCGCCTCGCCGGCCGACCTCGCCGCGTGGCGCAAGGCGCGACTGGCGCTGGCGGCGCGGAACGACCAGGCGGCGCTCGACCGTGCCTCGCCGGCAGCGCGGCGCAGCGGCCAGGCCGAGCCCAAGATGCACTGGACCGCCGGTCTCGCCGCCTGGCGGCTGGGCAACTACGAGCTCGCCGCCGAGCACTTCGCCAGCCTCGCCAACGCCAAGGCGGCCAAGCCCGAGGATGCGGCCGCCGGCGCCTTCTGGGCGGCGCGCGCCTACCTGATGGTCCGCCGGCCGCAGGTCGTGCCGCATTTCCTGCGGCTCGCCGCCGCCAACGACGGCGAGTTCTACGGGCTGATCGCCCAGACCATGATCGGCGAGGACAGCGCCATCGACTGGAGCCGGCGCGGGCCGTCGGTCGACCCGCTGCTGCTCAGCTTCCCGGGCGTGCGCCGCGCCCTCGGGCTCGCTGCCGTCGGCCAGACCGAGCTTGCCGGCGACGAGCTGCGCCTGCTGGCCGGCCGCTCCGGCCCCGAGCTCTCGTCGAACCTGCGCGGCCTCGCCGCCCAGCTCGAGATGCCGGCGGCGGGGACGAGCACCGCCCAGGCCCAGCTGGCCAGCCGCGATGACGACGATTTCCCGCTGCCCGACCTGCAGCCGAAAGGCGGCTACACCGTCGACCGCGCCCTGATCTGGGCGATGATCCGGGCCGAGAGCGGCTTCGATCCGCGGGCGCGCAGCCACAAGGGTGCCGTGGGCCTGATGCAGATCATGCCCGAGACGGCGGCCCAGGTCGCGCGCAAGCTCAACGTCGCCTACAAGGGCCAGGCGACGCTGCTGCGCCCGGAGACCAACCTGAAGCTCGGGCAGGCCTACATCCACAACCTGCGGCAGATGAAGGCGGTGCAGGACAGCCTCATCCACATCTGCCTCGCCTACAACGGCGGCATCGCCCGGGTCGAGGCGTGGATGAAGGACTTCGGCGACCTGATGAACGATCCGCTGCTGTTCCTCGAGAGCGTGCCGATCCGCGAGACGCGCGAGTACGCCAAGAAGGTGCTCGTCAACCTGTGGACCTACCGGGCCCGCCTAGGGCAGCCGGCGCCGTCGCTGGCGCAGCTGGCCGCCAACGAGTGGCCGCGCTTCGAGCGGATCGAGACGGCGGCGGTCGC
Source organism: Geminicoccaceae bacterium (assembly GCA_046349355.1). Classification (GTDB taxonomy): domain Bacteria; phylum Pseudomonadota; class Alphaproteobacteria; order Geminicoccales; family Geminicoccaceae; genus CALKJU01. The sequence continues at coordinate 59,726 of JAXMCM010000018.1, forward strand.
CGATACCCTGGCCAAGGCCAAGACGACCGCCGATGCCGGGAACCCTTGACGAGAGCCGGCCCTTCCGGCCGCTGCACATCGCCGTCCTCACCGTCTCCGACACGCGCAGCCTTGCCGACGACCGCTCCGGCGACCTCCTCGTCGAGCGGCTGACGGGCGCCGGACATGTCCTCGCCGCCCGCGACATCGTCCGCGACGATGCCGGCCTGATCGAGGCGGTGCTGCGCCGCTGGATCGAGGATCCGGCGATCGAGATCGTGATCACCACGGGCGGGACCGGTGTCACCGGCCGGGACGTGACACCGGAGGCGCTCGACCGGGTCGCCGAGAAGAAGATCCCCGGTTTCGGCGAGCTGTTCCGGATGCTGAGCTACCCGAAGATCGGCACGTCCTGCCTGCAGTCGCGCGCCGATGCCGGCGTCGCCCGGGGGACCTATCTCTTCTGCCTGCCCGGCTCGACCGGCGCCTGCCGCGACGGCTGGGACGACATCCTGCGTCTCCAGCTCGACATCCGCCACCGCCCCTGCAACTTCGCCGAACTGCTGCCGCGGCTGCGCGAGCACGAGGCCTGACGCCGGCTCAGGTGCGGCAATCCAGGACCGAGCGCTGCCGACCGTCGGCATCGAAGTTCGCAGGGTCCAGCCAGCGCCGGAAGGCCGCATCGATGCGCGGCCAGTCCTTGTCGACGATGGCGTACCAGGCGGTGTCGCGGTTGCGGCCCTTGTAGATCGTCGCCTGGCGGAAGATGCCCTCGAAGGTGAAGCCCAGCCGGAGCGCGGCCCGGCGCGACGGCTCGTTCAGGGAATCGCACTTCCATTCGTAGCGCCGGTAGCCCAGCTCGGCGAAGACCCGGCGCATCATCAGCCACATCGCCTCGGTCGCCGCGGCGGTGCGCTGCAGGCCCGGCGAAAGCGCAATGTGGCCGACCTCGATCACGCCAGCCGTCGCGTCGATCCGCAGGTAGGCCGCGAGCCCGGCCGCCTTGCCGGTGCGCCGGTCGACGATGGTGTGGAAGAGCGGATCGGTCGCGGTTTCCATCGGCGTGGCCCACGCCGCATAGGCCTCGGCGGAGGCGAACGGGCCGTAGCCCATGTAGGTCCACATCCGGCCGTCGGCGTCGGCCGCGTTGGCGGCATGCAGGTCGTCGGCATGACGGGCGACCGACAGCGGCTCGATCCGGCAGAAGCGGCCTTCCATGACGGTACGCGGCGGCAGCGGCCTGGCCGTCCAGCCCGGGACGGGCTCGCCGATCGGCTGGCCCAGCGCGTTGAGCAATCGGGACATCGGGGCACCTCGTTGGCAAGGCCCGGCTTGCCAGATTTGCGGCCCCGAGGCGACGCCCGCGTCGGGAGCGCGTCAGGCCGGCAGCGCCTCGCCGGCCACGGCCAGCCCCTTGAGGATCGCCGCGGCGCCGCACTGCTTCGACACGGCCTCGGGATCGAACTCGTGGTCCCGGACGTACTTCCCCTTGGTGTAGAGGCTGGTGAAGCTCCACAGGTAGGGCGATGCCAGGGCGCGCCTGCGGTAGCCGAAGCCGTTGTACCGCTCGAGCTCGTACAGCATCCGCGCCAAGGACCAGCTGTCGACCTGGTGCAGGTCCTTCATCATCAGCGCATCGGTGGCGCTCGCCCGCCAGGTGAAGGGCGGCGCCCCGGTGGGCGGACGGCCCTTCGGCACCTGCCGGGTCCGGTCGGTCAGCGGATCGCCGTTGTGGAGATGGCGGTTGAAGTCGAAGCCGGCCTCCATCCCGTGAACGATGCCGATGAACGACCAGGGGATGCCGTTCAGCTCGGCGCCGAGCCCGGCATAGGTCGCCTTGAACTTCAGGAGTCGCGAGACGTAGTACCCGACATTGTCCTGGCGCTCCGCGCGGACGCTGCAGGCGCCGAACCACGTCACGTACTCGGCGGCGAGGTCGCCGAAGCGGGTCGAGGTGGAGGGCGGCGCCACGGCGCCGGCGGCCGCGGGAGCCGGCGGTGCCGCGGGCGGTGCCGGAATGGTCTCGTCGGTCGCGTCGGCGCTCGGCAGCGCCTCGCGCATGTGCATGTCGCCGCCGAGCTGCTCGAGGCGCTTGATGGCCTCCTGCGCGTCCGCGAGATAGGTATCGAATGGCCGGAGCTTCGCCGCACCCACCGCCTTCTCGAGGGCGTCGGAGGCTGCGGCGATCGAGACGGCGGCATCGAGCAGCTCGGCCTGGTCCAGTCGCTTGAGCTCGGTGTCGAGCGCCTTCAGCGAGCGCGTGATGGCGGACTTCTCGGCCGGGTCGGGGGTGTCGGCCCGCCGGCGCATCAGCACGTTCATGCTGGCGAGGAGCTGAGCCCGGGCGTCGTCGACGATCGTGGCCATGGCGGCCTCCTCCTCAGGACTGCGGGCCGGCGCGCAGCACGGCCAGAGCCCGCCGCGAGCCTTCGGCATAGGTCGTGATCCGCGTCGACAGCTCGGCCAAGGACGCCAGCGTCGCGACGTTGCCGGGCGTCGCCACGGCATCGGTCAGCTGGTCGGTCGCCTGGTCGACCAGATCGAGCAGGACCAGCCAGTTGGCGAAGGCGACCCGGTAAGCGTCGATCTGCGCAATGGCGGCATTGGCGTCGCCGCCAGCGATGAAGACCCCCCGCTGCTGCTCGGTCAGGGTCCGGAACAGCGGCTCGGCGCCGGCACGCAGCTTGGCGTTGAGCTCGTGGATCTGTGGCGCCAGCGCGAGGACAAGCCGGCGCAGCTCGGCCGCGTTCTGCGCCCTGGCGGCGTCGTCGATGAGCGGCCCGAGGGCGCCGAGCAGCGGCGTCACCAGGCCCGGCGCCGCCTGCGCGCCCGGCACCAGCGCCGCGACATCGGCGAGCTTGGTGGCGAGGATGCCGAGCTCGGCCCGCGCCGCCTCGATGTTCTGGCCCTCCGCGAGCAGCACGAGGACCGAGGCATAGTGCTTGATGGCGCCCACGCCCTTGCGGAACGCGGCCGTCGCCGGCGGGTCGCCGATGGTGGCCAGCGCCAGCACCTGACTTTCCGGCAGGTCGAGCCAGACGCGGCGCGGCTCGTCGTCTCCGCTCGCACCCGGAACGACGAGCACGTTCGTCGCATCGCGCGGCGGATTGGCGATCAGGTCGGCCGCCTGCGCCCGCTCGGCGACGGCAACCTCGTCGAGCAGCGGCTGGCTCGCGGCGTTGAACGCCTCCGAAGCGTTGGCGAAGGCGCGCACCTGGTCGACCGGGGTCGCGGTCGTGCAGGCGGCGAGGAGCAGGCCGCCCGTAGCCAAGCCGAGGTGTCCGATCCAGCAGCGCATTCCTGGCCTCCCGGTCGCCCTCTCGTTCTAGCCGGTGAGTGTGCCTCGCGCCGTGTCGAAAGGCACGGGCGTTTCGCGTCCGGCGCGACAGCTTCCGCCGCACGGTTGCCTGCCATTCCGGCGGCGGCCTTTCCGCCGGCCGGGCGTTGCGCCATAAGGCGGTCAACTGTTCGAGGTGCGTCCGCGACCGCCCGTCCCTGCGACGCGCCGCCAATCACCGGGAGCACGCCACATGGCCACCGCGCTCAAGGACACGCGCATCCGTCTCGCCGATCCGCGGCTCTTCCGCGAGCACTGCTACATCGACGGCGCCTGGGTCGCCGCCGACAGCAAGAAGACCCTCGAGGTCACCGATCCGGCGAGCGGCGAGGTGCTCGGCACCGTGCCGAACGCCGGTGCCGCCGAGACCAGGCGGGCGATCGCCGCCGCCGAGGCCGCCCTGCCCGCCTGGAAGGCGAAGACGGCCAAGGAGCGCTCGGCGATCCTGCGCAAGTGGTTCGACCTGATCAACCAGCACGCCGACGACCTGGCGCTCTTGATGACCCGCGAGCAGGGCAAGCCCCTGGCCGAGGCCAAGGGCGAGGTCGCCTACGGGGCCTCCTTCGTCGAGTGGTTCGCCGAGGAAGCCAAGCGGATCTATGGCGACGTGATCCCGCAGACGGTCGGGTCGCGGCGCATCCTCGTGCTGAAGCAGCCGGTGGGCGTCTGCGCCGCGATCACGCCGTGGAACTTCCCGATCGCGATGATCACCCGCAAGTGCGCGCCGGGCCTCGCCGTCGGCTGCACCATGGTGGTCAAGCCGGCGAGCTTCACCCCCTACTGCGCCCTGGCGCTGGCCGAGCTGGCCGAGCGGGCCGGCATGCCCAAGGGTGTCTTCAACGTCGTCACCGGCAGTGCCCGGGAGATCGGCGGCGAGCTGTGCGGCAACAAGACCGTCCGCAAGCTGTCGTTCACCGGCTCGACCGACATCGGCAAGCTGCTGCTCAAGCAGTGCGCCGACACGGTGAAGCGGGTGTCGATGGAGCTGGGCGGCCACGCGCCGTTCATCGTCTTCGACGACGCCGACGTCGACGCGGCGGTGGCCGGGGCCATCGCCTGCAAGTTCCGCAACGCCGGCCAGACCTGCGTCTGCACCAACCGGATCTACGTGCAGGCCGGCGTCTTCGACGCCTTCGCCGAGAAGTTCGCGGCCGCCACCGCCAAGCTGGTGGTCGGGCCCGGCACCCAGAGCGGGGTCAACATCGGTCCGCTGATCGAGCCCGCCGCGGTCGACAAGGCCAAGGAGCACGTCGCCGATGCGGTGGCCAACGGCGCCAGGGTGATCGTCGGCGGCAAGGCGCATGCGCTGGGCGGCCTGTTCTTCGAGCCGACCGTGCTGGCACCCTGCAACGCCAACATGAAGATCGCCCACGAGGAGACGTTCGGCCCGGTCGCCCCGCTGTTCCGCTTCGACACGGAGGAGGAGGTCATCCGGCTGGCCAACGACAGCGATGTCGGCCTCGCCGGCTACTTCTACGCCCGCGACCTCGGCCGGGTGTTCCGCGTCGCCGAGGCGCTGGAGGTCGGCCTGCTCGGCGTCAACGACGGCGTCATCGCCAACGAGGTCGCCCCGTTCGGCGGGGTGAAGGAGAGCGGCGTCGGCCGCGAGGGCAGCAAGTACGGCGTCGAGGAGTACCTCGAGATCAAGTACGTCAGCCTCGGCGGGATCCAGTAGGCCTTGGCCGACGTCGACCTCTTCGTCATCGGCGGCGGGTCGGGCGGTGTCGCCTGCGCCCGCCGTGCCGCCTCCTACGGCGCCAGGGTCGCGCTCGCCGAAAGCTCGCGCGTCGGCGGCACCTGCGTCATCCGCGGCTGCGTGCCCAAGAAGCTCATGCACTACGGGGCGCATTTCGCGGCGGCGTTCAAGGCGGCGCGCGGCTACGGCTGGCAGCCGGGCGACCCGCGGCTCGACTTCAGGGCGCTGCTGAAGGCGCGCAACGACGAGATCGCCCGCCTCAACGGCATCTATCTGGGCATGCTGGAGCGCTCGGGCGTGCGGCTGATCGCCGGGCGGGCGACGATCGCCGGCCGCGGCGACTGGGGCTTCCTCGTCGAGGTCGGCGGCGAGCGGGTCGCCGCGAAGCACGTCCTGATCGCCACCGGCGCGCGGCCGAACCTGCCGCCGCTGCCCGGGATCGAGCACGCCATCACCTCGGACCACGCTCTCGAGGACCTGTACGAGCAGCCGCGGCGGCTGGCCGTCGTCGGGGCCGGCTACATCGGCGTCGAGCTCGCCAGCATCTTCAACGGTCTCGGCACCGAGACGACGCTGGTGCTGCGCGGCGACAAGCCGCTGCGCGGCTTCGACGAGGACCTGCGCAGCGAGCTGACCGAGCAGCTGACCGTGCACGGCCTGCGCATCCGGCCCGGGGTGGCGGTGGACCGGCTCGAGCGAACCGCCGAGGGCGTGCGGATCGTCGGCAGCGACGGTCCGGTCGATGCCGACATGGTGCTCTACGCCACCGGCCGCGAGCCCCTGCCCAACACGCGCGGGCTGGGCCTGGCCGAGCTCGGCGTCGAGCTCGGCCCGACCGGCGCCATCGCGGTCGATGCGACCTACGAGAGCAGCGTGCCGGGCCTGCTGGCGGTCGGCGACTGCTCGAACCATGGCGGCGCCGGGTTGCGCCCGGCGCGCTTCGACCTGACCCCCGTCGCCATCGCCGAGGGCCGCAACGTCGCCGAGCGGCTGTTCAACGACCGGCGGACCCGCATCGCCTACGACACCATGCCGACCGCGGTGTTCGGTGTGCCGCAGGCGGGTGCGATCGGCCTGACCGAGGCCGAGGCCCGCGCCGGGGGCCACGACGTCCTCGTCTTCCGCAGCCGCTTCCGGCCGATGCTGCACACGCTGACCGGCCTGCCCGACCGGACGATGATGAAGCTCGTCGTCGACAAGGCGACCGACCGCGTGCTCGGGCTGCACATGGTGGGCGAGGACGCCGCCGAGATCGTCCAGGGCTTTGCCGTGGCGATGACGGTCGGCGCCACCAAGGCCGATTTCGACGCCACCGTCGCCCTGCACCCTTCGGCGGCGGAAGAGTTCGTGACGATGCACCTGCCCGTCGCCTCCTAGCGACGGGCAGGCGACGCCGTTCAGCCGCCGACGCTTCCGCCGTCGGCGCGGCGGATCGCGACGACCGCCGGGCGCGGCGGCATGCCGTCCCGGAAATCGGGCCAGAGCGTCTCCACCTTGTCGAGCGTCTCGGCATTCTCGGCCGGATGCTGGACCGAGACGAACAGCGTCGTGCCGTCCGGCGTGAAGCAGGGGCCGGTGGCCTCGGCGCCGGTCGGGCAGGCGAACAGCAGCTTCGGCAGGCCGCGGGCCGGGCCCTCGGTGTCGACGGCGTAGATGCCGTCCGGCAGGCCGAAGTCGTTGGCGCCGTCGGTGGCGACCCAGAGCCGTCCGCTCGGGTCGAAGGTGATGTTGTCGGGGCAGACGAACCAGCCCGACGACGAGGTGTCGGGATGGAAGCGCGCCCCTTGCGCCGCCTGGGCGGGATCGCCGCACAGGACGAAGAGATCCCACGTGTAGACCTCGGCCGTGTGATCGGCATCGACGCCGCGCCCGCCCGGCGGGATCAGCTCGACGATGTGGCCCCACAGGTTCTCCGGCCGGGTGTTGGCTGCATTGAGCTTGTCGGCCGAGCGGTTCTTGTTCTTGGTCATCACGGCGTAGATCCGGCCGGTGACCGGATTGGCCTCGAAGTCCTCGGGCCGGTCCATCGGCGTGGCGCCCAGCGCGTCGGCGGCGAGGCGGGTCTTCAGCATCACCTCGGCCTGGCTGGCGAAGCCGTTGGCCTCGGTCAGCGGGCCCTGGCCATGGACGAGCGGCAGCCAGTACAGCTTGCCGTCGTCGTCCAGCCGCGCCACCGACAGCACGCCGTCGTCGAGGATGTCCCTGCCGCTCGCCGGATCGGCCGAATCGAACCGACGGGCCGAGACGAACCGGTAGAGGTACTCGAAGTAGTCGTCGTCGCCCATGTAGACGACCACCCGACCGTCCCGGTTGAGCACCACCGTCGAAGCCTCATGCGCCATGCGACCGAGGGCGGTGCGCTTCACCGGACGCGCCTGCGGCTCGTAGGGGTCGATCTCGACCACCCAGTCGAACCGGTTGGGCTCGTTCGGCTCCTTGGCGATGTCGAAGCGGTCGTGGAAGCGGGCACGGCCGTAATAGTCCGAGCCGTCATAGCCGTAGCGCGCGAGCACGGCGGCCAGCGGCACGGCGGCGGGATCGCCGCCGAAGGTGTCCGAGGCACCTTCCTCGCAGGTCAGCACCGTGCCCCAGGGCGTGACGCCGCCGCCGCAGTTGTAGTTCATGCCGCGGACCAGCCGGCCGGTCGGGTCGGCCGAGGTGACCATCCAGGGGTGGCCGGCCGCCGGTCCGCTGATGGCGATCTCGGTCTCCAGCGTGACCCGGCGGTTGTAGGGGCTGTCCTGGACGACGGCCCAGCGGTCGCCGTCGCGGCGGACCTCGACGATCGAATGGCCCATGGCGGCCATGCCGAGGTCGACCTGCTCGCGCGTCATCGCCTTGCCGGCGTCGTCCTCGGTCATGCCCGCGAACATCACGTTCGGCGAGATGTACTCGTTGTTGACGCAGAGCAGGCCGTGATCCGAGCTTGCCGAGCCCTTGGGCAGCGGCAGGAAGGCGATGAAGTCGCAATTGTAACCGAAGCGCTGCTCCTGCTGGGCGGCGTCGAGCGTGGCAACGTCGAGCGGACCGAGGCCGGCGACCATCGGGTCGCCCCAGGCCGCGACGACGTCGACCCGGTAGCCTTCGGCAACGGCATGGTGCGGACCGTAGCTCCGGGCCAGCTCGGGGAAGGTCGCGCTCGGCGCGGCAGCGGCATGGGCGTCCCGCGCGAAGAAGGAACCGACGAAGCCGCCGCCCAGGGCCAGTCCGCCGGCGGCCGCACCGAGCATCAGCTCGCGACGGGACAGCCGGCCGGCGAGGACATCGCGGATCGGAAGGGACGATGAACGGGGCACGGCGGGTCTCCGGTCGCTGCGGTTCTTGTCCGCACAGGCTGGAGGCGCCCGGCGATGGCCGGATGGCGTTTGCGTGGCCATCCCGTGACCGGCCGTCGACCGAATCGGCGTTGGCTCTTGACCGGACGCATCGGCTGCCGCAAGCAGCGCCCTCGCGACAGGTGGAGCAGGACGATGAAGGAGGCCTGGAGGCCCGACAGCTGGCGGGCACGGCCGGCACAGCAGATGCCGGTCTACGAGGACCCGGCCACCCTGGCCGAGGTCGAGGACACGCTGGCGAGCTATCCGCCGCTGTTCTTCGCCGGCGAGGCACGGACGCTGACCGAGAAGCTCGGCGAGGTCGCCCAGGGCCGGGCGTTCCTGCTGCAGGGCGGCGACTGCGCCGAGGCGTTCGCCGACTTCAATGCCAACAAGATCCGCGACACCCTGCGCGTGCTGCTGCAGATGGCGGTGGTGCTGACCTTCGGCTCGGGCATGCCGGTGGTGAAGGTCGGCCGCATGGCCGGCCAGTTCGCCAAGCCGCGCTCCTCGGGCATGGAGAAGCGCGACGGTGCCGAGCTGCCGTCCTACCGCGGCGACATCGTCAACGGCATCGACTTCACCCCCGACGCCCGCCGCCCGGATCCGAAGCGGCTGCTGCAGGCCTACATGCAGTCGGCGGCGACGCTGAACCTGCTGCGCGCCTTCACCCAGGGCGGCTACGCCTCGCTGACCCGCGTGCACCAGTGGACGCTGGGCTTCCTCGACCGCTCGCCGCAGGGCGAGCGCTACGCCGAGATGGCCGGGCACATCACCGAGGCGCTGCAGTTCATGCAGGCCTGCGGTGTCACCGACCTCAACACGCCCGAGATCACCCGCACGACGCTCTACACCAGCCACGAGGCGCTGCTGCTGCCGTACGAGCAGGCGCTGACCCGCGTCGATTCGACGACCGGCCGCTGGTACGACCTGTCGGCGCATCTCGTCTGGGTCGGCGAGCGCACCCGCCAGCTCGACGGGGCGCATGTCGAGTTCTGCCGCGGCATCGACAACCCGATCGGGCTGAAGGTCGGCCCGACCGTCAGCGTCGACGATCTCAACCGCCTGTGCGACGTGCTGAACCCGGACAACAAGCCGGGCCGGCTGACGCTGATCAGCCGGATGGGCCACGACAAGATCGGCAGCGGCCTGCCGCCGCTGGTCCGGGCGATGGCGCGCGAGGGCCGGCAGGTGGTCTGGGCCTGCGATCCGATGCACGGCAACACGATCACCTCGAGCAGCGGCTACAAGACCCGGCCGTTCGAGCGGATCCTGTCCGAGGTGCGGACCTTCTTCGCCGTGCACAAGGGCGAAGGTACGCATGCCGGCGGCATCCACATCGAGATGACCGGCCAGGACGTCACCGAGTGCACTGGCGGTGCGCAGGCGATCAGCGACGAGGCGCTCAGCGACCGCTACCACACCTATTGCGATCCGCGCCTGAACGCCCAGCAGAGCCTCGAGCTGGCCTTCCTGATGGCGCAGGCGCTGAAGGACGAGCGGCAGGCGCTGCGCGCGGCCTGAGCGTCGGCCCTGACGGGACTGCCCTGCCGGCGGCGAGCCGGCAGGGAGCCGCTCAGCGAAGCTGCTGCGCCAGGCGGGCGGCTCGCTGCCGGAAGCCCGCAGCCTCGGCATCGCCCTCGGCGGCGCCGAGCTGGCTGGTGGCGAAGGCGAGGTCGGAGCGGGCCTGGACCATGCGGCCTTCCGCATAGGCCAGCTCGGCGCGGTCGAGCAGGTCGGCGACCAGGGCCGACTCCGGCGACAGGCGCAGCGGATCGTCGGCCGAGCCCGGAACCGCCAGCGGCCGCTCCGCCACGGTTCCCGTCGGCGGCGTGACGGTGGCCCGGGCCTCGAGGGGCTGGCGGAGGACGACTTCCTCCATCCGGCGCTGCAGGACGGCATTGCCGGCGGCTGACCCCGTGGACGCCACGCCGCGCTGCAGCTGGCTGCGCAGGGCGGTCGCCTGTTGCGCCGCCATCGCCGGGTCGGTCGCCTTCATCGCCTCGATCGCGCGGACCTGCCGGGCGACGTAGGCCTGGCCCAGCGGATCACCGCGGTCCGACAGCAGCTGGGCACGTGCCGCCGTTGGCAGCAGCAGGAGCGCCAGCAGCGAAGCACGCGCGATCCGGGCCGAGGACATCGGCTGCATATCGCGACCGGCCGCCGCCACGGCAAGCGGCGGTGGCGACGCGGCCGGGACGTCAGGGTGTCGCGCCCGCCGGCGCTGCCGGTGCGCCCGTCGCCGCCGTTGCCGTCGCCGCCGCCCGCCGGGTGGCAAGCTCGGTGGTCAGCCGCTGCGCGCTGGCCGGGCTCATCGCCGCCAGCACGGCCGCCACCTTGGCTTCCCGCATCCGCTGCGTGACGGCGACCAGCAGGCGGAGATCGAGGCCTTCGAAGACACCGGCTGCCTGCTTCGGCTTCATCGCCTCGTAGACCTTGGCCAGCTGGGCGATGCGGGCCTCGTCCTGCTCGCCGAGCGCCGTCGCCTGGCCGGCCAGCTCGGTGCGCAGGGCCTCGAGCTCGGCAGCGCGCCGGGCCAGCAGCTTCTCGGCCTCGACCAGCGCCGCCTCGCGCAGGTCGAGGCGCTGTTCCCGCTCGCCGAGCCGGCCGCGTCGCCGGACGAGGTCGGCCGCGACGTCCTCGAGGCCCTCGACCGTGGTCGGGCAGCTTTCCGGCGCAGCTGCCACCCCCGGGTCGGCAGGCGGCGCGGACGTCGGCGATGGCGGCAGTTCCGGTCCGGCAGCCGGCTCGATGGCGGCGAAGCTCGGCTCAACGTCCGGTGCCGCGGCTTCCGGAAGGAACCGGCCCAGCGGCCCGGCGAGCGGCCCGAGCGCGTCGGGCGCCCGCCATGCCAGGGCCGCACCGGCAGCGATCGCCGCAAGCAACGGTAGCGAGAGGACGCCGGCGAAGACGTGCCCCGGGCCAGGCCGACCCGTGGAGGTCCCGCCTCGCCTCATCGCAGGTTCTGCAGCACGCGCAGCAGGTCCTCCGAGATGCGCGGGCGCGTGCCCGGCGCCGCCGGGCGGGGCTCGGCTGCGGCAACGGGCGCGGGCTCCGGCGGCATCGGCCGGGTCCGCTCGCGTGGCGGAGGCTCGGCGGCGAGCCGCGCGGCATGCTGGATCGCCGTCTCCAGCCGCCGCAGCATGCGCCCGGCGCCGTCGACCGCCCGGACGACCTCCTCGACCCGCTGCCGGCTTTCCTCGTCCTGCTTCAGCAGTTCCTGGCGCGCGGCCTCGCCGGCACCGCGCAGGCCGGCGATCGCGGCCTCGGCCCGCTCGGTGGCAGCGCCCAGCGCGGCCACGAAGCCCTCGAGCTCGCCCCTGTCGGCCCGCAGCGCCCGCAGGCGGCGGTGCACGACGGCGCACCACGCGATCGTCGCCGCCAGCAAGGCGCAGAGCACGAGGTCCATCGCCGTCTCAGCCATCGGCCACCCCGGAGTCGCGGGTCAGGCGCTCGTCGATGCGCAGCGCCAGCCGGTCGCCGTGCTGGCCGACCCTGCCCCGGGCGATGCGGACGTCGCCGCAGCGCAGCAGGGCCGGCTGGTCCGGCGTGGCGTTGAGGCGCAGCACGCTGCCGACGCGAAGGTCGAGCACCTCGCGCAGCGAGACGCCGTGCTCCTCGATGACGACGTCGAGCTCGACCTCGGTGGCCCAGATCTCGCGCGCGAGGTGGCCTTCCCAGATGGTGTCGCGGCCGAACTTCTCGCCCATGAACATCTGCAGCAGCAGGTCGCGGGCGGGTTCGAGGGTGGCGTAGGGAACGAGGAACTCGATCCCGCCGCCGCGGTCGTCCATCTCGACCCGCATCTTGAAGACGATGCAGGCATTGCCCGGCCGGGCAATGGCGGCGAAGCGGGGGTTGGTCTCCATCCGCTCGAAGCGGAAGGTCACCGGCGTGATCGGCGCGAAGGCGCTGCCGAGGTCGGCCAGGATCAACCGGATCAGCCGCTCGACCAGCGACGCCTCGATGGTGGTGTAGGGCCGCCCCTCGATGCGCATCGGCACGGTGCCGCGGCGCCCGCCGAGCAGCACGTCGACCATCGAGTAGATCATCGGGCTGTCGAGGGTGACCAGCCCGTAGTTGTCCCACTCGACGGCGCGGAACACGGCGATCATCGCTGGCAGCGGCACGCCGTTCAGGTACTCGCCGAAGCGCTGGGCGACGATGGTGTCGAGGCTGACGTCGACATTCTCGGACGTGAAGTTGCGCAGGCTCGTCGTCAGCATGCGCTCGAGGCGGTCGAAGACGACCTCGAGCATCGGCAGGCGCTCGTAGGTGATGTCGTTCGAGTCGACCAGCGCCTGGATGCCGGGATGCAGCGCCGGCCGCGCCTTCCCGCCGCCGGCGGTGTCCTCGGCGAAGCCGGCGGTGGCGCCGCCCAGCTCGCTGCCGATGCCGGCCATCGCCGCCCAGTCGCCGTCGTCGCCCGCCGGCCGGGCCGTCCCGTTGCGCCCGCTCATCGCCATCCGTGCCCCTACTGGACCAGCATCTCCCGGATCAGCACGTCCTCGATCCGCCGCGGCTCGACGGCGCGGTGAACGCGGGCCAGCATCTCCTCCTTGAGGCGCTGCATGCCGACCGCGCCCTGGACGTCGTCCGGCGCCAGCGCCCTGAGGTAGAGCTGGAAGCTGTCGAGGATCCGCGGCGTCAGCAGCTGGATCTCGTCGGCCTCGGACTGGCCGATGACCTCGAGCGAGATGCGCAGCTTGAGGAAGCGCATGCGGCCGGCGCCGGACTGCAGGTTCACGACGACGTCCGGCAGGTCGACGAAGGCGACCGACGACTTGCTGGCCCCTTCCGAGCCGTGGCCAGCCCCCTCGCCATGCGCGTCGGCTGCGGCCGCATGTTCGTCGGCCGGAGCCTCGCCATGGCCGTCGGCCGCGGCCGCGTCGGCAGCAACCGCGGCATCGGCCGGCTTGCCGCCGAACAGCCCGAGGAACCATGCCGCGCCGGCGCCGCCGCCGGCGAGCAGGACGAGGGCCACACCGGCGATCAGCAGGAGCTTGCCCTTGCCGCCCTTCTTGCCCGCCTCGCCACCGCCACCATCGGCCGCCTTGCCCGACATTCCGACCTCCTAGCCCGGGCATTCCCCGGTCTGCTGGCGGCGGTTCTAGGGGCCGGATGGTTAAGGCCCGGTTGACCCGGCAAATCCTGCCCGGTGCCGGCATGTCCTGCCGGGCGCGGACCGGGTTCGTCGAGGCGGCGCCCCGGGACGGCGACGCTGGCATGGATGCTGCAATCCCGGCTGCCGACCTCGGAGGAACGATGGACAACAGCGCCTATGTCGCCCTGAGCCGGCAGGTCGCCCTGATGCGCGACATGACCGTGATCGCGACCAACGTCGCCAACATCGGCACGACCGCCTTCCGCGCCGGGCACACCCTGTTCGAGCCGGTCTTGCGCGAGTCGGGCGGCCGTCGCCCGACCGCACTCGTCCAGGACGTCGGCACGGCCTGGGACATGGTCCCCGGACCGCTGACCGCGACCGGCAATCCGCTCGACGTGGCCCTCGACGGCGACGGCTGGCTGGCCTTCGGCACCGCCGACGGCGTGCGCTACAGCCGTGCCGGGCACCTCGAGATCGCCGCCGACGGCAGCCTGGTCGACGCTGCCGGCAACCCGCTGCTCGACGACGGCGGCTCGCCGATCGTGGTGCCGCCGGGCGACCGGGCCCTCACCGTCGCCCCCGACGGAACGCTGTCGAACGGCACCGGCCCGCTCGGCCGGGTCGGCATCGCCGCCTTCGCCGGCCAGGGCGGCCTCGTGCCCGAAGGCGGCGGGATGTGGCGGGCGGAGGCGCCGCCGCTGCCGGGCACGGCCCGGATCGTCCAGGGCATGCTCGAGGGCTCCAACGTGCAGCCGGTGCTGGAGATGACCCGGCTGATCGAGACGACCCGGGCCTTCGAGGGCACCCAGCGGCTGCTCGAGACCCGGCACGAGCTCGGCCGCAAGACGGTCGAGCGCGTGCTCGCCGCCTGACCCCCAGACCGCCACGAGGACCGCCCATGCGCTCGCTCAGCGTCGCCGCCACCGGGATGATGGCCCAGCAGCTCAACGTCGAGGTCATCTCCAACAACATCGCCAACATGACGACGACCGGCTACAAGCTGCGCCGGCCCGAGTTCCAGGACCTGCTCTACCAGAGCCAGCGGCGGATCGGCGCCAGCTCGTCGACCGACGGGACGATCGTGCCGGCCGGCGTCCAGCTCGGCCTCGGCGTCAAGACCGCCGCCGTCTACCGCGTCCACGGCCAGGGCGACCTCGTCAACACCGAGAACCGCTACGACCTCGCCGTGCAGGGCGAAGGCTTCTTCGTCGTCGACCTGCCGACCGGCGAGCGCGGCTACACCCGCTCCGGCAACTTCCAGCTGAGCCCCGACGGCCTGCTGGTGACGCCCGACGGCTACACCGTGAGTCCCGGCATCACCGTGCCGCAGGACGCCGTCGAGGTCTCGATCAGCCAGGAAGGCCAGGTGACGGCCAAGCTGCAGGGCCAGGTGGCGATGCAGGACCTGGGCCAGCTGGAGCTCGCCACCTTCGTCAACCCGAGCGGGCTCGAGGCCATCGGCAGCAACCTGCTGCTGGAGACCGACGCCTCGGGCCCCGCCCTGCTCGGGGCTCCCGGCAGCGAGGGCCTGGGCACGGTTCAGCAAGGATTTCTTGAGAGTTCCAATGTCAATCCGGTGCAGGAGCTGACCGCGCTGATCGCGGCACAACGGGCCTACGACATGAATTCCAAGGTGATCACGGCCTCCGACCAGATGCTGGCGACGGTGACCCAGCTGCGATGACGGGCCTGCTGCTGCGGACGCTCGCCCTGATGGCCTGGGCGTCGGCGCTGGCGCCGGCGGCATCGGCCCTGACGCTGCCGGCCGGGCAGCCGCTGACGGCGGCGGTCGCCGAGCGCCTGCTGACGCCGGAGCTGCCACCGCCGGACGCAGGCCGCCGCTGGGCCCTGACCTTCGCCAGCCCGCGCTTGCCGCTGCCCAACCCGGCGGCCGGCGAAGCCGAGATGACCGTCGAATCCTGGCAGCACGAGCCGCGCAGCGGCCGCTTCACGGCCCTGGTCCGCGTGGCGCTGCCGACCGGCGAGTCCGGCCGGGTGGCGCTGCAGGGCCGCGCCGACGAGCAGGTGCGAATGCCGGTGCTCGAACGCCCGCTGGGCAAGGGTGCGACGATCGCCGCCGGCGACATCGGCGAGGCCTGGCTGCCGGTGGCGCGGCTTCCGGAGGACGCCATCGACGATGCCGCCGACCTTGTCGGGCAGGAGGCGACCAAGCGGCTCGCTGCCGGCAAGCCGGTCCGTGCCGCCGCGTTGCGCCCGCCGCGCCTCGTCCGGAAGGGTGACCCGGTGACGCTCGTCTATCGGAGCGGCAGCCTCGAGCTGACCACTGCCGGCACCAGCCTCGCCGACGCCGCCCTGGGCGATCCGGTGGAGGTGCTCAATCCCTCGGGCAAGCGCGCCGTCCGCGGGCATGTCGCCGGGGCCCGCCGGGTGACGGTCGGGATCGAGCCCGGAGCCGGGCCGTGAGAGGTGCCCTCGTCGCCGCAGCGCTGCTCGGGCCGCTGGCACTCGGCGGCTGCCAGGTGCCCGAGCGGCTGGCCGCGGTCGGGCGCGCACCGACGCTCGAGCCGATCGAGAACCCGGTCGAACGGCCGGGCTACCGCCCGGTCTCGCTGCCGATGCCCGATCCGGAGCCCAAGGTCAGCGCCGGCGCCAACTCGCTCTGGCGGTCCGGAGCGCGCGGCTTCTTCCGTGACCAGCGTGCACGCCGGGTCGGCGACGTGCTGACCGTGAACGTCACCATCGAAGACAAGGCCGAGCTCAGCAACCGGACGTCGCGCGGCCGCACCAGCGAGGACACCCAGGACGTCACCGGCTTCTACGGCCTGCAGAACAAGCTGAAGGAATGGCTGCCCGAGCCCGTCGATCCGAGCCAGCTGGTCGACCTCGAGAGCAGCATGGACAATGCCGGGCGCGGGGCGATCAACCGCGAGGAGACGATCGAGATCAATGTCGCCGCGATCATCACCCAGATCCTGCCGAACGGGAACATGGTGATCGAGGGTCGGCAGGAGGTGGCAGTCAACTTCGAGAAGCGCGAGATCGTCGTCGCCGGCATCGTCCGGCCCGAGGACATCACCCCGCAGAACACCATCCCGCACGAGAAGATCGCCGAGCTGCGCGTCGCCTATGGCGGCAAGGGGCAGA
Source organism: Geminicoccaceae bacterium (assembly GCA_046349355.1). GTDB lineage: Bacteria > Pseudomonadota > Alphaproteobacteria > Geminicoccales > Geminicoccaceae > CALKJU01. Next base: position 76,264 of record JAXMCM010000018.1, read on the forward strand.
TCACCGACGTGCAGCAGCCGCGCTACGGCGCCCAGGTGCTCGACATCCTGCTGCCCTACTGAGGCGGCGCCAGCGGATACCCCACCCCGTGCGACCGTTCGCCACGAGCGCGTGGCACCGCTTGCGGTGGGGTGCCGCCCGGGGCTCTGATCAAGCGTCGCGTGTCGGGAAGTTCCATGCTGGCGATTGGCCGGGGACCAGGTGCAGGAAGGGGATGGCGTCGCTGGACGCTGCTCCTCAGCACGTGGCTGGCGCTGCTGGTACAGCTGGCCGTTCCGACGATCTGCGCCGCGGCTCCCGAGCACGGACCCGCGACGATGGCCATCTGCACGGCCGACGGCACGCGCTACATCCCGGTGCCGGACGATTCGCCGGCGGCGCCGGTCCACGATCCGCACGATCTCTGCGGGCTCTGCTGCGTCAGCTGCGCCCGTGGCGGACTGGCCCAGCGGATCGCCACGCTGGTGCCGCCACCGGCGATCGTTTCCGACCAGGCCTGGCCGCTGCCCGAGAACGGGCTTGCGGCGGCTGCCGTCCCCGAGCACCGACGACCACCCGGCCGAGCCCCGCCTCCCGTCCTCGTCTGATCCGAGATCGCTGCCACCGCGCCCGTCCGGCAACGACGGGGGCGATGGCCATGTTCCCCGACATCGACGAGGCCTTTCCCATGACACTGCGTCTGGCCGCCGTGGCGGCCTTCGCGCTGGTTGCATCGACGACCGGCGCCTTCGCCCACGCCACCCTCGAGGTTGCCGAGGCTCCGGCAAACTCGACCTACAAGGCCGTGCTGCGCGTCCCGCACGGCTGCGAGGGCAAGCCGACCACGACCGTGCGGATGAAGATCCCGGAGGGCGTGATCGTCGCCAAGCCGATGCCGAAGGCCGGCTGGAACCTCGCCACCGTGACCGGCAAGTACGCCAAGACCTACGACTACTACGGCACGCCGGTCAGCGAGGGCGTCACTGAGGTCGTCTGGAGCGGTGGCAACCTGCCCGACGCCTGGTACGACGAGTTCGTGGTCCGGGTCCGCCTGACCGACTTCGCGCCGGGCACGGTCGTCTCCTTCCCGACCGTGCAGGAATGCCCGGACGGCGCCGCCGAGCGCTGGATCGAGATCCCGGCCGAGGGCAAGAGTGCCGACGACTACGAGTCGCCGGCACCCGGGCTCAAGATCTCCGCGCCGGCACCCTGACGGCGAGGCGGGAGGGGCCGCGCCCCTCCCGCACTCCCGGTGCGAGCGAAGCCTTGAGCCTGCCGGCCCTGCTGGTCGCAATCGTCGTCGCGGTCGTGTCGCCGATCGCCACGGCGGCGGCGCACGCCGTCCTCGTCGAAGCCCGGCCAGCCGACGGCCAGCGCCTCGACGCGGCGCCGCAGGCGCTCGAGCTCGCCTTCTCCGAGCCGGTCTCGCCCATCGCGATCCGCCTGTTCGACGGTCATGGCCGCCTGGTCGAGGGCGCCGACATCGTCACCGAAGGCAACCGGATCGCGCTGCGTCCCGCGGCCGCCCTGCCGACGGGCGCCTACCTCCTCTCCTACCGGGTCACCTCGCTCGACGGGCATCCCGTCGGCGCATCGATCCGCTTCGGCATCGGCGCCGCACCGTCGACGGACGAGGCCGACACGGAGGGCGACGGCGCCCGGGTCGCCGGCATCGTGGCGCGCCTCGCCGTCTCCATCGGCCTGCTCGGTGCCAGCGGCCTGCTGCTGTTCGTCCGGCTGCTCGACCCGCCGGCGGCGATCGCTCGTCGCAGCCTCGCGCTGGCCCGGTCCCTCGCTCTCCTGGCCGGCGTGGCCGCCCTGCTGCGCCTGGGCTTCGCCGGGCTCGAGCTCGAAGGTCTGCCGCTGGCCTCGCTCCCAGCGAGCTTGCCCTGGACCACGGCCGCCGCCACCAGCCTCGGACCGTCGACGCTCCTGGCCCTCGCCGGAGCCTGCTGCGCGGCGGTCGCGACGAAAGTCGATGGCTGGCCGACCGCCACGCTGGCGCTCGGCGTGACCGCGCTGGCGTTCGCGAGCACCGGCCATGCCGCGACCGCACCGCCGCGTATCGTCTCCGCGCCGGCCCTGGGCCTGCACGTGCTGGCCGCCGCCTTCTGGTTCGGCTCGTTCCTCCCGCTCGCCTGGATCCTGGGCGGCAACCCCCTCGTCGCCGCCGCCATCGTCCGGCGCTTCTCCGCGATGGTGGGCGCGGCGGTAGCCCTGCTGGCCGCCAGCGGCGCTGCGCTCGCCACCATCCAGCTCGGCGGGCGGATCGGGCCGCTGTGGTCGACGGCCTACGGGCTGACCCTGTCGGCCAAGCTCGGCATCGTCGCTGCGCTCCTCGGCATCGCCTGGATCAACCGCACCCGGCTCACGCCGAGGCTCGAGCACGACGCCGCGGCGGCAACGCGGCTGCGCCGGCTCGTGCTGGTCGACCTCGCGCTGGCCACGGCGGTGCTCGCCATCACCGCGAGCTTTCCGCTAAACGCGCCGCCACGGGCGCTGGAGGCCGTCGTGCCCGACGACGCCAGCGCCACGACCGTGGTGCAGGCGGGCGGGAGCGTCGCCATCATCTCGTTCCTGCCCGGCCGCAGCGGCCCCAACCGCTTCGAGGCCATCGTCAGCGGGGCCGACGGGGCCCCGCTGGTGGCACGTGCCGCCACGCTGCGGATCGGCTCCCCGGCGCACGGCATCGAGCCCCTGCGCAGCCAGGCTGCGATGCGGCGGCCGGGCGCCTATGTCGTCGACACCGTCGAGGTGCCGCTGGCCGGCAGCTGGGACGTGCGCCTCGACCTGCTGATCGACGACTTCACGCAACGCACCTTCGAGACCCGGATCGACATCCGGTGACGTTCACCCCGCCAGAGGAGGCTCCATGCGCACCCTGATCACCGCCCTCGCGATCACCGCCGGCCTCGCCGGCCCCGCTCTGGCCCACGAGGCCAGGCTCGGCGAGCTGACCATCGGCCACCCCTGGTCGCGCCCGGTCAAGGCCGCCAACGGCGCCGCCTATCTGAGCATCAGCAATGCCGGGAGCCAGCCGGACCGGCTCATCGCCGCCTCGTCCGACGTCGCGACCCGGACCGAGCTGCACACCCACCTGATCGATGCCGACGGGGTCGCCCGCATGCGCCAGGTTCAGGCGGTCGACGTGCCGGCCGACGGCACGGTGAGCCTCCAGCCGGGCGGCCTGCACATCATGCTCTTCGGCCTGCGCGAACCGCTGCAGGCCGGCAGCGAGTTCCCGCTGACGCTGACCTTCGAGCATGCCGGCTCGGTGACGGTGGAGGTGGCGGTCGAGATGAAGCCCAGCCATGGCGGGACGGACGGGGAGCATGCCTCCCACTAGGGATGCGTCCCGCCACGCCTTCAGGCCGTTGCGGTCGCATCAGAAGGCGCTGGTGGTTACGGCGCTCGCCGCGCTGCTGGCGTCGCTCTGGGTGGCGGTGCCGGCAGCCCTCGTCCCGCCGTTCGGCGTGCCGGTTCCGGCATCGGTAGGGGGGCCGTTCGAGCTCGTCGACCAGGACGGCCGCGCCGTCTCCGACCGCGACTTCCGCGGCCGGCCGATGCTGGTCTACTTCGGCTACACCTATTGTCCCGACATCTGCCCGACGACACTGCAGACGCTCAGCGAGGCGCTCGCCGAAGCCGGCGCCGCCGGCAAGGTCGCCTTCCTGTTCATCACCATCGACCCGGAACGGGACACCCCGGAGCGGCTGCGCGAGTACGCCACCCTGTTCGACCCGCCACCGCTGGCGCTCACCGGCTCGCCCGAGGCGGTGGCGACCGCGGCGCGGGCCTACCGCGTCTTCGTCCGCCGGCATCGCGAGCCCGGGCAGGACGACTACGCGATCGACCACTCGGCCTACGCCTACCTCATGGACAGCCATGGCGAGCTGATCCGCCCGTTCCGCCACGGGGTCGGCACCGCCGAGGTGGCCGCCTCCATCCGCGACGCACTGCGGCGTTCACCACCATGACGCGGCCTCGTGTCGACTCCGCACACAACCAGCCGGGAGGCCCCTGCATGCATCCGCTTCGCAAGATCGCCATGGCCTGCATCGTGGCCACGGCACTGGCCGTGCCCGTGTCGTCCCGCGCCGACGACGCGGCGAGCGAGCATCACATCCGCCACCTCATGATGGCGATGTTCGACAAGCCGGACGCGCCACTGGACGTGGGCCCGGTGGTCATCGTCGACGACCGGGCCATCGCCGGCTGGACGCAGGGCGAGATGGGCGGCCGGGCGCTGCTGCGCGCAGGCGACGACGGGACCTGGACACTGGTCCTGTGTGCCGGCGACGGGCTGAAGGCGGCGGCGACGCTCGAGCAGGCCGGCATCCCGACGGCCCAGGCGACCGCGATGGCGACGGCCCTGGCCGAAGCCGAACGTCCGCTGGATCCGGCCCGGCTCGCCCTGTTCTCACGGTTCGAGGGCGTCGTGATGATGGACGAGCAGGGCCATCATCCCGACGCCCACCACGCCCACGGCCAGGGTCAGGGAACCTGACGGCGGGCGCCGCGCCGGTTGACGGCGACGGCGCGGCGCCCCGGTCCGCTCAGGCGTCGACCTTCATGTCGAACTTCTGCGCATCGACCGGACGGACGTTGCGCGTCTCGACCTCGCCCTCGGCGGCACCGCCGAGGGCGACGCGGGCGGCCGCCTCGATGTTGGCGATGGTGTCGTCGATCTCGGCGTCGCTGTGCGACGGGCTGGTCGGCACCATGATGGTACGGTTGAGGATATCGAGCGACCGCTGGCACATGTCCTTGGTGTAGGTCCGCCGGCAGGCGGCATTCTCCGGCAGGTTGTAGGGGTTGAGCGCCGGATGGGGCGCCCCCTCGCCCATCAGCACCTGGTCCCATTCGGTGTAGGTGTGCCGGCCGGTCTTGCCGGCGATGACGCTCGGGAAGACCTTGACGAAGGCGCTGGCGGCCTCGGCGCTCGGCAGGGTGAACATCACCTGGGTCGAGCAGTCGTGGTCCGGGCTGTTCATCGGCGCCGGCCGCAGGCCGAGATTGTCGAGGTGGCGCGTGCCGGCAAGGATCCGCTTCCGCTCCCGGCGCATCGACGCGACCATGCCGTCAAGGCGATCGAGCTGGGCGTTGAGCATCGCCCCCATGATCTCGGAAGCGCGCACGCCGACACCGGAGAACGGCTGCAGGCTGTCCTTCCGCCCCTGCCAGTAGAAGTGGCAGGGATCGATGGCGCAGCGGGCCCGCTCCATCACCTTCGGGTCATTGCTGGTGACGCCGCCGCCCTCGCCGCAGGTGATGTTCTTGTAGTAGTTGAAGCTGAAGGCGCCGACGTGGCCGATCGAGCCGAGCTTGCGGCCCTCGTAGGAGCCGCCGATGCCCTGGCAGGTGTCCTCGACGACGAGCAGGCCGCGCCGGCTGGCGATGGCCATGATCGCGTCCATGTTGCAGGCGGCACCCCACATGTGGACCGGCACCACGGCCTTCGTCCGCGGTCCGATGGCGTCCTCGACCGCCTGCGGATCGATGGTGATGCTCTCGTCGACGTCGACGATGACCGGGATGGCGCCGACCGAGATCACCGCGGTGGCCGTCGCCATGTAGGTGTGGGCGGGGACGAGGACCTCGTCGCCCGGGCCGATACCGAGGCCGATCATCGCCGCGGCAAGGCCGAAGGTGCCGCTGCCGGCCAGCGCGAAGTCCTTGGTACCCAGATAGGCGGCGTAGCGGCGCTCGAAGCGCTCGCACTCGCTGTCGGCGCCGTAGCGGAACAGGGCGCCGGACCGCAGCACCCTGGTGACGGCATCGATCTCTTCCTGACCCACGATGTACACGGCGTGACCCTCGTTTCGTCGCAAAGCTGCCGGCAAGCCTAGGCGGCATGTGGTTCCAACGAAAGGGCCGCTGACATCACCTCCGATGGAGCCGCTTCCGGTCGCCGGCCTGCTGGTCAAGCTGCTCGAGCACCGAGCGCAACGTCCGCAGGCCGACCTCGGTCTCGCGCCCGCCGACGCCGGCATAACCCAGCAGGAGGCCCTGCTCCGGTGCCGCGAAGCGATAGTTGGCCGACAGGGCCAGCATGTCGATGCCGCGCGCCAGCGCCGCCGCCGCGACCGTGCGGTCGTCGAGCGGCGGGTGCAGCCGGGCGACGACCTGCATGCCGGCGTCGGGCTCGGCAACGCTGAGCCAGGGCTCGAGCCGGGCGCGGCAGAGCTCGACGAAGCGCCGCGCGCGCTCGGCGTAGAGGCGCCGCATGCGCCGCAGGTGGGTGGCGAAGAAGCCCTGGTCGATGAAGTCGGCCAGGGCCGCCTGGAGCAGCAGCGGCGCGAAATGGCCGGTGCTGGTGACGGCCCGCCGGAAGCCCGCGGCGAGGCTCGCCGGAACCACCATGAAGCCGATCCGCAGCGACGGGAACATCGTCTTGGCGAAGGTGCCGACGTAGATGACCCGGCCGGAGCGGGCGAGGCCCTGCATCGCCGGGATCGGCCGTCCGCGCAGGCGGTACTCGCTGTCGTAGTCGTCCTCGACGATCCAGGCATCGTGCCGTTCGGCGAAGGCCAGCAGCCGCAGCCGGTCCTCCATGCGCATGACCGCACCGAGCGGCCACTGGCACGACGGCGTGACGAAGATCAGCCGCGGCGGGGCACGCTCCTCGTCGAGGCTCCACCCGGCGGGCCCGACCGGCAGGGGCTGCAGCCGCGCGCCGGCGTTGCGGAGGGCGTGCCACGCGCCGGCATAGCCGGGATCCTCGATCCACGCCGTGTCGCCCTCGTCGAGCAGCAGGCGGGCGCAGAGGTCGAGCGCGGCCTGCGTGCCGGTGACGACGACGACCTGCTCCGGGCTGCACTCGACGCCGCGCGAGACACCGAGATAGTCGGCGATCGCCGCGCACAGCCGCGGGTGGCCGCCGACGTGATGGTAGCCGAAGAGGTCCTCGGCCGGGCGACGGGCATGACGGCCCAGCAGCCGGGCCCAGGTGGCGAACGGGAAGCTGTCGATGTCCGGATAGCCCGGATGGAAGGCCATGCGGCCGGGAATGGTCGCATGGTGCTGCGCCTCCGTGGCGAAGCGGCCGCGCGCCGACAGCGGCGGCAGGCTCGTCGCCCGGTCGGCCGGCCGGCGCGCCTGGCCCGGCTCCGGCAGCGAGGCCACGGTCGTCCCGGAGCCCGAGCGGGCCTCGAGATAGCCCTCGGCCACCAGGGAATCATAGGCGGCGATGACGGTGTTGCGGCCGACGCCGAGCTCGCGGGCCAGGGTACGGGTCGCCGGCAGGGGCGCGCCGGCTCGCAGGTGCCCGCCCAGGATGTGCGAGCGCAGCAGCTCGTAGAGCTGGCGATGCATCGGCACCGCGCCGTCCCGGTCGAGGGGCAGCATGTCGAGCGGCAGGCTCGAAGGGCGCGTCCGCACCGTTGTGGCACCGCGTCAGCCGTAGGCGTGCGGACTAGGGATGCCGCGACGCGGGTCCTGTCAACGGTGGCGGCGTCACGATCGGGAAGACCCTTCCGCGGGACCGGAAGGAGGCGCTGGTGGAGCCGAAGGGAGTCGAACCCTCGACCTCTAGAGTGCGATTCTAGCGCTCTCCCAACTGAGCTACGGCCCCAGCGCGCGGCGTTGTATGGTGAGGCGGTCCGGCCCTGTCAAGCCTGCGACGGGGATGGCCAAGCCGCGGTCGCACGCTATAGTCCGCCCCGCCTTCCTGCGGCCGTCGCCGCGCCGTCACCCGTCGAAGCAGGCATGTACGCGCTCTACAACCTGATCAACACGGTGATCTCGATCTACATCTGGATCCTGATCGCCTCCGTCGTGCTGAGCTGGCTGGTGGCGTTCGGCGTGATCAACACGCGCAACCCGCTGGTCTACCGGGTCGGCGACATCCTGCATCGGCTGACCGAGCCGCTGCTGCGGCCGATCCGCAGCCTGCTGCCCAGCATGTCCGGCCTCGACATCTCGCCGATCATCCTGATCATCGCCCTCTACTTCATCCGCGACCTGGCCTTCGAATACCTGCGGCCTTGAGCGATCCGGCCTACCTGCGGCGACGGCCGGACGGCGTCGAGCTGGCCGTCAAGGTGACGCCGAAGGCCGGGCGGGCCGCCGTCGAGGAGCCGGTCACGGATGCCGCCGGCCAGGCCTGGCTGGCGGTCAAGGTGTGCGAGCCGCCCGAGGACGGAAAGGCCACCGAAGCCGTGCGCCGGCTGCTGGCCCAGCGCTGCGGCTTGCCCGCCGGTGCGGTCAGCCTGCTCGCCGGTGCCACCGCGCGCTGGAAGCGCCTGCTGCTGGCGGGCGACGCGGACGAGATCGCCGGCCGCCTCGCCGGGGCGGCCGGGCCAAGCAGGGGCAGGAAGCCATGACCGAGATCATCGACGGCAAGGCCCATGCGGCAGCCCTGCGGCAGCGGCTTGCCGACGAAACCGCGGCGTTCGCCGCCGTCGCCGGGCGCGTGCCGAAACTCGTCGTCATCCTCGTCGGCGAGCATCCGGCGAGCCTTGCCTATGTCGGCAACAAGGCGCGCATGGCGGCCGGGATCGGCATCGACGCGCCGGTCCACCGGCTCGAGGCCGGCATCGCCGAGGCGGAGCTGCTGGGCGAAATCGCGCGACTCAACGCCGACCCCGCGGTCGACGGCATCCTGGTGCAGCTGCCGCTGCCGGACGGGATCGACGCGCAGCGCGTGTTGGAGGCGATCGATCCCGACAAGGACGTCGACGGCTTCCATCCGCTCAATGTCGGCCGGCTGGCGACCTCCGGTGGCCGTCCCGGCGACGACCTGCTGGTGCCCTGCACGCCGCTCGGCTGCCTGATCATGCTCGAGGCCACGCTCGGCCGCGCCGGGCTGGCGGGACGGCGGGCCGTGGTGCTCGGCCGCTCCAACATCGTCGGCAAGCCGATGGCCTCGCTGCTGCTCGGCGCCGACTGCACGGTCACCGTGGTGCACTCGCGCACCGCCGACCTGCCCGGCGAATGCCGCCGTGCCGAGATCCTCGTCGCCGCCGTCGGCCGGCCGGGGCTGGTGCGCGGCGACTGGGTGGCGCCGGGTGCGGTGGTGATCGACGTCGGCATCAACCGCGTCGAGCGTCCCGGCGGCGGCAGCATGCTGGTCGGCGACGTCGCCTTCGACGAGGTGGCGCCGCATGCCCGGGCGATCACGCCGGTCCCGGGCGGGGTCGGGCCGATGACGGTGGCCTGCCTGATGCGCAACACCCTGGCGGCCGCCCGGCGGCGCCGGGCCAGGGCCTGAGCGCGGCGCTCAGGCGACCGCCGCCTGCCGCACGGTCACCGGGTCGGGATCCTTGAGGACGTAGCCGCGGCCCCAGACCGTCTCGATGTAGTGCTCGCCGCCGGTGGCGACGGCGATCTTCTTGCGCAGCTTGCAGATGAAGACGTCGATGATCTTGAGCTCGGGCTCGTCCATCCCGCCGTAGAGATGGTCGAGGAACATCTCCTTGGTCAGGGTCGTCCCCTTGCGCAGGGAGAGCAGCTCGAGGATGGCGTATTCCTTGCCGGTGACGTGCAGCCGGCGGCCGTCGACCTCGACCGAGCGGGCATCCATGTTGATCAGCATCTTGCCGGTCTGGATGACCGATTCGGCGTGGCCCTTCGAGCGCCGGACGATGGCCTGGATGCGGGCCACCAGCTCGGCCTTGTTGAAGGGCTTGGTCAGGTAGTCGTCGGCGCCGCTGGTGAGCCCGCGGACCTTGTCGGTGGCATCCGAGCGGCCGGACAGGATCAGCACCGGCGTCAGCACGCGGGCGGCCCGCAGCCGCCGCACGACCTCGTAGCCGTCGATGTCCGGCAGGCGCAGGTCGAGGATGATGATGTCGAAGTCGTAGAGCTTGGCGAGCTCGATGCCGTCCTCGCCGTGATCGGTCGGCTCGAAGACGATGTTCTCGCTGCGCAGCGCCGCCTCGATGAGCCGCGCCGAAACCGGATCGTCCTCGATCATCAACGCACGCATGGTCCGCTCCGCCTGGCCGTCGCAGCCGCTGCCGGTCATGCAACCTTAAGCAGCGCTTGCTTAAGCTGACATTAACGAGGGTTGTGTCCCTTTGCCGGCGCGGGCCGCGGAGCCCGTCCACCGACGACACGGATACAACCACAAGTCGCAGGGTTGTGCAATCATGAATTGCATAGAGGCTGATCCTACAACTGAGGCGTGTTCCCTGTCCGTCGATGATGCCGGCGACATCGCCGGCCTGCTCGACGAACTCGCCGCTTCCCCGACGGTGCGGCTCGGCGGCCGGGTCCGCCGCTGCGGCCAGCTGCTGGTCGCATGCCGGGGCCTGCACCGGCTCGTCGGACAGGGCGACAGCTGCCTGATCGAGCGCCGGGCGGGACAGGATCCGTCGCGCGAGGACCGCTTCGCGCCGGAGCAGGCGCTCGCCGCCGAAGTTGTCGGCATCGACGGCGAGGACGTGCTGCTCGTCCCCTACGGCGACACCGCCGGCATCGGCTCCGGCGCGCGGGTTGCCATCGAGCCGCGCCACCAGGTCGTGGCGCCCGATGCGCGCTGGGCCGGGCGCGTCGTCGATGCCTTCGCTCGGCCCCTCGACGGCGGGCCGCCCCTGCCGGCGGGCCGCCGTCCCTATCCCCTGCGCGGCCGGCCCGTGCCCGCCGAGCGGCGGGCACTGGTCGGCGAGCGGCTGTCGCTGGGTGTGCGCGCGCTCGACCTGTTCGCGCCGTGCTGCCGTGGCCAGCGCCTCGGCATCTTCGCCGGCTCGGGCGTCGGCAAGTCGACGCTGCTGTCGATGGTGGCGCGCGACAGCAGCGCCGACGTCATGGTGATCGGCCTGATCGGCGAGCGCGGGCGGGAGCTCAACGAGTTCCTGCACCGGACGCTGAGCCCGCAGGCGCGGGCCCGCTCCATCATCGTCGTGGCGACGTCCGACCAGCCGGCGATGTTCCGGCGGCGCGCCGCCTACCTGACCCTGAGCATCGCCGAGGCGCTGCGCGACGACGGCGTGCAGGTGCTCTGTCTCCTCGACAGTGTCACCCGCTTCGCGATGGCCCTGCGCGAGATCCACCTCGCCGCCGGCGAGGTGCCGACCAGCCGCGGCTATCCGCCCAGCGTGTTCGCCGAGTTGCCGGCCCTGCTCGAACGGGCCGGACCCGGCACCGGGAGCGCCGCCATCACCGCCCTGTTCACCGTGCTCGTCGAGGGCGACGACGGCAACGAGCCGGTGGCCGACACCGTCCGCGGCATCCTCGACGGGCATGTCGTGCTGGACCGCGCCATCGCCGAGGGCGGGCGCTTTCCGGCGGTCGACGTGCTGCGCAGCGTCTCGCGCACCGCTCCCGGCTGTTATGCGCCCGCGGAGCGCGAGACGATCCGGCGCGCCCGCCAGCTGCTGCGGACCCATGCCGACATGGCCGAGCTGATCCGTCTCGGCGCCTACCGGCAGGGTGCCGACCCGCAGGTCGACGAGGCGATCGCGGCCCTGCCGGCGATCGAGGCCATCCTTCGCCAGGAGCCGGAGGAGCGGGGCGATCCGGCCGAGGCCTTCGCCCGGCTCGCCGCCATCGTCGGGACCGCCGGGGAGTGAAACCGAGGACCCTGGCCCTGCTCGAGCGGCTCGAGCGGCGCACGCTCGAGCGGCTGGTCCGCGAGCTGGCCGAGAGCCGGACGCGGCAGGCCGCGGCGACAGCGAGCCTGACGGCTCACCTCGGCGCCCGAGCGAGCGAGGTGGCCAAGGCACCGGCGACCGCCGAGGGTGCGGGCGTCATCGCCCGGTACTGGCTCGGCTCGCGCGCGGCCGAACGCCCGCTGCGGGACGAGGCGGACCGGCTCGACGCGGAGGCCGCGGCGCTCCTCGCGCGCGTCACGGAATCGCGGACCGAGGCGCGGCGCTACGAGCGGCTGCGCGAGGGGCTGGAAGCGGCGGAACGGGTCAGGGCCGGCCGGATCGAGCAGGGCCGGCTCGACGAGGCGGCGCTGCTGCGCGCCGCCCGGCGACGCTAGAACTTCGGGGCCAGCGTGACCTTGAGGCCGTCGAGGTCGGCCGACCACTTCATCTGGCAGGACAGGCGCGAATTGTCCTGAACGTCCAGCGCCTCGTCGAGCATCATGGTCTCGTCCGGGCCGGGCTTGCCGACCTTCGGCAGCCAGGTCTCCTCGACGTAGACGTGGCAGGTGGCGCAGGCGCAGCAACCGCCGCACGCGGCCTCGATGTCGAGGTTGTTCTCGCGGATGATCTCCATGACGGACCATCCGGCGGTGCCTTCGAGCGTGTGCTCCTGGCCCTCGCGATCGGTGACGTGAATCTTGGACATGTCAGGCGACGCCCAGCTTCTTCTGCAGCTCGGTGCTGGAGGTGGTGTAGCGGAAGATCAGCTTCGACTCGGGGAAGCAGAGCTTGAACGCCTTCTGGCACATCAGCGCCGCCTCGTGGAAGCCCGAAAGGATCAGCTTCAGCTTGCCCGGATAGGTGCAGATGTCGCCGATCGCGAACAGCCCGGGCCGGTTGGTCTCGAACGCCGCGGTGTCGACGGCGATGAGGTTCTCGTCGAGGTTCAGGCCCCACTCGGCCAGGGGCCCGAGCTCCATCTTGAGGCCGTAGAAGGCGAGCAGCGCATCGCAGGGCAGTTTCGCCTCGCCCTGCGGGCTCTTCACCGCCACCGAGCTCAGCCGACCGCCCGCACCCTCGAGGGCGCTGATCTGGCCGATCTGCAGCCGCATCGACCCGTCGGCGACGAGGCGCCGCATCTTCTCGACCGAGTCCGGAGCGGCACGGAACTCGTCGCGACGGTGGACCAGCGCCATCGAGGCGGCGATCGGCTGCAGGTTGAGCACCCAGTCGAGGGCGGAGTCGCCGCCGCCGGCGACGACGACGTGGCGGCCGCGGAACGCGTCCATCTTCCGGACGGCGTAGTAGAGCGACGTCCCCTCGTACTGCTCGGCACCGACCAGCGGCAGGCGCTTGGGCACGAAGCTGCCGGCACCGGCGGCGATGACCACGACCGGGGCCTCGAGCACCTGCTCGGCCGTGGTCTCGACGCGCCAGCGGCCGTCCTCGAGCTGCTGCAGCGAGGCGGCCTGCTGGTTCAGGTGGAAGACCGGGTCGAACGGGGCGATCTGCTCCATCAGCCGGTCGACCAGTTCCTGCCCGGTGCAGCGCGGCAGCGCCGGGATGTCGTAGATCGGCTTCTCCGGGTAGAGCTCGGCGCACTGGCCGCCGATCTTGTCGAGGTTGTCGATCAGGTGGCAGCGGATGCCGAGCAGCCCGGCCTCGAAGACCGCGAACATGCCCACCGGCCCGGCGCCGATGATGATCATGTCGGTGGTGATGGTCTCGCTCATCCGATCTTCCGGCTGTCGGTCGGGGGGTGGCGGCGCGATCTAGCGCGGTCGGGCCGGCGCGGCTAGTCCCGGCCGCCTAGCGGCTGCTGGCCGGCGGCTGCCAGGTCTGGAAGCGCTCGCCGCGCAGCGAGGCACGCACGCCCTGCAGCGTCGCGGCGAAGGCGAGAAGGATGTCGACGACCTGCTGGGCCGGGCCGAGGCGGACAGCCCAGGCGACACCGAACAGCAGGGCTCCCGCCAGCGCCAGCCCCAGCCAGAGCAGCGGCATGGCGCTCGTCAACGCGAACAGCAGGTAGAACAGGACCGCCAGCGCCATCCAGACCAAGGTCAGCCAGCGCAGCAGCTTGTGGCAGACGTACATGTAGAGCTGCAGCGGCGGCAGCCGGCGCAACCGCGGCCACAGCAGGCGGTGGCAGTTGAAGCTGCGGCAGGCGATGCGGATCTTGCGGCGATACTCGTCGTGCCGGTCGGTCGCCGCCTGCTCCTCGGCGATCAGGTGCTCGGCGCGGACGATCCGGTAGCCGTCGCAGACGATCGACATCGACGTGAACATGTCGTCGATGATGTCGGCCGGGACGGTGCGGAACAGCGACCGGCGGATGGCGAACACCGAGCCGTCGGCTCCCATCGTCGAGGCGACCAGCGCCTCGCGCGACTTGATGAACTCCTCGAGCCGCCAGTAGGCCGAGTTGACCTGCGCCGTGCTGCCGTCCTCGGGATTGACGTAGACGAGGTGACCGATGACGCAGCCGACCTCGGGATCGGCGAAGGCGGGCAGCAGCGCCGCGATGGCGTCGGGACGCAGCATGACGTTGGCATCGGTGAACAGAACGATGTCGCCGCCGCAGCGGGCGAGCAGGGTGTTCATGCCGACGCTCTTCCCGGTCCGCTGCGGCGAGACGACGAGATCGATGCGGTCGGCCCAGGCACGGGCGATCTGCGCCGTGTCGTCGCTCGAGCCGTCGGAATAGACGTGCACGCCGACGACGGCGCCGGCCGGATCGATGGCCAGGCAGTTCTCGATCTTGCGGGCGATCGAGCGGGCCTCGTTGTAGGCGCAGAAGACGATGTCGACGGCCGTGCCGGGCGGCGGCGCCGCGGCGCGCACCGGCCGGGGCCGCAGGCGCGCCAGCAGGCCGAGGCTCGCCGGGTACAGCGAGAACGGCCAGATGGTCAGCAGGCCGAAGACGACGGCCGCGAGCAGGAACGCGATACTCATCGGAACCCCGGTCGAACGCCGGGCGTAGCTAGCACAGGCCGCGGTCGCCGTCCGCGCACCGGCCGCCACAGCCGGCCGTCGTCGTCGGGATGCGCCACGAACCATTGCGGCGGCGGAGCCCGACCTTATGTGTGGCCGCGAGCATCATCCGAGGGAGCCCGTTCATGCGCTATCTGCACACCATGGTCCGGGTCAGCGATCCCCAGAAGTCGCTGGCTTTCTATCGCGATCTCCTCGGCATGCAGGAGGTCCGGCGCGTGGACAACGAGAAGGGCCGGTTCACGCTGATCTTCCTCGCTGCCAGCGACGACGTCGAGGCCGGCAAGGCCAGCAAGGCGCCGCTGATCGAGCTGACCCACAACTGGGATCCCGAGGCCTACACCGGCGGCCGCAACTTCGGCCACCTCGCCTACGAGGTCGACGACATCTACGCCACCTGCCGCAAGCTGATGGACGGCGGCGTCACCATCAACCGCCCGCCCCGCGACGGCTACATGGCCTTCATCCGTTCGCCGGACGGCATCTCGATCGAGCTCCTGCAGAAGGGCAGTGCCAAGGCGCCCGAGGAGCCCTGGGCGTCGATGCCGAACACCGGCGCCTGGTAGGCGGCGTCAGCCGGCTGCCGCCGCGGCGAACTCGCGGAACGCCCGGTCGATGATCAGGGTATCGTAGGCGAGCATGACGAGGCGGTAGCCGCGCTGGACCAGCACCCGCGCCCGCTCCGGCGTGGGCGCCACGCCGCCGAGGACGCTGCGGCTGGCGAGGATGGCGCGCTCGGCCGTTTCGACGGTGGCCACGAACTCGGGATCGTCGAACGCGCCAGGCTTGCCCAGGCTGGTCGACAGGTCGTAGGGCGCGATGATCGCCGCATCGATGCCCGGCACGGCCAGGATCTCGTCGATCCGGCGCACCGCCTCGACGTGCTCGATCAGCAGGATCACCATCACCGCGTCATTGGCCGCCGCCGTGTAGGCGAAGGGCGTCAGCCCCCAGCGGGACGGCGCGTAGAACGGACCCCAGCCGCGGTCGCCGACCGGCGCGTAGCGACAGGCCGACACCGCCTCGCGCGCTTCCTCGGGCGAACGTACCATCGGGAAGATCACGCCGAGGGCGCCACCGTCGAGCAGAGGCTTGGCCAGCCACGGCACCGTCCACGCCACGCGGACGAAGGGCACACAGCGGCTGACCGCCGTCGCGGCAACCATGGCCTGGGCGCTCTCGACGGAGATGCTGCCGTGCTCGAGGTCGATGCCGACCCAGTCGAGCCCGGCGCCGGCGGCGAGCTGGGCAAGCTGCGGGCTCGGCATCGTCAACAACGTGCCGAACGCCGTGCCCCCGGTCGCGAGCTTGTCCTTGACCGGGTTGATGCCCATCTCGCCGCCCCGTCGCCGCACCCTGGCCACCAACACTTTGCCTGCTAGCGCGGACGACGTCGAGACCGCTCCTGCACCAGGCCCCTTGCCACAAGGGCGTGTTGATCAATCTCAGCGCGATGGACCTACGGTAGGAGTGGCCTCGATGCGGCAGGAAATCATCGATCTCTACGACGACTTCACGCACCGCGGGCTCGATCGCCGGGTGTTCATGCGCAAGCTGGCCGATCTCGCCGGCGGGACGGCCGCCGCTGCCGCGCTCGTCCCCCTGCTCGAGGCGAATGCGGCGAAGGCGGCGATCGTGCCGCCGGATGCCGCCGGGATCACCGCGAGCCGCGTCGCCATCCCGACCGGCTCGGGCGAGCTGAAGGGCTACCTCGTCAGGCCGGCCGACGCCGCCGGCAAGCTGCCGTCGATCATCGTCGTCCACGAGAACCGCGGGCTCAACGCACACATCGAGGACGTCGCCCGCCGTGCCGCGCTGGCGGGGTTCGTCGCCCTGGCGCCGGATTTCCTGTCGTCGATGGGCGGAACCCCGACCAACGAGGACCAGGCCCGCGAGATGATCGGCAAGCTCAGCGCCGACACCGTCACCGCCGAGGCCAGGTCGGCGATCGACTGGCTCAAGGCGCAGCCCGACAGCAACGGCAAGGTCGGCATCGTCGGCTTCTGCTGGGGCGGTGGGGTCGTCGGCCGGGTAGCGGTCGCGGCGCCCGAGCTGAATGCGGGCGTCGTGTTCTACGGCCAGGCGCCGGCCAGCGAGGGCGTCGCCAGCATCAAGGCGCCGCTGCTGCTGAACTACGCCGGCCTCGACGAGCGCATCAACGCCGGGGTCCCGGCCTTCGAGAGCGCGCTGAAGGCCGCCGGTGCGACCTATCAGCTCTACATCTACGACGGCGTGAACCACGCCTTCCACAATGACACCTCGGAGGCGCGCTACAACAAGGAGGCGGCCGAGCTCGCCTGGCAGCGCACCATCGACTTCTTCAAGCAGAATCTCGCGGCCTGAGGGAACCGGCGGGGCGCCCCTTGATCTAGGACAAGGCGCCCCGCCGGCTCTTGTGCCATGCAGCCGGCGAAAACCGGAGAATGGTCATGGCAGACACCAAGGTTGCCGAGGTCATGGCGCGCGATGCCGCCTTGCGGACCGCGCCCGATACGCCCGTCCGCGCGGCGTCGGCGCGGATGGCCGAGCACCGCTGCGGCAGTATCCTCGTAATGAGCGGCGACCGGCTCGTCGGCATCTTCACCGAGCGCGACGCCCTGTTCCGCGTCGTCGCCGGCGGCCTCGACCCGTCGACCACCCGGGTCGCCGACGTGATGACCAGGGACCCCGATACCATCGACGCCGAGGCCCCGGTGACCGAGGCGCTGCGCAAGATGGACCAGTTCAGCTACTGGCACCTGCCGGTCACGCGCGACGGCGCCGTCGTCGGGGTGGTGTCGATCCGCGACCTGCCGTTCGGGGGCGGGAGCGCGCTGCAGGACGAGCTCGACACCCGCCACCGCCTGGCCGAGCGGATGCTGTAGGCCCGACGGCCGGCCGCTAGCGGCGGCCGGCCCAGAGCGCCTTGCCGTTGACCGGATCGCGGGCGGGGCGGGCGACAGCGGCGATGCGGGCGCGGGCATCGGCATCGTCGGTGGCGTCGCGGTGCAGGTCCTCGCGGATACCCGGCGGATAGGCGCCGACCACCAGGAGGTCGTCGCTGGCGCCGAGGTTCTCGTGGCCGACCCCGGCGGGGATCAGGACGACGTCGCCGGCCTTGAGCTCGACCACGGCACCGCTGGCTCCGCCCAGCCGCACGCGGACGCGGCCGGCGGCGATGCCCAGCGTCTCGTGCGTGTTGGTGTGGAAGTGAACGTAGGGATAAACGCCGTTGCGCCAGCTCGGCGGCCAGCCGTTGGCGGCGAACAGGCGCTCGAAGGCGGCGGCCGGATCGGTGCCCGTCACCCCGACGGCCCCGCGCCAGAGCAGGAGCGGCAGCGGATTGTTGGGCACGGCGCCGTCGTCGGCGAAGCTCAGGGCCTCGGGCTGGATCTCCGTCATCGACCGACCCTCCTGCGGCTCTTCGCCTTGGCCTCGGCAGCCTTGTCGGCACGGGAGCGGCTGGGCTTCCAGGCCGTCCCGACCGCCTGCTGGCGGCGTTCCTCGGTGGCGCGGCCGAGGCCCAGCTCGCCGTCCTCGAGACGGCGGATCTCGTCGCGGATGCGGGCGGCCTCCTCGAACTCGAGATTGGCCGCGGCGTCGCGCATCTTCTGCTCGAGCTGGCCGATATGCGCCTGGAGGTCGAGGCCCGTCAGCTGGACCGCGTCGGGACCGATGTCGACGGTGACGTAGTCGCGCTCGGCCACCGACTGGATGATGTCGTTGATCCGCGTCTTCACCGACTGCGGGGTGATCCCGTGCGCCTCGTTCCAGGCGACCTGCTTGGCCCGGCGGCGGTCGGTCTCGTCGATCGCCGCCTTCAGGCTCCTTGTCATGGTGTCGGCGTAGAGCACGACCTTGCCCTCGGCGTTGCGGGCGGCACGGCCGATGGTCTGAATCAGCGAGGTCTCGGAGCGCAGGTAGCCCTCCTTGTCGGCATCGAGGATGGCGACGAGGCCGCATTCGGGAATGTCGAGACCCTCGCGTAGCAGGTTGATGCCGACCAGCACGTCGAACTTGCCGAGGCGGAGGTCCCTGACGATCTCGATGCGCTCGAGCGTGTCGATGTCGGAGTGCAGGTAGCGGACCTTCACCCCCTGCTCGTGCATGTACTCGGTGAGGTCCTCGGCCATCCGCTTGGTCAGCGTGGTCACCAGCACGCGCAGGTTGCGGTCGCGGGCCGCCCGGCACTCGGCCAGCAGGTCGTCGACCTGGTGCTCCACCGGCCGGATGACGACCTCGGGGTCGACCAGCCCGGTCGGGCGGATCACCTGCTCAACGAAGACCCCGCCGGTCTGCTCCATCTCCCACGGGCCAGGGGTGGCCGAGACGTAGACCGTCTGCGGCCGCATGGCGTTCCATTCCTCGAACTTGAGCGGCCGGTTGTCGGTGCAGGACGGCAGGCGGAAGCCGAACTCGGACAGCGTCGACTTGCGGTGCCAGTCGCCCTTGAACATGCCGCCGACCTGCGGCACCGCGACATGGCTCTCGTCGACGAACAGCACGGCGTGCTGCGGGATGTACTCGAACAGCGTCGGCGGTGGCTCGCCGGGCGCCCTTCCGGTCAGGTAGCGCGAATAATTCTCGATGCCGGCGCAGGAGCCGGTGGTGACCATCATCTCGAGGTCGGCCGTGGTCCGCTGCTCGATCCGCTCGGCCTCGAGCAGCTTGCCCTGGCGGCGGAACTCCTCGAGCCGCTCCTTCAGCTCGACCCTGATCCGGTCGACCGCCGTCTGCAGGGTCGGCTTGGGCGTCACATAGTGGCTGTTGGGATAGATGCGGACCTGGTCGAGGCGGCCGGTCTTCTCGCCGGTCAGCGGATCGAACTCCCAGATCGCCTCGATCTCGTCGCCGAACATCGAGAAGCGCCAGGCCTTGTCCTCGAGATGGGCGGGAAACAGCTCGATGGTGTCGCCCTTGGCCCGGAACGAGCCGCGGCTGAAGTCGAGCTCGTTGCGGCGGTACTGCAGCTCGACCAGGGCGCGCAGGAAGCGCTGGCGCTCGACCTGCTGGCCCTGGCGGACGCTGAGCGTCATCCGCGCGTAGAGCTCGGGGCTGCCGATACCGTAGATGCAGGACACCGAGGCGACGATGATGACGTCGTCGCGCTCGAACAGCGCCCGGGTCGCCGAGTGGCGCATCCGGTCGATCTGCTCGTTGATGCTCGAGGTCTTCTCGATATAGGTGTCGGTCCGCGGGACGTAGGCTTCGGGCTGGTAGTAGTCGTAGTAGCTGACGAAGTACTCGACCGCATTGTTCGGGAAGAACGACTTGAACTCGCCATAGAGCTGGGCGGCAAGGATCTTGTTCGGGGCGAGCACGATCGCCGGCCGCTGCACCGCCTGGATGCAGTGCGCCATCGTGAAGGTCTTGCCCGAGCCGGTGACGCCGAGCAGCACCTGGTCGCGCTCGCCACCCTGCAGGCCCTCGACCAGCTCGGCGATGGCCTGGGGCTGGTCGCCGGCCGGCGTGTAGTCGGACACCAGCTCGAAGCGGCGCCCGCCCTCGGGTCGCTGGACGAGGCCCGACGGATCGGCGGCCAGCGCCTTGAGCAGGTCGATTCCGGTGGCGACGTCGTCGTTCATGCTGGATCCGAGGCGCTCGAGGATCGAACCCGAATTGTGGGCCGGACCGAGGTCCGGCTCAAGTACCCGGCCGCAGCCTGCTGACAGCGTGGTGGCGCGAGCCTGCCGGACGGCTTGCCGGAAGGGCCGAGTTTCGCCATGGCTTGCGCCCACGCAAGGGGGAGAAACGCCGTGCCCACGAAGGCCTTCAAGGGGCGCATCGCGCTCGTCACCGGAGCCGCCCAGGGCGTGGGCGAGGCCACGGCAAGGCTGCTGGCAGCGCGCGGCGCGGCCGGTCTTGCCCTCGTCGACCGCAGCGGCGACCGGCTGGCGCGCGTCGCCGACGAAATCACCCGGTCGGGCTGTCCCGCCGAGCCCATCGCCGCCGACCTCGGCGAGGTCGACGCCTGCTTCGCCGCCGTGGACCGCGCCATCGCCCGCTTCGACGCGCTGCACGTCGTCGTCAATGCCGCCGGCATCACCGACCGGGGCGGCATCGAGGACACCACGCCCGAGTTGTTCGACCGGATCTTCGCGGTGAACGCCCGGGCACCGTTCTTCATCATGCAGCGCGCCGTGCCGCACCTGCGGGCGAGCGGCGGCGGCACCATCGTCAACGTCATCTCGATCACGATCTGGGGCGGGACCCCGCAGCTGACGACCTATGTCGGTGCGAAGGGTGCCCTCGCGGTGATGACCCGCAACATCGCCGCCTCGCTCGGCCACGACCGCATCCGCGCCAACGGCCTGAACCTGGGCTGGACGCTGACGCCCAACGAGCAGCGCCTCCAGGTCGAGTATCACGGCCGGCCCGAGGACTGGGCCCAGCGGGTCGGCCGCGAGCAGCCGTTCGGCCGCCTGCTCACCCCGGAGGATGCGGCCAGGGCGATCGCCTTCCTCGCCTCCGACGAGTCCGGCCTGATGACCGGCGCAATCGTCGACTTCGAGCAGCAGGTGATGGGAACCTATCCGGCAAACTGACGCTGCGCTGCAGCGACAGGTTGATCTGCAGGGACCGGGCGCTATAGCGGCGCGGTCCAGCCGACGAGGTACGCGCATGACCGTCCGCCCCCGCCGCTCCGTGCTCTACATGCCGGGCTCGAACCCGCGCGCCCTCGAGAAGGGCCGCACGCTGGCCGCCGACGCGCTGATCCTCGACCTCGAGGACGCGGTCGCACCCGACGCCAAGGTGGGGGCCCGCGACATCATCAAGGCGGCGTTGGCCGAAAAGGCGGCCTTTGGCCGGCGCGAGCTGGTGGTGCGGGTCAACGGCCTCGACACCGCCTGGGGCGAGGGAGATCTCGTCGCCATGGCCGAGACGCCGGCCGACGCCATCCTCCTGCCCAAGGTCGAGAGTGCCGCGATGGTGCAGGAAGCGGCCGAGACCCTCGACGGGGCGGGCGCGCCGCACGACCTGCCGATCTGGTGCATGATGGAGACCCCGCGCGGCATCCTCCATGCCGAGGAGATCGCCGACCATCCGCGCGTCCAGTGCCTGGTCATGGGTACGTCCGACCTGACCAAGGACCTGCAGGCGCTGCACACGCCGCTGCGGCTGCCGATGCTGGCCTCGCTGGCGCAGTGCCTGCTCGCCGCCCGCGCCGCCAGGATCGGCATCGTCGACGGCGTCTACCTCGACCTCGCCGACGACACCGGCTTCCGTGCCGCATGCCAGCAGGGCCGCGAGCTCGGCTTCGACGGCAAGACCCTGATCCACCCCAAGCAGCTCGACGCCGCCAACGAGGTCTTCGCGCCGTCGCCCGAGGCGGTCGCCTGGGCGCATCGCATCACCACCGAATTCGAGGCTGCGCGCGCTGCCGGCAAGGGCGTCGTCGTCGTCGACGGCAAGCTGATCGAGAACCTCCACGTCGCCGAGGCGAGGCGGCTCATCGCGCTGGCCCAGGCCATCGGCGCGACGGCGAGCTGACGGGGTCCGCGCCCGATTGGCCGACTGACGGAGGCGCGGCAAGCCTGCTAGGTCTCGCGCCGGACCGAACTGGAGCGACGGTGTGGGCAAGACGTCCAGCGGGAACTTCCTCGAGGACTTTCGCGTCGGGCAGGTACTCCGCCATGCCACGCCGCGGACCCTCACCGCCGGCGATGCCGCCCTCTACCTGGCCCTTACCGGGTCGCGCTTCGCCCAGCACTGCAGCGAGCCGTTCGCCCGTGCCAACGGCCTGCCGACAACGCCGCTGGAGGATCTGCTCGTCTTCCACACGGTGTTCGGCAAGACGGTACCCGATGTGTCGCTGAACGCCGTCGCCAACCTCGGCTACGCCGACGGGCGGGTGCTCGGGCCGGTCTGGCCGGGCGACACGCTGGAAGCCCACTCGACGGTGCTCGGCGTGAAGGAGAACTCGAACCGCCAGACCGGCATCGTCTGGGTCCGTACCGAGGGCCGCAAGGGCAGCGGCGAGCCGGTGCTCGACTACGTGCGCTGGGTGATGGTGCGCAAGCGCGACCCGAAGGCCGAAGTGGCACCCGTCGTCCCGACCGACCTGCCGACGCACGTCACGGCCGACCGCCTCGTCGTGCCGCCGGACCTGCGGGTGTCGGCCATCGACCCCGCGGTCTCCGGCTCGCCCTGGTTCTTCGAGGACTATGAGGTCGGCGAACGGATCGACCATGTCGACGGCATGGGCGTGATGGAGAGCGAGCACCGCCTCGCCACGCGACTCTACCAGAACACCGCCCGCGTGCATTTCAACGACCATGCCGAGCGCAGTGGCCGGCTGGGCGCCTGCATCGTCTATGGCGGCGTGGTGATCTCGATCGCCCGCGCGCTGAGCTTCAACGGGCTCGGCAATGCCCTGCACATCCTCGCCATCAACGGCGGTCGGCACGTCAACCCCTGCGTCGCCGGCGACACCGTGTTCGCCTGGTCCGAGGTTCTCGACAAGGCCGCCATGGCCGGCCGGGACGACGTCGGCGCCCTGCGCATCCGGCTGATCGCGACCAAGAACCGGCCCTGTGCGGACTTCCCCTTGCTCGATGCAGCCGGAGCGCCACTGCCCGAGCTGCTGCTCGACTTCGACTACTGGCTGCTGATGCCGACCCGCCGGACCTGCAGCGGGTTGAACCGGCGATGAGCGGTCGCTACCCCGACCGTTCATTGCCGACGCGGCGCGCCTGGCTGCTGGGCGCCGGTGCCATCGCGATCGGAGCCGCAAGCCACGCGGCCGCCGCGGTAACGGCAGGCAGCGTCCGCGTCGGAGTCCTGCCCTACGGCTCGGCCCGCTGGGAGATCGACGTCATCCGCCGGCATGGCTTCGACATCGCCGAGGGCGTGGCCGCCGAGCCCGTCGAGCTGGCCAGCGACCAGGCATCGGACACCGCCATTCTCGGCGGCAGCCTCGACATCGTCGTCAGCGACTGGCTCTGGGTGTCCCGCCAGCGCGCCGCCGGTGCCGACCTGACCACGATTCCCTATTCGGCTGCCGTCGGCGCGCTGATGGTTGCGGCCGCATCGGACATCGCCGACATCGGCGGCCTGCGCGGCCGCAAGCTCGGCGTCGCCGGCGGCCCTCTCGACAAGAGCTGGCTGCTGTTGCAGGCGCTCGCCGGATCGCGCCACGGCACCGACCTGACGAAGGACGCCTCCGTCAGCTACGGCGCCGCCCCGCTGCTCACCGAGAAGTTGCGCCAGGGCGAGCTCGATGCCGTGCTCGACTACTGGCAATTCGCCGCCCGGCTCGAAGCCGAAGGCTATCGCCGGCTGATCGGCGTCGAGGACATCATCGCGGCCCTGGGCGTACCGACACGGGTGCCGCAACTGGTCTACACCTTCAGCGAGCGCTGGGCGAACGAGCGGCCGGCGCTGGCGTTGGGCTTCGCCAGGGCAAGTGCCCGCGCCAAGGCGGTCATGCGCGACGACGACGACGAGTGGGACCGGTTGCGCCCGCTCATGGGCAACCCCGACGACAGGGCCTTCGAGCTGATGCGCCGGCGATTCCGCGAGGGCATCGTGCCGGCGTGGGGCCCGGCCGAGCAGGCTGCCGCCGAGACCCTCTACGGGATCCTCGCCTCGGCCGGGGGCGAAGCCCTGGTCGGGAGCTCGACGCGCCTGTCGCCCGGGACCTTCTGGGCGTCGCGTGGCGACTGAAGCCGGCAGCGGTCGCACCACCGGCCGCGGCGGCCGGCTGACAGGACCGGTCCTCTATCTCCTCTCCATCGTGAGCATGCTGGTCATCTGGCAGCTTGCCGCGACGTGGACCGGCAATCCGCGCCTCTTCCCGTCGCCGGCCGCCGTCGCCGCAGCCTTCGCGGCCGAGGTGGCGAGCGGTGCCCTGCCCTACAATCTCGGCGTGACGCTGTTGCGCGTCGCCGCCTCCTTCGCGCTGGCGATGCTGCTGGGAACCGCCGTCGGGCTGGCCATGGGACGCTCGGACCTCGTCGACCGCGTCGGCCTGCCGTGGCTGCTGCTCCTGCTCAACCTGCCCGCCCTCGTGGTGATCGTGCTTGCGTACATCTGGATCGGGCTGACCGAGGTCGCAGCGATCAGCGCCGTGGCGATCAACAAGATCCCCAACGTCGCCGTCGGTGTTCGGGAAGGTGCGAAGGCGGTCGACCAGCGCTTGGTCGAGATGGCCCGGGTCTTCCGCTTCGGCCGGACCGCCATGCTCCGGCATGTCATCCTGCCCCAGCTCTATCCCTATCTCGCCGCGGCCGCCCGCTCGGGCCTCGCCCTGGTCTGGAAGATCGTGCTCGTGGTGGAACTGCTCGGCCGCTCCGACGGCGTCGGCTTCGCGATCGGGGTGCGCTTCCAGCTGTTCGACGTCGCCGGCATCCTCGCCTATGCCCTGGCCTTCGTCGCGGTCGTCCAGGTCATCGAGTGGACCATTCTGTCGCCCCTCGAGCGGCGGGCCTTCCGTTGGCGGCATTGAGCATCCGCGTCGACCGCAAGGCCTTCGTCACTGCCGACGGCATCGCGAAGACCGTCCTGCACGACATCGATCTCGCCATCGAGGCAGGCGAGGTCGTGGCCGTTCTGGGTCCGTCGGGCTGCGGCAAGACCACGCTGCTCAACATCGTGGCGGGACTCGACGGCGATTTCTCCGGCAGCGTCGCGCACGGCGGCGGAGGACGGGTCGGCTACGTGTTCCAGGAGCCGCGGCTGCTGCCATGGCGGAGCGTGGAACAGAACCTGCTGCTCGCTGCCGGCAGCGCGCCAGCGGCTGCCGAACGCGTCCGCATCTTGCTCGATCGCGTCGGGCTTGCCGCTGACTCCGGCCGCTACCCCGGGGAGCTGTCGCTCGGCATGGCGCGGCGGGCCGCGCTGGCCCGCGCGCTTGCCGTCGAGCCTGACGTGCTGCTGCTCGACGAACCGTTCGCGTCGCTCGATGCCGGCACGGCAGCGGCGATGCGCCAGCTGGTGCAGGCGCTGCTCGCCGGGCGGAAGCCGGCGACGCTGCTGGTCACCCACGACGTCGACGAGGCCGAGCACCTCGCCGACCGCGTCGTCATGCTCGGCGGCACGCCGGCCCGGGTCGTGGCGATCCGGCCGGGCCGGCGCAGCTGAGGCTCAGGCCGAGGTGTCGCCCAGGGCCTCGCGCAGGCGGCGCTCCTGCTCGGCGGACAGCGAGGTCTTCAGCACGTGGCCCTTGTAGCCGGTCATCCGCGCCATGACCTTGTCGGCCGTGACCTTCTCGATCAGCAGGAACAGCGCCGAGCTGTTGGGCTGGATCCTGGCACCCAGCTCCTTGATGAAGTTGTCGTCGATGCCGTAGTCGCTGAGCTTGGCGGCAAGGGCGCCGCTGGCGGCGCCGACGCCGGCGCCGATGGCCATGCCGGCCAGCGGGTTCAGGAACAGCAGGCCGATCAGCCCGCCCCAGAGCGCACCCGAGGTGCCGCCACCGAGAGCACTGATGGTCGTCAGCGGGACGGCCTGCTTGAGCTGGATGTCGCCCTCCGCCGGACGGACGACGACGCAGGCATCCTTCAGCTGGATCAGATATTCCTTCTGCAGGACGGTCAGCTCGTGCAGCGCACGGTCAGCTGCCGTCGGATCGTCGAAGGCCACGCAGACGAGGTCGGCCATGGCTTGGTCCTCCCATTGCACACGATCGTCGGGGGCGCTGCCGCACCCCTTGGTCCGCCTTGTCGCGGGTTTCGCGACCCCGGGGAAGCCCGGCGCGACGCGGGGTCGCGCGAAAGCGCACACCACACCTACCCGTAAGGTTGAGGAATCCTCTTCCCGTTCTCTTGCCTTATGCTAGAATTCTTCATGCCACGGTTCGCCAAATCAGCGTGGCGCTTGTGGGAGGAAACTGCGAATGGGCAAGAGCGTTCTGGCGCAGCGTTCGGCCGTCGCCAGCCGTATCCTGAAGGCGATGAGCAATCCCCGCCGCTTGCAGGCGCTGTACGAAATGCACGGTGGCGAATGCTCGGTCGGCGACCTGGTCGAGCGGATCGGCATCAGCCAGTCAGCGATGTCGCAGCATCTGGCACGCTTGCGCAGCACCGGGATCGTGACCACGCGTCGCGATGCCCAGACGATCTATTACAGTCTCGGCTCGGCCGAGGCCCGGGCGATCCTCGAGACGCTGTATGGGCTCTATGCGGAAAGCATGACCGAGGCGAAGAAGCCGCGGGCGCGCCGCGGGGCTGGTACGGACGGGTCCGTTACGGAGTCGGCCGCCTGAACCCTGCGGTTGATGCGATGAGCCCTCCGGGTCCGTCGCGATCACCGTGAACCGGGCGTCCCTGGGACGCTCGGCAATTGCAGGTTCCCCCACTTCGTGGCAGCACCGGCGGCCGATTCCGCCGGTGTTTCCGTTTCTTGGTGCCCCAGGCCGGACTCGAACCAGCACTCCCTTGCGGGAAACAGATTTTGAGTCTGCCGCGTCTACCAATTTCGCCACTGGGGCAGGCCGCGGAGGTATCGCCGCGCCTGCCGCGAGGGTCAAGCGGTGCCGACCTGTCGGCCGAGGAGGCGCGTCGCATCGCGCTGGCGGCACAGGGACTCGCCGCGGCGCGTCCGCGAGGCGCGCCCTCGGCCGCGGCGATCGCCCGGACGGTCGGCCGGCTGGGCCTGCTTCAGCTCGACTCGGTCAGCGTCCTCGTCCGGGCCCATTACCTCCCGCTGTTCTCGCGACTGGGCGGCTACGATCGAGAAATTCTCGATGCGATGGCGGCGCATGACGGGCCGGCGGGCGGCGCGCGCAAGCGCAGCCTGTTCGAGTACTGGGCGCACGAGGCGTCGCTGCTGCCGCTGGCGTTCCAGCCGCTGGTGCGCTGGCGGATGGAGCGGGCGTCCAGCGGCGAAGGCGTCTGGAAGAGCATCGCCGGCTGGGGCCGTGACCACCCCGAAATCGCCGAGCGCGTGCTGCGCGAGGTCGCGGCGCGCGGCCCTCTGGGCGTCTCGGACCTCGAGCAGGCCGGCCGCCGCAGCGGTCCGTGGTGGGGCTGGAACGACGGCAAGCTGGCGCTCGAATGGCTGTTCGCAACAGGCCGCCTCACCGCTGCGGGACGCCGCGGCTTCGAGCGACTCTACGACCTGCCGGAGCGGGTATTCCCGACGACCGTCCTGAGGGCGCCGACACCGGCCGAGGCGGACGCGCACCGCACGCTGCTGCAGCACGCCGCCACGGCCCTCGGCGTGGCGACGGCCGGTGACCTGATCGACTATTTCCGCCTGCCCGTGGCCGCCAAGGGTCGCATCCCGGAGCTTGTCGAGCTGGGGGCTATCCGGCCGGTCAGCATCGACCGCTGGAAGAGCCCGGCCTACCTCGCCGCAGATGCCGATATGCCGCGGCGGGCGACCGCCACCACCCTGCTCTCGCCGTTCGATCCGCTCGTCTGGGAACGGGCCCGCGCCGAGCGCCTGTTCGGGTTCCGCTACCGGATCGAGATCTATACTCCCGCCGCGAAGCGGCAGCACGGCTACTACGTCCTACCGTTCCTGCACCGCGGGCGCATGGCGGCGCGGGTCGACCTGAAGGCCGAGCGTGCGTCCCGTACCCTGCGCGTCCAGGCGGCCCACCTCGAGCCCGGCGGCAAGGCGCTGGAGGTCGCGGAGGCGTTGCGTGCCGAGCTGCGCCAGCTGGCGACCTGGCTCGACCTGGACCACCTTGCGGTGATGCCGCGCGGCGACCTCGCCCAGGCCCTCGCCGACGCGTCAGGCTGAGCCCGGGCCCGCGCAAGGGAGCTCCGAGGAGCCGAGGCTTGGAGGACGTCCCACCCCTTCCTATGCTGGGCCGCTCGGTCCGGCCGACGGGATCCGGACACAACGAACGACAGGGGGGCGGGATCGGCTCGGGGGAGCCGGTCCCGGATGGGGTCATGGTGAACTTCTGCGTCTTCGGCGCCGGCCGGATCGGCCGCATCCATGCCGGCAACATCGCGCGCAATCCGCGCGCGAAGCTGGTCTGTGTCGTCGATCCGGTCGAGGAGGCCGCAACCGCTCTGGCCGGGGAGCTGGGTGCCGCCTCGGCGCCCGATGCGGCGACGGCGTTCGCCCGCCACCCGATCGACGCCGTGCTCATCGGCTCGTCGACCAACACCCATCTCGAGCTGATCACGGCCTCGGCCGAGGCGGGCAAGGCGATCCTCTGCGAGAAGCCGGTCGATCTCGAGATCGGCCGCGTCGACCGCTGCCTCGAGGCGGTGCGGCGGAACCCGGTGCCGTTCATGGTGGCGTTCAACCGCCGCCACGACCCGCACGTGGCGGCCCTGCGCCAGCGCCTCGTCGCCGGCGAGATCGGCGATCTTGCCATGCTGATCATGACCAGCCGCGACCCGTCGCCGCCACCGGTCTCCTACATCAAGGTGTCCGGTGGCTACTGGCGCGACAGCACCATCCACGACTTCGACCTCGTGCGCTGGCTGCTCGGCGAGGAGCCGATCGAGGTCATGGCCAAGGGCAGCAACCTGGTCGATCCGGCGATCGGCGAGGCCGGCGACGTCGATACCGCGATGACGATGCTCAGCACGGCCAGCGGCAAGCTCGCCTTCATCAACAACAGCCGCCGCTGCGCCTACGGCTTCGACCAGCGGATCGAGGCCTTCGGCTCCGGCGGCATGCTGCAGATGGGCAACGTGCACGAGAACACGGTGCTCCGCTCCGGCCCTGGCGGCTACGGTCAGGAGGAACGGCTGCTGGCCTTCTTCCTCGAGCGCCATGCCGACAGCTACCGGCGCGAACTCGACGCCTTTCTCGATGCCCTGGAGCGCGGCGGGCCGATGCCGTCGACCGGCGAAGACGGGCGCAAGGCGCTGCTGCTTGCCGATGCCGCGCTCGAGTCGCACCGGACCGGCCGCGCCGTGCGGGTCGGCTGACCGGGACGACGCCCATGCTCAGCACGGCATTTCCGCCGCCCCGCCGCCGCCTCCGGCTCGGCATGGTGGGCGGCGGGCGGACCGGCGAGATCGGCCGCACCCATCGCTCGGCCGCCCTGATGGACGGCTACTGGGAGGTCGTCGCCGGCGCGCTGTCGTCCGATCCCGAGCGCGGACGGCTGTCGGCCGCCGAGTGGCTGATCGCCCCCGACCGCGCCTACACCGATGCGCTGACGATGGCCGAGCGCGAGGCGGCACGGCCGGACCGGATCGACGCGGTCTGCATCTGCACGCCGAACAACCTGCACCACGCCGCTGCCCGCGCCTTCCTCGACCGCGGCTTCCATGTCGTCTGCGACAAGCCGATGACGACCACGCTCGCGGATGCGCTCGACCTGCTGCGGGCGGCCCGCAGCAGCGGCCGGGTGTTCGCGCTGACCCATCACGGCGCCGGCTATCCGCTGGTCCGGCTCGCCCGCGACATGGTCGAAGCGGGTGAGCTCGGCGAGATCCGCTCGGTCGCGGTCGAGTACATCGGCCAGTACCAGGCCGAGCCGCCGCCGGTCGGCGAGTGGCGCAACGATCCGGTGCGCTCGGGGCCGCTGGGCATCGTCGCCGACATCGGCACCCATGCCTACCATCTCGCCCGCTTCGTCACCGGGCTCGAGGTCAGCGAGCTGGCCGCCGACCTCGCCCGGCTGGTGCCGGGCCGGCAGCTCGACGATCACGCGACGATGCTGCTGCGCTTCGAGAACGGCGCCCGTGGGCACCTGTGGTGCACGGCGGTGGCCGTCGGCAACGAGAACATGCTGCGCATCCGCGTCTTCGGCTCGAAGGGCGGGCTCGAGTGGGACCAGGAGAACCCGAACGTGATGCGGGTCACCCGGCTCGGCGAGCAGCCGCGGCTGGTTACCAAGGGCGGGCTCGAGGACACGCCGGCATCACGCATGGCGACGCGGCCGCCGCCAGGCCATGCCGAGGGTTACCTCGAGGCCTTCGCCAACCTCTACCGCGAGGTTGCCGAGCGCATCCTGGCCCAGGAGGAAGGCCGGGCGCCAAGCCCGCTCGCGGCGCTCGTGCCGACGGTCGAGGACGGCGTGCGCGGCGTGCGCTTCATGCTGGCGGCCCTCGAGTCCAGCGAGGCCGGGGGCCGCTGGGTGAGGCCGGGCGTCGACCTCGGCTGAACCGCGGACGACCGCCCGGTCAGACCGATTCGACGATGAGCCGGCCGTCCCGGGCGCCGGTCACCCGGACGCGCGCGCCGTCAGGCAGGTCGGGACCGCTGACCGGCCAGGTCGTGTCGCCGAGGCGCACCCGGCCGCGGTCGTTGGCGAGCGGGCCGACGAGAGTCCCGAGGGCTCCGACCTGCTGGTCGGCACGCCGGTTCAGGCCGTTGGCCGCCGCCTCGGGCGGATGCAGGCGTCGCCACCAGAACCAGCCGCCGACGGCGGCCAGCGCCAGCACCGCGAAGGCCAGCGCCTGCCCCTGCCAGCCGACCTCCGGCACCAGCCAGACGAGCACGCCGGTCAGGAAGGCGGCGAGGCCGAGCCAGAGGAAGGCGAAGCCCGGCGTCAGCATCTCGACGCCGGCGAACACCGCCGCCAGCGCCCACCAGTACCAGATGCTCATGCCGGTTCCGACGGGCGCGGCCCCCATGGCGGCGTCCGCTCGGCCTTGCGGCCCTCGAAGGCCTCGCGGCCGATCTCGGCGATGCCGGCCAGCGAGCCCAGCACGCCGGTGACCTCGACCGGCAGCACCAGCGTCTTCTGGTTGGGGCTTGCGGCGAACGCGGTCAGCGCCTCGAGGTAGCGCTGGGCGACGGCGTAGTTGACCGCCTGCACGTTGCCCTCGGCGATCGCCTTGGACATCATCGCCGCGGCAGCCGCTTCCGCCTGGGCCAGCCGTTCCCGCGCCTCGGCGTCGCGGAACGCCGCCTCCCGGCGGCCCTCGGCATCGAGGATCGCCGCCTGCTTCTTGCCCTCGGCGGCGAGGATGGCGGCCTGCCGCTCGCCCTCGGCGACGAGGATCTGGGCGCGCTTGTCGCGCTCGGCCTTCATCTGCCGGCCCATCGAGTCGACCAGGTCCTGCGGCGGGCTGATGTTCTTGATCTCGATGCGGGTGACCTTGACGCCCCAGGGCTGCGTCGCCTCGTCGACGACGATCAGCAGGCGCTGGTTGATGTCATCGCGCCGGGACAGCAGCTCGTCGAGGTCCATCGAGCCCATGACCGTGCGGATGTTGGTCATGGTCAGGTTGAGGATGGCGTTGTCGAGGCCGCTGACCTCGTAGGCGGCCTTGGCCGCGTCGAGGATCTGGTAGAACACCACGCCGTCAGCGGTGACCATCGCGTTGTCGCGGGTGATCACCGCCTGCTCGGGAACGTCGAGCACCTGCTCCATCATGTTGAGCTTGTGCCCGATGCGGTCGATGAACGGGACGATGAGGTTGAGGCCGGGATGCAGGGTCCGCGTGTAGCGGCCGAAGCGTTCGACGGTCCACTCCTGGCCCTGCCCGACCGACCGAACGCCCATGAAGATCAGCAGCAGGACGACCACGAGGATCGCCACGACCAGCACCGTCAATCCGCTTTCCATGCCCTAAGCTCCTGCGCCGCCTTCAAATCTCTGGCAGCCTTCGATGTACCCTTCATTAAGCACATCCGCCCCGCACACGCATCGTCCACCCGTTCCCGCGCTTGCCCTGTTGACGAGCGCTCCGCTAAGCCACGTCTCCTCCCGGACCTGACGGTGGATCGCGCGTGATTCGACGCCTTTATGACTGGGTCATGCGCCAGGCGGCCTCGCCGCACGCGACGCGCATCCTCGCCGCCGTCTCCTTCCTCGAGAGCTCGATCTTCCCGATTCCGCCCGACGCGATGATCGTGCCGATGGTGCTCGCCAAGCCGCGCGATGCCTGGCGGATCGCCGCGATCTGCACCGCCGCCTCCGTCGTGGGCGGGCTGTTCGGCTACCTGATCGGCTACTTCCTGCTCGAGACCCTCGGGCAGTGGATCATCAACCTGTACGGGCTGCAGGCGAAGGCGCAGGAGTTCACCGCCGCCTACGACCGCTGGGGCCTGTGGATCATCCTGATCAAGGGCCTGACGCCGATCCCCTACAAGCTGGTGACCATCGCCAGCGGCATGGCGCACTTCAGCCTGCCGGTGTTCATCGTCGCCTCGATCATCACTCGGGGCGCCCGCTTCTTCCTCGTGGCGGCGCTGCTGCGCTGGTACGGCCCGCCGATCCGCGACTTCATCGAGGCCCGGCTGACGCTGGTCACCACGGTCTTTGCCGGACTCATCGTCCTGGGCTTCGTCGCCCTGAAGTACATCTGAGATGGCCACGTCCTCCCCGCGTACCCTCGACCGCCCGGACATCCGCTGGGCCCTCGCCACGACGGCCGTGGCGGCCGCGACCCTCGCCGCCGTCCTGATCATGCAGTACGGCTTCGGCTACGAGCCCTGCCATCTGTGCATCTGGGAGCGCTGGCCCTACCTGGTCGCCGGTGCGGCACTTGCCGGGTCCTGCTTCGTCAAGGTCCCGCGCCTCGGCCTGCTCGTCGCCGCCCTCGCCTTCGCCGCCGGCAGCCTGCTCGCCGCCTACCATGTCGGCGTCGAGGAGGGCGTCTTCGAGCTGCCGGGCAGCTGCCTCGCCGGCGAGGGGCCGGCGCAGAGCATCGAGCAGCTCAAGCAGATGCTGGAGAACGCGCCGGCGCGCTGCGACCAGGTGACGGCGGCGTTCTTCGGCCTGTCGCTCGCCGCCTGGAACCTGGTCCTGTCGGTCGTGCTGACCGTGACGTCACTCGCTGGCGCGATCTGGGCCCGGCCTAGCAGCTGAACAGCACAGGGATCGTCGCCGTCCGCAGAATGTCGCGGGTGGCGCCGCCGAGCACGAGCTCGCGCAGCCGGGTCCGTCCGTAGGCGCCCATCACCAGCAGGTCGGCGCCTTCGGCGGTCGCCAGCTGCAGCAGGGCGTCGGCCGGCCCTGCCGGATCAGCGACCAGCTCGGCCCGCGCCGTGGCGCCATGCCGGCCGAGCAGGGCCACGATGCCGTCGAGACCGCGCGGCGCCTCCGCACCTGCACCCGCCACGACAACGCTGGCAGCGCCGGTCAGGAACGGCAGCGCGTCGTGCACGGCCCGCGCCGACTCGCGCGAGCCCTTCCAGCCGACGATGACGCGCCGCCCGACCTCCGTGCCGGCCCAGCCGAACGGAACGAGCAGCACCGGACCACCGGCCCCCAGGATGACCTGCTCGACCACGCTCGCCGGAAGGGCATCGAGGCCGGACTCGGCGTGCAGCGCCGACAGGGTGAGATCGGCCGTGCGCGCGGCGGCGATCAACGCGTCGGCGATGTCGCCCTCGGCGTGCACCCAGCGAGACGGCACGGTCACGGGCTCGCAGACGTCGCGGTAAACGGCCTTCATCCGTTCGGTCGTGCGGGCCGCCGCCGCCTGCAGGGCCTCCTGGATCCCGGCTGCGATGTAGGCGGTGCCTTCCGCCAGGCCCACGGGGACGACGGTCGGTGGCGTGACATGCAACGCCTCGATCGCGCCACCGAACCGCGCCGCCAGGGCCTTCGCCAGGCGCAGCCGGCCCTCGACTCCGTCGTCGTCGGCCAGATGGCAGAGAATCGTCTTGTAGCCCATCGCACCCTCTCCCCTCGCTCGCTCCCAGAAGAGCACCGGCGAGCGCTGTTCGCCTTGCGACAGATCAAGCGCAGGCCTCATTCGAGCGTACGCCTCGCCTCGAGGATGCGCGAGACGGTGGTGAGGCAGCAGAGGATGCCGAACAGCACGGCGATCGCCGCAAACCAGGCAGGAAGGAGACAGAACAGGACGAAGACGCCGATCGTCTCGGTCCCCTCGGTCAGGCCACCCAGGTAGTAGAGCGACTTCTTCCCGCGTGCGGAGGTCTCGATGCCGCGGCGCGCCGCCATGATGGCGAAGGCGAGGAACGAGCTGCCGGTGCCGACGAAGGCCAGGATGAGAAAGGCGGCGGCCAGCGCGTTGCGTCCGGGATCGGCCACGGCAAAGGCGAAGACGAAGCCGGCGTAGAACAGGAAGTCGAGGACGATGTCGAGGTAGCCACCGAAGTCGGTGATGCCGCGGCGGCGGGCGACCGCACCGTCGAGTCCGTCCAGGGCACGGTTGGCAAGCAGGCCGGCAAGTGCGAGCAGGTGCTGGTCGAGGGCCACCAGGACCGCGGCGGCGACGCCGACAATGAACCCTCCGACCGTGATCGCATTGGCGCCGATGCCCAGCCTGTCGACAGCCCCGGCCAGCCGGTCGAGCGGCGGGTCGATCAGCGGGCGGAGCGCCGCGTCGAACAAGCAGGCCCGCCGCGACGACGGCTCAGGGCGATCGCGGTGTTCGCGAGTCGATGGCGATGATGCGCGAGGGCCCGAGCTCGGGCGTCGACGCGCCCGCGGCGTCGGCCTCGGCCGCCGCGGCCCGCTGCGCCTCCTCGCGCAGCCGCATCCGCCGCGCTACCAGATAGCTAGCCGGCAGCGACAGCAGGTAGACGATGCCGACGCCGGTCAGCGTCGACCAGGGCTCGGTGACCAGCAGGACGATCAGCAGGCCGGCACCGACCAGGGTCGGCAGCACGAGGTCCGGCCGGACGCGCAGGCGCTTGACCGAGAAGGTCGGGACCCGGCTGACCATCATGCAGGCGACGAACAGGAACAGGATGGCGTTGAGCGTCCAGCTCGCGGCGAAAGACAGGCCTGTGGAGAAGGAGAGCATCATCGGCAGCAGGGCGAGCCCGGCCGCCGCCGGAGCCGGGATACCGGTGAAGAAGTAGAGCGTCCAGCGCGGCCGGTCCGGCTGCTCGAGCTCGCTGTTGAAGCGGGCGAGGCGCAGGGCGCAGCAGGTCGCAAACAGCATCGCCAGCGCCCAGCCGACCCCGCGGACGTCGTTGAGCGACCACAGGTAGACGATCACCGCCGGGGCCACGCCGAATGACAGGAAGTCGGCGAGGCTGTCGAGCTCGGCACCGAGCTTCGAGGTGATCTTCAGCATCCGGGCGGAACGGCCGTCGAGGCCGTCGAAGATGCCGGCGACGATAACCAGCGCCACGGCCAGCTCCCAGCGCTGGTCCAGCGCGTAGCGGATCGCGGTCAGGCCGGCGCACAGCCCGAGGATGGTGAAGAGGTTCGGGACGAGGTGGAGGAGCGGGCGGTTGCGCGGACGTACGCGGCGACGGATCAGCATGTCAGCTCGAGCGTCCCTGGCGCGGCTGCTGGCTACCCTCGAGATTGGCGAGGATCGTCTCGCCGGCAACGGCGCGCTGGCCGACGACGACCTGCGCCTCGATGCCGGCCGGCAGGTAGACGTCGCAGCGGCTGCCGAAGCGGATCAGGCCGATCCGCTGGCCGGGCTGCAGGATCTCGCCCTCGTTGACGAAGCCGACGATGCGGCGGGCGACGAGGCCGGCGATCTGGACCACGCCGACCTCAGCGCCCGACGGCGTCCGCAGGCGGAACGACTGGCGCTCGTTGTCGTCGGAGGCCTTGTCGTTGGCCGCGTTGAGGAACTTGCCGGGATGGTAGGCCCGGGTCAGGACCGTGCCGGCGACCGGCGTGCGGTTCACGTGCACGTCGAACACGTTGAGGAAGACGCTGATGCAGGGAAGCGGGAGGGTGCCGAGCCCCATCTCGGCCGGCGGCACCCGGGGCCGGATCGCCGAGACGACGCCGTCGGCCGGGCTGATGACCAGCGCCGGGTCATCCGGCGTGACGCGGGCCGGATCGCGGAAGAAGTAGATGCACCACAGCGTCGCGACGAGGCCGACCCAGAACAGCGGCTTCCAGATGAAACCGAGGATCACCGCGAGCACGAAGAAGCCGGCGATGAACGGCCAGCCGGCGCGATTGATCGGCGTGAGGATCGAGGTCGGCGTACCGAGGTCGGGCATGATGCGCTGATCTGGGGATGGGACGGGCGCGATGCGAGGGTAGCGGAGCCTTCAACGGGTCGCGTCGGGGCGAAACAGCACGACATCGACCTGCAGCTGTCTTGCCAGCTGGCGGCTGAAGTAGCCGGGCAGCCAGAGATGGGGCTCAAAGCCGCGCCGCATCAGGCCGTCAAGCGTTTCCCGCCACGGCCGTTCGCCACGGTACAGCTCGATGAGCGACAACTCGACCTGGACGCCGGCGATCCGCGGCCACAGCCCCTCGGCTCCGGCCAGCACGCGATCCTCCCCACCCTGGACGTCGATCTTCAGGAACAGGCGCTGCCAGCGCGGGTCGGTGCTCGCGGCGACACCGTCGAGCCTGGCCAGCGGCACCTCGATCCGGCGCGTCACGGCCGAACTCGGCGACAGCGACCGGAGCAGCGGGGCCTGCGGCAGCAGCGACGACATGTCGCTCTCGGCCGAGACCTCGAGCACGGCCGTGCCATCACGGTCGGCCAGGGCACAACGCGGCGCGACCTGCCACTCCGGATCGGCCGCAGCCTTGCAGACAAGTTCCGCATGGGCCTCGGGGATCGGCTCGAACGAGACGATCGGACCGGTCCAGCCCTCACGGCGCAGGTAACCGGCGAACTGGCCGACGTTGGCGCCGACGTCGAGCACGGCGTCGATCCGCTGCCGCGTCAGGGCCAGCGCCAGCTGGGCCCACGGCTCGGTGACCTTGTGCTGCCGGACGAGGCGGTAGCCGAGCGCCGCCGCCTCGGCGCGCAGGCTGGCCTCATCCCTCATCGACGAGCCCGAACACCTCCATCTCCTCGCCCACGCCCTTCAGTCGGAAGCGGCCGAGCGGGGCCAGGAACTCGGCGCTGCAGCCGCACATTCCGGCGAACGGCCCCGACAGCACGACGTGGCGGCGGAGATCCTTGCTGAGCGACTCGAGCCGGGCGGCTTCGTTGACGGCCGGACCGATTACGGTGAAGTCGAGGCGCGAGGCGGCACCGATGTTGCCGTACATGACGTCGCCGACGTGCAGGGCGATGCCGTAGCCGATTTCCGGCTGGTTGCGGGCGACACGCCGCTGGTTCAGCTCGCGCATCCCCTCGCGCGCCTCGTAGGCGGCACGCAGCGCGTTGGCACAGGCCTCGGGGGTCGCCAGCGGGAACACGGCGAGCATGGCGTCGCCGATGAACTTCAGGATCTCGCCGCCATGCGCCTCGACCGGGATCGCCATCGTGTCGAAGTACTCGTTGAGCATGGCGATGACGTCGTCGCGCGGCCACATCTCCGAGATCGTGGTGAACCCGCGCATGTCGCAGGTCCAGATCGCGGCACGGAGCGTGGTGCCGCTGCCACGGATGATGTCGCCCTCAAGGATGCGGGTCCCGGCGAAGCGGCCGACATAGGTGTCGAGCAGGTTGCGGGCCAGGCGGCGGTTCATGCGGATCTCGACCGCCATCGCCAGGACCGGCAGGAGATCGTTGATGCGCACGAGCTGGTCGGTGGTGAAGCCGCCCGGCTGCCTGGTCGCCCACGAGCAGGCGTGGCGCCGGCCGTCGCTGAAGATCATCGGCATCGCCACATAGTCGGTGATGCCTTCGGCGCGCAGGTCGGCATAGACGCCAAACTCGGTGGCGCCGGGCTCGGCCGGCAGGTCGAGCCGCTGCCGGATGCCGTCGACGCCCTCGTAGAGCGCGCGAACCGGGCTGTTCAGGAAGCGCTGATCGGTGAACACGTCGCGCGAGACGAGCCGGAAGTCGGTCTTCGGCTCGGTCGGTCGCCAGATCATCGTGGCGCCGCCGAACTGAGGGTGCAGGACGCGCAGGTGCATCGTCGTGCGCGCCAGCGGCACGCCCTCGGCACTGAGGCGACGCCCCACCTCGGCGAAGACGTCGTCGGCAAACCGCAGCTCGCGCGATTCCTGGACGAGCCAGTCAAGGCAGCCGCAGCGATGGCTGGGCCAGCTGCCCGTGTCCCGCAGCTCGCTCACTGGACGGCGTCTTTCTCCATCTGGCGAAGCCGCAGCGAGACCTCGGTGAGCTGCTGGGTGGTGTGATGCAGGCGCTCGGCCAATTCGTGCATGATCTCGACTGCGACCTGCGGGAACTGGGTGACGAGATTGAAGAAGCCGTCCTTGGAGATCCGCATGGTCGACAGGCGGTCGCTCGCCACCACGGTTGCCGTCCTCGGGACGTCGCAAAGGATGGCGATCTCCCCGACGATCTGGTTCTTGTTGAGCTGCGCTACCTTGATAGTGCCGTGCGGGCTGTCGACCAAGATGTCGGCGGACCCGTCCAGCAGGATGTAGGCCGCATCGCCGGGATCGCCCTGCCGGAAAAGGACGTCACCGCCCATGTACTCGATGTGCTCGCTCGTGAACGCCAGCAGTTTGAGCTTGGCGGGCTCGACCTTCGCGAACAGCGGAATATTGCGCAGGACCTCGACATCGCGCTGCAAAGACATCCGTTTGCCTCACTCGCTCGCGGTGACAAGCTGCCGCTCGCCGTGCCGCCCGCCCAGTTTCTGATCATTGCGTCGAAGCGCTGCGGACCCACCCTCGAGCAGCAGCACATAGTCAAACCGCTTGGCGGCCTCTTCGTTCGGTACGGTCGCGATGATCGTCCTCCCTTCCATTTCCGCGAGGATGCTGTCGCGGACGAATGGCTGCTCCGACGAATCGATGGCCAGGAGCGCATCGAACAGGATCAGGACGTCAGGCCGCTTGAGCAGGGCCCTGGCGATCGCCAGCTTCTGCCGCTGCGGCGGGGACAGCCGGTTGCCGCCAATGCCGCACTCGGCGCCGACGCCGACCTCGATGATGCGGTCGCGCAGGTCGAGCTCGGCCACCACCTCGCCCATGACCTCGCTGATGCGCTGGTTTGCCTGGGCCTGGCCGTAGGCGATCTTGCCGAACAGGATGTTGTCCTGGATCGAGCTGGCCTCGTTGAACCGGTCGGGATCGAAGAAGGCGATGGTGTCGGCCAGCTCGGCCGGCAGGTGCTCGCGGAAATAGGCGCGGGCGCTGAGCACCTTCGCCTGCACGTCGGGAGTGATCAGCCCCAGCCGATGCCGTGCCTGGATCAGCTTGAACGGCAGCGCCAGCAGCTTGTCGCGATCGGACTCCGGCAGATCGCCGAGCCGGCTTGGGTCGCCGCGCGCGACGAGCTGGCGGTAGTAGGGCAGCTCCTCGGCGATCACGAAGTTGAACTGCTGGAAATACTCGTGATCCGGCGGCAGGTCGGCGAACAGCTCGGTCATCGTGACCGCCAGCTTCCAGCCGACGTCGCGCAGCTCGTCGAGTAGCCCGGTCCGCTTGAGGACCTCGCGGAAGTAGCCGCGGGCCGCGAGGCGCACGCTGCCCGGCCGCTCCTTCGACAGGTCGGCGGCCAGCTGCTCGGGATCGAAGGCCGGTCCGATCGGCGCGCCGAACAGCAGGTTCTCGGCCAGCGTCGCGTTGTTGTTGTAGCTGGCCGGGTCGAACCGCTCGATCAGGCGGGCAAGCCGCGGGTCGGCCTCCAGCCGCGCGTGCATCGCCCGCCGCGCCTCGAGGATGGAATCGCCGAGCCCGATCTGGTCGCCCACCGGGCTGCGCAGACCCATGGCGTAGACGTCGACGTCCAGCCGCACCGCCGTCAGCACGCTGACCAGCCGCGGGCCCAGCTCGTTGGGACCGCCCAGCCCGGCATCGGCCAGCGCCGTCCAGTCGGCGAGCGGGTCGAACACGGCGTTGCCCGACCGGACCGCCTCGAGGCGGTAGCGGGCCCGCGATGCCTCGAGCGCCGCGTCCATCTGGCCGGTCGGCCGGTGCCGCAGCCCGTAGAGAAGGTTGTCGCGAATGCTGCCCGCGAAGATTGCCGTGGGCTGGGCCACGTAGGCGATCCGCCGGCCGAGCACCGCCTCGGGCAGCGCCGCGACATCGGTGCCGCCGATCAGGATGCGACCGCTGTCGGGCAGGAGCAGGCCGGCAAGCACCAGCGTCAGCTCCTCGCGGCCGCCGCCGGCGGGACCCGTCAGCGCCAGCGTCGAGGGCAGCGGAATGGTGAACGACACGCCGTCGAGCAGGGGGTCGCCATCCTCGTCCTTGACCACGACGCTGGAGACCTGGAGCTCGCCCTGCAGGCGCGGCGGGTCCGTCGGCTCCTCGTCCTGCAGCCTGGGCTCCCGCAGCCCCGGGGGCATGAACTGGGCAACGACCTGCTCGTACTTGATCTTCACGTCATACAGGGTCTGGTAGTAGGTCAGCAGCTCGCGCCAGGGACTGGCCATGTCCTTCTGCGCGCCGACGACGGCGACCAGAGCGCCGATCGTCAGGTTCCCCTGAATGACCAGATAACCACCGATGGAGTAGAAGAAGAATGGCCCGAGCTGCGCAATGAAATTATTGATAAACTTAATCATATACTTCTTTTTGTAGATCTGAAATCGGAGATCATAAACTGCGAAGAGATCGTTGCTGAACCGGGCCCGTTCCCACCAGGTCGCGTCGTTGGCCCGAATGTCGCGGACCGATGACGCCATCTCGCTGATCCGCTCGGCGTTCTTGCGAACCTGGCGAACGCGCAGCTTGCCCAGCGCGTTGACCTGCGCCTGCAGCTTCGGGATCAGGTAGATCTGCACCGGGTAGAGGGCGATGGCGGCCAGGCCCAGCGCCCAGTCCTGCATGAACATGAAGAGAAGGCTGGTCAGCAGGTAGCCGCCCTGCACCGCCGGAACCGAGATGGCGTCGCCGACGAAGCCGCCCAGTGGCTCGGTCTCGGCGTTGATGAGCTGCACCAGCTCGCCCTGGCTGACCCGCTTCAGATGGTTCAGCGGGAACCGCATCACCTGCGAGTACAGCAGGTAGCGCAGGCGCCGGAGCATCCGCTCGGCGACGATCCCGACGTAGACGTTGGTGACGTACTTCAGCAGCCCGCCGCCAAGTACGAGCCCGAGAAAGATCCCGGACAGGGTCATCAGGTAGGAGACCTGATCGAGCTCCCGCCCGAAGAAGTGGAACGGGCCTTCGCCGGAAAGCGCCTCGTTGATGATCGTCTTGGGCAGCTCGAGCGAGAAATAGACGATCGGCAGCGACGCGATGCTCATCGCGAGGATGACGAGCTGCTCGCGCGCGCTGTAGCGCCGCACGAAACCGTAGATGGACCCTTCCATCCCATCCAATCCGTCGGGCGCCCCCGCGCCGGGGACGACATCCGCAGCTTAGGGCAGTCGATGGCCGGTGGCAAAACGACGCGCGGTCGGAGTCAGGGCC
The DNA here is from genome assembly GCA_046349355.1 of Geminicoccaceae bacterium. Classification (GTDB taxonomy): domain Bacteria; phylum Pseudomonadota; class Alphaproteobacteria; order Geminicoccales; family Geminicoccaceae; genus CALKJU01. Next base: position 117,748 of record JAXMCM010000018.1, read on the forward strand.
GCAGCGGTCGTCTCGCCGCGTTGCCGGGCCGCGGAGCCCCGCTTATCGTCCGCTGCAACTCGGCTGCGGGGACAGGCTATGGGCATCTATCGCGCACTCTACGAGCGGTCGCTGGAGCAGCCCGAGGCATTCTGGGCGGAGATCGCCGAAGGCCTGCACTGGGAACGTCCGTGGAGCAGGGTCCTCGAGACCGACCGCACGCACGCCTACCGCTGGTTCGTCGGCGGACGCCTGAACACCTGCTTCAATGCGGTCGACCGCCACGTCGCCGCCGGACGTGGCGCCCAGGTGGCGATCATCCACGACAGTCCGGTCACCCAGAGCGTCCGCACGATCACCTATGCCGAACTCAAGGACCTAGTGAGCCGCTTCGCCGGGGCGCTTGTCCAGCATGGCGTCCGCACCGGCGACCGCGTCATCGTCTACATGCCGATGGTCCCCGAAGCGATGATCGCGATGCTCGCCTGCGCCCGGATCGGCGCCGTGCATTCCGTCGTCTTCGGCGGGTTCGCCGCCAACGAGCTGGCGACGCGCATCGACGACGCCAAGCCCACCATCATCGTCTCGGCGTCGTGCGGCATCGAGGGCAGCCGGGTCGTGCCCTACAAGCCGCTGCTGGATGCCGCCATCGACCAGGCAACGCACAAGCCGCGGCACTGCATCATCCTGCTGCGCCCGCAGGCCAGCGCCACGATGGTCGAGGGCCGCGATCTCGACTGGACCAGCTGCGTCGCACGGGCCAATCCGGTCGACTGCGTTCCGGTAGAGGCCACCGACCCGCTCTACATCCTCTACACCTCCGGCACGACCGGGCAGCCCAAGGGCATCGTCCGCGATCATGGCGGCCACGCCGCCGCCCTGCTGTGGAGCATGCGGCACATCTACGGCGTGGCGCCGGGCGAGGTGTTCTGGGCCGCCTCCGATGTCGGCTGGGTCGTCGGCCACAGCTACATCGTCTACGGGCCGCTGCTGAACGGCAACACCACCCTCCTCTACGAAGGCAAGCCGGTCGGCACGCCGGATCCGGGTGCCTTCTGGCGGGTCATCGGCCAGCACAAGGTCGCCGTGCTGTTCACCGCACCGACGGCGTTCCGGGCCATCCGCAAGGAGGATCCGGAAGGCAGCCACATCCGTCGCTACGACCTGTCGAGCCTGCGGACCCTGTTCCTCGCTGGCGAGCGCTGCGATCCGGACACCCTGCTGTGGGCCGAGGCCCAGCTCGGCGTGCCGGTGGTCGACCACTGGTGGCAGACCGAGACCGGCTGGCCGATCGCGGCGAACCCGGTGGGGGTCGAGCTGCTGCCCGTGAAGCCGGGCTCGCCCACCGTGCCGATGCCCGGCCACGACGTGCGGATCCTCGACGAGGAAGGGCGCGAGGTCCCGACCGGCCAGATGGGCGCGATCGTGATCCGGCTGCCCTTGCCCCCGGGCTGCCTGCCGACGCTGTGGAATGCCGAGCAGCGCTTCCGGCAGGCCTACCTGACCCGGTTCCCCGGCTACTACCTGACCGGCGATGCCGGCTACCGCGATGCGGACGGCTACCTCTACATCATGAGTCGCATCGACGATGTCATCAACGTCGCCGGGCATCGCCTGTCGACCGGCGCCATGGAAGAGGTCCTCGCCGGACATCCGGACGTCGCCGAATGCGCCGTGATCGGTGTCGCCGACGAGCTGAAGGGCGAGCTGCCGCTGGGTCTCGTCGTCCTCAAGGCCGGCGTGGCGCGAAGCGAGGGCGAGATCTGCAAGGAGCTGGTCCAGCGGGTCCGCGACCAGATCGGCCCCGTCGCCGCGTTCAAGCTCGTGGCGGTGGCCGCCCGGCTGCCGAAGACACGCTCCGGCAAGATCCTCCGCGGCACCATGAAGAAGATCGCCGACGGCACGGACTGGAAGCTGCCGGCGACGATCGACGATCCGGCGATCCTCGACGAGGTCACCGGCGTCCTGCGACGGCTGGGCTATGCCGGCAGCGCGGACTGACCCTCAGGCCGCGGCCGGCGACGGGGCCAGCGCCGTCCTGGCAAAGGCCACGCAGCGGCGCAGCAGGGGACGGGCCAGCAAGCCCAGGCCGAGGAGGTAGGCCCCGCTGCCGGCGAGCACCTGCGCCGCCACGTCCAGGACCGAGGGCGAGCCGGAGCCCATCGCCTGCTCGACGGCAATGACCGTGCCGAGCATGAGGGCCCCGGCCCCGGCCAGCGGCGGGACGCCGGCGAACACCCGCAGCAGCGGCAGCCCCAGGGTCTGCCGCAGATACAGGGCGCGCAGCACGACCAGTCCCAGCGTGCGGAGCACATAGGCGGCGGCAATCCCGGCAAGCCCCCACGGACTCAGCGCCACCATCCCGACAAGCAGAATGAGGAAACCGAGCAGTGCTGCGGCCAGCGAGGCGCCTGGCCGGCCGACGGCCTGGGTGAGGACCGCCAGCAATTGCTGCGCCGGCATGAACAGGCCGGCCACAGCGAGGACCTGGAGCAGGGTCGCCGCCGGCAGCCAGGGCTCGCCGAAGAGCAAGAGCACGAGGTCGGGGGACAGGGTCAGCATCAGCACGTAGCCGGGAATGGCGGCGAGCGCGGTCAGCTCGATGGACAGCTTGAGCATGTCGGCCAGCGCCCGCGGCTGCGACTGGGCCCGGGCGAACATCGGCATCGCCACGCGCATCGCCGGTCGCTGGACCAGCTCGGCGCTGAAGTCGAAGATCTTCCGGGCAAGGGTCCAGAAGCCGACGGAAGCGGTGCCGAGCAGGCGACCGGTCGCGATCCGCGGAACCAGGTTCTCGCCGAGCATGACGATCCGCTCGCCCGAGATCCTGGCCGAGTAGCCGGCGATCTCGGCCAGCGCGCCCCATGAGAAGCGAACGCCGGGACGCCAGCGCTGCGCCGTCCAGAAGACGACCACGCCGACGAGCGGCTGGATCAGCTCATAGGCCACCAGCGACCAGACTCCCCATCCGGCAAGCGCCATCGTGATCGCGACCAGGCCGGCGACGGACACGCCGACGGTCCCCCGAACCGCCAGGGGAGCGAGCCGCAGTTCGCGCTGCAGCAGACCGAGCGGGACGACGTTGAAGCTGGCGATGGGCAGGGCCAGAGCCAGCCACGGGATCACCTGCCCGAGCATCGGCTCGTCGAAGAGATCGGCCACCCATCCGGCACCGGCGGTGGCGCCGATGGCCAAGGCCATAGCAAGTCCACAGACAAAGTAGAAAATTGAGTCGAGATGGTCGCTGCGAAGATCCTGGCGCTGGATGATGGCCTCCATCCATCCCCCGGCGATGATTACCGTCTGGCCGGCGAGCACGAAGATCAGCGCCAGGCCGAGAATCCCGTACGCCTCAGGCCCGAGCAGCTTCGCCAGGATCGCGAACATCACGAACTGGAGCGCCTCGTTGCCCCAGACCTCGACCGTGGCCCACATCGCGCCACGGGCTGCCCGCCGGGGCAGGACCGCGGCGCCGTCCCGCCGAGGCTCCGGCAGGTCGCTCAAGCGGACCTCGCCGGTAGCGCCGGAGCCGCGCTCGAGGGGAGACCAAAGCGCTCGTGCATGGTAACGGACCCTGGATGACGTACCGAAGCAAGGATCGACGGTGGTTGAGCAGCCGAGGATCGCTTCCTGATGGTCGACATTGACCGCCTGGAGCGCGTCCTGCTGCAGGCAGCGGCCGAGGGTCACGCGCTGACCTATGGCCAGATCCTGGCCTTCTTCGGTCACCGGGTGACGCCCGTCCGGGTCGGGGCGCTCTGCCGCGACCTTGGCGCGGTCTGCCGGCGTGTCGAGGCCCGCGGCGGCCCGGACCTCGCCTGCCTCGTCGTCCGCAAGAGCGACCGTCTTCCGGGCGAGGGCTACTTCACCGCGCTGCGCGACGACGGCAGCTACGACGGACCGGCTACCGGCCCAAGAGCCGCAGGCTTTGTCCGGGGCCGCCAGGAGGCGGCCTTCGCCTTCGCCCGAGCCACCGGAAGAGCTGCCGAATGAGGCTCACCCATCTGTGGAGCGACCCGAGGCCGCTTTGGGCCGGCATGGCCCTTGCGGCTGGCTTTGCAGCAGGTGCCGCCAATGCAGCATCGGTCACCGTTCAGGGCCTGACCTTCGACGACCGCATGGGCGGCCTCGTGATCCACGGCGCCTCGGGTCGCGGCACGCTCGACGATCCGATCGTGCTGCACGAGGACATCACCGATGACGGACCGGCCATCGTCACCATCAACGGCATGAACGCGGCGTTCGGCAATCTCGTGCGCACGCAGCACACGGTCGGCTTCGCCCTGACGAAGGTCGTGCGCAACCTCACCAACCGGGCCTGGGAGGTCTTCGAGCTCGAGCTGCGCGAGAAGCTGGCCTTGTCGAGCCCCTACGAGGACGGCCTGTCGTTCGGCCAGGACGCCATGGAGCCCGTGCTGATGGCCTCCGACCGCTTCCTCGACGCCTACAAGACCGACGAGCCCCTCGACTCGCTGGTCTTCTCGCACGGCCGGGTCGAGCCCGGCGAGACCGTGGCGATCCGCATGGTCATCACCGACTATTCGCCGACTTACGAGTTCTTCCTGCTGCAGCGGCGGAACGCACCGGTGGCCCGGCTGGAGTCGGGACCGGCGATCCGCTAGGCGATGGTCGACGCCGGAGCGCTCCAACGCGTCGCGCCGCGCCTCGCCGGGCTCGAGCCGGAAGGACTGGCGATCCTCGCCAGGGAAAGCCGGATCGTTACGGCGCCGGCCGGGACCGTCCTGTTCCGCCCCGGCGACGCCTGCACCGCCTATCTGGTGGTCATCGACGGATCGGTCCGCGTCCAGCTGACCACCGAAGGCGGCCATGAGATCGTGCTTTATCGGGTCGAGACCGGGGAAAGCTGCATCCTGACCACCTCATGCCTGCTGGCAGCGCGCGACTACGCCGCCGAGGGTGTCGCCGAAAGCGAGATCAAGGCGCTGGCCATCCCCGGCGCCACGATCGAGCGCCTGCTCGCCCTGTCCCCGGCATTCCGGCGGATGGTTTTCGGCGACTTCGGCTTGCGCCTGCAGGACCTCGTCACGCTGGTCTCCGAGGTGGCGTTCCGGCGCATGGACGCGAGGCTGGCAGCGTGGCTGCTGCGCCAGCAGGACGACCGCGTCACCACGACGCACCGCGAGATCGCGGCGGAGCTGGGGACCGCGCGCGAGGTCGTCAGCCGCCTGCTGAAGGAGCTTGAACGCCACGCCGTCGTCGAGCTCGGCCGCGGCTGGATCGGCCTCGTCGATCGCCATCGGCTGCAGGAGATGGCGCTGCAGGTCCCCTGATCCTCGGTGACTTGGTCACGGAGCCCAGGCCGTGGCGCTGCTGGGATGCGCCGAGCGCCGCGGGGTGCGGCGCCAGTCGAGGGCACGCTGATGAAGAACGTCGGAAATCTTGACCGCACGCTCCGGGTGATCGTCGGGATCGTGCTGCTGGCCCTGGTGTTCGTGGGGCCGCAGACGGCGTGGGGCTGGATCGGCCTGATCCCGCTGGCGACCGCCCTGATCGGCTTCTGCCCCGCCTACCGGATCTTCGGCCTGTCGACCTGCCCGCTCGCTCCGTCCCGCGGCTGAGGGCCGATCAGCGGCGTGGCTCGGCCACCGGGCCCGCGGGGTCGTCGTCATCGAACAGGATGCGCTCCGCCGCGCCGTCGAGATCCTCGAACTGGTTGCTGCGCAGCGACCATAAGAAGGCGACGAGGCCGAGCCCGCCCAGGAACAGGGCTACCGGAATGAGGTAGAGCAGGCCTTCCATGCTGCTAGCCTAGGCAACGACGAGACGTCCGGCCAGCGGACGTCTCGTCGCTCCCCGCTGTTCAGTCGAGCAGCAGCCGGCCGCTCGCGATCAGCGAATCGACGTTGAGCGAGGAGCCGTTCTCGATGATCACGGCGAGGACGAAGCTGTTGCCGCCGCCATTCGCATCGATGCGCAGCTCACCGTCGGCGCCGGACGCGCTGATGCGCACGAAATCCGTGGCATCGTCGCCCGCGCCAAATCCCTGAAGCGCATCGCTCACGTCGATCACGTCGCTGCCGACGAAGTCGACGATCCGGTCGACGCCCTCATTTGGCCCGAAGAAGAAGCGATCCGTGCCGGGCCCGCCGCCGAGGAGATCGGCGCCGCCCTCGCCGGCGATCGAGTCGTTGCCGTCTCCACCGAACAGCGTGTCGCCGTCATTGCCGCCCTGGAGCCGGTCGTTGCCGGTCTCGCCGAGCAACGTATCGGTCCCGTCCTGGCCCTTCAGGCTGTCGTTGTCCTCGCCCCCCAGCAGGGTGTCGTTGCCATTGCCACCGTCGAGCGTGTCGGTGCCGGTGATGCCGTTCAGGGTGTCGTTGTCATTGCCACCGCGGACGGTGTCGTCGCCATTGCCACCGAACAGGAGGTCATTGCCGTTGCGTCCCTCGACCAGATCGAGGTCGTCGCCCGCATAGAGGTCGTCGTCGCCGTTACCCCCATCGAGATTGTCGTTGCCGCCCTTTGCGTCGAGCGTGTCGCGCCCGTCCTTGCCCTCGAGGACGTCATCACCCTTCTCGCCGCGGAGGATGTCGTTGCCGTTGCCACCATCCATGCTGTCGGCACCGTCGCCGCCCCGCATGGAATCGTTGTCGTTGCCGCCCAGCAGGGTGTCGGAACCGTCGCCGCCGGCGATCCGGTCGTCGGCATTGCCGCCCTCGAGCAGGGCGGCCTGGGTGCCGCCGGAGAGGCTGTCGGCGAACGTCGTGCCGCGCACGCTCTCGATCGACGCCAGCGAAAGCGTGCCACCGTTGCCGTTGCCGCCGCTGCCGAGCTGCAAGTTGACGATGACGCCGGCCAGCGTGGTGCCGAACTCGAGGCGATCGAAGCCGCCACGGCCGTTGATGCTGTCGCTGCCGGCCCGCGGACGAAACAGGTCGTCGCCGGTACCGCCCTCGAGCACGTCGGCGAGGTCCGTACCCTCGACCTGCTCGATGCCGAACAGGCGGTCGGTCAGTCCCCAGCTGTCCGTCGCCGTCCCCGCCTGCAGGTCGACCCGCACGCCGGAGGTGCCGCCGTCGCCGCTGTAGTTGACGCGATCGGTACCGCCGCGGCCGTCGATGGTGTCCGCGCCACCCCGGCCGACGAACTCCTCGAAGTCGCCGGTAGCACCGCGCAGCACATCGTTGAAGTCCGACCCCTGCAGCTCCTCGATGCTGATCAGCTGGTCGGTGCCGCCGGTGCCGCTGGCCGTGCCGGCCGCCAGGTCGGCGACGACGCCGCCGCCGGTGTCGGTGAACCTGGCGGCGTCGCTGCCATTGCCGCCATCGAGGGTATCCGCACCGTTGCCGCCGTCGAGCTGATCGTCGCCCTCGCGACCGACGATGGTGTCGTTGCCGTTGCCCGCCCTGGCGCGCTCGTCGCCATCGCCCAGCCGCAGGATGTCGCCGAAATCGGAGCCGCGAACGATCTCGATCGAGACCAGGCGGTCGGTCGAGCTGCCATGCTTGCCGGTCCCGGCGCGCAGGTCGACCTGAACCGCGCCGAACGCCTCGTCGTAGGTGACCTCGTCGTTGCCGTTTCCACCATCGATCACGTCGTTGTCGGCGCCGCCGCGCAACCTGTCGTTGCCCTCGCCGCCGTACATGGCGTCAGCACCGCCACCGCCGCTCAGCGAGTCCTGGCCCTCGAATCCGCGCAGCGTGTCGGCCGGGCCGAGGCCGACCAGCGTATCGTTCGCGGATGTTCCGTTGATGATAGCCATCGGGCCTCCTCGCCGCTTGGCAGGCTGCCGCAGGCGGCCGCGGCAGGTTGTTTGGTTGACTGACGCCCGCCATAGGCGAATCTTCCGGGATACGCCATCCGTGTCGTCGAAAACCGCTGCCAAGCCGAATTGGTCGGACGTGAAACCTACGTCACGGAACGCCGGCCCTCTACGACAGCTTCAATGCCATCACCCCGGCGGCGACGAGCACGGCCGAGGCGACCCGTCGGCCGCCGAAGGGTTCGCCGAGCAGGCGTGTGCCGATGACGGCGGCGAGCACCACGCTGGTTTCCCGCAGCGCCGAGACCAGGCCCATCGGTGTCGTCGCCATCGCCCAGACGACGAGGCCGTAGGCCAGCATCGACAGGGCGCCGCCGAGCACGGCCGGACGCACGCCACGGGCGAGATCGCGGCGCAGGCTGCGCCGGCGGAGCCACAGCACGGCCAGGCCGAACGTCAGCCCGTCGAGAAAGAACAGCCAGACGATGTAGCCGGTAGCCCCGCCGCTGGCACGGACGCCGAGGCCGTCGCATACCGTGTACACCGCGATCGCGGCACTGCAGAGCAGTGCCGCGATGAAGGACTGCCGGCCATTGCGGTGGCCGCCGCCGATCACGACGAGAACGAGGATTCCGGCGCAGATGAGCGCGATCGCGCTCATGCCGGCGGTGTCCAGGTGCTCCCCCGCCAGCCACAGGCCGCCGAGTGCGACCATGGGCGGAGCGGCACCGCGCGCGACCGGATAGACGATGCTGAGGTCGCCCGTGCGGTAGGCCAGGGCCAGCGTCGTATAGTAGGCGATGTGGGTCGCGATCGAACCCAGCAGCCAGGGCCACGAGGCGGCCGCCGGGACGCTGACGAACGGCAGCATCGGGACGGCGATCACCGTCCCGGTCAGCGCCGTGATCGCCAGGCGGAACAGCGGATCGCCGCCATGCTTGACCAGCGCATTCCAGGTGGCATGAAGCGCTGCGGCCGCGAGGACGACCAGGAAGACGAAGGTCGTCATCGGTGGTCGAGCCGGTTCAGCTCGTGCTTCGGCCGGATCCCGTCGAGCGGCGGCGTCCGCGGCCGATCGGGCTCCGGCGCCGCCAGGGGCTCGCAGCGGCGAAGCCCGGAACGGCAGGCCCGGGCGAGTTCCTGGTAGGCCGCCGTGGCCCTCGCCTTCCAGGCCAACTCGTCCGGGGTCAGCGTCCGCGAGACGCGCGCCGGCGTGCCGAGCGCCAGGGTGCCGGGCGGCACGCTGAAACCGGCACGCACGAACGACATCGCGCCGACGAAGGCACCATCGCCGACATCGGCGCCGTCCATCACCACGGCGTTCATGCCGACCAGGGCGTTGGTCCCGATCCGGCAGCCATGCAGGATCGCGCCATGCCCGATATGCCCATCCGCCCCGACGAGGCAGTCCCGTCCGGGAAAGCTGTGCAGCACGCAGTGGTCCTGGATGTTGGCGCCTGGACCGACGACGATCCGCCCCATGTCGCCACGCAGCGAGGCACCGGGAGCCACGTAAACGCCGGCTCCGACGATGACATCGCCGATGACGATGGCGTCGGGATGGACGAAGGCGGACGGGTCGATCGCCGGGATCAGCTCCGAGAACGCGTAGATCCCGCCCATGCCCTGTCCGCCGGTCGCTTCCCGAAATGGGCGCCGTGGTACCAGCATGGCTGGCCATGGTCGACGGCCGTCGGACGTGCGACCCATGCCCGCCGCACTTGGCAGGCTTGCTCGCGTAATCGCGGCCCCTCTAGGTTGCCACCCAGCAGGAGATCGCGATGGTCCTCAAGCTTCGTATCGCCGGACTGGCCGCCTTGCTGCTGTCCGGTTGCGCCACGCCGAATCCTCCGGCCGGCACGCCGAGCGGCGGCGCGGCGGATGACGTCTGGATGGGCGACCTGATGCGCGACGGCTTCCGGATTGAAAGCGAGACGCCGTTCCGCCAGGCCACGCCCTACGGACCCAAGACGTTCAAGTACCTGCTCGAGCGCGGCAGCGAGCGCTGGGCCTGCTACACCATGGACAGCGCGGTGGATCGCACGGCTATCACCGACCGCCGCTGTTATCCCTACGATCCGGCCTAGCTGACGGCGCACGCCAACCCGGCACTGCGTTGACGGCGTCAGGACAAGCTGCCGTCGCGATGCCGCGACGGCAAGACCCCGACACTTCGCCGATGCCCGTGTTCCTGGTCTGGCCCGAGTACGGCACCCCGTCGGATCCTGCCGGTCCGACGAGTGCTGTCGAGCCGGCAGGCCGGCCCGACCCGTTGTTCTACTTGCCCTTGCCCTTCTTGCCCTTGCCCTTCTTCGGGGCGGGCGAGCCGGCGGCGTCGCGCAGACGCTTGCCGACCTTGAAGCGAACCGAACGGGTGGCCGGGATCTTCAGGGTCTCGCCGGTCCGCAGGTTGCGGCCGACGCGAGCCGTGCGCTGATAGACCTCGAAACGACCGAAACCGACCAGATTGACGGTCTCACCCTTCGCCACCGAGCCCTCGACGGCGGCCAGCGCCGCGCGCAGGATCTCGTCGACCACGGTCTTCGGATTCTTGGTGCCGTCCGCGACGACATCAACCAGATCCGCCAACAGCATAAGCCCCTCCTGCATTGCCGGCGACACCGCGCCTAGCTGCAAAAAGCACGAACGAGTGCTTGCAATCAATTTGTGATGCGCGACTCGTCCCTGATTTTGCGGGAGGCGTTGCAGGTTTGCGCCAGTTCACTTCTGAGGCAGAAGGACTTTCCGGCTCTCGGCGCTGTTTCCGCAAGAGGCGGTGACGGTCGCCGGCGGTCGGCTTGGCGTGAACCGCTGTAGCGCCGGACCGCTCACCCGATGGCATTCTCGATTGTTCGGCACAGCGTCTTGAGCACCGCGACCCTGGCCCAGCGCTTGTCCTCTGCGGACACCAGGGTCCAGCGCGCGGTCGGAGTACTGGTGCGGTCGACCATATCGTTCACGGCCTGTGCATACAGGTCCCACTTGTCCCGGTTACGCCAGTCCTCCGGCGTGATCTTGAACTGCTTGAATGGAATCTTCTCCCGCTCCTTGAAGCGCCGGAGCTGTTCGGCCTTGCTGATTGCCAGCCAGAACTTGGCGACGATGACGCCGTCGCGCGACAGCTCTTCCTCGAACTCGTTGATCTCGCCATAGGCGCGCAGCCACTCGGCCTCACTGGCGAAGCCCTCGACCCGCTCGACCAGCACGCGGCCATACCAGGAACGGTCGAAGATGGCGGTGTGCCCGAGCCGCGGGATGTGGCGCCAGAAACGCCACAGATAGGGCTGGGCCCGCTCCTCGTCGGTCGGGGCCGCCACCGAGTTCACGCGGAAGCGTCGCGGGTCGAGCGCCGCCGTGACGCGGCGGATGCTGCCGCCCTTGCCCGCCGCGTCGTTGCCCTCGAACACGACGACCAGGGACCGCCCGCGGAAGGCCTTGCTCTCGGTCAGCTGCGCCAGCCGGTCCTGCCAGCGGTCGAGCTTGACCTTGTAGGCGTCGGACTCGAGCCGGCGACTGAGGTCGATGCTGTCGAGAACCGTGCGATGGTCGAGGCTCGGCACGAGCACGGCGCCGTTCGTGGCGGGCACCGGCTTGGCGGCCTCCAGGCGCCGGCGCAGGGCGTCGGCAAGCGTCCGCCCGGCCATCAGGTCGCGATACTCGCCGTCGTCGCTCGGAATGACGATCCACGGCGCGTGGCCGGTGCTGGTGCGGTTGACCACAAGCTCGGCCATCCGCCGGCCGCGGCGTCGCGACGCGGCGTTGCCCCACTCCTCGAGCACGTGGCGGTTGAGGTTGTCGCCCTTCGCCACCTCGGCGAGCCGGCGCCGCTGCTCCTTGGCCGAGACCACCAGCAGGAACTTCAGCAGCAGCACGCCCTCGTCGGCGAGCATCTTCTCGAAGCGGTTGATGCCGGCCAGCTCCTGCTCGAGGCCGGCGCCGTCGAGATCGCCGCGCAGCACCTGCGTCAGCGGCTCGTTGTACCAGGACCCGAACACGATGCCGATGTCGCCGCGCGGCGGCAGGTCGCGCCAGTACCGCCACATCCGCGGACGCTGCCGCTCCTCGTCGGTGGGCGCGTCATAGGCGTTGCTGCGCAGATGGCGCGGATCGAGCCATTCGTAGAGGCGCCGGATCACCGCCCCCTTGCCGGCCCCGTCCATGCCGGTGACAATGACCACGACGGCGAACTGCCGGCCCTCCGCCAGCTCGAGCTGTGCCTCGATCAGCGCCGAGCGCAGCTTCGGCTCCTCCTTCCGGTAGGCCTCCTTGCTGAGCTTGTGATCCTGCACGGCACTCTCGAACATCCGCCTGCCTCCGCCCGTGCCAGCGACGCCGCCGGGTCCGCTCCTACTCGGCCGCTTTCGGCAACTCAGCCCCTGTGTTATTCGCATGATGCGGTTAATCGGACAGAAGGTGAACGGCCATAAAGTCCGGCGTGCTTCGATCCGCCGAGCTTCAGGCGTGGCGCGGTCCGGCGTGGCAGCCCGCGAGGGCGGTCACGTCGCCGACGCGCGTCCCGCGGATCGCCTTCGTCCTCGATAACCTCAAGCTTGCCGGGGTCCAGAAGACGACCGTGGCGCTGGCCGAGGCCGTCGCCCGGCGTGGCTACGAGGTCGATCTCGTGGTCCTCGAGGTCCGCGGCCCGCTCGCCGCGAAGATCACCGACCGGGTCCGCGTGGTCCCGCTCGTCGAGGGCTCGAAGCTCTGGGGCCGGCTCAATCCCCTGCTGGCCGACCCGGGTGCCTTCGCCCAGCTCCTGTTGCCGGTGCTGCTGCCGAAGCGGCCGTCGCCGTCGCTTCGCTATCTCGGCAGCCTCGTCGACTACCTGAAGGAGTCACGGCCTGACGCGCTGCTGTCGGCGACCCCGGCGCTGAACCTGATGTCGATCTGGGCGCGCGAACTGGCCAAGGTGCCGGTCCGCCTGCTCATCGGCGAGCGCTCGGCGCCGTCCGAGAAGCTCGCCAACGCGCGCAACTGGCGGCAGCGCTACCTGCCGCCGCTGATGCGCCGGACCTACCCGAAGGCCGATGTCGTCGTCGCCGTCTCCGACGCGCTGGCCGAGGACCTCGCCGAGACCGTCGGCCTGCAGCGCAGCCTGGTGAAGACCATCTACAATCCGGTGGTGGGTCCGAACCTCGCCATCGAGGCGCAGGCGGACCTCGATCACCCCTGGCTGCATCCGGGCGAGCCGCCAGTCATCCTCGGTGTCGGCAGGCTGACCGCGCAGAAGGACTTCCCGACCCTGCTGCGTGCCTTCGCCATGGTGCGTGCGCAGCGCCCGGCCCGGCTGATTATCCTCGGCGGCGGCAAGGACGACGACAAGAGCGCCGAGCGCCAGGGCTCGCTGCTGGCCATGGCGGAGGAACTGAAGATCGCGGCGGACATCGATCTGCCGGGCTTCGTCAGGAACCCCTATCCCTTCATGAAGCGCGCCTCGGTCTTCGTGCTGTCGTCGCGCTTCGAGGGGTTCGGCAATGTCCTTGTTGAGGCGCTCGCCTGCGGCTGCCAGGTCGTCAGCACCGACTGCCCGACCGGCCCGGCCGAGATCCTGGCCAACGGCCGCTACGGCCGGCTCGTCGCCATGGGCGACCTTGCCGGCATGGCGAAGGCCATCAACGACGCGCTGGATTCGCCGCTGCCGCCCAGCCTGATGATGGCCCGCGCCGCCGAGTTCAGCGAGACGCGGGCGGTCGACGCCTACCTGAGCGCCGTGCTGGGCGGACCGAGCATGGCTGTCCCCGACGTGGTCGCTGAAGTCGAGCGGGCTGCCGTCTAGCGGCCCGCGCCGTTCAGGGCTGGCGCGCCGACACGACCTGCAGCAGCTCCCTGGCGGCCTCCTCCAGCGCCTCGCGATGCGGCTCGTCGAGGGCGGGCCGCGCCGCCAGCGCCGCGGCCAGGTCCTTCAGCACGTCCGCCAGCAGATAGTAGTGGAGGTGGAACTCGACGGTGCGCCGCGGGCCTTCCGCATGCGCGAGCCGCAGCCCCAGCTGCTCGCCGTCCGCCGACACCCCGTAGTTCGAATGGCGGGTGAACGAGCCCATGTAGAGCTTGTCCGGCAGGTCGATGGTGACCTCGGCACGGTCGGCGATCGGCTTCATGCTGGCCCTCCGGCTGGGTTCGTCCGCTACCAATCCTGCAGCGCCACCTGTCCGCCATCGACCACCAGCTCGAACGGGCCGTCGCCGTGGACAAGGGCCAGGAGCCTGAGCTCGCCGTCGGTGGGAAGCCAGCAGCTCGAGGTGACATAGCCGGCATAGCGGCCGCGTCCGAGCACGGGCTCGCCGCGGACCGAGCCCTGCCGGGCCGTGGCGAAGCGGAAGCCGCGCACGGCCGGTCCGGAAGTCGACGCCGACGCGATGGCAGGCGAAAGCTCATGCCCGAAGGCGGGCTGGCGCCCCAGGACACGCAATTGCTCCGCCGCCAGCGCACCCAGCGGCACCAGTCCCTGCGCCAGCAGGGCCTCGGCCGCGCCGGCGGCGAACTCGGCCCCGACCAGGACCCGCCGGCAATCGGCGACCGGCGTTCCGATGACCAGCGCCGGCGCCATGCCAACCTCGCACGCGATCACCTCGCCGTCGCGGACCGCAGGCATGGCGTCGGTCCGGCCCCAGGCATCGAGCACAGCCCAGCCACCGTCCACCGGCCGGGGACACGGCCGGTCCGGCGCCTGACGGTGGAGCCAGTCGAGCATGCGCAGCGGCTCTTCCGGTTCGCCGATGAGCAGCCAGCCCCCGTCCGGCAGCGGCACCGCCAGCGGCTGGGCCTCCGTTCCGCCGGACGCATTGCGGAACGACCAGCGGAAGGCCTGGCGCTCCGGACCGGGGTTCGCTCCAGGCAGGCCTTCGAGATCGGCGTCGGCCAGCAGCAGTTTCGCCGAGGCCGTGCCGTCGGCGAGACCTCCCGAAACGGCCGCGCCGGCCAGCTCGGCGGCTACGGCTTCAGCCCACCCGCCGCCGAACCACAGCGGCACCTCCCAGCCCGCCCGCGTCCCGAGGACCGCCCCGCGATCGAGCCAGATGCCGTGCAGGGGCGAGCGGCGGATGCCGCGCGTCTGGCGGAAATCGAGTTCCGGACCGCCGACCCTGCACATCTGCGAGGGGACCTCGGCCATCCTGGCGCGGCGATAGGTCCGACCCGCCTGGAACGGCAGGAACCGTCGGCAATCGAGCGAGGTGACGTCCAGGCTGGGGCGGCCGTCGACGATCCACTCCGCCGTGAGCCGGCCGACGCAGGACGACATGGCGATGCCGTTCGAGCCCATGCCGGCGGCGAGGTGAAGGCCGCGCAGCATTGGCCATTCGCCCAGCAGCATCTGGCCGTCGGGGGTGAAGCTCTCGGGTCCGTTGACCTGCATCCGGATCTCGGCCTGCTGCAGGAGCGGGAAGCGGTGCATCACCACCGGCAGCTGCGGAGCGATCTGCTCCCAATTCTCCGGCAGCAGCGAGAAGGAGAAGGCGCCGGGCAACTGCTCCGGCTCGACCGGCAGGGCATCGTCGTCGAATACGCCCACGAGCAGGCCGCCGACATCCTCCCGCCCGTAAATCCGCTCGTCGTAGGACAGGAACAGCGGCAGTTCGCGACTCAGGCCGGCGATCGGCTTGGTGAGCAGGTAGAAGTGCTCGAGCGCGATCAGCGGCAGCCTGACGCCGCAGGTCTCGGCGAGCCGGCCCGACCACAGGCCGGCGGCGAGCACGACGCGCTCGCAGTCGATCGGCCCGGCC
Organism: Geminicoccaceae bacterium; assembly: GCA_046349355.1. Classification (GTDB taxonomy): domain Bacteria; phylum Pseudomonadota; class Alphaproteobacteria; order Geminicoccales; family Geminicoccaceae; genus CALKJU01. The sequence continues at coordinate 133,171 of JAXMCM010000018.1, forward strand.
GAGGTCTCGACCCCGACGATGCGGTCGCCGATCCGGCGGATGGCCGTCACCGCGATGCCTTCGGCGACCCGGGCGCCACGCCGCTGCGCGCCCCGCGCGAAGGCCTGGGCGAGGTTGGTCGGATCGACGCGACCGTCGCTCGGGATCCACAGGCCGCCGCGCAACCCGTCCCGCGCGACGATCGGCAGTTTCGCCACGACGTCGTCGGGGCCGAGCAGCTCGACGTCGATGCCGCGGGCCCGGCCGCGCGCCGGCACCGCGCGAAAGCGCGCCATCACCTCGTCGTCGGCCGTGAACTGCACCCGTCCGCTCTGGCGCCAGCCGAAGCTGATGCCGCTCTGCCGCTCCAGCTCCGGGAAGAGGTCGACGGCGTAGCGGACGAGGTCGAGGATCAGCGGATCGGAGCGCCAGGTCTCCATGTTGCCGGCGGCATGCCAGGTGGTGCCGCTGCCGATGGCGTTGCGCTCCAGCAGGAGGACGTCGGCAACGCCCGACCCCGCCAGGTGCCAGGCGACGCTGGCGCCGACGACCCCGCCGCCGATGACCACGACGTCGGCACGCGACGGCAACGTCGCCGACCGCTCACCGGTCATTCATCCCTCCCGCCTCTGTCGGGCCCGAGCAAAGCTGTTGCCGGCACGCTTGGCAACGGCGCAGCCGGGACGGCGTGGCACCTTGGGCTTGAACCGCAACGCCGCGGTCGGGCACCACTCCGCCGGGTCCCTGCGGAATTGCCATGAGCCTTGCCCGCGCTGCCGTGACCGTCGGCAGCTTCACGCTCCTGTCCCGGCTGACGGGCTTCGTCCGCGACATGATGATCGCCGCCATCCTCGGCGCCGGCGCCATGGCGGATGCCTTCTTCGTCAGCTTCAAGCTCGCCAACTTCCTGCGGCGGCTGCTCGGCGAGGGTGCCTTCAACGCCGGCTTCGTGCCGCTCCTGGCGCGCGCCATCGAGGAGGACGGCCACGAGGCCGGCCGGCGCTTCGCCGCCGATGCGTTCGCGGTGATGACCACCGTCCTGCTGCTCGTCGTGCTGATCGCCGAGCTGACGATGCCGTCGGTCATCCGCCTGCTGGCACCCGGCTTCGCGCCCGACAGCGAGCGCTACGTCGCGGCCGTGGCCCTGACCCGGATCACCTTCCCCTATATCCTGTTCATCTGCCTCGTCGCCCTGCTGTGCGGCGTGCTGAACACGCTGGGCCGGTTCGCCGCCGCGGCGGCGGTGCAGGTCATCCTCAACATCGTGCTGATCGCGGCCCTGCTGCTGTCGTGGATCCATCCCGGCGGGCCCGCGTTCGCGCTGGCCTGGGGTGTCGCCCTGGCCGGCATCGTCCAGCTCGCCTGGGTCCTCGTCGCGGCACGCCGCGCCGGCATGCCGATCCGCCTCGTCCGGCCAAGGCTGACGCCCCGCATCCGGCGCCTGTTCACGCTGATCCTGCCGGGCGTGATCGGCGCCGGCGTCGCCCAGCTCAACCTGCTCGTCGATACCTGGTTCGCGTCCACCCTGCCGGAGGGCGCACCCTCCTACCTGTTCTATGCCGACCGGCTGAACCAGCTGCCGCTCGGCGTCGTCGGGGTGGCCCTCGGCACGGCGCTGCTGCCGCTGCTGGCGCGACAGCTGCGTGCCGGCCAGCTCGACCAGGCCCGGCATTCCTTCAGCCGCGGCCTGGAGATGGCGCTGCTGCTGACCTTGCCGGCGGCCGTCGCCCTCGTCGTCGCGGCGACGCCGATCGTCCGCGCCCTCTTCGAGCGCGGCGCCTTCGACGCCGCCGACACCGCGGCAACCGCCGGGGCCCTGGCCGCATTCGCCTCGGGCCTGCCGGCCTACGTGCTGATCAAGGTCCTCGCCCCGGCCTTCTTCGCCCGCGAGGACACCCGCTCGCCGGTGCTGGTCGGGATCCTCTGCGTCGTCGCCAACATCGCCCTGATCGTCGTCCTGATCGGGCCACTGGCGCATGTCGGGATCGCGCTGGCGACGGCCATCGCCAACTGGCTCAACGCCATCCTCCTCGCCGGCCTGCTCTGGCGGACCCGGCACCTCGGCGTCGACCGCCGCTTTCTCGACCGGGCGCCGCGGCTGGTCGGGGCTGCCGCAGTGATGGGCGGCGCGCTGTGGGCGGTCGGGCACGCCGCCGGCAGTCTCGCGCCCCTGCCGCTGCTGGCGCTGCTGGTCGCGGCCGGTGCCGCCGCCTACGGCGCCGCCGTGCTGCTGCTCGGCGGGGCGCAGCTCGGCGAGCTCAGGGCCCTCGTCGCCCGGCGGACTTGACGCGCGACCGGCCAGCGGGCAGGTGCAGCCCCGTTCAGCCGTCAGGAAGGCGTTGTCGATGCAGGGGCGTGTCTTTTCCGGGATCCAGCCGACCAGTGGCATTCACCTCGGCAACTATCTCGGCGCCATCCGCAACTGGGTGACGATGCAGGACGGCTACGACTGCATCTACTGCATCGTCGACCTGCACGCCCTGACGGCCCTGCACGCTCCGGAGGAGATGCACGCCAATACCCGCGAGGTGGCGGCGGCCCTGCTGGCTTCCGGCATCGATCCGAAGCGCTCGATCCTGTTCGTGCAGAGCAACGTGCCGGCGCACTCGCAGCTGGCCTGGATCTTCAACTGCGTCACGCCCATGGGCTGGCTCAACAAGATGACGCAGTTCAAGGAGAAGGCCGGCAAGGACCGCGAGGGCGCGCCGGTCGGCCTGTTCGACTATCCGGTGCTGCAGGCGGCGGACATCCTGGCCTACAAGGCGACGCACGTGCCGGTCGGCGAGGACCAGAAGCAGCATCTCGAGCTGTCGCGCAACATCGCCGGCGCCTTCAATCGCAAGTTCGCGGTCGACTTCTTCCCGCTGCCCGAGCCGATGATCCTCGGCGAGGCGACGCGGGTGATGTCGCTGCGCGACGGTACCAAGAAGATGAGCAAGTCCGACCCGTCGGAGCAGGCCCGGATCAGCCTGATCGACGACGCCGACGCGATCGCCCAGAAGATCAGGCGGGCGAAGTCGGACAGCTTCGCCGGGATCACCTACGATCCCGAGAGCCGCCCCGAGGCGTCGAACCTGCTGACGATCTACGCTGCGCTCGACGGCCGCAGCCGGGCCGAGGTCGAGGCCGAGTTCGCCGGCAGCTCGTTCTCCGACTTCAAGGGCAGGCTGGCCGACCTGGCGGTGGCCCGGCTGGCCCCGATCGCCGCGGAGATGCGCCGGATCACGGCGGATCCGGGCTACATCGACGGCGTACTGCGCGACGGTGCGGCGCGCGCCAACGCGATCGCGGCGCCGATCCTCGAGGAGACCTACCGCAAGGTCGGCTTCCTCGCGCCTTGAGACGGCGCCGCGGCTGCCCACCTGTGAGGCCAGCATGTCGAGCCGCGCGAGGATGACCTGATGAGCGACGCCCCTGTTCAGCCGGCCGCAAGGCGAAGCTGGCGCTGGCTGGGCTGGGGCCTCCCGGTCATCGTGGTGGCGGTGCTGGCCTACTATGTGGTCGGTGCCATCTACCTGCAGCGGATCTCCGACGATCCGGCGTTCGGCGCCGGCATCGAGGTGCCGGCGGAAGCCAGCCAGGCGGTCGCCGTGGCCGCCGACCTGATCGAGCGCGAGGTCGACGTCAACCGCTGGGTCGCCAACGATCCCTGGTTCCAGCCGGCCTACATCCTCGACAACATGCCGCACTTCCAGACCGGCGTGGTCGCCGGGGTGTCGCGGTTCGCGGTCGAGCTGACCGACCATTTGGCCCGGGTCCGCGGCGCCTCGCAGGTCGATCCCGACGTCGACGCCGCCGCCGGCCGGCTCAAGTACCCCGGCGACGTCTGGATCTTCGAGTGGTCGAGCACGCCGGTGCAGCCGAGCTCGGAGAGCCAGTACCGCAAGGCGGTCGAGGACCTGCGCCGCTACAACCAGCGCCTCGCCGCCGGCCAGGCGACCTTCGAGCGGCGCGCCGACAACCTGATCGTCACGCTCGAGCGCATCGCCGCCGATACCGGCGGCTCGTCGGCGGCGCTGTTCGAGAAGATCGACACCACCCGGAACCGCTGGTTCGACTTCTCGGCCGACGACCTGTTCTACAACAACAAGGGCCGGCTCTACGCCTACTTCATCCTGCTGCGGGCCCTGGGCGAGGACTTCAAGGCGGTCCTCGCCGAGCGCAAGGCCGACAGCAGCTGGGCCGAGCTGCTGCGCAGCTTCGAGGCGGCGGCGACCCTGCAGCCCTGGGTCGTGATCAATGGCGGGCTCGACAGCATCGCGCGGCCGAACCACCTCGCCAACCAGGGCTTCCTGCTGCTGCGCGCCCGCTTCCAGCTCTACGAGATCATCAACATCCTGAACAAGTAGCCGCCCGGGCCAGCGGCAAGCCGCCGCTTGCGCAGGCGCAGGCTCCGGCCCATCTCTAGGCAAGCTTCCGGAGCCTCACGCATGTTCATCCAGACCGAGCAGACGCCCAATCCCGCCACGCTGAAGTTCCTGCCGGGACGTTCGGTGATGGAGCACGGCGTGGCCGAGTTCACCGATCCGGACGAGGCCGAGCGCCTGTCGCCGCTGGCGCGGCGCATCTTCTCGGTCGACGGCACCGCCGGCGTCTACCTCGGCAGCGACTTCATCAGCGTGACCAAGGTTCCCGGCATCGACTGGCAGATCATCAAGCCGGCCGTGCTTGGGGCCATCATGGAGCACTTCATGTCCGGCGAGCCGGTGGCGGCGCCGGAAGCGGTGCTCGGCGACGCGCCGGCCGAGGACGACGAGACGATCCGCCAGATCAAGGAGCTCATCGAGACGCGGGTCCGCCCGGCGGTGGCGCGGGATGGTGGCGACATCGTCTTCCACGGCTTCGACCGCGGCATCGTCTACCTGCACATGCGCGGCGCCTGCTCGGGCTGCCCCAGCTCGTCGGTGACGCTGCGCAACGGTATCGAGAACCTGCTCAAGTACTATGTCCCCGACGTCGTCGAGGTCAGGTCGATCGGCTGACCATCCCGCCGGGCACGCCGTGCGCCTGCTCGCCCTGGAAACCGCGACCGGCTCCTGCTCCGTTTGTGCCCTGGCCGACGGGGCGGTCGTGGTACGGTTCTCCGAGCAGGGTACTACCAGGCAGGCGGAGCGAATCGTGCCGCTCGTCGAGGACGCCATGAACGCGGCCGGGTGGTCGTGGACGGATGTCGACATGCTCGCGGTGGACATAGGTCCCGGGAGCTTTGCCGGCATCCGTGCGGGTGTTGCCGCCGGCAGGGGGCTGGCGCTGGCGGCAGGATTGCCCTGCCTCGGCGTCACCTCGCTCGAGGCCCTTGCCGCCGCCGGTTCGCCGGGCCCGGTGGTCTGCGTCGTCGCGGGGCGGCAGGGTCGTTCCTTCGTCCAGCGGTTCGCGGCCGACGGTCGTCCCGACGGACCGGCCAGCAGCGTCGATCCGGCTGCGGCCGAGGCCCTGGCCCAGCCGGGCGACACCCTCCTGGTGGCCGGTCGGCCGGTCGAGATCGATGCCGTGCACGTCGCCCGTGCCGCATTGAGCCAGCTGGCGGGAGGCCGCCAGCCCGGCCCCGGCCACGAGCTTCTCCCTTTCTATCTGCGCGACAGCGGGGCTGGTGCCGAGGCCGGCCGGCCGCTGGTTGGCCAACGGGCCTGACGATGCTGGGCCTGCCACGCCCGGCAGCGATCAGCGTGCGCAATGTCGGTCCCTTCGACCTCGGCCGCCTGTCGCGGCTGCACCGGGCCTGCTTCGAGGAAGCCTGGAACCGCGCCGATCTCGCCCATCTGCTGGCGCTGCCGGGAGGCTTCGGCCTGATCGCCAGGGTCTATGACGGCGGGCTGGCCGGTCTCGACGGCATGCGCGGCGTCGGCTTCTCGCTGTGCCGCCTCGTCCAGGACGAGGCCGAGCTGCTGTCGATCGGGGTGGCGCCGGCCTACCGCAAGCGCGGCATCGGCCGCGCCCTGCTGCGCGCCAGCATGGACCGCTGCCTGTCCGGCGGGGCCACCGTCATGTTCCTTGAGGTCGCCATCGACAATCACGGCGCGCAGCAGCTCTACGCCGAAAACGGCTTCGAGCGAGTCGGCAGCCGGCCGGACTACTATCAGCGCGCCGACGGCAGCCGGATGAGCGCGCACACGATGCGCTGCGAGCTCCTCAGGGCACAGGGCTCACGATCGGCGGCGGGTCCGGAGCCCCGCCTCAGCGACGCCTGATCCGCAATTCGAACAGGTCTTCGCCGATCTTCTCCAGCGCGAGAACCTCATGCCCGTGGTCGCGGACGGCGCGAGGTACGTTGTCGACGGGCTCGCCACCACGAAGCCGAATATTGGCAGTCTGCCCGCTGGCCATTCTTTCTATCAACAGTTTCGTCCGCACGAACGTCATCGGGCAGACCTCCGCCGTGATGTCCAGGTCGTAGTCCGCGGTTTGTGAGCTACTTGCCACTTCTCTTCCCAGCTCCCGAAAAACCCTTGCCGACCCCGCGAGCGTTAATATATGCACGGCCTCACCGCACGAATGCTGCGCCGAAAAGGGACTCGTGGAAAATGAGCGAAAAAATCAGCCAGAACGAGCTGCTCTCGCTGACGACCGAGATTGTCGCCTCGCACCTGTCGAACAACACCGTGGCGGTGAGCGACATTCCGCAGCTCATCAAGCTGGTTTTCGCCTCCCTGGCCAACCAGGGCCTCGAGGAGGAGCCCGAGCAGCCCGAGAAGCCGGTCCCGGTGGTGCCGATCAAGAAGTCGGTGATGAACGACTACATCGTGTGCCTCGAGGATGGCAAGAAGCTGAAGATGCTGAAGCGCCATCTCAAGACCCGCTACAACATGACCCCGGAAGACTACCGCCGTCGCTGGGGCCTGCCGGACGACTATCCGATGGTGGCGCCGGCCTACGCCGAGCAGCGCAGCTCGCTGGCCAAGAAGATCGGCCTCGGCACCAAGCCGCGGGCGCGCGGCCGGCGCGGCTAGCCGCATCGCCCCCGGCGAGGCTTGCTCGCCGGTCTTGCAGGTCCGGGCCCGCCGCTGCTGCGGCGGGCCTTGCGCTTTTGTGGACGGCGTCCCTACATGGACCCTGCGTTTCGCCTGAAGGGAGTGCAGTCCAGTTGCGGCTGAACGGCGGCGTCGGAACACCGCCTCGGACCCGGGTTGCAGCCGGGCTCTCATCGGGCTGCAACGTTCGGCTTCCACAATGCTCCGTGTGACGATGGCACGCACCCGCCGACCTCCTCCGGGCCCGCACCTTGGCTAAGCGCGCCTACATCCGCACCTATGGCTGCCAGATGAACGTCTACGACTCCGAGCGTATGGCGTCGCTGCTGGCGGTCCACGGCTATGCGCCGACGGCCTCGCCGGACGATGCCGACCTCGTCGTCCTCAACACCTGCCACATCCGCGAGAAGGCGGCCGAGAAGGTCTACTCCGACCTGGGCCGGTTGCAGCAGGTCCGCCGCGAGCGCGCCCGCACGGGTGGCGACGGCATGCTGATCGCCGTCGCCGGCTGCGTCGCCCAGGCCGAGGGCGACCTGATCGCCGAGCGCGCACCCTACGTCGACTTCGTGGTCGGGCCGCAGGCCTACCATCGCCTGCCCGAGCTGCTGGCACGGCGCGACCGCACGCGCGGCACGCTGGTCGACACCGACTTCCCCGTCGAGAGCAAGTTCGACGAGCTGCCGCAGTCGGTCGGGCCGGCCGGGGTGTCGGCCTTTCTCACCGTGCAGGAGGGCTGCGACAAGTTCTGCACCTTCTGCGTGGTGCCTTACACGCGCGGGGCCGAGGCGAGCCGCCCGGCGGCCGCCATTGTCGACGAGGCCAGGCGCCTCGTCGCCGGAGGGGCGCGGGAGCTGACGCTGCTTGGCCAGAACGTCAATGCGTACCGCGCCGCCGGTCCCGACGGCAGGGATTGGGGCCTCGGCAGGCTCGTGCGCGCCCTGGCCGAGATTCCGGGGCTCTGCCGGATCCGCTACACCACCTCGCACCCCAACGACGTCGACGACGAGCTCGTGGCGGCGCACCGCGACGTCGAGGCGCTGATGCCCTTCCTGCACCTGCCGGTGCAGTCGGGCTCGGACAGCATCCTCGCCGCGATGAACCGGCGCTACGGCGTCGCCGACTACCGCCGGGTCGTCGACCGCCTGCGCGCGGCGCGGCCCGACCTCGCCCTCTCCTCCGACTTCATCGTCGGCTTCCCGGGCGAGAGCGACGACGACTTCGCGGCGACGCTGCGGCTCGTCGAGGAGATCGGCTTCGTCCAGTCGTACTCGTTCAAGTACAGCGCCCGTCCCGGCACGCCGGCGGCGCTGCTCCCGAAGCAGATCAGGGACGCGGTGAAGGCCGAGCGCCTGGCGCGCCTGCAGGAGCTGCTGGATCGGCAGGCAACCGAGTTCAACCGCCGTACGGTGGGCCTGCGTCTGCCGGTGCTGCTGGAGCGCCCCGGTCGCCATCCCGGACAGCTGGTCGGCAGGACCCCCTGGCTGCAGGCCGTGCATCTGGACGGTGGCCGGCATCGCATCGGCGACATCGTCCTGGTCGATATCGTGGAAGCGCACAGCCACAGCCTCGCCGGTTCGCCGGCTGGGCACATGCAGGAGATCAGCGCCTGAAGACCGCCGCACCGGCCCAGAGCCTTCCCGCCGCCAGCCAGCGGGTCCGCTTCGACGACAACGCCACCTGCGCCCTGCTGTTCGGGCATCACCACGTCAACCTTGCCCGGATCGAGAAGAAGCTGCCCGTCAGCATCATCGCCCGCGGCAACGAGGTGTTCATCGAGGGGGAGGCCGACGCCGAGGTCCGCGCCGCGGCGAGCGTGCTGGAGGATCTCTACGGCCAGGCCCGGAGCGGCCGCGACGTCGGCCGCGAGGAGGTCGATGCCGCCCTTCGCATGGTGGCGTCCGGCGGGTCCGAGCGTGTCCAGGACCTGTCGGTCCGCACCGAGCGCCGGGTCGTGGCGCCGCGCTCGCCCAACCAGGCGGCCTACCTGCGCGCCATCGACCAGCACGACCTGGTCTTCGCCCTGGGACCGGCCGGCACCGGCAAGACCTATCTGGCCGTGGCGGCGGCCGTCTCGCTGCTGCGGCAGCGCCGGGTCGACCGGCTGATCCTGTCGCGGCCCGCCGTCGAATCGGGCGAGAAGCTGGGCTTCCTGCCGGGCGACCTGCGCGAGAAGGTCGATCCCTACCTGCGGCCGCTCTACGACGCGCTCCAGGACATGCTGCCGGAGGGCAAGCTCGAGTCGCGGATCGAGACCGGACAGATCGAGATCGCACCGCTCGCCTACATGCGCGGGCGGACGCTGTCCAACGCGGTGGTGATCCTCGACGAGGCGCAGAACACGACCCCGTCGCAGATGAAGATGTTCCTGACCCGGCTCGGCGAGAACTCGCGGATGGTGGTCACCGGCGATCCGACGCAGAGCGACCTGCCGCCGGGAATGCCGTCGGGACTGGCCGATGCCGTCGAGAAGCTGGCCGGCATCCCGGGGATCGGGCTGGTGCGCTTCGACCAGAACGACATCGTGCGGCATCCGCTGGTCACCGAGATCATTCACGCGTACGAATCGGCGGCGCGTCCGCGCGGCTGAACACGGAGGGGGATCAAGCCGCGGCCCGACCGGCCGCCGGGCACCTGTCTGACATGGAAAGTGAGAGTACCAGCAGGACGGTCCTCGTGACCGTCGAAGCCGGCGACTGGGACACCAGCTTCGCCGATCTCGAGGGCGCCTGCCGGCGTGCCGTCGAGACCACCGTCGCCAGCGAGCTCGGCGACCGCCATCGGGCCTGGGAGGTCAGCGTCCTCCTGACCGACGACGCGGCGGTTCGCGAGCTCAACCGCACTTGGCGCGGCCAGGATAAGCCGACCAACGTGCTGTCGTTCCCGGCCCAGGACGAGATCGACGCGGACCCGCCGGCCGGGGTGCCGCTGGTCCTCGGCGACCTCGCGGTGGCCTACCAGACGGTCATGCGCGAGGCCGTGGCCGAGACCAAGCCGGCGGTGGCGCACCTGTCGCACCTGCTCGTGCACGGCACGCTGCACCTGCTCGGCTTCGACCACGCGACCACCGAGGAGGCCGCGGCGATGGAGGGACGCGAGGTGGCGATCCTCGCCACGCTTGGCGTGCCGGACCCCTATCGCGGCGAGGCCCCGGCATGAGGCAGCTCGCCCGCCGCGAGGCCGAGAGCCCCGGCCTGATCGAGGCCTTGCTGCGCCGCCTGCGCGGCTTTGCCGGCCAGTCGCAGCCGGAGGCCGGCAACCTGCGCGAGACGCTCGAGGAGCTGATCGAGGAGGCCGAGGACGAGGAGCACCAGCAGTTCAGCGAGGAGGAGAAGGAGCTTCTCCTCAATGCGCTGAGCTTCGGCCAGCTGCGGGCCGACGACGTCATGGTGCCGCGCGCCGACATCAAGGGCGTCGCCGCCGGCGCCTCGCTGTCCGACGTGGTCGCTGCCATCCAGTCGGTCGGCCACAGCCGCCTGGTTGTCTACCGCGGCTCGCTCGACGACGTGCTCGGCATGGTCACCGTCAAGGACCTGCTGCCGTACTGGGACAGCCGCGAAGGCTTCGACCTCGAACGGGTGACCCGGCCGGTGCTGATCGTACCGCCGTCGATGCGGGTGCTCGACCTGCTGCTCGAGATGCGCGGCAAGCGCACGCACATGGCCGTGGTCGTCGACGAGTTCGGCGGCACCGACGGCCTCATCACGCTCGAGGACCTCGTCGAGGAGATCCTCGGCGAGCTGCGCGACGAGCACGAGAAGGCGAAGGCCCCCGAGATCGTCGAGAACGCCGACGGCACCGTCGACGCCGACGCCCGCGTCTATCTCGAGGATCTCGAGGAGCGCCTCGGCGACGGCCTCCTCACCGAGGAGGAGCACGACGAGGCCGACACGCTGGGCGGGCTGATCTTCACGCTGCTCGACCGGGTGCCCGGCAAGGGCGAGGTGGTGCCGCATCCGAGCGGCTTCGAGTTCGAGGTGCTGGAGGCCGATCCGCGGCGGGTCAAGCGGGTCCGGATCCACCGGCCGCGACCGGCCGCTGCCGCTGCCGCCGACTGATCTCCAGGCCTCCGCGTGAGCCGGCCGCGCCGCCTGCCGGCCCTGCTCGTGCTGGCCTTCCTGCTCGGGGCGGTGGCGACGCTGGCGCTGCCGCCGCTGCATGCGCTTCCGGCCGTGCTCGCCTTCGCCGGCCTCCTCCACCTGCTGCGCCGGCAGCAGGGTGCCTGGCCGGGCTTCGCCCTCGGCTGGGCGTTCGGCTTCGGCTGGTTCCTCGCCGGCCTCTACTGGATCGCCATCGCCTTCTTCACCGATGCCGAGCGCTTCGGGGCGCTGGCCGTCCCGGCCGTGGTGCTGCTGGCCGGTGGCCTCGCCCTGCTGCCGGGGCTCGCCGGCCTGATCCTCGGCCTGCGCCGGTGGCGCAGCGTGGCGGCCCAGGCGCTGGCCCTCGGTGTCCTCTGGAGCCTCGCCGAGATCGCCCGCGGCAGCCTGGGGCTGAGCTTTCCCTGGAACCCGGCGGCGCTGGTCTGGGCGCTGTCGCCGGCGACGCTGCAGCCGGTGGCCTGGATCGGCCAGTGGGGCCTCGGCGCAGTGACGGTCGCCGCCGCCGCCCTGCCGGCGGTCTGGCTGGCGCCGGACGACCGCCCGCAATGGCCGGCAGCGGCGGCGGGCATGGCGGGCCTCGCCGTCCTCCTGCTCGCCGGTACGGCGCGGCTCCAGCTGGCGCCCGAGGTTGCCGACACCGCCGTCCGGCTGCGGCTCGTCCAGGCCAACATCGCGCAGACGCTGAAGTGGGATCCGGCGCTGCGCGAGCAGTGGTTCGCCCGGCACCTGACGATGTCGCGCGACAGCCGCGCCGACCTCGTGATCTGGCCGGAGACGGCCGTCCCCTACCAGCTCGCGGCGGACGAGAACGCCCGCATCGCCGTGGCCGAGGTCGCCCCGGCCGCCGGCTACGTGCTGACCGGCGGCAACCGCTACGAGCTCGACCGCGAGCCGCCGGTTGCCCACAACAGCCTGTTCGCGATCGCGCCCGACGCCACGGTGGCGGCGCTGTACGACAAGGTCGAGCTGGTGCCGTTCGGCGAGTTCCTGCCCTTCCGCGGCCTCCTCGGCCGCCTCGGCCTCGGCAAGCTGACCGAGGGCACGCTCGACTTCGTCCCCGGCCCGGGCGCCGCCACCCTGGAGCTGGCCGGCTTTCCGCCGTTCCGGCCGCTGATCTGCTACGAGGCGATCTTCCCGTTGCCGGCCCCGGCCGCCGCGGCGCGGCCGCAATGGCTGCTCAACATCACCAACGACGCCTGGTTCGGGCGCAGCAGCGGCCCCTACCAGCACCTCGCCATGGCCCGGCTGCGCGCGGTCGAGGAAGGCCTGCCGCTGGTGCGGGCGGCGAACTCAGGGATCTCGGCGATCGTCGACCCGCTCGGCCGGGTCCGCCAGTCGCTGGCGCTGGGCGCGACCGGGGTGATCGATGCCGCCCTGCCCGGCGCCCTGGCCGCGCCGCCGCCGTTCGCCCGCCTCGGCGGCCTCGCCACCGCGCTGTTGCTCGCCGCCCTCGCAGGGCTTAGCCTCTGGGTTGAGTTAGCGCATGGGCGCCCCGGTCCGGCCGGGCCGGCGCGCTAGCGAGCGGGACGGTCGTTGGCCGACAGGACGCAGCAGCCCCAGCCCGTCGACATCGAGGTCGGCCGCCGCATGCGGCTGCGCCGGCAGCTGCTGGGCATGAGCCAGGAGACCCTGGCGGCGCGCATCGGCGTCTCCTACCAGCAGGTCCAGAAGTACGAGCGCGGCACCAACCGGCTGGGCTCGAGCCGGCTGCACCGGCTGGCCGAGGTGCTGCAGGTGCCGGTCGCCTGGTTCTTCGCCGAGGACGGCCCCGCCGCCGCCCGCCGCCCCCGCCAGCTGGAGGAGGACCCGGCCCCGGGCTTCCGCTTCGACGGGCCCGGCGCCGGCCCGGCGACCGAGCCGGCCGAGCCCGTTCCCGACCGCGACGGCGTCGAGCTGCTGCGCGCCTACAGCCGCATCGCCGACCCGCTGGTGCGCCGCCGCCTGCTCGAGCTGGCCCGCTCGCTGGCGAGATCCGCAGGGCAAACCTGAGTATGCCGGTGTGGCCCCGGGTCGACTTGACCCGTGTCATCCTGACCTCCTAAAGACCCCCCGCCGTCTCCCGCCCGGGAGAGGCTAAGCTGCGTCGTGCCGCGCCGCCCCTGAGCCGGCGCCAGCCGGCTCCCGTGGAGAGACGCCTCATGCCCGCATCGGATTACCTGTTCACCAGCGAGTCGGTCTCGGAAGGCCATCCCGACAAGGTCTGCGACCGCATCTCCGACGAGGTGGTGGACCTGTTCATCGGCGAGTACCCGCTGGCCCGCGTCGCCTGCGAGACGCTGGCGACGACCAACCGCGTGGTCATCGCCGGCGAGTACCGCCCGGGCCTGGGCTCGACGGTGACCAAGGACCTGATCGTCCACAAGGCGCGCCTGGCCATCCGCGACATCGGCTACGAGCAGGACGGCTTCCACTGGGAGAAGGCGCAGGTCGACGTGCTGCTGCACCCGCAGTCGCCCGACATCGCCCAGGGCGTCGACGCCGACGGCGCCGGCGACCAGGGCATCATGTTCGGCTACGCCTGCGACGAGACGCCCGAGCTGATGCCGGCGCCGATCTACTACGCGCACGAGATCCTGCGCCGCCTCGCCGCCGACCGCCACGCCGGCCGCCTCGCCCAGCTCGGCCCCGACGCCAAGAGCCAGGTGACCCTGCGCTACGTCAACGGCAAGCCGGTCGGCGCCACCTCGGTGGTGGTGTCCACCCAGCACGCCGAGGGCCTGACCAGCGCCCAGGTCAAGGAGATCGTCCGCCCGACGGTGCTCGCCGTGCTGCCCGAGGGCTGGATGTGCCCCGAGGCCGAGTTCTACGTCAACCCGACCGGCAACTTCGTCATCGGCGGGCCCGACGGCGACGCCGGCCTGACCGGCCGCAAGATCATCGTCGACACCTATGGCGGAGCCGCCCCGCACGGCGGCGGCGCCTTCTCCGGCAAGGACCCGACCAAGGTCGACCGCTCGGCCGCCTACGCCGCCCGCTACCTCGCCAAGAACGTCGTCGCCGCCGGCCTCGCCGGGCGCTGCGTCATCCAGCTGTCCTACGCCATCGGCGTCGCCCGGCCGCTGTCGGTGTTCGTCGACACCTTCGGCACCGGCAAGGTCGACGAGGCCCGGCTCGGCCTGCTGCTCAACGAGGTGATGAACCTGTCGCAGAAGGGCATCCGCGAGCACCTCAAGCTCAACCGCCCGATCTACGCCCGCACCGCCGCCTACGGCCATTTCGGGCGCACGCCGGACGCCGACGGCGGCTTCTCCTGGGAGCGCACCGACCTCGCCGATGAGATCCGGCGCCACTTCAACTGACCCCGCGGGCGGCGGCGAACCGTCGCCGCCGCGCCGCCAGCTCTACGGCCGCCGGCGCGGCCCGCGGCTGCGCTCGACGCGCCAGCAGGCCCTCGACCAGGGCCTGCCCGGCCGTGCCTTCGCCCTGCCCGACGAAGGCCCGCTCGAGCCGCGCACCCTGTTCGCCGGCCCGGTCGCCGACGCCTGGCTCGAGATCGGCTTCGGCGGCGGCGAGCACCTGGCCTTCCACGCCCGCGCCAACCCGCAGGTCGGGATGGTCGGCGTCGAGCCCTTCGTCAACGGCGTCGCCCGGCTGCTGGTCGAGGCCGAGGCCGGGCGCCTCGACAACCTGCGCATCCTCGCCGACGACGCCCGGCTGCTGCTGCGCGTGCTGGTGCCGGGCTCGCTGGGCCGCATCTTCGTGCTGTTCCCCGATCCCTGGCCCAAGCTGCGCCACCACAAGCGGCGCATCGTCAACCCGGAGACGCTGGCGCTGATGGCGCGCGCCCTGCGCCCGGGCGGCGAGCTGCGCCTCGCCACCGACGACGCCGCCTATGCCGCCTTCATGGAGCGGTCGCTGCGCCAGCAGCCGCTGCTGCGCCCCCTGCCGGCGACGCCGCGGCCCGACGACTGGCCGGAGACCCGCTACGAGCGCAAGGCGCTGGACGCCGGCCGCAGCGCCGTCCTGTTCCGCCTGCAGCGCGGCCCGGAGCCGGCACCGTGACCCGGCCCGGCGGTGCCGACGGCGACGCGGCAGCGGCGGCTGCGCCGGCAGCGCGCCGGGTCAGCCGCCGCCGGCTCGCCGGTGCGGCCGTCTGCAGCGTCGCCGCCCTGCCCGCCGCGGTCCTGCTGCCGGCCGACGCCGGCGACGACGCCGCCCTGCGGCTGCTGCGCAGCTACCTCGCCGCCCGCCAAGCCGTCGGCAGCGGCGACCCCACCGCCGAGCGCCGGTTCCTGGAGCTGGCCGCCGCCCTCGCCGCCGCCGCCAGCGCCTGAGCAGCAGGTCCGGCCACGCTGCCCGGTGGGGCGGCGCGGCGGTCGGCGATCGGCGGACCGGCAGGCGGACCGGGAAGCCCGGCGCGTCGGCCGGGCGGCCGGCTGCGGCCGGCGTCAGGGTCCGTCGCGGGGCGGACGGGGGGCCACCAGGCGCTCGCCTTCGGCCGGGGCCAGGGCGGTCAGCGCCATGGCCAGGCCGTCGTCCTCGTCGCGGGCGCGCAGCACCCGGCGCGGCAGCTTGCGCAGCGGCAGGGGTGCCGCGGCGGGCTTTGGCGGCTGCGCGGCGCGCGCCGGCTTCGGCGCCGGCGGCGGGTCGACGGCGGCGACGAGGGCATCGACCTGCGCCGGCGGGACGGGCTTGCCGTCGAGATGGGCGAGGAGCGCACGGGCGGCGATCTCGCGGTGCACGGCGGCGCGCAGGCGGGCCGAGACCCGGCCCATGACGGTCGCGATGTGCTGCAGGAAGCTGGCCTCGGGCCGGTCGCCGGGCTTTCGCGCCGGCGCTGCGTCCGGCGACGGGAGGCCGCGGCGAAAACCTTCCCACACCTGGTCGGCCAACCGATGGAACGGGCTCTCGCCCTGGTCGACGGTGTAGAGCATCCAGGCGGCGACGGCGGAATCCTGGTCGTCGGTCAAGGTGCGGACGATGATGCTGCGGCACAGCCGGACCAGCATCGCCAGGATCTCGGCATCGTCCTTGGCGTCGAGCTCCTCGTAGGCGGCGACGATCGCCTTGAAGCGCGGATCGTCGGCCAGCTCCTTCACGAAATCCTCGGCCACCCCCTCGAACTCGGCCGCCGCGCGCAGCGACACGCCGCCGGCGACGCGGCGGGCAACATCCCGCTGCTGCCAGATCCGGCGCATCTCCGGCGAGGTGCAGCGCATGTAGGAGGCTTTGGCCATGGGGGATGAATAGGCTTTTTTTCCGTTTGCTGTCAAGCATAAATTCCGAAGCTGGTCGCTTCGTCCACAATGCCCCCTCGGTTCGAATGCGGGGTCTATGTCGGGCTCACATTAGCCCTTACTGGCACGGGTTGAACGGGCATTGCGCGAAGCGGAGCGTGAGCGGATCTACTCACTGCAGAAACGGGGTATGTGCGTTCGGGTGCGCCGGACGTTGCCGTATATTCAGCGCAGACCGCCGCGACCAGATGTCGCCCACCTGCGCGCCAAGCCGACGCAATGGCTCGCGCGATCACGAGGCCGTCGTCCACGGCCACCACCCCTTCGGTCGCATCGCTGCTGGTCGGCCCGGAGTCTTTATGGGCGATAGGACTTCATACACCGTGCGCCACGCCGAGTACCGGAGGGCGCGCCGCGCAGACCCGGCAGGACTTTTGTGGCCGATCTTGCTCGCGGCGAGACAGGCGATGTGCACCGGCACGCTCATGGGCCAACATCGGCCGTTGTCTAAGGTAGAAGACACTTGGTGACCGGCGGAGGAAAGTTCCGCCAAGACGATGAGCATCGAACCGTATCGCGCAGAGGTCCTTCGAAGGGATACAGACGCAGAGCGACGGTACGAGGTGATTGAGCGTTGGCGGAGAAAAATCAACAAAAACTGAGGACGAGCTGCTGTGACGTGCGACCGGGCGTTCTGGACGGCTCGACCGGGCGGGTCAGGTGAAGGTCCCCGAAGATCCCGCCTCCGTCCCAAACGTTGGCGTTGGCTCTGGGCTCCGCGATCTCCGCTTGCGCCGTGTACGCGTCGTCCAACTCGGCGCTATCGGATCAAGGCGGCGCGCAATGGGCCGGACCTGGGCGTAGGGGCACGACAGGAGATGGCCATGATCACACGAGGATGCAGGGCGAGACGCCGATGATTGACGGCTTCGTGCTCACAATGGCCCTGCGCATGGCAGCGTGGCGGCGCGCCTGCGGCCCTTGCCGCTTCGCTCCAGAGCGAGTAGCGGGCCGCCGACCCCGTCACCATCACGGCAAGAGAAGCTGGTCGCCGACGCCAACCAGACCGGAACCAACTACACCGGCTGAACGGAGATCGAGCAGCCCGGGCGACGTCAACGGCCGCCATCGGCTGGCAGCAGGATCCTGGTACTATACTGACGGCGTTGGCGCGCGGGCGCTGGGGTGATGGCATCAGCACCGACGGCGCAAGCCACAGTCGAGGGGCTGGAACCGCTAAGGCGTCTCCTGCTCGGGCGGCGTCGCAACAATTCTACCTGAAGCGCGCCACCGACGCTTCTTCAAGGCGGGCGCACCGACGGCACATTCTACTTCGCCATGAGCCTCGTTCATCAACGAGCTCCCGCGTATATCTGCGGCAATGGTGCCGAATGTCATGCTGCGTCAGCCGGCATGGCAATAGGGCAAGGCTAAAGCCAACTAAACTCTTCCCTGCTGTTCGCCGATCGGCGGCGTCATTCACACGACAAGAATTTCTCGATCACCGCCGACGGATCCTCAAATCCCGACGCCCTCTTCCCTATGCGGTATTGGCAGATCGAGGACTGCCGGGATAATGCCAACGAACTTCGGACCAATTATAAAACTGAACTACGGCGGCGCGGCCGATAGGACTCGGCCCGTACAGCCGCGCGCGCGGTCGGCCAAGGAGCCGGCCAAGGGCACGCTCGCCGGTGAACCAGCCCTTCTCATGTACAGTTCCGGGACGAGCGCTGAGTGTGAGAGCCGACGTAGTGGCGACACTGGGCGCCGGCCAAGGTCATCTAAGACCCGGGCACGGCAACCAGATCCATCGCGAACAACGGTGATCGGACGCGACGGCACGTTTGTTCATTTCTTGAAACCGAGATCCTGAACACCATCCGCCGGGTATTTTCTTTCGACGGAGGAATCAATTCTATAACCTCCGCGGACAAGGCGGCGACGATCGAGGACCAGCCTGTGCAGCGGGTCGGCGATTCGTCCGACGGGTGGTGACGCCCGACCTCGGCCCGCGACGCTCTCGATGTTCGACGTCGCCCGTCGACCCGGTGGGGGAACCTCTCCTCCGCTGGACAGCCGCTTCGGCGGCGTCGACCGTGATCGTCCTCGATGTCACCAAGGCGTTCACACTCGGCGCCGGTCAGTGACCTCCAACAGGACGCCGCCGAACGTTGAACGAAGCTGCGACCGAGCAGTCATCCCCTGACCCATTGACCGCCGGCGGCAAGGTCGTGGTCACCTACTACGACTTCCGCAACGACATGAGCCAGGCGGAGCTGAATGCCGATTCGCCATCTCGTGCAGCGGCACTACGCCAGCGGCGCCAGCTTGGTCATTGAGCATCTCCGTGTATCGACATGTTGGGCACCCGTCGCCGGCGGCCACTTCCCGGAGCTAATGCATGATTGAGCCCGCGAAGGCCGGGAACGACTCCATCAAGTCGGTATATCGGCATCTCGGCATCAACTTTCTCACCGAGCGATAACGCGCGGCGGATCGCAGCCCTAGGCTCGAGGCAGACCGCGGCTCGCTCCCGACGACGGCGACGGCAGGGCCGAGGGCCGCGGCGTCTCGGGGAACGGGGCGAAATGCTGGCGAGCGTATCAGGATGCCACGGTGCGACCACCATAAGTTGCGGCGGTCTGCAGTCTAATCCCCGGAGGGGGCCGCTGCGCAAGGACAGCGGGATGGCGCAATATTCGAACCCGGCGCCTGCGGGCGCCGCAGGCGGGAGGGAAGATGGTCCGCATGCGCCGCCCTTCGCGGGCCGGCGCGTAGCGGACTCCATCTCTCGGCACCGATCTTTCGGCGGGCATTATCCAGTCGGCGCGCATGCTACGTCTTCAACTGCGGCAGCAACACGACCGGGGCCGTCGCCGTCTCCCCAGTTCTCTTTCGGATACAGGCGGCGTGGGTCAGCACACATACGCATCGCTCGACCGCAAAGGGACCTAAGCTCCGCGGAGTTCACGATCGCCAGCGGACACCTACAGCTGCGAGGCGAGGCTGTCCAACACTACCGCGCCGCCGTCCCCTCGCAGGTCGAAGCATCGTCCGGGCGCGCTGCGTGCGAACCGGCAGGATGCTGGTGAAGGACGAGGAGGGAGCAGATGCCGCCGGGGGTTCGCAAGGGCGGGCGGTCGTCAGGGTATCAGCACTTCGGGGTTTCGGGTGCCCCTGCGAGATGCGGCCGGCGCTTCGCCGACATCACAGGGACCGAAGTACTTCGCGGCGCCCTGCTGGTAGTGCCAACGGAACAGGCGCACAGCTGCTTGCGTCGACCGTGACGTCGACGATGGCACGGAGCCGTGGCGGTTCGCCCGCCGGCGTTGATAGTCGCACAGGCACGTGCGGCGGCGTGGCGGTGGTCTGCGTGAAGACGCCAATACGCACGGTGCGCCGACCGCCGAGTCGGGGAGAAGCTGCCGGCGAGGGACCACGCTGCATGTTCGCGTGAAGAACGAATTGGCGATCACCGGACAGTAGAGATCTTGGTGCCGACCGTAGATGGCCGGAGGTGTCGACTTCGGTGCCGTGCAGAAGGTTCCGGCGTCTCCGGTACGCCGCTGCATTCCCTGCGTCAGGCTTCATGACCTCGGTGCCACCAGCGGCGTAGCGGCCAACTGCCGAACCGGCCATCGGCCCGATGAAGCTGGTCCGCGACCACGCTCGCCGCAATGGCCACAAGGCTACCATTCGACAGTTGCAGACGCATGGCTCGCTCTCCGCTGCTGAGGTTGGAGTCGAGGATCGGAAACCTTAGGCTGTCGTCGACGTCGTTGAAGTGACGATCATCCGTGCGCAGATGGCGGCGCGGTCGGCGGGTCTGAGCGATCTGGCGTCGGTCCGCTCGACGGCGACAGCGTCGCTCCGGCGCGGGACCTCCGCCCCTCGCCCTGCCCGCTCCGGCCTGCTAAGCCCGGCGCCCCTCGCGCGCCGGCCGCCGCATGTCCCGTCCGCTCGCCATCACCCTGCTCGCCTTCGTGGCGTTCACGAGCCTCGGCATGCCGGACGGGCTGCTCGGCGTGTCCTGGCCGTCGATCCGCGGCGACATGGACCGGCCGCTCGATGCGCTGGGGCTGCTCGTGGTGGTGCAGACGGCGGGCTATCTCACGTCGAGCTTCCTGACCGGGCGGATCCTGCAGGTGCTGCCGATCGGCACCCTGCTGGCGCTGTCGACGGCGGCGGCGGCGACGGCGCTGCTCGGCTTCGCGGCGACGCCGTTCTGGTGGCTGATGCTGGGGCTCGGCTTCCTCGCCGGGCTCGGCGGCGGGGCGGTCGATGCCGGGCTCAACGCCTATGGCGCCACCCACTTCAGTGCGCGCACGCTCAACTGGCTGCACGCCTTCTTCGGGCTGGGGACCACCATCGGGCCGCTGATCGTGACCTCGGTGCTGGGGGCCGGGCTCGACTGGCGCTGGAGCTACCTGCTGGTCGGCAGCGCCCAGGCGTGCTGGCGGCGGTGTTCTGGTGGAGCCGGGCGGGGTGGCAGCGGCTGCCGACGCACGCCGCCGGCGGCGGACGCGCCGCGGGTGCGGGCGGCGCGGGCGCGCGACACGCTGCGGCTGCCGCCGGTGTGGCTCGGGATGCTGACCTATTTCTTCTACACGGGCATGGAGGTGACCACCGCCCAGTGGACCTACTCGCTGCTGACCATCGGCCGCGGCGTGCCGGCGACCACGGCCGGGCTGATGGTCAGCCTCTACTGGGGCAGCATGATGGTCGGGCGGGTGCTGTTCGGCATCGTCGCCGACCGGGTGCCGATGGTGGCGACGCTGCGCGGGTGCATCGTCGCCAGCCTTCGTGGGCGCTGCTGCTGTGGCTGGAGCCGACGCGGCTCCTGGCGTTCGCCGGCCTGATGCTGCTGGGCCTCGGCCACGCCCCGGTGTTCGCCTCGCTGATCAGCCTGACGCCGCCGCGGGTCGGCACGGCGCATGCCGACAACGCCATCGGCTTCCAGGTGGCGGCGGCGGCGCTGGGCGGGGCGACGCTGACGGCGCTGGCCGGCCTCGCCGCGCGCAGCGCCGGGCTCGAGGTCATCGGGGCGGCGATCGTGCTGTTCGGGGTGGTGCTGCTGGTGCTGTACGAGCTGTTGCTGGGCACGGGCCGGCGGCTGGTCGACGGGGCGGGATCCGGCACCGCCTAGCGCCGGATAATTTCAGCCACAGGTTCCGTGACATGGATTGCCGCCATCCCGTTCCCGAACAGGTCGGGTTATGGCCGTCGCGGTCATGTCGGCGAGCGGACGCCGTTGTGAAGGCCGCTCGCGCGCCGATCTCGCGGACCGCTGGCGTTGCTGGCGGCGGCCGGCGACGGTTGTCGCCTGCTCGGTGGGCATCTGGGCGACGCGGCGGGTCAAGCCGTCGCCGTCCATGTCGCCGGCCTGCAAGGTCGGTGCGGCAGCGACGTCGAGGCGCCCTCGGGCTCGCCGGACGACCCGCGTGCAGACGCTGCCGGACGGTCGACGAGACCACCTCGCCGGCGGTCGCCAGTACGAGGTCGGCAACGACCCAGCGGCCTTGAGCTCGCGCACGGCGCCATGGACGTCGCTGGCGCTGCGGCCGGCGGTCGTCGGCACGCCGGTCGAGCTGGTGCAGGGCAAGACCTACGAGCTGGCGGTCGACCCGGCCGTCGCCGACGGCAGGCCATGGCCATCGAGCGCGCCGCTTGCCGTGAGCCGGGTCCGACGCAACGGGCAGGACGGTGCTGCGGACACGTCCAGGGCTCGCCGCGCGGCTGCGATGCCGCCGCCGCCGATGCTGCCGCTGCGGACGTGCCGCGTTGCCGGCCGACCTTCGGATCGCCGCCGGGGCACGCGGCTCTCGCCTGCCCGTGCCGTTGCCGTCGGGGACGACGAGGTCGGGATCGCCGTCGCATCACGTCAGGCGGCAGCGGCCTACGCCGTCCATGCGACCTGCGCGCGCGGTGTGGCGACTACCCTCGAGCCCGGGGCGTCTCGGCCGCTCGGCGCGGTGGCGGCGACTGGGCGTCGGATCGAGCCGGCCGTCGGGCCGTCGACGACGGGGTCTACGTCGCCAGCCATGCCGCGGTCGACCACCTCGACCGCGACCGACGCCTTCGTCGAGGCCGACGCGGCGAGCAGGGCCGGCAGGTCCGGCGACGCGGGTGAAAAACCGGCCCTCGCGATGATGCTAAGTCATGATCCGCGGCGATGCCCGGCTCGGCTCGCCGATCGACCCCCGTGACAATGATGGACTGCTTCGTTCCATGCCACGGCCCGGTCGTCGACTTCCGCATGGTGCAAAACCCTGCACGCAGGCGTCCCCGTCGGACGCCACGGAACGCCGTGTTCGTGCCGCGGGTCCGGACGGCCGCCTGCTCGTTCAGTCCCGGCAGCGGCAAGGTGCCGGTCGAGGGGCCTTCCACGTCCGGCTGAAGGCCGAGGCCGGGCCGCGGGCGAGGTGCGACAGCGCGAACTCGAGACCGAGCGCAGCGCTGCGGCGACGCGTTGCCGGTGGCGACGCCGAGCTGGCGACGCCGGCCAGCCTGGCCCAACGGCAGCGGACTAGGCCGAGCGTCGCAAGGCGCGGATCCGAGCGGCCCATCGCGCCCCGTCCCTCGGACCTAGCGCCCGCCGGGCGGTTCAGCCACAGGCGGACCGGCGCGGTTGCCGGTCCAGTTGGCGCCCGCGAATCATCCGGCCGGATGGCCGCCGCGGTCGATATCGGCGGACGAGGTCGTGGTGCAGGCCGCCGCCGGCGATCTCGCGCCTCGCCCCCAACTGATCGGCCGCGCCGGTCGACATTGTCCAGCACCATGATCCGCTTCGCCCGAGGTGACCGGAGATCGCCAGGTCGGCGTCGCCGTCGCCCTGCGCTCAAGCATCCTGAGTCGCCGGCCTGCAGGGTGTGGGCGCGGTTGAGGTTGCGTCTCTCAGCGCCACCCGCTGCCGTCGCCGCCGAGGCGTCGCCCGGCGCGTCCACGACCGAGATGGACGAGTCGGCGCGTGTCCTCGAGCTCGAATAGATCACCTCGGGCCGGCGGTCGCCGTCGAGATCGGCGACCAGCGCCTTGAAGTTCGCGGGCGCATTGCCGATCGGCAGGCGCTGCCAGGCGCCGGCGGTGCGGGCCCGGCGTGCCGCCCGGATTGCGCAGCCACATGCCCTGCAGCACGCAGTCGCCGACGGCCCGTCCGGCGCGGCGCGTCGCCGCGGGCCGACCCCGCCGGCCGGGATCGTCCGAGCGCCTGCAACCTTGCGCCACTGGCCGGGCGCCGGCTGCACGAACAGCAGGACGGAGGCTGTTGAACGCCGAGCAGCTCGCCACCTTCGACAGGGAAGGCTACCTGTTCCTGCCGGACTGCTTCAGCGAGGAGGAGGTGGCGCTTCTTCGCGCCGAGGCCCTGCGCCCCGAGGACCGCCGATGCTGCGCGATGACGTCGCGCCGCACGTCCATTCGCCGGCCGACTCGATCGCCGCCGGCGGCGCCGATCCCTGATCCAGCCCGACGAGCAGTTGCCCGAGCCGCTCTACATGCGCCGTTCAAGATCAACGCCAAGGCTTCGACGACGAGCGTCGGGCGTCGCACCATCGCGATCGACGTGCCGGCGGCCTCGCATCGTCGGTGTCTGGACGAGGTCGCGCGGCGTGGCGATCCGGGCCCGCTGAGGTTCATTCCCGGGAACGGTACCACATCAGGCCTCGTGCGGGCCGCCAGTCGCGACACAGGTCGAGCCGGGTCGCGTCGACAATCGGCCAGCATCGACCCGGCCTGGTGGCGGAGGCGCGATCGACCTGGCGACCGCAACCGACACGGTCCCGGCTCATGTTCCACGACGCGGCGAGCAGCAGCAGGCCGAGCACGAGCGACGGCGAGCCCGCCGCACTATTGAATAACCTCATCTTCGGCCCTCGCATACATGATGATGCTAAGTCATCGCCGGGGCGGCGATGCGCGGCATCAGATGCGATCTGCCGTGCGACACCCGGGGCGACAGTGATGGAGACGCACGACTGCCGCGTTCCATGCCACGGCCCGTTCGAATCCTTCACGATCGTGCAAAACCCTGCGCGCGGGCGAGGTTCCATTCACCGGTGTCGGACGGTGCCGGAACGATTACCGTGCGGGGCCAGACGGCGTGCCTACCGCTCGTTCAGGTTCTTGTAGAACCGGGCGTAGGCGCCGGTCGCCAGGGGGCTTTCCACCGTGACGGCCGAGGCCGGGCCGCGGGCGAACCAGAAGGTGGCGAGCTGCGTGTCGGTGAGGCCGACGAAGAGGGCGCTGCGGCCGTCCTGGGCGGTGCCGGTCTTGCCCATGATGTCGGGTGCTACGTTGGCCCGCCGGCCGGTGCCCGCGGCGACGACCGAGCGGAGCAGGCTGCGCATCGTGGCGACGCGGGGCGGGGTCAGCGTCTCGGTCGCGGCCGGCGCATGCCAGTACCGGAGCGCACCCGAACGGCTCTGCACCGCCATCACGCCGTAGGGGCGCGGGGTGCGGCCGCCGTTGGCGAGGGTGGCATAGGCGGCGGTCAGCTCGACCAGCTTCACCTCGCTGGTGCCGAGCGGCAGCGACAGGTCGAGGCGGAGCGGCGTGGCGATGCCGAGGCGGGTGGCCATCGCCGCGACGCGCTCGAGGCCCAGCGCCCGGGCGAGGCGGACGGCGGCGGCGTTGCTGGACTGCTCGACGGCGGTGCGCAGCGGGATCCGGCCGCGGTACCGGCCGTCGAAATTGGCCGGCCACGGCCTGCCCTCGACCTGGAGCGGCGTGTCGTCGACGGTGTCCGCGGGCGTGTAGCCGGTCTCCAGCGCGGCGAGGTAGAGGAACAGCTTGAAGGTCGAGGACGGGGTGACCAGGGCCTGGGTCGTGTTGTTCCACTGCGAGCGGGCATAGCTGCCGCCGCCGACCATCGCGGTCACCGCCCCGTCGGGACGCATCGCCAGGGCGCCGCCCAGCGCCGCCTTGTCGCCCAGCTTCGCCAGGTCGCCGAGGACGCCGCGGACCGAGACCTGGGCGTAGAGCTGGGCCAGCGGTTCGAGGGTGACGATGACGCGCAGGCGCTGCCCCGGCTCGATGCCGAGCCCGGCGATCTCGCCGGCGATCCAGTCGCGGAACCAGCCGTGCTCGAGGCGCGGGACGTCGCGGTCGCCGGTGCGCAGCTGGGCGCGCGTGCGCTGCCCCCACTCGGCGATCGTGCGCTGGCGCAGCCCGGCGTCGAGGACGCCGGCGGCGACCATGCCGTCGAGGGCGAGCGCGGCGAAGCGGCGGGCGGCCTGGAGGTCGTCGACCGGGTTGCGGGCCTCCGGCGCCGGCAGCATCTTCGCCAGCATGGCCGACTGGTACAGGTTGAGCTGCCGGGCGCGCACGCCGAAGTAGAAGCGCGCCGCCTGCTCGACGCCGTACATGCCGTTCCCGAACGGCGCCCGGTTCAGGTAGAGCGCGAGCAGCTGCCGCTTGTCGAACGCCAGCTCGAGCTTGAAGGCGAGCAGCACGTCGCGGATCTTGCGGATGATGCTCTGGTCCGACTCGAGGAAGACCAGCTTCGCCAGCTGCTGGGTCAGCGTGCTGGTGCCGCCGCGGCGCAGCAGGCCGCGGACGATGCCGACCGGGTCGATGCCGGGATGCCGCCAGAACCAGCGATCCTCGTTGGCGACGACGGCATCGAGCAGATGCTGCGGCAGCGAATCGATGTCGACCGGCACCGGGAACACCGGCGCGTGGAAGGCGATCGCGCCATCGGCGGCGAGCTCGACCTCGTAGCTCGGCCGGTCGACGATCAGCGCCACCTGCTGGCTGCTCGGCAGGGCCTGGTAGACCCAGGCGAGGAAGCCCGCCACGACGGCGGCGAGCAGCAAGGCGATGCGGCAGGCCGCGCGCAGCAGGCGCCGCGGCGCGGACGGCCGGCTGCCCTGCCGTTCCGCCAGCTGCCGTCCCTGCGCCACGCTGGCGTCGAGCCGGGCCTCGGAGGGAAAGCCCGGGACCACCGACGCGGCGAGCTGGCGCAGGCCGAAGCGGAGATACTTGTCGGCGGCGACGGCCCCGAGGAGGATCTGCGGCCCGTCCGCAGCGAAGACGCGCTCGAGCTCGTCGTACACCGCCTCGGCGTCGCGCTGGGCCGGGCAGCGCCGGCCGACGAAGGCGCGGAACAGCGGCTGCCCGAGCAGGCCGCGAAAGCCGGCCCGGCCGGGCGGCGTCAGCAGCAGCTCGCCGAGCTTGAGGCGGAGCAGCTGGTCGATCGGGCCATGCCGTGGCCGCAGCGACCGGCAGGCCCGCGCCGCGGCCCGCAGCGGCGCCCGCTCGCGGCCGAGCAGATGATCGAGGCGCTGCTGCAGGAAGGCGACGTCGTCGGCGATCATCGGAGCAGGCGATAGGGCGACAGCGCCGGGGGGTCGAGGGCGGCCGGGCCGGGGGCCGCGGCACCGTTCAAGACCATGTTCCTCTAGACCACGACACCGGAATGTAGTGAAGTCAAAACTTCAACCCTCGGCCAACGCATGCCGGAGGATTGACCATGGCCTTTCCCAGGCTACCGTCGTGGACATGCGTCCTGCTCGCCGCAGGTGCCGTCGTCGCCGGGTCGGCTGGACCGGCCATGGCGCTGCCGAAGTGCGCGCCGGCCAGTCCCGAGACCATCAGCGAGGAAGGCTTCTCCGTCGACTTTGCCTGGCAGGACTACCGGAAAAATCCGCCGACGACGCCGGAGCATCGCTGCTGCGCCCGGGTCTGCGAGCCGATCATCAGGTACGCCGCCTCGATCGAGAACAACGCGATGGCGCTGAACGCCGTCGCGCGCAATCCGAAGGTTCCCAAGGCGGAGCGCGACCGGGCGCTGGCCAACGCCAACACGCTGTTCGAGAGGCGCCGCAAGCTTGTCTTCGATTTCCGGATCTGCCTTGCCGAGACCAGGCCCAAGGGGACCGGCGCGGCGGCAAGATGCGGCATGACCTCGTTCGACCAGATCGTGCTGGACTCTTATGCGTGGTGCGACGAGTTCGCGAAGCGACAGCAGCGGTTCCGCGACCTGCTGGTCAGCACGGTCGGCAACAATGTCGGCAGCTGGCGGGCGCAGTCGAACTGGTTCCGCATCCGGCAGGTCGGCACCGTCGACGAGGATTCGGTGTCGATGAGGGGCGAGCCCTCGACCCACCTGCCGGCCGGCAAGGGCAGCGCCCCGTTCAAGGCGATCATCACTAACGGTACGAGTTTCCTGCCGTTCCCGGACCTCATGTCCCGGATGTACATGCGCTTCACCGCCAGTGCCGTGCGCCTCGCCGGGCCGGCGGGGACCAAGGCGCTGGACACCTCGGTGCTGATCGACGGCGTCTGCCCGGGCCCGCGCGACCGGCCGGCGGGCTGAGCGCTCAGGCGGCGGCGCGCTCGACGCTGCGCGGCAGCAGCCAGCCGCGGGCGTCGCTCGCGGTGGCGAGGCCGGTGTAGCCCGGGATCACCGGGTGCGGCGAGCGCATCGGGTGGGCGTGGGTGGCGCCGATGACGACGACCGTGCTGCCGGCGGCCTCGGCGGCGGCGATGCCGGCGGGTGCGTCCTCGAAGACGAGGCAGTCGGCAGGGTCGGCCCCCAGCCGCTCGGCGGCGAGGCGGAAGCAGTCGGGGGCCGGCTTGCCGCGGCTGACGTCCTCGGCGGTGACGACGAGGTCGGGAACGGGCAGGCCGGCGGCGGCGAGGCGGAGCAGCGCCAGCTCGCGCGGTGCGGACGTGACCACGGCCCAGCGCTCGCGCGGCAGACCGGCGACGAAGGGCACCGCACCGGGGATGGCGCGGATGCCGTCGACATCGGCCAGCTCGTCGCGGGTCAGCACGGCGACCTCATGGGCATGATCGCCGTCGGGCAGGAAGCGGCGGACGGTCTCGATGGCGCGCACGCCATGCATGACGGCGAGCACCGGGGCCGGATCGAGGCCGTGGCGCCGGGCCCAGTCGGTCCAGATGCGGTTGGTGACGGCGATGCTGTCGAGCAGGGTGCCGTCCATGTCGAACAGGAACGCGGCGAAGCTGCGCGCCGGCAGCAGCGGGCTGGTCATGGGCTCCCGACGGGGCTCGGGGTGGAGGAACAGGCTGTAGGTAGCGCGGAAGGCGGCGCGGCGGCAGGGGCGCGGGCGCAGGGCAGCCAGCCAATGCTGCGGTGCAGCAGAGCTTATGCCCTGGCGAAGAGACGGGCGAGCTGCGGCACCGGCTCTCCGCTCTCCAGCCGGTCAGCGAGTACGCGCAGGGCCAGGGCCTTGGCTCGGATCAGCGCCTCTTCTTGCGTTGCTCCGTAGACAAGCACTCCCGGCAACGCCTGCACCTCCGCGATGAACCGTCCATCGCCTTCAGGTTCGACGTCGATGACAAGATGGGGTGTCTTCTCAGGCTTCCTGCGGGATCGCGTAGGTCCCGACGCAGTGGGCGACGGGGTGCTCGCCGCCGTCGCTGGTCAGGGTCACCTCGCCGACGGCCAGGGTGCGGCCGAGGCGGAGCAGGCGGCCCTCGGCCAGCAGGTCGGCGTCGCGCGGCTTGCTGAGGAAGTGGAAGGCGAGGTCGGTGGTGACGGCGAGCTCGACGCGGCCGATGCGGGAGAGGACCACGCCGTAGAGGGTGATGTCGGCCAGCGCCATCATCGCCGGGCCGCACAAGGAGCCGCCGGGGCGCAGCAGCATCGGCTGCCAGGGCAGGCGGACGACGACCCGGCCGGCCTCGAAGACCTCGGTGCGGCAGCCCAAGAGGCCGACATAGGGCACGCCATGGCTGGCCAGCGCCTGGAACTCGTCGAGGGTCAGCTTGGCACGCGGCATCGGGGGCTCCGGGGCGTCGGCCTTGCAGCGTGCCGACGGGGTTGCATATAGACGGCGGACGTCAGGGACCGAACGACGAAGGCGCGGACCTACGCCATGACCAACGAGCCGGTACTGCTGCGGCACGATGCCGGCGGCGTCGTCCGCCTCACCCTCAACCGGCCGGGCGCCTTCAACAGCCTGTCGAAGGAGCTGCTGGGCGAGCTGCTGCGGACGATCGACGCGCTGGCGCAGGATACCGGCGCGCGCGTCGTGGTGATCGGCGGCACCGGCAAGGCGTTCTGCGCCGGGCACGACCTCAAGGAGATCGGCCGCAGCCGGACCCGCGAGGAGCTGGGGGCGCTGTTCGGGCTGTGCTCGCAGGTGATGCTGGGGCTGACCCGGCTGCCGCAGCCGGTGATCGCGCGCGTCGACGGCATCGCCACGGCGGCCGGCTGCCAGCTGGTCGCGGCCTGCGACCTCGCGGTCTGCAGCGAGACCGCCCGCTTCGCCACCTCGGGCGTCAAGTACGGCCTGTTCTGCAGCACGCCGATGGTCGCCCTGTCGCGCAACGTGCCGCGCAAGGCGGCCATGGAGATGCTGCTGACCGGCGACTTCATCGATGCCGCCGAGGCGCACCGGCTGGGCCTCGTCAACGCGGTGGTGCCGGCGGCCGGGCTCGACGACGCGGTCGCGGCCATGGCGGCGCGGCTGCTCGACAAGCCGGCGCGGGTGCTGGCGCTGGGCAAGCGCGCCTTCTACCGCCAGCTCGAGCTCGGCATGGAGCAGGCCTACGCGCTGGGCACCGAGGTCATCGTCGGCAACGCCCTCGACGACGACTTCGCCGCCGGGCTCGAGGCGTTCATCGGCAAGACCAAGCCGCAATGGCCGAACGGCTGAGGGCCCGCGGGCCGGGCCGCAACATCCCCCAAGAACGGAGAGTGTCCGCAGCATGACGACGACGATCACGCGCCGCCAGCTGACGCAAGTCGCCGCCGTCGCCGCCCTGGCGACGTCGCCTCTCGTGCGCGCCACGGGAGCCGCCGCCCAGGAGGAGGGCCTGCGCTTCGGCCCGGCCGAGCCGTTCAGCTTCGACCTCCTGATCACCCGCGCCAAGGAGATGGCGGCCGTCCCCTACGTGCCGCCGCCGCGGCCCGACCCGGCGATCGTCGGCAAGATCGACTACGACGCCTACGGCAAGATCGGCACGAAGTGGGAGGACGCGCTCTACGCGCAGGGACCCGGCGTGTTCCCGATCGTGCTGAAGCATGTCGGCATGTTCTTCCCGAAGACGGTGCGCATGCACGCCGTCAGCGACGGCATGGCGCGCGAGGTCCTCTACTCCGACACCTACTTCAACATGACCGAGGACCACGTGGCGCACGGCCTGGGCGAGCAGCCCTCGGCCTTCGCCGGGTTCTGGGTCTACGAATCGCGCCTCGACGGCGACTGGAGCAAGCGCGAGCCCTGGGTCACCTTCCTCGGCGCCTCCTACTTCCGCGCCGTCGGCGAGCTCGGCCAGGTCGGCCAGTCGGCGCGCGGCCTCGCCATCGGCACCGGCGATCCGGAGCCCGAGGAGTTCCCCGACTTCGTCGCCCACTGGTTCCAGCCGGCGATGACCGATTCCGACCCGGTCATCGTCCACAGCCTGCTCGACAGCCCGAGCATCTCCGGCGCCTACCGCTTCGCCCTGCACCGGACCAAGGGCGTGGTCATGGACATCGAGTGCCGGCTGTTCCCGCGCAAGGAGATCCCGCACATCGGCATCGCCCCGTTGACCTCGATGTACTGGTACGGCGAGGCCGACAAGGGCCGCTACGTCGACTGGCGCCCCGAGGTCCACGACGCCGACGGGCTGGCGATCTGGAACGGCGCCGGCGAGCACCTGTGGCGGCCGCTGAACAACCCGCCGCGCATCGTCACCTCGAGCTTCTTCGACACCAACCCGCGCGGCTTCGGCCTGTCGCAGCGCGACCGCAACTACGACCACTACCTCGAGGGCGTCGGCTACCACCTGCGGCCCAGCACCTGGGTCGAGCCGCTGGGCCAGTGGGGCCGCGGCGTGGTGCGCCTGGTCGAGATCCCGACCGACGACGAGATCTACGACAACATCGTCGCCTTCTGGGTGCCGGAGGTGCCGCCCAAGGCCGGCGACGAGCTGGCCTACGCCTACCGGCTGCACTGGATGGCGGACGAGCCGTTCGCGCCCAAGGACCTCGCCCGGGTGCACGCGACCGCCATCGGCCGCGGCGGCCAGCCGGGCCGGGCGCGGCCCAAGGGCGTCTACAAGTTCATGGTCGACTTCGCCGGCGGCCCGCTCCCGGACCTGCCGGACGGCACCAAGATCGAGCCCGACGTGAGCGTCTCGGTCGGCGAGATCAGCCTGATCCACATGGAGAAGACGCCGTTCACCGAGCGCGAGCGGGTGACCTTCGACCTGACCGCGCCGCCGGGCTCGGTGGTCGAGATGCGCCTGCTGTTCCGCGTCGACGGCAAGCCGATCACCGAGACCTGGCTGTTCCAGTTCCACGTCCCGGCGGCCTGACCGCTCAGGCGGCGGGCTGGCCCAGCGCCAGGCTGCGGATGCCGCCGCCACCCTCGGCGAGGTCGTCGACCTCGACCTGCAGGGTGGTGCGCCCCGGGAACAGCTGGGAGACGGTGCGCCACGCCGCCTTGTCGGCGGCGTCGGCGTAGCCCGGCATGACCACGCCGCCGTTGGCGAGGTAGAAGCTGGTGTAGGACATCGTCAGCCGGCGCCCGTCGTGGCGCTTGCGCGGCTTCGGCGGGGCGACGGTGACGACCTCGAGGCGGCGCCCGCGCGCATCCTCGGCGTCGCGCAGCACGGCAAGGTTGGCGGCGAGCCCCGGCTGGTCCGGATCGGCCGCATCCTCGCCGTGCAGCGCCAGCACCGTGCCGGGCCGGACGAAGGCGACGAGGTTCTCGGCGCGGCCGCCGGTCTCGTCGTCCTCGAGCGCATAGGGCAGCCAGATCACCCGGTCGACGCCCAGCAGCCGGCCGAGCTCGGCCTCGACCTCGGCCCTGGCGAGGCCGGGATTGCGGCGCGGGTCGAGCACCGCCGGCTCGCACAGGATGGCGGTCCCCTCGCCGTCGCCGACGAGGTTGCCGCCCTCGACGACGAGGCGCGAGACGAAGCTGCGGATCGCGAAATGCTGCAGCAGCCGCTCGGCGAGGCGCTCGTCCTGGGCGTGGTCGGGCCAGCGCTCGCCCCAGCCGTTGAACCGCCAGACCACCCCGGCGAGGCCCGGCTCGCCCTGCAGGAAGGCCGGGCCGGTATCGCGCAGCCAGGCATCGTCCTGCGGCAGGGGCAGCACCGACACCCCGGAGCCGGTGTAGAGCGACACGGTGGCGGTCAGGTCCGGCCGGGCGATCACCGTGACCGGCTCGAAGCCGGCGATGGCGTCGGCGACCTCGGCGAAGGCGCGGCGGGCACCGTCGAGGCGGTCGCCCCAGCGCGCCTCGTGACAGGGCCAGGCCATCCAGCAGCGCGCGTGCGGCGCCCAGTCGGGCGCCAGGCGGAAGCCCTCGTCGCGCGGGTTGCTCAAGCGGTTCCTCCGTCGGCCGTCGCTCAACCCGCAAAGCCTGCGGCATCGGCGGCGGCGAGGCAACCCCGCCCGGGCTGGCCGGCTCCCGCATCGCGACCTAAGCTTGCCCAGGTTCCAAGACGGCGAGGCGGCGATGGCGGAGACGATCGAGCAGCGGCTGGCAGCCCTCGGGCTGACCCTGCCCCAGGCGGCGGCCCCGGCGGCGAACTACGTGCCCTGGCAGCGCAGCGGCCAGCAGGTGCTGGTGGCAGGGCAGCTGCCGATGGTCTCGGGCAAGGTGGCGGTGACCGGCCGGCTCGGCGACGAGGTCACGCTCGAGCAGGGGCAGGAGGCGGCCCGGCTCTGCGCCCTCAACATCCTGGCGCAGGTCAAGGCGGCCTGCGGCGGCACCCTGCCCGCCTCGCTGCGCTGCCTGAAGCTCGGCGCCTTCGTCGCCTGCGTGCCCGGCTTCTTCGACCATCCGAAGGTCGTGAACGGTGCTTCGGACCTGATGGTGGCGGCGATGGGCGACGCCGGACGGCACGCGCGCTTCGCCGTCGGCGTCGCCAGCCTGCCGCTCAACGCCGCGGTCGAGATCGACGCCATCTTCGAGCTGGCCTGATCGCCGGCGGATGGAGGCCCGTCACCTCAGCGGCATCGGCGACATCGCGGCCGAGGACTGGGACGCCCTGGTCGGCACCGGCAATCCGTTCGTCCGCCACGAGTTCCTGCGGGCCATGGAGGCCAGCGGCTCGGCCACCACCAAGACCGGCTGGCAGCCGGTGCACCTCGTGCTCGAGGCGGACGGGAAGGCGGTGGCGGCGGCGCCGCTCTACGCCAAGAGCCATTCCTACGGCGAGTACGTCTTCGACCATGGCTGGGCCGACGGCTTCCAGCGCGCCGGCGGGCGCTACTACCCGAAGCTGCAGGCGGCGGTGCCGTTCACCCCGGTGCCGGGGCCGCGGCTGCTGGGCGAGCCGGGACGGCGGGCGGCGCTGGCCGAGGCGCTGGTCGAGGCGACCAACGAGCTCGGCGTCTCGTCGCTGCACGTCACCTTCTGCACCGAGGAGGAGGCCCGGATCCTCGCCGCCGCCGGCTGCCTCGTGCGCCGCGGGGTGCAGTACCACTGGGACAATCGCGGCTACGGCTGCTTCGACGACTTCCTCGACACCCTGCGCAGCGCCAAGCGCAAGATGATCCGCCGCGAGCGGCGCGAGGTGGTCGATGCCGGCATCGTGATCGAGGTGCTGCACGGCCCGACGATGAGCCCGGCGGCGCTGGCCGAGTTCTACCCGTTCTACACGGCCACGGTCGACAAGCGCTGGGGCAGCGCCTACCTCAAGCCTGCCTTCTTCCGGATCCTCGCCGAGCGGATGGCCGACCGGGTGGTGCTGGTGACGGCCCGGCAGGAGGGCCGGCTGGTGGCGGCGGCGCTGAACCTGCTGGGCAGCGACACCCTCTACGGACGCCTGTGGGGCTGCCTCGAGGAGTTCCGCTTCCTGCACTTCGAGGCCTGCTACTACAGCGCCATCGAGTTCGCGATCGCCCGCGGCATCGCCCGGGTCGAGGCCGGCGCGCAGGGCACGCACAAGCTGCAACGCGGCTACGCCCCGGTGTGGACGTGGAGCGCCCACCACATCCCGCATCCGGGTTTCCGCGACGCGGTCGACCGCTTCCTGCGCAGCGAGACCAAGGCGCTGGAGGAACAGATGGGCGAGCTTGCCGCCATGCTTCCCTACCGAGAACCTTGAAATACTGGCGTTACAGTGAACCTTTAGGGAGTTGCTGTCTCCCGCGCTGCCGCGGAACGAACGGAGTGCCCGGTTGCACGTGATCCGGCAGGTCCTGGTCCTGCTCGTCCTCGCCGCCGCGGCCTATGGCGGCTGGCTGTGGCTCGGCCAGGGCAGCGGACCGGCGGCCGTCGAGCGCGGACCGGCCGCCCGCCCGATCCCGATCGAGGTCGCCGCCGCCCGCAGCGAGACCATCACCGACACCGTCGAGGCGGTGGCGAGCACGCGCTCGGCCCAGGCGGTCGACGTCGTGCCGACGGTCGGCGGCCGCATTGCCCAGATCCTGTTCGCCCCCGGCCAGCGCGTCGCCGCCGGCGACCTGCTGGTGACGCTCGACGCCAAGGAGGAGCAGGCGGCGGTCGCCGAGGCCGAGGCGATGATGGCCGACGCCAAAGCCCAGTTCGACCGGGCCGAGACGCTGGCCAAGACCCGCAGCGTCGCCGATGCCCGCGTCGACGAGCTGCGCGCCGCCTACCTGTCGGCCCAGGCGCGCACCGACATCGCCCGCAAGCGCCTCGCCGACACCGAGATCCGCGCCCCGTTCGCCGGCGTCGTCGGCCTGCGCGAGGTCAGCATCGGCGCCCGGGTCGACGACAGCACCAAGATCACCACGCTCGACGCGGTCGAGACGCTCGAGGCCGAGTTCTCGGTGCCGGAGCAGTACTACGGCCGCATCCAGCCGGGCACGGCGATCCGCGCCACCGCCAGCGCCTATCCCGACCGGGTGTTCGAAGGCGTGGTCGGCGCCGTCGACAGCCGCATCGACCCGGTGGCCCGCGCCTTCCGCGTCCGCGCCGACATTCCCAACGGCGACCTCGCCCTGACCGCCGGCCTGTTCATGGTCGTCGAGATCGTGCTGGGCAGCCACGAGGCCGTGGTGGTGCCCGAGCAGTCGGTCGTGCTGCAGGGCCGGACCAGCTACGTCTACCGCATCGCCGACGGCAAGGCCCAGCGGGTCGAGGTGACGCTCGGCCAGCGGCTGCGCGGGGTCATCGAGATCACGCAGGGGCTGGCCGTCGCCGACACGGTGGCGATCACCGGCCTGCAGCGGCTGCGCGACGGCTCGGCGGTGGAGATCCAGCCCGACCCCGGTGCGCCGGCGGCGGCGCCGGTGAGCTGAGCCGGGCGCCGCGATGACGCTCTCGGAGCTGTCGATCCGCCGGCCGGTGCTGGCCGTGGTGATGAGCCTGCTGGTCATCGTGCTGGGCGTCGCCGGCCTGCTCCGCCTGCCGGTGCGCGAGCTGCCCGACGTCGACCGCGCCAGCGTCACCATCACCACGACCTACACCGGGGCGGCGCCCGAGATCGTCGACACCCAGATCACCGAGATCATCGAGGGTGCGGTCAGCGGCATCGACGGCATCGATTCGATCAGCTCGACCAGCTCGCTCGGGCGGTCGCGGACGGTCATCGAGTTCGTCTCCGGGCGCAACATCGACCAGGCCGCCAACGACGTGCGCGACGCCGTCGGCCGGGTCCTGCGCAACCTGCCCGACGACGCCGAGCAGCCGCAGATCGTCAAGGCCGACACCGACGCCGAGCCGATCATGCGGCTGTCGATCACCAGCGACCGCTGGGGGCCGGAGGAGATCACCGACTTCGCCGACCGCTTCATCGTCGACCGGCTGGCGACGCTGGACGGCGTGGCGCAGGTGCAGATCAACGGCCAGCGCCGCTACGCCATGCGCATCTGGCTCGACCGGCGCGAGATGGCGGCGCGCGGGCTGACCGTCGACGACGTCGAGAGCGCCCTGCGCCGCAGCAATGTCGAGCTGCCGGCCGGGCGCATCCAGTCGGCGACGCGCGAGCTGACGGTGCGCACCGACACCCGCCTGAGCACGCCCGAGGAGTTCCGCGAGCTCGTCGTCCGCCGGGCGCAGGACTACCCGATCCGGCTGGGCGAGATCGCCACCGTCGAGATCGGTGCGGAGGACCGCGACACGCTGGTCCGCGCCAACGGCCACGAGGCCGTGGGGCTCGGCATCCTGCGCCAGCCGCAGGCCAACACCATCGCCGTCTCGAATGCGGTGCGCGAGCAGCTGGCGCAGCTGCGGCCGACGCTGCCGCCCGGCATGGCGATCGAGGTGTCGTCGGACGACGCCGTGTTCATCTCGGCCGCCATCCACGAGGTGCTGCTGACGCTGGGCATCGCCATCGTGCTGGTGGTGGCGGTGATCTTCCTGTTCCTCGGCTCGCTGCGCGCGACGCTGGTGCCGGCGATCACCATCCCGGTCTCGGTGATCGGCACCTTCGCGGTGATGTACGCGCTGGGCTACTCGCTCAACATCCTCACCCTGCTGGCGCTGATCCTGGCGATCGGCCTGGTCGTCGACGACGCCATCATCGTGCTGGAGAACGCGCACCGCCGCGTCGCCCTCGGCGAGCCGCCGCTGCTGGCCGCCGACCGCGGCACCCGCGAGGTGACCTTCGCCGTGCTGGCCACCTCGGCGACGCTGATCGCGGTGTTCCTGCCGCTGTCCTTCATGGAGGGCAATGTCGGCCGGCTGTTCCGCGAGTTCGGCGTGACCATGGCGGCGGCGGTGGCGATCTCGACGCTGGTGGCGCTGTCGACCTGCGCCAGCCTGAGCGCGCGGCTGCTCAAGCCGCACCGGCATGCGCCGGACCGGAAGCCCTCGCGCTGGAGCTTCGACCGCTTCGCCCTGGCCTATGGCCGGGTGGTCGAGCGGGCGCTCAACCTGCCGATCGTCGTGCTCGGCATCGGCGTCGCCGTGGCCGGGCTCGCCTGGACGCTGTGGCAGGCGTTGCCCAAGGAGCTGACGCCGGTCGAGGACCGGGCGGCGTTCTTCATCTCGGTGAACGCGCCGGAAGGCTCGACCGTGCCCTACACCGACGCCCAGGTCCGGCAGATCGAGAAGGTCCTCGACGAGGCACGCGGCAAGGGCGAGATCGCGCGGGTCATCGCCAATGTCGGCATGGGCTCGCAGTCGACCCGCGGCTTCGTCGTGGTGACGCTGACGCCGTGGAACGAGCGCACGCGCACGCAGATGGCGATCGTCGCCGAGCTGGCGCCGAAGCTGGGCCGGGTCAGCGGCGCCCGCGCCGTCGCCATCAACCCGCAGGGGCTGGGGCTGCGCGGCGGCAGCCAGCCGGTGCAGGTGGTGATCGGCGGGCCCGACTTCGCGCTGGTCCAGGAGTGGACCGACGCGCTGGTCGAGCGGGCCGAGGCCAACCCGGGCCTCGCCAACGTGCAGATCGACTACCAGCCCAACCGGCCGCAGGTCGACGTGGTCATCGACCGCAAGAAGGCCCAGGACCTCGGCATCGAGGTCGAGGATGTCGGCCGCACCCTGCAGACCATGTTCGCCTCGCGCGACATCACCGAGTTCGTCGACCGCGGCCGCGAATATCCGGTGGTGGTGCAGGCCAAGGACGCCGACCGGGCGACGCCGGGCGACCTCGGCGACGTGTTCGTGCGCGCCCGCAGCGGCGACCTCGTGCCGCTGGCGGCGCTGCTGACCAGCCGCGAGCGGGCGACGGTGCCGGACCTGCGCCGCTTCGACCGGCTGCCGTCGATCACCATCTCGGCGTCGCTGACGCCGGGCTACGACCTCGGCCGGGCGATCGCCTTCTTCGACGGGGCGGCGGCCGAGATCCTGCCGCCGGAGGCCCGCCTCGCCTACTCCGGCCAGTCGCGCGAGTTCATCAACACCACGGGCGGTGCGCTGATCACCTTCGCCCTGGCGCTGCTGGTCGTCTACCTGGTGCTGGCGGCCCAGTTCGAGAGCTTCGTCCATCCGCTGACGGTGATGCTGACCGTGCCGCTGGCGGTGACCGGGGCGCTGGCGTCCTTGTGGTTCACCGGCCGGGCGCTCGACGTCTACGGCCAGATCGGGCTGATCCTGCTGATCGGCCTGACCACCAAGAACGGCATCCTGATCGTCGAGTTCGCCAACCAGCGGCGCGCCGCCGGGCTGTCGATCCGCGAGGCGGTGCGCGAGGCGGCGGTGCTGCGGCTGCGGCCGATCCTGATGACCGCCATCGCCACCATCCTGGGGGCGGTGCCGCTGATCCTCACCGGCGGCGCCGGCGGCGAGAGCCGCTCCGCCATCGGCATCGTCGTCGTCGGCGGGCTGACCTTCGCCTCGCTGCTGACGCTGTTCGTGGTGCCGGTGCTCTACGAGCAGCTGGCGCGGTTCGCCAAGCCCACCGGCATGGTGGCGTCGCTGCTCGAGCGCATGGCGGCGGAGCGCCGGCCGGCCGAGTAGCCGGCGTCCACACCATCAGGATCGTGCCGGGCGCCCGGTCGATGGCGATTGACGGGTGTCGCCGCAGTCATCGACAGAGCCTGTACAAGCAGCCGGTGCTGGATTTGCGGCACGGCCGCGAGATCTTCTGAGCAGGACGCAGGCCTGGCAGTCACGGGGCGCGGATGACGGAGGAATACCCCGGCAGCACCGGGCGGCTGCTGGCCGTCGGGCTGGACAGCTTCGATCCGGCAGCGCTCGAGCAGGGCCTCGCCAGCGGCGACCTGCCGAACATCGCGGCGATCCTGGCCGCCGGCGGCCGCTACACCCGCCTGCCGCTGGCCGACGGCCTGGTCGAGACGGCGGCGTGGCGCAGCTTCACCTCCGGCCAGCCGGCCGACCGGCATGGCCGCTACTTCCTCAAGCTGTGGAACCCGGCCAGCGGTGCCGTCGAGGCCTACCCGCCCGAGCGCGAGCCGCTGCGGCCGTTCTGGACCTGCCTCCAGGAGGCCGGGAAGCGGCTCGTCCTGGTCGACGTGCCGTTCGCGGCGCCACCGCCGGAGGCCGGCTTCCAAGGGCTCTACCTCAGCGGCTGGCAGGGGCACTATCCGGCGCCGGGCCTGTCGGTGCCGCCGCCGGGTTTCGCCGAACTGCGCGGGCGGATCGGCGCGCCGGTGCTGGCACCCGAGCGCTACGGTCCGCCGACGGCGGCGAGCCTCGCCGCCCTGCGCGACGAGGCGCTCGGGTCGCTCGGGCAGCTGGGCGACCTCGCCGCCGCCGTGCTGGAACGCGAGCCCGCCGACCTCGTCCTGCTGGTCGCCGGCGGCATCCACGCCGCCGGGCACTACCTGTGGGACCTGTCGCAGCTGCCCGGACGCGAACGGGCCCGGGCCGAAGCGCTCGGGCTCGACCAGGCGATGCGCGCCATCCACCGCGCCGCCGACGAGCTGGTCGGCCGGCTGACCGGCCTGGCGCCGGACTGGCCGCTGCTGCTGTTCACGCCGTTCGGGATGGGGCCGAATGCCAGCTGGATCGACCGGCTGCCGCGCATCCTGCGCCGGCTGCACGGCGAGGCGGCACCGCTGGCGGCCGGGCTGAAGGCGCCGCTGGCGCGGCTGCGGCGGTCGCGCCTCGGCTACCTGGCCGACGCCGCCCTGCCGGACAGCCTGCGGGCGGCGCTGGCCCGCTTCTGGGCGCCGCGCAGCCAGGACTGGACGCGCACCCGCTTCTTCGCCCTGCCGAGCGAGGGCGACGGCTACATCCGCATCAACCTCGCCGGCCGCGACACCACCGGCATCGTGCGGCCCGGTGCCGACTACGAGCGGACGCTCGACGGGCTGGAGGCGGCGCTGCGCGGGATGACCGACCTCGAGACTGGCGAGCCGCTGGTGTCGCGGCTGTGGCGGACCGACGCGTTCGTCGATGCCGCGGCACCGGGGCGGGCGATGCTGCCGGACCTCGTCGTCTACTGGACGGCCCGGCGGCCGCACGAATCGGTCGGCGTGGCGATCCCCGGCCATGGCGAGCTGCGCTGGCCGCGCGGCGAGGGGCAGTCGTCCGGCCGGAGCGGCAACCACCGGCCGGTCGGCTGGGCCATCACCCGCGGCATCGGCCTGGCCGAGGCCCGACCGGTCCGCCGACCTCGGCGCAGCTGGTGCCGACCATCGTCGGGGCGCTCGGCGTGCCGGTGCCGGAGCCGCTGACCGCACCGTGGCAGCCCTGGGCGCGGGCGGCACCCGGCAACTGGGCGTGCTGAGGTCCGGCCGCCCGTGCGGTAGGCTCGTCCGGCAAGGCGACAGCATGGGAGAGCGGCGATGCCCGACGACGCGACGAAGCCCGGACCGGTCCCGCCCTTCGCCGTCGAGTCGGTGCCCTGGCAGGACTGGTCGCAGGGCGAGCGCTACGGCAGCCGGATGCGTCCCCTCACCGACCGCGGCGGCGGCTCGCGCATCGGCGTCGTCATCGAGGAGCTGCCGCCCGGCCGCCAGTCATGCCCGGCGCACTACCACCTGCTCGAGGAGGAGCACCTGCTGATCCTCGAGGGCCGGGCGACGCTGCGCCTCGGCGAGCGGACCTACCCGGTCGCCGCCGGCGACTATGTCTGCTTCCCGGCCGGCCAGGCGGCGGCGCACGCGCTGGTCAACGACGGCACCGAGCCCTGCCGCTACCTGATCATCGGCGACCGCAACCCGGCCGATGTCATCGTCTATCCCGATTCCGGCAAGGTCCGCGTCCGGCTGAACGGCGAGAATTACCGGGCCGACGCGACGGTGGACTACTGGGCGGGCGAGGCGGACGGCGCCGCGTCCTAGAACAGGTAGTCGAGCTCCGCCGGGTTCGGCAGCAGCGGGCCGAGGTCCGGCAGGCCCGAGGCGGTGGTGCCGCCGGGCCCGTCGAGCTGGCCCAGGGCCAGCCCCGAGGGATCGCTGCCGGTCGCCACCGTGCCGGCAGCGGTGAAGTGGCCGCGGCCGTCGTTGACGAGCACGCTGGCGATGCCGTCGTCGTCGCGCGTGGAGGAAACCACGATCAGGTCGAGATCGCCGTCGCGGTCGACGTCGCCGAGCGCGAGATTGCTCTGGGCCTGGTCCAGGGCCACCGTCTCGCCGCCGGAAAACCGGCCCTTGCCGTCGTTCAGCCGGACGCTCGCGGTATCGCCGCTGTTCAGGGTCACGAGGTCGAAATCGCCGTCGGCGTCGACGTCGCCGAGCACCACCCGGCGCGGCCCGTCGCCGACGGCGACCGAGCCGGCGCTGACGAAGGTGCCGGTTCCGTCGTTGAGGCGCAGGCTCACCGTGTCCTCGCCGACATTGGCGGTGACCAGGTCGAGATCGCCGTCGCCATCGAGATCGCCGAGCGCCAGGCCCGACGGCGCCTGGCCGACATTGACCTGGCCGGCGCCGGTGAAGTGGCCGGTGCCGTCGTTGCGCCAGAAGGTCACGTCGAAGAGCTCGCGACTGAGGGCGGCAAGGTCGAGGTCGCCGTCGCCGTCGAGATCGCCCAGCGCCACCCGCAGCGTCCGGTAGCCGGTGCCGATATTGTCCGTTCCGCTGAACTCGCCGCTGCCGTCGTTGAAGCGGACGCTCGCCGAATCGGCGTCGATGTTGGCGGAGACGAGGTCGAGGTCGCCGTCGCGGTCGAGATCGCCCAGGGCCACCGACGTCGGGGTTCGCTGCAGCGTCACCGTCTGGCCGCCGGCGAAGTGCGCGTCGCCGTCGTTCAGGCGGACGCTGGCCGTGTCGACGTCCGCATTCGCGGTGACGAGGTCGAGGTCGCCGTCGCCGTCGAGATCGCCCAGCGCCACGGCGCCGGGGCCGCTGCCGACCCGGACCGAACCGCCGTCGCGGAAGCTGCCGCTGCCGTCGTTCAGGCGGACGCTCGCCGTCCGGTCGCCGCCATCGGCGGTGACGAAGTCGAGGGCAAGGCGGGGGGCGACGACCAGCTGCTCGATGCCGCGGACCTCGAGGTCGAAGGCCCTGAAGGTGAACTTCCCGTGCGCCCCGGCGTCGAGGAAGTCGTCGAAGCGCTGCAGGTCCGCCAGGACCCGGGCGTCCCGGGCCTGGGCGGCGGTCAGCTTGAGCACCAGCGTGTCGCTGCCCCAGCCGCCGATGACCGAGGCGGCGCCGTGGCTGGCGGCATCGTAGACGGCGCGGTCGGCACCGGCGCCGAGGTCGACCCGGTGCGTGCCGGCGCCGAGCAGCGCCGTGTCGCGGCCGCGGCCGCCGATGAGCAGGTTGTCGCCCGGGCCGCCGCGCAGCTCGTCGTCGCCATGACCGCCGAGGAGGACGTCGTCGCCGCGGCCGCCATCCAGCAGGTCGTTGCCCTTGCCGCCGCGCAGGACGTCGTCGCCGCCGCGGCCGAAGATGCGGTCGGGCCCGGCCGAGCCGAGCACGGTGTCAGGGCGGTCGGTGCCGAAGAGGGCCTTGGTCATGATGGATCCTGAATGGGCCGATAAAATGGCGCAGGTTAACGGTACGGGCGCGCCATGCCACCGGCGGGCGCAACCTGCAATCCCTCAGTGTCACGGAGGCCTGGTTGCTCGCCTCGAGGCTGTACCGGTCCCGGCCCAGCCGGCGGCTAGGGCCCGCGCTGGCGCAGATAGTCGCTCGGGCGGCGGCCGAGGGTCTGGGTGAAGGCTTCGGTGAAGGCGCCGAGGCTGCTGAAGCCGACGGCCACGGCGACGTCGCCGACCCGGGCCTCCTGGCCCAAGAGCTCGACGGCGCGCAGCATGCGGGCGTCGCGGACGAAGCGGCGCCAGGGCATGCCGGTCTCGTCGCGGAAGCGGCGGCGCAGGGTGCGCGGGGTCAGCCGGGCGACGGCGGCGGCACTCTCGACCGAGCCGTCGTCGGGATTGGCCATGACGTGGCCGATGGCCGCCTGGATCGGCCGCGACTCGCCGGCCGGCAGCCACAGGATGCGC
This sequence comes from Geminicoccaceae bacterium, assembly GCA_046349355.1. Taxonomy (GTDB): domain Bacteria; phylum Pseudomonadota; class Alphaproteobacteria; order Geminicoccales; family Geminicoccaceae; genus CALKJU01. The sequence continues at coordinate 176,074 of JAXMCM010000018.1, forward strand.
TCGTTGCCGAACCATTCGCGGCAGAGCAGGCCGAGCGTGCGGAAGAACGCGGCGGCGACCGGGTCGGCGGGGTCGCGGTCCTTCCGCCAGCGCAGCGCGTGCAGGATCATCTCGCGGGCGAGGGCGCTCGTGCGGGCGACCCAGCAGCCCTCGTGGTCCCAGGGCGCGTCGGCCGGATCGAGCATGACGCGGACGAGCTGGGCGCCGTCCGGCGTGTGCAGGTTGTGCGGCCGGCGGGCCGGGATGAACACCATGTGGCCCGGCAGCACCCGCCAGGTGCCGCGCGGTGCCCGCAGCTCGATGCGGCCGGCGGTGACGAACAGCAGGCTCGAGCAGGGATGGCCGGCACAAGGGTGGGTGCCGCCATCGCCGTGCTCGGTGACGGCGTAGGAGACGAAACCGTCGCTGCCGGCCATGCCGCCCTCCCCGCTTTGGCCGCCAACCGGCGAATGTTGGGCGATTCGCGGAAGACGGCCGAAGCGTTTTCTGCCACGCTCCCCCGGTGATCGACAACGGGCGCGCCACGAATGCGCGCCGAGGGAGGCCAGGGAGGATGGAGCGCGCGCCGCCGCGTCCCGACGATGCCGCACCGCCGGTGCTGGCCTTCCGCGGGCTGGTCAAGCGCTTCGGCGGCACGCTGGCCGTCGACGACGTCAGCTTCGAGCTGCGCCGCGGCGAGATCCTGGCGCTGCTCGGCCAGAACGGTGCCGGCAAGTCGACCGTCATCAAGATGCTGGCCGGGGTCTACCCCGCCGACGGCGGCGAGTTCCGCTTCGCCGGCGAGGCTTACGCCCCCTCCTCGCACGACCGGCGCATCGCCTTCATCCACCAGGACCTCGGCCTGATCGACTGGATGACGGTGGCCGAGAACATCGCCATGGCGCAGGGCTTTCCGCGCCGCCGCGGGCTGATCGACTGGGCCGCGGTCGAGGCCCGGGCGAAGGCGTCGCTGGCCCGCGTCGGCGCCGGCATCCAGCCCGGCCAGCGCGTCCTCGAGCTGTCGCGCACCGAGAAGTCGCTGGTGGCGATCGCCCGGGCGCTGGAGACGCAGGCCGACGTGCTGGTGCTGGACGAGCCGACCGCCAGCCTGCCCAAGCACGAGGTCGAGACCCTGTTCAAGGTGCTGCGCGCCCTCAAGGCCGCCGGCACCTCGATGATCTACGTCTCGCACCGGCTGGACGAGGTGTTCGCGGTCTGCGACCGGCTGGTGGTGCTGCGCGACGGCCGGCTGGTCGGCGACCAGGCGACGGCCGGGACCGAGCCCGCCGAGCTGGTACGGATGATCATCGGCCGGCCGCCCGAGGCGCTGTTCGTGCGCCCGCCGCGCCGCGAGGGCACGGTCAGCCTGCGCCTCGACGGCCTCGTCGTCGGCGAGGTCGGCCCGGTCGAGCTGGAGGCGGCCGAGGGCGAGATCCTGGGGCTCGTCGGCCTGCGCGGCGCCGGGCAGGAGGAGGTCGGCCGCGCCCTGTTCGGCATCGAGCGGCCGGACGCCGGGAGCATCGCCATCGGCGGGCGCCGGGTGGCGGCGGCCTCGCCGATCGAGGCGATGCGCGACGGGCTGGGCTTCGTCGCCGGCGACCGCACCGCCGAGAGCGTGCTCGCCGGGATGAGCGTGCGCGAGAACATGTTCGTCAACCCGTTCGCCAGCGGCCGCCGGCTGTTCGGCTGGCGCCGGCCGGCGGACGAGGCCGAGGAGGTCCGCCGGCTGGGCGAGACGGTGCATCTCAAGCCCAACGATCCGGCGGCGCCGATCGAGACCCTGTCCGGCGGCAACCAGCAGAAGGTGGTGATGGCCCGCTGGATGCGGATCGGCGGCAGGGTGCTGGTGCTGGAGGACCCGACCGCCGGCGTCGACGTGGGGGCCAAGGCCGAGGTCTACCGGCTGCTGGCGCAGGCGACGCGCGAGGGCCTCGCCGTGGTCCTCGTCTCCACCGACTTCGAGGAGGTGGCGCAGATCTGCCACCGGGTGCTGGTGTTCCGCCAGGGCCGCATCGTCGCCGAGGTGCCCGAGGCCGAGCTCAGCGTCGAGCGCCTCGTCCACGCCGCATCGCTGCCGACCGAACCGAGGGCCGCCTGAGCCATGCAGTCGCTCCGCTCCAACGCGCTGGAACCGACCCGCCTCGAGCTCGAGCGGCTGGGCCCCGGCCAGCGGCTGATGCGCCTGGTCCCGGTCTACGGCCTGCCGATCCTGACGGTGCTGCTGATCGTCTTCTTCTCGATCCTGCTGCCGCGCACCTTCCCGACGATGCTCAACCTGCGCTCGGTGCTGGGCGACAAGTCGGTGATCGCGCTCTTGTCGCTGGCGGCGATGATCCCGATGATGGCCGGCCGCATCGACCTCACCGTCGGCTACGGCATCGTGCTGTGGCACATCCTGGCGATCGCGCTGCAGACGCAGATGGGCCTGCCCTGGCCGCTGGCGGTGGTGATCGTGCTGCTGCTGGGCGCCCTGCTCGGCCTGATCAACGGCGTGCTGGTCGAGGTGGCGCAGATCGACAGCTTCATCGCCACGCTCGGCACCGGCACCGTGCTCTACGCGCTGGCGCTCTGGTACACCGAGGGCCGGCAGATCATCGGCGTGCTGCCGGACGGCTTCATCGGCCTCTACCTGACCCAGGTCTTCGGCATCCCGATCATCACCTTCTACGTGCTGGCGATCGCCGTGGTGATGTGGATCTGTGCCGAGTTCCTGCCGATCGGCCGCTGCCTCTACGCCATCGGCGCCAACCAGCGCGCCGCCGTGCTCAACGGCATCCCGGTCCGCCGCTACGTCATCGGCGCCTTCGTCGCCGCCGGCACGCTGGGCGCCTTCGCCGGCGTGCTGCTGGCGGCCAAGCTGCGCATCGGCCAGGCCAGCGTCGGCCTCGAGTTCCTGCTGCCGGCGCTGGTCGGCGCCTTCCTCGGCTCGACCACGATCAAGCCCGGCCGGGTCAATGTCTGGGGCACCATCGTCGGGGTGATGATCCTGGCGGTCGGCATCTCCGGCATCCAGCAGCTGGGGGCGGCCTTCTTCGTCGAGCCCCTGTTCAACGGCGTCACCCTGCTGCTGGCCATCGGCATCGCCGGCTACGCCCAGCGCAAGCGCAGCCAGGCGCGGGTGCGCCCGCCTTCGTCCAAGCCAACGAACCAGGGAGGTTCATGATGCGGTTCAACTTCGGAGTCTCGCTCGCGGCGCTCTTGGTCGCCGCCCCGCTGGTGGCGGGGCCGGCCCTCGCCGCCGACGATGTCGTCGCGGCCGCCAAGGCCGCGGTCGCGGCCGCGGTGAAGCCGAACCCGCCGTGGGACGGGCCCACCACCGGCCCCAAGATCCAGGCCGGCAAGACCATCGTCTACGTGTCGACCGACGAGCGTAACGGCGGGGCCCGCGGCGTCGGCCAGGCGGTGACCGAGGCCGGCGGCCTCGCCGGCTGGACGGTGCGCACGCTCGACGGCCAGGGCTCGGTGTCGGGCCGCTCGGCGGCGCTGAACCAGGCGATCGCCCTGCAGCCGGACGGCATCGTGCTGGGCGGCATCGACGCGGCCGAGCAGGCCGCTGCCATTGACGCCGCGCGCGCCGCCAACATCCCGGTGGTCGGCTGGCACGCCACCGCCTCGGCCGGCCCGAGTGCCGACGGCAAGGTGTTCACCAACATCACCACCGACCCGCTCGAGGTCGCCAAGGCCGCGGCCTCGTTCGCCATCGCCGATTCGGACGGCAAGGCCGGCGTCGTGATCTTCACCGATTCGGTCTATGCGGTGGCGATCGCCAAGTCGAACGCGATGGCCGAGGTCATCAAGGCCTGCCCGACCTGCGAGCTGCTGTCGGTCGAGGACACGCCCCTGTCGGACGTCTCCAGCCGCATGCCGACGCTGACCACGGCGCTGATGCAGCGGTTCGGCGACAAGTGGACCTACGCGCTGGGCATCAACGACCTCTACTTCGACTTCATGGCCCCGGCGCTGGCCTCGGCCGGCGTCGCCGGCGACGGCTATCCGAAGAACGTCTCGGCCGGCGACGGCAGCGAGGTCGCCTTCCAGCGCATCCGCGGCAAGCAGTACCAGGTGGGCACGGTGGCCGAGCCGCTGCGCCTGCAGGGCTGGCAGATCGTCGACGAGCTGAACCGCGCGCTGTCGGGCGAGAAGCCCAGCGGCTACGTCCCGCCGACGCACCTGTTCACGCCGGACAACATCCAGTTCGACGGCGGCCCGAACAACATCTACGACCCGGACAACGGCTACACCGACGCCTACAAGAAGATCTGGGGCATCGGCTGAGCCGGCGCGGGGCCGGGGGGACAGCCTCCCGGCCCCGCCCCGTTTTTCCCTTCCCGACGGAGGACGCGCCATGGCGAGCCAGGACCTGCCCAAGCCCGACTATGCGCGCAACCTGCGGCTGATCGGCCATTCCGACCAGGGCGGCCGGCCCGACGGCGTGCAGCTCATGGTCGAGCGCGGCTACGCCTATTGCGGCCACATGTTCTCCAAGGGCTTCAGCATCGTCGACGTGCGCGACCCGCGGAACCCGAAGCCCGCGGGCTACGTCGCGGCACCGCCCGGCACCTGGAACATCCACCTGCAGACCCACGAGAACCTGCTGCTGGTGATCCACGCCAAGGACATGTTCGCCGCGGCCGAGTTCCAGGACGAGCGCGCCTACTACAAGACCCAGGTCGGCAAGACCGTCGGCACGGCTGCGGCCGAGAAGCCCCGGAAGCGCGACTGGTCGGCCGGCATGGCGGTCTACGACATCAGCATCCCCGACCAGCCCCGGCAGATCGGCTTCATGCCGGTCGAGGGCGTCGGCGTGCACCGCATCTGGTACACCGGCGGCCGCTGGGCCTACGCCTCGGCGCTGCTGCACGGCTTCACCGACTACATCTTCATCGCCATCGACATGGCCGACCCGACCCGGCCGCAGATCGCCGGCAAGTGGTGGATCCCCGGCATGCACGAGGCCACCGGCGAGACGCCGAGCTGGCCCGGCCATCGCCGCTACGGCCTGCACCACCCGATCGTCCACGGCGACACCGCCTACTGCGCCTGGCGCGACGCCGGCATGGTGGTGCTCGACGTCAAGGACCGCAGCGATCCCAAGCTGATCGTCCACCGCAACTGGAGCCCGCCCTTCGGCGGCGGCACCCACAACTGCCTGCCCCTGCCCGACCGCGACCTGCTCGTGGTGCTCGACGAGGCCGTGCTCGACCATCTCGAGGACGGGCTCAAGCACATCTGGGTGTTCGACAACCGCGAGCCGTCGAACCCGGTCAGCATCTCGACCTTCCCGGTGCCGGCCGAGGCCGACTACGCCAAGAAGCCCGGCCATTTCGGGCCGCACAACATCTTCGAGAACCGGCCCGAGGGCCTGGTCAGCTCGGAGACGATCTACGCCACCTACCAGAACGCGGGCCTGCGGATCTTCGACATCCGCGATCCCTTCCGGCCGGTCGAGACGGCGGTGTTCGTCCCGCCGGAGCCCACGCGGCTGGTCGACCACCGGCCGAACCGCAACAAGGTCATCCAGCTCTGCGACGTGTTCGTCGACAAGGCCGGGCTGATCTACACCAACGACTACAATGGCGGGCTGTTCATCCTGGAGCAGACGGGGGGCTGAGCCCCCCGCGGGCGTCCCTGCCCTCACCCCGGCAGGCGGGCGTCGTAGTCCTTCATCAGCCGCTGCCAGCCGTCCCAGAACGGCCCGGTCTTCCGCCCCGTCACCTCGGCCACCAGCAGGTCGAGGTGCATGTGCCAGCCGGCGCTGACCTTGAGCAGCATCGCGCGGTCGGTGACGCGGCGGTGGGTGACGGTGAGCAGGACCTCGCGGCCCCGGGGCTCGAGCGCGAAGGTGACGTCGCCCTGGCCCCAGGTGAAGGTCAGGCGGCGCGGCGGATCGACCGCGACGATGCGGCTCTGCATCCGGTGCTCGGCGCCGAAGCCGTCGGGGCGGGTGCCCGGCGGGTCGGTCAGCTCGTCGTTGCGCCAGACCAGCTCGAAGGGAGCGCCGGCGGTCAGCTCCATGGTGCCGGCGGCCAGCCACTTGCGGCGCAGCCCGCCGTCGGTGAGGTAGGCCCAGATCCGCTCGGCCGGGCCGGGCAAGAGGCGCTGGATCTCGAGGGTCGCGGGCTCGGTGAGCCGGCCATGCGCGTCCAGGGTCAGGGGTGCGTTCACGGGGTCTCTCCTTCGTCGGGTTCGGGTTTCGCGGCGTCCTCCTCGCGGAGGAGCCCTTCCAGCACGTCGAGACGCCCGGTCCAGAAGCGCTCGTAGGTGCCCAGCCACTGATGGGCACTGGCGAGCGGGCCGGGGTCGAGGCGGCACAGATGGGTGCGGCCGCGGACCTCGCGCCGGACCAGGCCGGCGCTCTCCAGCGTCCTGATGTGCTTCGACGCCGCCCACAGCGAGATCGCGAAGGGCTGCGCCAGCTGGCCGACCGTCCGCTCGCCGCGGGCGAGCTCGCGCAGCATGTGCCGGCGCGTGGCATCGCCCAGGGCGTGGAAGACGGCATCCAGTCGGGGGGTCTCAAGGTCAACCATGTGGTTGACTATGCGCCCTCGCGATCAAAGAGTCAACCGGATGGTTGAACGACTTCCGGCGGCACGTCTCAGAGGTCGATGAAGTCGCCGGCCGTCACCGGGGCGTTGAAGCCGGCCAGCACGATCTCGAAGTCGACGTCGAGGCTGCTGTCGTTGTTGCCCTGGATGATGCGGTCGGCGCCGGCGGCGACGACGCGCAGCTGGCCGATCCCTGTGAAGGCGCCGGTGCCCCTGAAGACGAAGTCCTGGTCGCCGGCGAGGCCGCGGTTGGCGTCGATCAGCTCGACGTCGAGGCGGTCGCCCTGGCCGCGCAGCAAGTCGGCGACGACGTCGCGCAGCCCGGCCCCCACACCGGCATGGCCGTCGTCGAAGCGGAACACGTCGGCGCCCAGACCACCCTGCAGGCGGTCGGCCCCGGCATCGCCGAGGACGAGGTCGTTGCCCGCGTCGCCGGCCACCGTGTCGTTGCCAGTCCCGCCGACCACCGTGTCGTGGCCGGCATCGCCGTAGACCGTGTCGGCCGCGGCACCGCCATAGACCCGGTCGCTGTCGTTGCCGCCGTGCGCGCGATCGCCGTCGTCGCCGCCCCGGACGACATCGTCGCCGTCGTCGCCGAAGACGTAGTCCGTGCCGCCATCGCCATCGACGGTATCGCGGCCGCCGCCGCCCTGGGCCACGTCGAAGCCCTGGCCGGCCGAGACGTAGTCGTTACCGTCGTCGCCGACAACGAGATCGTTGCCCTCGCCCGAATCGAGGCCGTCATTGCCGTTGCCGCCGAACAGGAAGTCGGCGCCGCCATCGTCGCCCAGATAGTCGTCGCCGTCGCCGCCATAGGCAACATCGTCGCCCGGTCCTCCGTCGGCCACGTCGTCCCCGGCATCGCCGAACAGCGAATCGGCCTCGTCGCTGCCGTACAGCGTGTCCAGGCCATTGCCACCGGTCAGGATGTCCCGGCCGGCATCGCCGCCCAGCTCGTCGTCGCCATCACCGCCGACGGCCCGGTCGTCGCCGCCGCCGGTGTAGAGCGTATCGTTGCCCATCTCGCCGATCAGCAGATCGGCGCCGTCGAGGCCGATGAGAAAGTCGTCGCCGGCACCGCCGTAAAGCGTGTCGTCGCCGGCAGCGGCGGTGTCGCCGAACATGATGTCGTTGGCTTCGCCGCCATAGAGCAGATCATTGGCATCGCCGCCGTCGATATGATCCGCCTCGCCGCCGCCGAAGACCCGGTCGTTGCCGCCGCCGGCGACGACGGTGTCCGCGTCGTCGCCGCCGACGATGTAGTCGCCTGCACCCGTTCCGAAGATGGTCGGCATGGTGTGTGCCCCTCGGCTGGCCGGACCCGCCGGCTCCCGCGGGCGAACGGTCCGGGCCTGGCCCCCGCGGCAGGGACGGGACGGGGAACGGCGCCCGCCGTCCCGGTCGCGTCGCCGCGGGTGCCGCCTAGCGGCCCCGACGTTCGCTCGAGGTCATCTGCGCCGGGCGATGTTTCGCGCGGATGTCGCGCCGGCGGGGCCGTCCGCCCCGGCCTCAGATCTGCCGGGCGCGGAGTCGCTGGGCGTAGACGTTGATGACCAGGGCTGCGAGCAGGATCAGGCCGCGGATCAGGATCTTGGTGAAGCTGTCGATGTTGACGTGGTCGAGGCCGTTGTTGAGGACGCCCAGGACGAACAGGCCGATGATGGTGTTGCCGATGCCGCCCTGGCCGCCGAACAGGCTGGTGCCGCCGACGACCACGGCGGCGATGGCATCGAGCAGGAAGTCGTCGAACTCGTTCTGCTGGGCGCTGCCGAAATAGGCGACGCCCAGCATGCCGGCGATGCCCGAGCAGACGCCCGAGATGATCAGCACCGCGGCGACGATGAAGCGGACGTTGACGCCCGAATACTCGGCCGCCTCGCGATTGCCGCCGACCATGTACACGTAGCGGCCGAAGCGGGTGTAGGTCAGGACGAGGTGGCCGATCAGCAGGGCCACGGCGGCGACGATGACGATCCACGGCACCGGGCCGATCGAGCCGGCGCCCAGGGTGCGGACGATGTCGGGCACGGCGTAGGCGATCTGGCCGCGGACCAGCAGCGCGCAGATGCCGGCGCCGATCTGCAGCATCGCCAGCGTCATGATGAAGGAGGGGATGCCGATCCAGGTGACGCCGAAGGCGTTGACCGCCCCCAGCGCGAAGCAGGCGACCAGCGACAGGATCACCGCCAGCCCGCCCGGCAGGGGCAGGTTGGCGATGTTCACGTAGGATTCCTGCAGCGTGAAGAAGGCGACGAGGATGCCGGTGGCGTTGGCGATGGCCGCCACCGAGAGGTCGATCTCGGCGCACAGGATCACGTAGGTGAGCCCGACCGCGATGATCGCGGTGATCGAGATCTGCCGCAGGATGTTGGCGAAGTTGTCGACCGTGAGGAACGACGGGCTGGCGAAGCTGAAGAACAGGACGAGGAAGATCAGCGTCGCGAAGGGTGCGATGTTGCGCATCTGGCCGAGCAGCCAGCCTCGCAGCGAGCGCTTGCCGGCCCTGGTATCCGCGACATCGGCCTTCATCGTCTTCCCGTCATCTCAGGCTGCGGCGAGCAGCCGGTCCTTGCTCACCGACTCGCTCGCGAACTCGCGGGCGATCCGGCCCTTCTTCATCACCACGATGCGATCCGCAAGGGACAGCACCGTCTCGGGCTCCGAGGAGACCACGACGATGCCGATGCCCTGCTCGCGCAAGCCCCGGACGATCTGCACGACGTCGTCCTTCGCCCCCACGTCCATGCCGCGGGTCGGCTCGCTCAGCACCAGCACCTTGGGCAGGTGCGTCAGCCACTTGGCCAGCGCCACCTTCTGCTGGTTGCCGCCCGACAGCGTACGCAGGATGCGCTCGACCGAGGGCGGGCGGATGCCGAGGCTGACGACGTGCTTCTCGGCGATCCTGCGTTCCTCGGCCGGCTTCAGCCAGAGCCGCGAGATGCGCTCGAGGATGGCGATCGAGACGTTCTTGTAGACCGGCTCGGTGCCGAACAGCATGCTCCGCCGGCTTTCCGGGACGAAGGCGATGCCGGCCTTCTTGGCATCGGCCGTGCGCTTCAGGCGGACGTCGCGGCCGCCGATCCGCAGCTGGCCGCGGTCGGGCGGCATCTTGCCGAACAGGGTGCGGGCGAGCTCGAGCTGGCCGCAGCCCATGAAGCCGTAGATGCCCAGCACCTCGCCCTGGCGGACCTGCAGGCTGACGTCGTCGTAGGCGCCGCCCAGCGACAGGCCCTGCGTCTCCAGCGCCACCGGCGCCGCCGGCCGGCTGTCGAGGTAGATCTCGCCGGTGTAGCTCTCCTCGAGCTGCTCGTGCCCGGCGCCGATCATCCGCTCGATGATCCAGGCCTTGTCGATCTCGGCCGAGCGGGCGGTGACGATCTTGCGGCTGTTGCGGAAGACCGTGACCTCGTCGGTGATCTGCAGCACGTCGTCGAGGAAGTGCGAGATGAAGATGAAGCTCTGCCCGGCCCGCTTGAGCCGGCCCAGCACCTCGAACAGGCGCTCGACCTCGGGCGGCGACAGCGCCGAGGTCGGCTCGTCGAGGATGATGATGCGGGCGCCGGAGTAGAGCACCCGGCCGATCTCGATGAGCTGCTGCATGCCGAGCGGCAGCGAGCCCATCCGCGCCTTGGGGTCGACCTTGATGCCGAGGCTGTTGAGGTGCGCCTCGGCCTCGCGCGCCATCTCGCCCCAGCGCACCACGCCCAGCCGCGAGACCGGCTGGAAGCCGAGGAAGACGTTCTCGGCGACGCTGAGGTCGGGGATGACGCTCAGCTCCTGGTGGACCATGCCGATGCCGGCCGCCAGGGCGTCGCGCGCCGAGCGGAAGTGCACCGGCCGGCCGTCCAGCCGCATCGTGCCGTCGTACTCGGTGTGCACGCCGGCGATGATCTTCATCAGCGTCGACTTGCCGGCCCCGTTCTCGCCGACGAGACCGTGGATCTCGCCGGCGCGCAGGGTGAAGTCGACGTTCGAGAGTGCGGTGACACCCCCGAACGTCTTGGAGATTCCGGCCAGCTCGAGGAGCGGGACGGCAGCCTCGGACGCCATGCGTCCCGCTCCCACGATCTAGATGAGGAAGTGCTCCTGCATCCACAGCATGCCGGGCGCGTTGGCCTTGGTCACGACCGGGCCGTCGGTGATGACATGCTTGGGGATGCCGCCCTCGCCGGTCTTCTCGCCGCCGACGACCGCCGCCACGCCGGCGACGACCGCATAGCCGTGGATGCGGCAGGACGGGTTGCGCACGGTCGCCAGCATGCGGCCGTCGAGCACCGCCTCGACCGCCGGCGGCATGGCGTCGACGCCGCCGATCAGGATGTTGGTGCGGTTGCGCGCCTTCATCACGTTGTAGGCCGCCAGCGCCATGTCGTCGTTATGGAAGAAGGCGGCGTTGATGTCCGGGTACTTGGTGAGCAGGGTGTCCCAGATGCGGGCCGCCTTGGTGACGTCCCAGTCGGCCGGCTGCTCGTCCAGCACCTTGATGTCGGGATACTTCTCGATCACCGACTTGAAGCCGCGGGCCCGGCCCTGCGCCCCGGTGTGGCCCAGCGCCCCCTGGGTCATCACGATGTTGCCCTTGCCGCCCATGGCGTCGACCAGGGCCTGGGTGACCGCGGCGCCCATGAACTCGTTGTCCGGGGCGAGGAAGCTGTGGACGTTGATCTGGTCGAGCGGGGCGATCAGCGTGTCCATGTCGATCACCGGGATGCCGGCGTCGATCATCTTCTTCACCGGATCGGTCAAGGTACCGATGCCGAACGCCTGGATGGCGACGAAGTCCCAGGGCTGCGAGGCCATGTTGTCGATGGCGGCGCGCTGCTTGGTGGCGCTGAGCTCGCCGTCGAACCAGGTGACCTCGACGTTGAACAGCTTGCCCCAGTACTCGGCCGCCTGCTTGCCCTGGGCGCACCAGGTGGCCTGCAGGCCGGCGTTCGAGAAGGCGGCCTTCAGCGGCTTCTCGGAGCGGCCGGCGACCTCGGCGAGCGCCGGGTCGAAGCCCATGCTCGCCAGCATCGCACCGGCGGCGCCGACGGTGCCGGCGGACTGCATGAACCCACGACGTGTCTTCGACGTGCCCTCGGGGTGACGGGCCATGATCTGCTCCCTGATGTCGTTTCCGTCGCGGCCTTGGCTCCGCGCGGCGCTGGACTTTGGGAGCGCCGGGGCCGCTTGGCAACGGGCTTTTCCGACGCGGCCGGGCTGCGGAGACGAACGGGGGACGCCCGGGCGCCCCCCGCCGGCCAAGCAACCCGCGACGGGTCAGAAGACGAAGTCGTAGGCCTGCAGGTCGCCCGGGGCAAAGTCGACGAGGAGGATCTGCGTGCTGAACGTTGCGGTGCCGGGTGGGGTCGTGGTCAGCGTGATCAGGGTGTCGCTCCCCTGCGCCGCGATGACGATGCCCGAGGCCGAGATGCCGGTGCCCTTGTTGGCGTAGTCGACGGCCGAGATGTCGAGCACGTCGAGATCGCCGGTGAAGCCGACCACCGTATTCTGGGCAAGGTCGTTGCCGAAGACGAGGTCGGTCGGTCCGTGTCCGCCATAGTAGTCCAGCTGGTAGACATCGGCGCCGTTGCCGCCGACCAGCGACTCCAGGGCGCCGGCGCTGCCGTTGAGGGTGTCGTCACCATCGCCGCCAAAGACCTTGTCGTCGCCGTCCTCTCCCCACAGCGTATCGTTCCCGGCATCGCCGTAGAGCCGGTCGTTGTCCGAGCCGCCCTCGATGTAGTCGGCGCCATTGCCGCCGTAGGCCGTGTCGTTGCCCCATGAAGTGTAGATGTTATCGTTGCCGTTGCCTCCCCAATAATGCTCGTTGCCGTAGTATCCGGAGAGCAAATCGTCGCCGCTTCCGCCGTAATACGTATCGTCACCATTGCCCGACGTGTTGATCTCGTCGTCGCCGGCATCGCCGTAGAACGTGTCATTGCCGCCACCGCCGTCCAGGACGTCGTTGCCATTGCCCCCGTAAAGCAGGTTGTTGCCCGAGCCGCCGTAGACATTGTCATCGTCGTTGCCGCCCGAGGCCTGGTCGTCGCCAGCTTCGGCGCTCAAGAGGTCGACCCCGTTGCCACCGCTCAGGGTGTCGCGACCGCTGCCGCCGAACAGGAAGTCGTCGTCCGAGCCGCCGTTCAGGGAGTCGCTGCCCCGGCCGCCCTGCAGCTCGTCACTGCCCGCTCCACCGAACAGGGTATTGGCCCAGGCCGTCGACGTGGTGACGAGCTGCGGTCCCCGGCCAGTGCCGACCAGGATGGTGTCGGCCTCGAGCGTGTCGTCGCCATTGCCGCCGTAGAGCGTATCGACGCCGCGGTTGCCGCGCAGCAGGTCGGCGTCGTCGCCACCGTAGATGACGTCGTTGCCGTTTCCACCGAACAGCGAATCGGCACCGCCATAGCCGTAGATGGTGTCGGCGACCGCGAACCCGCTCAGGGTGTTGTCGAGATCGTTGCCCTCGATGAGCGCCATGGGCTCTCTCCGTGCGAAAGACGTCGGGTGTCGGGGATCCGGGGGCCAGCCTCAGAAGACGAAGCACTCGGGGGTAAGGTCGGCGATCAGCACGTTGACCAGATGGATCTTCGTCGAGACAGTCGTGCCGACGCTGAAGGTGATCACCGTCTCGGTGACGTCGTCGCCGATGTCCTGCTCCTGCAGGGCGATCCCCGAAGCGCCCAGGCCCTGGCCCTTGCCGTCGTAGGAGACGCTGCGGACGTCGAGCAGGTCGTTGTCCGCCATGAAGTCCCGGACCGTGTTGTCCGCTCCGGCATCGTCCGCGAAGGAGAAGGTGTCGGTGGAGGTGCGGTTGTCCTCGGTATAGCTCAGCGACGTGGTGCTGCCCGTCATCACGTCGTTGCCGGCGCCGCCGGCCAGCGTATCTTCGTCGTCGCCGCCGGTCAGCGAATCGTCGCCCTGGCGGCCGGACACGAAGTCGGAATCGGCGCCGCCCGAGATCGTATCGTCACCCTCGTCGCCATGGAGCGAATCGTCGCCGCGGAAGCCGTCAAGCCTGTCGTTGCCGCTGCCGCCCCAGCAGGTATCGGCGCCGCTGCCGGCGATCATGAAGTCATTGTCGCCGCCCAGCGCAACCTTGAGCCTACCCGGCCCACCGTAGAGCATGTCGTCGCCGGCACCGCCGATGACGCTGCCAGCAGCGACCGTGATGGTGATCGCGTCGTTGTCGGCGCCGCCGTCGACCAGGACGAAGCCAGCGCCGTTCAGGACGACAGTGTCCGCTCCGTTGCCGCCGTAGACCGTGTCCGCGCCGTAAGGGTCCCGGATGGCGTCGTTGCCGTCGCCGCCCCAGGCGGTATCGTTGCCCCAGCTGCCGGTCAGCATGTCATCGCCGGCATTGCCGGCGAGCCGGTCGTTGCCTTCCCCTCCGTCAACCTCGTCGGACTCATCGTCCCCGGACAGGCTGTCATTGCCGGCACCACCGAAGATGGCGTCCCGGCCGTTGCCGCCGAACACGGAGTCGTTGCCCGCCTGGGTACGACTCTGCCGGTCGGTGTCGCCCCACAGCAGGTCATCGCCGTTGCCGCCGAAGAGGACGTCGTTACCGGCGTTGCCGAACAGGGAGTCCGCATCGTCGAGGCCGAACACGGAATCGTTGCCGTTGGCGCCGGACAGGGTATCGGCGAGCTCGGCACCGGTGATGGTGTCGTTGCCGCTGGTCCCGGGGTAGGTGTTGCTGACCCCGGGCGTGCCGACGAAGATCGCCATGGAGAATTCCTCGGACTGGCGTGAGCCTGCCATGCCGGGGCGCGCTCGGGAAACCCGGAAGCGGACCGGACTAGCCTAGGACAGAACCCAAGGTTGACGCCAGGCCGATAGCGAAGTCAAGCGAGCCTACGATGACAATGCTTCCCAGTAGTTGAAAGCGCCGCAACTGGACGGCGGAATTCCCTATCGATCGACGCCAATGCCTACAATGAATCAGGGACTTGCGCCGGCCGGCTCGCGACGCACCGCAAAAGCCGCCATGGAAGAGCGACGTGGCGCGGCGCGTCCTCGCCTCAGCGACCTCGTACCGGGCGATCCGCCACCGCGTCGGGCCCGGCCGGGGCGGCCTCGCTAGAACCGGAAGTCCGCGGCCACGAGATCGCTGGCGTCAAAGTCCAGCAGCACGATCGTGGTACTGATCACGGCCGGTCCATCGGCGGTGGAAACGAGCTCGATCACGGCGTCGGCACCGTCCTGCGAGATGTCGAAGCCGGCGGCGCCGAAGCCGCTGGCCTTGCCGTCGAAGGTGACGGCCGAGACGTCGAGCGTCTGGCGGTCCTGCACGAAGCCCTCGACGGTGTTCACCGCCAGGTCGTCGGCGAAGACGAAGCGGGCCGAGGCTTCGTCCGATCCGAACTCGTCGACGATGTAGCTGTCGGCGCCGTTGCCGCCGTCGATAACATCGGCCGCGCCGTCACCGCCATAAAGCGTGTCGTCGCCATTGCCGCCGTAGAGCGTATCGTTGCCCGAGTCGCCCTGGACCGTGTCGTTACCATTGCCGCCCGAAACGGTGTCGGTACCGCTGCCGCCCCAAACATAGTCGTGTCCAGCCCGCCCCTGCAGGACGTCGTCCGCATTGAATCCGCCGATGCTGTCATCGCCTTCATCGCCATAGAACGTATCGTTGAAGAAGCCGCCCTCCAGCGTGTCATTGCCGTTGCCACCCCAGACGAGGGCGTCGAGGCCAAGCGTTCCGATGTACGAATCCACGCCATCGCCGAGGGTGATCTTCAACCAGCCATTGGCACCGTCGACACGATCATTGCCGCTGCCAGCAGCAACACTGCCGGTGCCTTCGAGGACCAGCCAGTCATCGCCTTCGCCGCCGGCCAGCGAGTTGGTTCCGCCGCCCTGGTTGAGGGCCCGCATGTAGTCGTTGCCGGCCCCGCCGTACAGCGTGCTGATCCCCTGCTGGTCATCCAGATTGTCGTCTCCGGCGCCGCCCCACGTCGTATCGTTGCCGTAGCCGCCGTTGAGGACGTCGTTGCCGTTTCCACCGTCAAGGCGGTCATTGCCATCGCCGCCGTAGATCCCGTCGCTGCCGTTACCACCGGAGAGGCTGTCGGCACCGCGGCCACCGTCAACGTAGTCGTCGCCGTTGCCGCCCTGCAGTGTATCGGCTCCGGCCTGCGACAGGCTGCGTTCCTCGGTATCGCCGAACAGCCGATCGTTGCCCGTGCCGCCGTCCAGGCTGTCATCGCCGGCATTGCCGTACAGCGTGTCGGCGTCCTGGTTGCCGACCAGCGTGTCGCTGCCGTTGGCCCCGCTCAGGGTGTCGGACCTGTTCGCCCCGGTGATCGTGTCGGCACCGCTGGTACCGTTGAGGGTGTTCGTCTGGTTGGGAATGCCATTGATGACGGCCACGGGACCCTCCTTGCGCGATGCGGGGCGGAGACCAGCGCAAGCGCCGCCGGCTCGTCACACCTACTTGGCAAGTCGTGACGCCGTTCCGGATAGCCTGTCAAGCGAACATCCGGCGCACCCGGAGAACCGGCTGCGTCGCCGAAGGTGCCGCCCCGCTGCCGTGGCCCGGGCAGCCGAACTAGCCCGCACGGCCCGTTCGGGATCAGGCGCCGCCGTTGCGCCGGATCGCGCGGACGCCGACCGGGATCCGGCGTCAGAAGCGGAAGTCGGCGGCGACGAGACTGCTCGCGTCGAAATCGAGCAGGATGATGGTGGTGTTGGTCACCGCCGGGCCCGAGGCGGTCGAGATCAGCTCGATCCGGGCGTCGTCGCCATCCTGGGTGATGACCAGGCCCGGTGCGGCGAACCCGCTGGCCTCGCCGTCGAAGGTGGCCTGACGGACGTCGAGCGTGCTGTGGTCCTGGATGAAGCCCTCGACCGTGTTCACGGCCTGGTCGTTGCCGAACACCAGGCGGAACGAGCCGTCGTCGTCGAGTTCCAGGTAGTCGGCGCCGTTGCCGCCGACGAGCACATCGGCTGCGACATCATCTCCCGTCAGGGTATCGTCGCCGTCGCCGCCATAGACGCTGTTGTTGCCCTCGCTGCCGGTCAGCGAATCGTTGCCGCCGCCGCCGTAGAGGGTGTCCTGGCCCTCATTGCCGCTGAGCTCGTCGTCGTCCCTGCCGCCGTAGAGCGAGTCGTCGGCGCCGTAGCCGCCGATCGAATCGTTGCCGTTTCCACCGTAGATGGTGTCCACGCCGTCATAGCTCAGCAGCGTATCGTTCCCGTCGCCGCCGAAGAACGAGTCGTTGCCGTAGCCGGACGTGCTGATGTAGTCGTTGCCGTTTCCCGCGTAGAAGGTGTCGTTGCCCGAGCCGGCGTCGAGGCTGTCGTCGCCGTCGCCTCCGTCGACAAGATTGTTGCCACCGCTGCCGTCGAACACATCGTCGTCCGCGCCGCCGAACATGCGGTCATTGCCGCCACCGCCGAGGGCGCTGTCCGCGCCCGCGTCGCCGAAGATCCGGTCGGCGCCGGCATTGCCCTCCAGCAGATCGTCCTGGTCGCCGCCATAGAGGGTGTCGGCGGCGGATCCGCCGAAGACCCGGTCCTCGCCGTCATCGCCGAAGAGCGTGTTGGCCGAGGCCGCCGCCGGATTGGCGAGGATGGTGGCACCCCCTTTGGTGACGAGGATCGCATCGGCCCAAAGCTGGTCGCTGCCGTTGCCGCCGAAAAGCGTGTCGACGCCGCGGTTGCCGTAGAGGAAGTCGTCGTCGTCGTTGCCGTGCACCGTGTCGGCGCCGTTTCCGCCGGACAGGTTGTCCTGCCCCTCGAAGCCGGTGATGGTGTCGGCCGCGATCGTCCCGAACAGGGTGTTGTCTTCGCTGTTGCCGTCGATGACCGCCATGGGGTCTGTTCCTTGCGCTCGATCGGTGGACCGGGAACGATAGGGGGGACCGTCCTCAGAAGACGAAGTCGTCTTCGGAAATGTCGGCGATCGCCACATCCAGCAGGACGATCGTGGTCGAGACGGTGGTGCCGGAGGTGAAGGTGATCACCGTGTTGACGATGCCACCGCCGGAATCCTCCTCGACCAGCGAGATGCCGGTCGCCGCGAGTCCGAGGCCCTTGTCGTCGTAGTTGACCGCCGTCACGTCGAGCAGGTCGTTGCCCGGCAGGAAGTCCTCGACGGTATCGCGGGCCTGGTCGTTGCCGAAGACGAAGGTGTCGTTCTCCAGCGGGTTGTTGCTCTCCGAGCCGGCGCCATGCAGCACGTCGTTGCCGGCCCCACCCTGCAGGCGATCGTTGCCCTCGTCGCCCTCGAGCGAGTCATCACCCGCACGTCCCTGGAGCAGATCGTCCTCGGTGCCGCCGTCGATCTCGTCATCGCCCTCATCGCCGTAGAGCGTGCTGGCGACGTCGCCGCCATAGAGATAGTCGTTGCCCGCACCGCCCCAGACGGTCGAGGCTTCCCGGGCGCCGTTGTACTCATCGTCACCGTCGCCGAGCGCGACTTTCAGCCGCCCGGCGTCGGCCGTGAGCGAGTCGTTGCCGTTGCCGCCAACTATCGTGGCGTTGAAATAGACTTCGAAGTAGTCGTTGCCTTCGCCTCCGAACAGCGCGCTGCGACCCGGACCGTAGCCGTAGTCGTACATGGTGTCGTTGCCGTCACCACCGTACATGGTGCTAGAGCCTATCGAGTCGTCGAAATAGTCGTCGCCGTTGCCGCCCCAGCTGGTGTCGTTGCCGAAGCCGCCATAAAAGTAATCGTCGCCCTCTCCGCCGTATAGACGATCGCTTCCGTCCTCTCCATTCATATCGTCACTGCCGGTGCCGCCATAAGCCAAGTCGGCGCCCCGGCCGCCATAGACATAGTCGTCGTCATTGCCGCCAAAGAGCGTATCCGCTCCCTGCTGCAGCAAGCTGCGCCCCTCAGTATCGCCGAACAGATAGTCGTTCCCGTTGCCGCCTTCTATCCGGTCATTCCCAGCGTTGCCGAACAGCGTGTCCTCGCCGTCGAGGCCGAACAGCGTGTCGATGCTGCTGGCGCCGCTCAGCGTGTCGTTCAGCTCGGCGCCGGACATGGTGTCCCTGTCGTTGCTGCCGACGAGGGTGTTCTCCTGCCCCGGGATACCGGTGTAGATTGCCATGCTGCATCTCCAGCAACCAAGCCGCTCGCGGAACGCACTCGCGGGCCGACAGTGCCGATAAGGATAGCTCCGGAGATCGCGAGTTCAACCTCCCGGTGACGCAACCGCAGCCGCTGCGTCAAGTCGCGCAGACGCCGATCTTCTGACGCCAAAAGAGACTATTCTTCTCGCCAATCGCGCGAATGCCCGGCCTGGCGTGGCAATCTGGTCCGCCATCCCGGGATGCGTCGAGGTCTTCCGGCGCACGCCGGGGGCAGGTTCCGCCCGCTCCGGCATCGCCTGCCGCCGGGCGACCGGGACCGCGGGGGACGGGCCGGCCGCCCCCGCGGTCCCAGCGGTCAGCCGGCGAGGCCCTCGGCCTTCAGCGCCGCCTGGACGGCCGGGCGGCCGGCGATGCGGGCGTGGTAGGCCTTGAGCGTCGGCCAGTCGGCGAGATCGAGGCCGACATAGCCGGTCCAGCCGAGGACGACGAACAGGTAGCCGTCGGCGACCGTGTAGTGGTCGCCGGTCAGGTAGGGGCGGTTCTTCAGCTCGCCCTCGAGATAGTCGAGCCTGGCCCTGAGGCTGGCCTTCTGCAGCGCCTTCGCGTCGTCCGAGTAGCCCGGGTAGAACAGCGGCGCGAAGCCCTTGTGGATCTCGCTGGCGACGAAGTTCAGCGCCTCCTGCAGGCGGTAGCGGTCGATGCTGCCGGCGGCGGGAGCGAGCCGGGCCTCGGGCTTGCGGTCGGCGACGTACTGGACGATCGCCGCCCCCTCGGTGAGCACGTGGCCGTCATCGAGCTGCAGCGCCGGCACGGCGCCCTTGGGGTTGACCTTGCGGAAGTCGTCGCCGTGCTCGGTGACCTTGCCCTTGAGGTCGACCTTGACCAGCTCGAACGGCAGCCCGGCCTCGCGCAGCGCGATGTGCGGCGACAGCGAGCAGGCGCCGGGGGAATAGTAGAGCTTCATGAAGCCTCCGGTTCGGGCCGGCGGCCACGCTGCCGCCGGCGCTGGGAACGCCCTCAAGCTACAAAAAAGGAAGCAGATAGCAAGTGACAATCTGCTCCCGCACGACAAGTCACTTCACGAACCGGCGATCCGCAGGCATAGTCGCGCCATGACGGTCGGGATCGCGCCTTGAGGCCGCGCCACAGCGCGCATCTGTGCCCGATGTTCCAGCGGGCGATGGACGTCCTCGGCAAGCCGTGGAACGGGCACCTGCTGGCGACGCTGGCCGAGGGCGGCACGCTGCGCTTCGGCGAGCTGCGCCAGCGGCTGACGACGATGGGCGACCGGATGCTGGCGCTGCGCCTGCGCGAGCTCGAGGCGCGCGGCCTGATCGAGCGCCGGGTCCAGCCCGGGCCGCCGGTGCGCGTCGACTACGCGCTGACCGAGACCGGCCAGGGCTTCGTCGTGGTGGCCGCCGCCATCGGCAGCTGGGGCAGCCGGCTGCGCCCGGTTGCCGGCGAGGAGACCGGCGACGGCTGCGGCCAGGGCCAGTCGCCGACAGCGTGATGCCGGCGAATCTTCGAATTCCCGAAGAATCGAGATCTCGACGTTCGCCTAGAACGTGCATGCATTGATCGCTTATTTCTTGTGCATTGCTTGATCCATTGTCCATTGTCGAAGTCGACAGCGCGCCCTAGGGTCCTTCACGCGACGCCAGGCCGGGCCGGCAGATGCCGCCTTCGCCGACAGGTTGCGTCAACGCGGAGGGATGGGCATGCCCGACGAGCACCTGCGCCTGCCGAAGACGGCCGAGGAGTGGAAGGACTACCGCAGGGCCAGCGGCGAGGCCCTCGCCGAGGGCGAGCTGGCCGAGCGCTGGCTGCTCGAGCAGCCGAAGACGACCGCCACGCCGTCGCTGGCGAGCTATCTCTACGCCGCGGGCAAGGTCGGCTCGCGCGATCCGACGTCGGGCGCGCGCTTCGACGCCTGGCGACAGGCCGAGGAACGCTCCGCCGCGGTGACGGCAACGGCTGCCAGCCGGGAGATCGAGACCTTCGGCAAGATCGTCGGCGCCGAGCCGCAGGCGCGCGCGGTCAGCGACGATGCGCTGCGCGAATCGGTCGGGATGCTGCGCGGGCTGCCGGCCAACATCAACCTCGCGGATCTGCCGGGAAGACGGAACCGCAACGACCGTGGCGCCTGGGAGATCGCTGCCGAAACCTTGATGCAGCATGGCATCGACCCGGGCGGTACCGATTTCGGCGGCGAATTGAGGGAGGCGCGGATCCGGGTCCAGCGCAATGCCGGGGATCTCGGCCTCGTCTTCGGCGGCTTCCTCCGCTCCGCCGAGCTTGCGGTTGCCACCGCGCGCAAGGAGACGGTGCCGTCCACGTCCTGGCGCCAGTCGGAGTTAAGCGCCCTCGGCGAGGACCTGCGCAGGGCCTTGCTCGATTGGGACAGCGCGAGGAAGAGCTTTCCGGATCTGAACGAGAGCGACGTCCGCCCCCGCGCCGAAGCCTGCCACGCCTGCCTGGTCGCCTTCGCCAGTGCCTGCGGACCGACTGGCGAACTCGCACAGTCGGCGGCCTTCGTCGGCATCACGGGTCTCGCCATGACCATGGCGCTGGGCGAGCGCCTTGGCGCGCAGATCCACGCCCGCGCCAACGTGCCGTCGGTGCAGGGTCTCTACGAACGCATCAGCGAGGTTCCCGCCCGCGAGTATACCCAACCGAACTTGGCCACTTACCAGAACTACTCGACAAATTACCAGAAACTGGCTTCGGCTTGGCGTGAAGACACGGATTACATCAAAGCGCAACTGAGCAGTTACAAGAAGAGCATCGTTGGATATGATCAATACAAGGATATCTGCGTCGGCAAACAGTTCGCAGGCGTGGTGGCTGATCAGCTTGAGACGTGGGACAAATTACTCAGGAATTCCGGCACCCTGACGAGTGGATCGCCTCCGGATGAGTTGCGGAAAGTGGTGAATAGAATCGTCGACAATCTCACCTATTTGCGCAACTACGTCGAGATTACGCCGACCACAGCCGGAGACTTGAACAATCCGATGGCAGCCTCGGCCATCGACAAGATCAAGGAGTTCCAGCTCGCGCGCATCGACGCGGTCACCGCGCAGATGCAGCGGCGGCTGGCACTGGCGCTGCAGGTGACCTAGCGAGCCGGGGGCACACGGCGATGGACCCGACCGTCTGCAATCCGCTCTACAACATCCGGCGGACCGTCGCGCGGGAGCCGCTGCCCGGCGGCGGCACCGCCGAGGTGGTCACCGCCATCAGGATCGAGACGGCGCTGCCGCTGGTCATCACCCAGGACTCCGCCGCGACCGGCGGTTCGGGTCCGCTGTACCTGCCGGACTCGGCCAGCATCCACATCGTCGCCGACGACCTGACCATCGACGGTGCCCTCGCCTTTCCCGGCCGCGAGGTCTCGATCTTCGCCCGCGTGTTGCGCGCCCGGGCCGGCAAGGCGGGGCCCCGCCTCTCGGTCGACGGGGCGCCGCCCGAGATCCGCGCGACCCAGCTGACGCCACCGCTGCGCCAGCGTCCGGAGCAGGTCGACGCCGGCGAGAAGGGCTCACCCGGCTACAGTGACCGGGTCGTCGGCCCCGGCGGCGGCAACGACCAGCGCGACGGCGGTCCCGGCTGGTCGGCCACGGACCATGCCGCGGCGATGAACGGGCGCGACGGCGGCGCAGGCGCGGACCGCGACGGGACGGTCGACGGCGGCGGTGCGGTGATCGAGCGGCGCGGCGATGCCGGCAGCCTCTTCCTCTGCTGCGACCGCACCGCGTTCCCGCCCGGCATCGTCCTCGCCCTGTCGGCCGAAGGCGGGGCCGGCGAGCCCGGCCAGCCCGGCCAGGACGGTGCGATCGGCGGTCCGGGCGGCGACGGCTTCGACGGCGTCGTGCGGGTTCCCGGCATCTCGTACACGCCGCCGACGCGCGGCGGCCCGGGCGGGCGCGGCGGCAGCGGCGGCCGTGGCGGCGACGGCGGCAAGGGCGGCCGCGGCGGCACCATCGCCGTCTACTGCGCCAGCGGGACCCCGGCCGTCGCCTGCTCCGCCGCCGGCGGTGCCAGCCAGCCCGGCAGGGGCGGCCGCGGCGGCAAGGGCGGCGACCGGGGTCGCGGCGGCAGGGGCCTCCTGTTCAACGTCGCGTTCTACAACACCAAGGTGCGGGTCGAGGCCGGGGCCGACGGTGCCGTCGGCGAGGACGGCGCGGACGGCCACGACGGCGAGTCCCGGCCCGGCACGCCCGGCACGGTGACGGTGCGCAGCGGCGCCATGTCGACCGAGGCGCTGACGCGGCTGACCAGCGTCGCCCAGCTGCAGATGGTGTTCGAGGCGGCGCGGGCCGATTACCTCGCGACCCCGCTGCCGGGGCCGCGGCCGCTCCGCCTGGTGGCCGTCGCCGACGCCGGCAAGCTGCCCGGGCGCCAGGACGCCGGTACGGTCGAGATTGGCCTGGTCGGCAGCCGGCTGCAGGTCCGCCTGTTCGCCGCCGACGGCCGGCCGGAGCTGACCTGGACGGACCTCGCGACGCGCGACGACGCGGCCGACACCCTGCGCCGCTTCCTCGCGGCCCTGCCGCTTCGCCAGCTGCTCACCGCCGGCTGGGCGGGACCGGGCGCGCCGGCGAAGCTGGCGGCGCAGGACCGGGCGCTGCTGCAGCAGCGCTATGCGGCGCTGACCAGCGAGCCTGCCGGCGAGCTGGCGAAGACCAGCGACGACGACCTCGTCGGCCGCGCCGCCAACGCCCTGATCCTGCTCGGCAGCGGCCTGCACGATCGCGCCTGGCTCGCCTCCAAGACGTCAGACTGGCAGCGCAACGAGCTGATCGTCGCCACAAACCAGCGGACCGGCCGCAGCGTCGGCGAGCTGCAGGGCATGGGCAACCTGCGGCTGGCGGCGGCGGCGCTGGAATGGGCAGCCTGGCCAGGTGACGCGGCGACCTCGGACGCGCTGCTGCCGCAGGTTCTCGACGTGCTGCCGCCGCAGGTCGTGCTCGCCTTCGACTGGACGGTCTCCGGCGCCGCTCCGGCCCTCGAGGAAGCGCAGCGGACGGCGCTCGCCGAGACCCTGGCCGCCGTCTCCAGCACGTCGGCGCGGGAGCTGCTCGCCCTTCCCGATCCGGCACTCGCCGGTGCGGCGGCGGTGGCGACGCTGCTGCTCGCCAGTGGCCTCGGCGATGCCGCCACGCTGGCGCAAGGGACGCCGGACGGGCATCGCAACATCCTGATCGACGCGCTCAACAAGCGCTGGGGACGCGACGTCGGCACCCTGCAGGGCATGTCGAGCCTGCGCCTGGCCCGGGAGGGCATCGGCCTCCTCGACTGGCGGACCTGGCAGGCCCGCCTGCGCTCCCTCGACGCCGGGGCCGAACCCGTGGCCGCGGTGCGGCGCAGCCTCGAGGTCGCACCCGGGGTGCCGTTGCAGGCCGACTGGACGGCGCCGCCCGACCGGCCGCTGGCGGCCGCCGACCGAAGCGCCCTGATCGCGTGGCTGGCCGCGACGACGGCGATCCCGGCCGACTATGCAGGCCGCCTGCCCGACCAGGCCGTCGCCCGCTGGGGTGCGGTCGCCAGCCTGCTGCAGGCAACCGGGATCCGGCAACCGCAGGTGCTGACGTCGCTGTCCGGCAGCAGCATGCTGCTCGCCCTCAAGGAGGCCAACCGGGCCCGGAGCGGCGGCCACGACGACGAGGGCGGCGCCATCCGCGTCGAGGACGAGCTCAATGCCGCCCTCCGCTGGTTCGACTGGCCGAAGGCGCTGCTCGAGGCGATGACCGAGGAGGTGCGGCAGGACCTGGTCGCCAGGGCCCTGGCCCTGATCGGCTACACCGACCCCTGGAGCGACATCGGCGAGCGGCTGGGCTGGGTATCGCGGCTGGCCATCGGCGTCGCCAACGACGGCGACAGCGACCGCGACCGGCGCGAGCTCGCGGCCGCCCTGCGCAATGCGGCCTATCCGACGCTGGAGCGGTACGGCCGGGGCTATGACTATTTCGGCAAGGGCGCCGACTTCGCCCCCGAGATGTCGTTCGGCAGCTACGACTCCGCCCTCGCCGAAGCGATCGGCGACAGCACCCGGTACTTCCCGACGATCGAGACCTACTACGGGAGATACTTTGCCAAGCTCGGCGCCCAGCAGGACGCACATGCGTCGCTAGGCGATGCCCTGACCAACTACGGCGTCCAGCAGACGTTCGTGACGACCAATGTCACCAACAACGCCACGCAGATCGGCAACGCGCTGCAGGCGATCGACGCCGCCGACGCCGCGGCGAACGCCGACCGGGCCAAGCTGAAGGCCGCCCTCGCCGGGCTCGAGGCGAAGATCGACGCCGCCTTCGGCCTGAGCGTCGAGACGCTGTTCAACTGCCTGAGCCAGCTGTCGTTCGTGAACGCCTCGGAGCCGATCCACGCGATCGAGACCATCAGCAAGGTCGGCGGGGCTGCCAGCGCCGGGGCGATGGCGGTCAGCCAGCTGGGCGCCATGATCAACGAGGCGGCCAACAGCGTCCTCGACGACTTCGGCGAGCCGGTGCGCAAGGAGCTGCTGCTGCGCCAGGTCAAGGTGATCGAGGGCGACCTCGACCTGCGCACGCAGCTCAAGGAGCTGGCCGGCGGCTACATCTCGGCCGACGCGTCGAACCGGCTGCTCGTCCAGCTCGAGAAGTTCCGCGAGCTCTGCGACCGGTTCCGCAAGAGCCTCGGCGGGGCGGCGGTCACCCGGGACCTCGACCGCTACATCGCGACGATGACCCGCCGGAACGAGCAGATCGACCGCTACAACGCGCTGCTCCGCGAGCGGGTGGAGCTGCTGGCGGAGCAGCGCCGCCTCGCCGTGCAGCAGAGGGCCGTCGGGACGCAGCAGAGCCAGCGCACCGATCCGGGCCTGCCGGCGATGAGCGCCTACGTCTCCGGCCTCTACGAGCGGGCCAAGGCCGACGTCCTGCAGACCCTCTACAACGCCTACCGCGCGCACGCGTTCTGGGCCCTGCAGCCGACCGGCGGGTTCCGCAACCTGCTGGGCGACAATCCCCGGGCGATCGGCAGCCTGCAGCTGCAGGGCGCGCGCAGTGCGCTGCGGAGCCAGATCCGGCAGGGATTCGAGGCGAACCCCAACCCCCGGTCCCGTTTCCGCCGGACGACAGCTCGCCGGGACGCATCGTCGTGCTGACCCGGACCACGCACCTGTCGCTGTTCGAGGACCTCGAGGGCGGCAGCATGGACTTCGAGCTGCTGCCGGCGACCAAGAATTCAACCTCGCCGCTTTCCGACTACGAGGCGACGCGCTCGCTGGTCCGGCTCGGCGACGAGCCGCCCGAGGACGCCGACACGCTGCCCAACCCGTTCTACGCGATGGCGAACGTGCGGCTCAGCAAGGTCCGGGTCTGGATGCTCGGCCTGAGCACCGGCAACGCGCGGCATCGCGTCGACATCGTGCATAGCGGGAAGGAGCGCTTTCGCACGTCGGCCGACGCGCCCTATCCGCCGCCCGAGGCCGGCGTGCCGGCCTATGTCCGTCACGCCGCAAGGCCCTTCGCCTTCGCCTACGACTCGACCGGCCTGCACTACGACAAGGTGCGCCGCAAGCTGACCCCGGGCTCGCTGACCGGTGCCACGCCCGGCCTCGAGGACGGCGACCTCAAGCTGCGGATCGATCGCGGCGCCGAGCTGCCGCTGCAGTGCGAACGCGCCCCGATCGGCCCGTTCGGCCTTTGGTCCCTCAGCGTCAACCCCGCCTACAACGGCGGCTCGAGGCTCAGCTTCCGCAACCTCGAGATGATCGTCATCGAGTTCCACGGCCTCTACCAGGGCTTCGACCGGTAGCGTCGCGGACGGCGCCCCTAGCCCTCCAGCCCGATCGGCGTGACGAAGCTCGGCGGCTTGACCGCGAGGACCGCGCAGCGGATCTGCGCCAGGACCTCCTCGGCGGTGCTGCCGATCAGGAAGCCCGGAATCGGGCTGCGGCTGGAGGTGCCCATCACCACGGCGTCGACGCCGCGCGAGCGGATGAAGTCGGGGATCACCGCGCGCGGGTCGCCGTGGACGAGGTGCGGGTCCATGGCGGCACCGCGCCGCTCGAAGCGGGCGACCAGCTCGGCCAGGGCGCGGCGATGGGCCGCCTCCTCGGTGGCGCTGATCTCGGCGAAGCGGGTGCCGGTGCGGCTGCGCAGGATGGCCTCGGCCGGCAGCTGCCAGCAGTGCAGCACGTCGAGCCGGGCGGCGTCGCCGGCGGCCAGCGAGGTCGCCAGCTCGAGGATCCGGTCGTTGAGCACGCCGACCTCCGGGTCCTCGCTGGCCGGGTCGATGGCGGCAAGCACGCGGGCGAAGCGGGTCGGCGGCTCCGGCGGCACCACCAGCACCGGGCACGGGCACTTGCGGATGAGGTGCAGGTCGGTGCTGCCGAAATGCTGGTTGCCGCGGCCCGAGGCCTCGGCCGGCTTCAGCACGATGTCGTGCCGGCCGCGGACCACCTCGCGGATGATCTCGATGAAGGGAATGCCCTCGAGCAGCCGGGCCGAGACCGGCAGGCCGTCGCCGACGAGGCGCTCGCGCAGGCCGCCCAGGAACTCGAGGTAGTGGCCGCGCAGGATGGTCTCGAGCTCGTCGCCGGGCGTGCCCGCCGCCAGCGGCATCGGCTCGAGGCAGGTGGCCAGCGTCAGCCGGCCCTCGTTGGCGCGGGCCAGTGCAGCGGCGCGGGCCAGCGCCGGGCTCTCGCCCCGGACGTCGTCGATCACGGCGAGCAGGTTGCGAAAGCGGCGCATGCGGTGTCTCGTTCCTTCCCCGGCGCCGGTTCCCTGCCGGCTGCATGGGCGGCGAGGTGAGGAGCCGGACGCAGGTATTCAACGACATGTGACGGTCAGGGCAGATTAAACCTTGTTCATGCCGGTTCATGATCGTTTCTGGTCTTCAAGGGATGTGGACGCGATGGAGCAGGTGACGATCCGCGAGGCCGGCCCGGACGATGCCGGGACGGTGCGGGCGATGGTGCAGGCGCTGGCCGAGTTCGAGCGGGCGCCGGACGCGGTGCGCGCCACGGAGGCCGACTTCCGCCGCGCACTCGGCAGCGATCCGCCGGAATGCCGCTGCCTGCTCGCCGAGAGCGCCGGGCGGCCGGCCGGCTTCGCCCTGTGGTTCTTCAATTTCTCGACCTGGGAAGGGCGCCGCGGGATCTATCTCGAGGACATCTTCGTGCACGACTGGGCGCGCGGCAGCGGCGTCGGCGAACGGCTGCTGCGGCACCTCGCCGGCATCGCCGTCGCCGAAGGCTGCGCCCGCCTCGACCTGTGGGTGCTCGACTGGAACCCGGCCCGGCGGTTCTACGAGCGGCACGGCATCCGCCACATGGAGGGCTGGCTGCCCTACCGGGTCAGCGGCGAGGCGCTGGCGGCCCTGGCCCGCGGCGGCTGAGCGCGGCAGCCTGCCCCACCGCCGCGGCACGCCATTCCTGCTAGCGTCCCCGCCCATGCCGGCCCTCGCGCATCGCCTCGCCCTCGGGCTCGCCGTCGCCGGCCTCGTCGCCGGCGGGGTGGCGTGGCTGCTCGGTGCGCCGGTGCTCGCCGACCGGCTGTGGGCGGCGGCGATCCTGCCGGCGCTGGCGGTGCTGCTGGTCGGGATCGTCGACAACCTGCGGCGCGGCGAGACCGGCGTCGACATCGTGGCGGCGCTGTCGATGGGCGGTGCCCTGGCGCTCGGCGAGTACCTCGCCGGGGCCGTGGTCGCGGTGATGTTCGCCGGCGGCAACGTGCTCGAGGAGGTCGCCGGACGGCGGGCCGAGCGCGAGCTGACCGCCCTGCTCGGCCGGGCGCCGCGGGTGGCGCACCGCGAGCGCGACGGGCGGCTCGAGGATGTCCCGGTCGACGCCGTCAGGCCGGGTGACGACATCGTCGTGAAATCGGGCGAGGTGCTGCCGGTCGACGGCATCGTCACGGGCGAGCCGGCCAGCCTCGACGAATCGGCGATGACCGGCGAGGCCCTGCCGGTGCGCCGCGAGCCCGGCGAGCGGGCGCGCAGCGGCACGGTCAATGCCGGCGCCCCGCTGCGCCTGCGGGCGACGACGGCCGCCGCCGACAGCACCTATGCGGCGATCGTCCGGCTGGTCGAGACGGCACGCGGGCAGAAGGCGCCGATGGGCCGCCTCGCCGACCGCTGGGCGCTCTTCTTCCTGCCGCTCACGCTGGTCATGGCCGGCGGCGCCTGGGCGCTGTCGGGCGATCCGGCGCGGGCGCTGGCGGTGCTGGTGGTGGCGACCCCCTGCCCGCTGATCCTGGCGGTCCCGGTGGCCATCGTCGCCGGCATCTCGGCGGCGGCCCGGCGCGGCATCCTCGTCAAGGGCGGGGCGGCGCTCGAGACCTTCGCCCGCGCCGCAACGCTGATGCTCGACAAGACCGGCACGCTGACCACCGGCATCGCCCGGCTTGAGGCGATCGAGTGCCCGGGTCCGCTCGACCCGGACGAGCTGGTCCGCCTGGCGGCCTCGCTCGACCAGGTGTCGCAGCACCCGATGGCCCAGGCCGTGGTCGCGGCGGCGCGCGGCCGCAAGCTGCCGCTGGCGATGCCCGAGCAGGTGGTCGAGACGCCGGGTGCCGGGCTCGAGGGCCTGGTCGGCGGCCGCCGGGTCCGGCTCGGCAGCCTCGGCTATGTCAGCGAGGGCCGCGACGGCGCCGCCTGGGCCGAGCGGCTGGCCCGCCGGGCCGCCCGCGACGGCTCGTCCGGCGTGTTCGTCGCGATCGACGGCGAGCTCGCCGGGGCGCTGCTGCTGGCCGACGAGATCCGCATCGAGACGCCGCGAGCCCTGCGCGCGCTGCACCGGGCCGGCATCCGCCGGATCGTCATGCTGAGCGGCGACCGGCTCGACGTCGCCGAGACCATCGCCGCGGCCGTGGGCGTCGACGCGGTGCTGGCCGAGCGCTCGCCGCAGGACAAGGTCGACGCCGTCCGGGCCGAGAGTGCCGAGGCGGTGACGGTGATGGTCGGCGACGGCGTCAACGACGCGCCGGCGCTGGCCGCGGCCGACGTCGGCGTGGCGATGGGCGCCCGCGGCGCCGGGGCCGCCAGCGAGGCCGCCGACGTGGTGCTGATGGTCGACCGGATCGACCGGCTGGCCGAGGGCATCGCCACGGCCCGGCGCACCCGGCGGATCGCGCTCGAGAGCATCGTCGCCGGCATGGGGCTGTCGCTGCTGGGCATGCTGGCGGCGGCCTTCGGCTACCTGCCGCCGGTGGCGGGTGCGCTGGTCCAGGAGGCGATCGACGTCGCGGTGATCCTGAACGCGCTGCGCGCCCTGCGCGGCGCCACCCCGCCGCAGCCCGTGCTGGAAGGCGCCAGTGCCCACGCGCTGGAGGCCGAGCACAAGGCGCTGCTGCCGCTGCTCGACCGGCTGCGGGCGCTGGCCGACCGGCTGCACCGCGGCGACGGGCCCGAGGCCGTGGCGGAGCTGCGCGCGGTCGAGCAGGAGCTGCGCACGACGGTGCTGCCGCACGAGCGCAGCGACGAGGCCGAGCTGCATCCGCGGATCGCGACGCTGCTCGGCGGCCGCGACCCGATGGCGGCGATCAGCCGGACGCATCGCGAGATCGGCCACCTCGCCCGGCGGCTGGGGCGGCTGGTGGCCGAGCTTCCCGCGGAGGGGCCGAGCCCCGAGGACCTGCCGGAGCTGCGCCGCACGCTCTACGCGCTGGACGCCATCCTCCGCCTGCACTTCGCGCAGGAGGACGAGATCTACCAGAGCGTCGCCGCCGAGCCGGCGCGGGCGGCGCGGACCGCCACCTAGCGGCAGCGGGCGAGGTCGCGGCGGACGGTGCGGCTGTGCGGCCGGGCGGCGAGGCGCCGCTCCAGCAGGCTGCGGGCGGCGGCGAAGCGGCCGTCGCGGATGGCGGCCTCGATCAGGGTCAGGGGCAGGAGGTCGCGCTGGGCGTGGCTGCCGCCCATCTGCGGCCAGTCGGGCTCGGCCGCGGCGAGGCGGTCGAAGGCCTCGCCATGGCGACCCTCGGCGAAGGCACGCATGGCGAGCGCGATCGGCAGGCCGCCGCGCCGCGTCATGGCGGCGCGGCGATAGCTCCCGCCGGCGGCTGCACCGAGCGTCGCCACGAGCCGGTCGGCGGCCTCGGCCTCGCCGGTGGCGGCGAAGGCCAGCATGGCGTGGACGTCGTTGAAGGCATGGCGGGCGTCGGCGGCGTGCGGGACGAGGCGACGCGCGACCTCGGGCATGCGTCCGCCGGTGTCGGCACCGGCCAGCATCAGCCGCCAGAGCAGGGCCGCGGCGTCGCACAGGTTGAGGACGATGGCGCCGTCGCCCGGGCGGACGAAGCGGTCGTAGACGGCCAGCGCGCCGTCCGGGTCCTCGACCTCGATGTGGTAGAGGGCCAGGTGCCAGGCGTTGTGGACGGTGAAGAAGCTGCCCTCCTGCCACGAGGCGGCATGCTCGGCGTACCAGCGCTGGCCGTCCTCGGCCCGGCCCTGCTCCTCCAGCACGTGCGCCACGGCGTGCAGCGCGTAGCCGTCGTCCGGCGCGGCGGCGACGGCGGCCCGGCCGGCGGCTTCCGCCTCGGCGAAGCGGCCGTTCTCCTCGAGGCCGAAGGCGAGCATGCCGGTGACCGCACTGTGGCCCGGCAGGTCCGCGGGCCAGTCGGCCAGCGAGCGCTGCGGCCGGGCCAGCAGGGCCGCGGTGCCGGCGGTGAAGAAGTCGCCCTGGTGCGCGAAGAACAGGGCGACGAGGTCGCGCGGAGCCGCGCGCAGGGCCTGGTCCAGCCGGTCGAGGCCGCCGTCGAGGTCGCCCGCCATCCAGCGGCGCAGGCCATCGAGGTGCAGGCGCTCGCGGTCGTTGAGCGGCAGGGCCGCCGCGGCGTCGAGCGAGGCGGCGGCATCGGCGTCGAAGTCGGGCTGCATGGCGAAGGCCAGCATGGCGGCCTTGAGCAGGTGCGCCACGGCCAGCGTCGGGTCGCGGGCCAGCGCCGCGTCGGCGGCGGCGAACGGGTCGCCGCGGAACGCCGCCATCGCCATCAGCGCCTGCTCGAGCTGCGCCAGGGCCTGCGGGTCGCTGCCGCTCCAGGTCACGCCACGGGGATCGACCAGCACCATCCGCCCGCGGTCCCTCCAAGCCGGCCGTAGCCGCCATGCCGGCGGCCGGGCTAGTGTCCGGCCGGGATCATGCCGCAGCCGGTCCCGCCCACGCCAGCGCCGCACCCCCGAGCCCGCATGCGCCGTTTCCTCGCCCGAGACCCGCTGGCCGCGTTCGGCCTCGCCGTGATCGTGCTGCTGGTGCTGGCGGCGCTGCTGGCGCCGCAGCTGGCCCCCTACGATCCGGACGAGCAGTTCTTCGACGGGCTGACGCTGGAGGGCGCGCCGCTGCCGCCGGACGCCCGGTTCTGGCTCGGCACCGACCAGCTCGGCCGCGACCTCCTCTCGCGGCTGCTCTACGGCGCCAGGACCTCGCTGGTGGTGGGCGTCGTCGCCAACGGGGCGGCCCTCGTGATCGGGGCGGCGCTGGGCCTCGCCGCCGGCTGGTTCCGGGGGTGGACGGGTGCTGCGATCATGCGCTTCACCGACCTGATGATGGCTTTTCCCGCGCTGCTGCTGGCGATCGCGCTGGCCGCCATCTTCCGCCCGTCCTTGTGGATCGTGGCCATGGTGATCGCGCTGGTGAACTGGGTGCAGATCGCCCGGGTCGTCTACACCCAGACCATAGGCCTCGTGGAGAAGGACTGGATCGAGGCGGCGCGCGGCCTCGGTGCGGGGCCGGCGCGCATCCTCGGGCAGCACGTGCTGCCGCACCTGCTGCCGACGCTGCTGGTGTGGGGGACGCTGGGCATCGCCACGACCGTGCTGCTCGAGGCGACGCTGTCCTTCCTCGGCATCGGCGTGCAGCCGCCGACGGCGTCCTGGGGCAACATCATCTTCGAGAACCAGACCTACTTCGCGACCGCGCCGTGGCTGGTGTTCTTCCCCGGGGCGGCGATCCTGCTGACGGCGCTGGCCTTCAACCTCGTCGGCGAGGCACTGAACGAGGCGCTGGACCCGCGCCGGGCGGAGCTGGGCCGGTGATCCGCTACATGGCAGGCCGCGTCGGCCAGGCGCTGTTCATCCTGCTCGGCATCACCTTCGTCACCTACACGCTGCTTTTTCTGCTCCCGGCCGATCCGGTCCGGGCGCTGACCAAGGGCAGCGCCACGCCCGAGGTGGTCGAGAACATCCGCCGCCAGCTCGGCCTCGACCTGCCGTTCTGGCAGCAGTACCTGCGCTACCTCGGCCACCTGCTGCAGGGCGACCTCGGCCGCTCCTACCAGCAGAAGACCGAGGTCACCGAACTGATCCTGTCGCGCCTGCCGGCGACGCTGCTGCTGATGGCCGGGGCCATCGCCTGGGAGCTGGTGCTGGGCCTCGCCGCCGGCATCTGGGCCGCCACCCGGCGCGGCAGGGCCGGCGACCGGGCGGTGATGCTGCTGGCCTTCGCCGCCGTCTCGGCCCCGCAGTTCGTGGTCGGCATCCTGCTGCTCTACGTGTTCTCGGTGCAGCTCGCCTGGCTGCCGCTGGGCGGCTATGGCGAGCTCCGCCACCTCGTGCTGCCGTCGCTGACGCTGGGGCTGCTCGGGGCCGGCTGGTACGCCCGGATGAGCCGGACCGCGATGGTCGAGGCGCTGGGCCAGGACTACATCCGCACCGCGCGGGCCAAGGGTGCCGGCGAGTGGCGGGTCGTGCTGGTCCACGCCTTCCGCAACGCCGCCCTGCCGATCGTCGCGATGATCGGCCTCGACATCGGCATCTTCATGAGCGGGGCGGTGGTGGTCGAATCGGTGTTCGGCTGGCCCGGCATCGGCCAGCTCGCCTGGCAGGCCATCCAGCGCGTCGACATCCCGATCATCGTCGGCGTCACCACGGTCGCCGCCGTGTTCATCGTGCTGGGCAACCTGCTGGCGGACCTCGTGGCGCCCTGGGTCGACCCGCGGATCAGGCTGCAGCGGTAGCCGGCCGGCCCACCCGCTGGCGGATACGCCACTCGGGATCGGACCAGACCGGTGCCTCGGACGGCGGCAGCGGCGGGCGGCCGAGGATCAGGTCGGCGGCCTTCTCGGCGATCATGATGGTGGGGGCGTTGAGGTTGCCGGACGGCTCGCTCGGCATGATCGAGGCGTCGACGACGCGCAGGCCGTCGAGGCCGCGGACCCGGCAGGCGGGGTCGACCACGGCATCGTCGCCCTGCCCCATCCGGCAGGTGCCGCAGGGGTGGTAGGCGCTGTCGGTCTTGGCGCGGACGAACGCGTCGATCTCGGCATCGCTGCGCACGTCCGGGCCCGGGCGGATCTCCCGCCCGCGGAACGGGTCGAAGGCGCGCTGGGCGAAGATCTCGCGCGAGAGGGTCACGCAGTCGCGCATCTCCTGGCGGTCGCGCGCCTCGCTCAACAGGTTGGGCTGGAGCAGCGGATGCCGGCGCGGATCGGCGTCGCGCAGGCGCAAGGTGCCCCGGCTCGCCGGGCGCATCGGCCCGACATGCGCCTGGAAGGCGTGGAAGTCGGCCGGCGAGCGGCCGTGGTCGTCGATCAGCGCCGGCAGGAAATGGTACTGGATGTCGGGGTGCGGGACGCCGGGGCGGGAGCGGACGAAGGCGCCGGCCTCGAGGTGCGAGCTGGCGCCGAGGCCGGTGCCGGTGAGCATCCACTCGGCGCCGATCTTCACCATGTTCTGCGGCTTCATCGCCGGCATCAGGGTGACCGGCTGGGTGCAGGCGTACTGCACGTAGAGCTCGACATGGTCCTGCAGGTTCGCGCCGACGCCCGGCAGGTCGTGGACGACCGGGATGCCGTGCCCGCGCAGGTGCTCGGCAGGGCCGATGCCGGACAGCATCAGCAACTGCGGCGAGTTGATCGCACCGCCCGCGAGGATCACCTCGCGCGCGGCAAAGGCCTGCTTGGCGTGGCCGTTCTCGACGTAGCGGATGCCGACGGCACGGCCGCCCTCGACGGTGATCGCGGTGACCAGGGCGCGCGGCACCAGGGTCAGGTTCTTCCGCCGCACGGCCGGGCGCATGTAGGCGTCGGCGGCACCCCAGCGGCGGCCCTTGTGGACGGTCATGTCCATCCGGGCGAAGCCTTCCTGCCGGTAGCCGTTCATGTCGTCGGTGCGGCCGTAGCCGGCCTGCACGCCGGCCTCGATGAAGGCATCGAACAGCGGGTTCGGGGTGTCGGCGGCCCAGACGCGCAAGGGACCCGCGTCGCCGCGCCAGGCGTCGCCGCCGACCGAGCGGGTCTCGGCCTTGCGGAAGTAGGGCAGCACCTCGGCGTAGGACCAGCCCGGGCAGCCCTCGTCGCGGGCCCAGCGGTCGTAGTCGAAGGCGTGGCCGCGGATGTAGACCATGGCGTTGAGCGCCGACGAGCCGCCGACGACGCGGCCGCGCGGCCAGTACAGGCGGCGGCCGTCGAGATGCGCCTGCGGCTCGGTGTGGTAGAACCAGTTCAGCCGGTCGTTCATCAGGTTGTAGGTCAGCGCCGCCGGCATGCTGACCTTCCAGCCGCGGCCCCAGGGCCCGGCCTCGACGACGAGCACCCGCAGCGAACGGTCGGCGCTCAGCCGGTTGGCCAGCACGCAGCCGGCCGAGCCGGCGCCGACGATCACGTAGTCGAATTCGTTGAGCGCGCTCACGACACCCCCGGAAACGGGGATGCCAATGCAGCAAACCGGGCGCGGCGTGAAGCCCTGCCGCCGCCGCAGGGTCCCGGCGGCGGCCTCAGGGGTGCAGGTAGATCTCGACGCGGCGGTTCTGGCGACGGCCGGCCACGGTCTGGTTGCTGGCCACCGGCCGGTCCTCGCCGTAGCCCTCGGTGGTGATCAGCCGCGGCTCGAGCGCGAACTGGTCGACCAGGTACTGGCGTACCGCCTCGGCCCGGCGCTGCGACAGCCGGCGGTTCTCGTCGGCGTCGCCGCCCGAGTCGGTGTGCCCGACGACGCGCACGGCGGGATTGCCATAGGTCCGGATGATCTCGGCGAAGGTGGCGAGCGAGCCGGTCGAGGCGGGGTCGAGCTGGTCGCTGCCGGTGCGGAAGGCGAGGCCGGCGGGCACGGCCATCACCCAGCCGTCGCCGGCGTCGACCGCCTTCACCTGGCGCAGCAGGGCGGCGACATCGGCCGGGGCACCGGCGGCCGGCTCGGCGTCGGCCATCTCCAGCACCTCGATCGGCTGCGCCGCCGCCGGCTTCACGGCCGGGGGCGGGGCCGCCAGGGCGGCCTGGGCGCGGGTCGCCGCCAGCTCGCTCTCGAGCAGCTCGCGGCTGGCCCGCAGCTCGGTGATGGTGGCGGCGAGCTGCTGGTTCTCGGCCAGCGTCGCCAGCAGCTGCTCGCCCAGGCTCTGCACCTCCTTGACCGAGCTGCTGGCAACGTCGCGCAGGGCGTTGATCTCGGTATCGAGCTTCCGGGCCCGCTCCTGCGAGGCGGCGACCTCGGCGGCCAGCGCGTCGGCGCGCTGCCGGGCCTGGGCATCGGCCTCGCTGCGCACCGCCTTGATCTCGTCGGCCAGCTTGGCGCGCGCCCCTTGCGCCTCGGCGAGGCTGGATTCCAGCGTCTCGGCCCGGGCCTCGGCGCGCAGCGCGGCCTCGTTGGCCTGGCGGGCGTCGTCGACCGCGGCGTTGCGCGACGCCTCGCGCTCGGCCAGCGCCTTCTCGAGCTCGGCCACCCGGGCGACGACCGCCCCGGCATCCTTCTTCGCCTGGTCGGTGGCGGCGGCGGCCGCGACCAGGGCCTCGTCCCGCTCGGCATTGGCCTTGGTCACCGCCGCATCGGCCGCGGCGATGGCATCGCGGCCCTGCTGCAGCTCGCCCTCGAGGGCGGCGACCCGCTGCGCCAGCGCGTCACGGGCGCTCTCCGTCTCACCGACGCGGCGCTCGAGCATGGCGGTGCGCTCGGCCGCGGCGGCATCGCTGTCGCGGCGGGTGCGCCTGAGCTCGGCCAGCTCCTGGTCGAGCTGCGCCGCCTTCTCGCCGCTGGCGGCGAGCTCCTCGCGCAGCCGGTCGCGCTCGACGCGGAGCTCCTCCATCGCCTGGGTCAGCGCGGCGATGCGCTGGCTGGCCGCCTGCATCTGGCTGGCGAGATCGGTCGGCTGCGGCTCCTGCGGCTGCGCGGCGCGCTGCCGGGCGAGGCGGGCCTTGATCTCGTCGATCGCCTTGCGCAGCTGCTCGGCGCTGGTCGGCTCGGTGGCATCGGCCTGGACGCGGACGAGCGGCGAGCCGGTGGCCGGGGCGATGTCCGGCGGCAGGGCCAGCGCGGCGGCGGGCGCCAGGGCGATGACGGTGCCGGCAAGGAGCGCCATCCGCCCGGCGCGCAGCGGCCTCGGCTTCGTGTTCATCGCGACACCACCAGCGGTTACAGCCGCCGGTTGCGATACGGGATGAGGACGACACGGCGCAACGCGCCGTGCGGCCGGATCCCACTCGTCAGTGCGCCATGAGCATCGGGATCTCGGCGTGCTGCAGCAGGTGGATGGTGGCGCCGCCGAAGATCATCTGGCGCAGCCGGCTCTGGGTGTAAGCGCCCTTGACCAGCAGGTCGGCGCCGAGGGCGATGGCCTCGGCATGGGTGGCGTCGCCGGCGCTGCGGCCGTCGCTCGCCGGAATGTCCTTCCAGCCGACCTCGATGCCGTGGCGGCGCAGGTTGTGGGCGAGCTCGGCGCCGGACGGTCCCGGCACCATGCCCTTCTGCACCGTGAGCACCGTGACCTCGCGCGCCGCCAGCACGAACGGCATGGCCATGCTCACCGTGCGGGCGGTCTCGGTGCTGCCGTTCCAGGCGATGACGACGTTCTCGCCGAGGCTGGCCGGCGGCTTCGGCGGAGCCACCAGCAGGGGCCGGCCGCTCTCGAACAGCGCGGTCTCCAGCGCCGCCATGCTCGGGGCGACGGCATCGTCGGTCGGCCGGCCGAGGCAGATCAGGTCGAAGACGCGGCCCCAGCTGCCCAGCGCCGACGGCCCGGTCGAGGTCTCCAGCCGCCAGTCGGCGGTCATGCCCTCGGCATTGGCGGTCCGGCCGAGGCCGCGCTGCTGCATGAAGGCCTCGAAGGTGGTGCGCGCCCGCTCGGCCCGGTCGCGGCTGTCGCGCTCGAAGCCGGCGATCAGGTCGGGAGCGGCGGCGACGAAGCCGTCGGCCCCGGCGGCGATGACGTCGGGCTGGCCGGGCCGCATGTGCAGGCCCTCGATGTAGCTGCCGAAGCGCCGGGCGACGAGCCATGCCGATTCGAGCACCGAATCGAGGCCGGCGCTGATCTCGAGATGGGCCAGGATCGTCTTCATGGCGTCTCGGTTCCCTTGGCTGAGGCGTGACGGTGCGGGCCGCCCCCGGAATATGGCCGAGCGCGCCGGAGGCGCAACGCCGGGATGGCGGCCCGGGGCCTGCCCGGTCCGGGCTCAGCGGTGGCGGACGAGGCCGCGTCCGGTGAAGTGGATCGGGTTGAACTGGCCGTAGGTGTCGTCGAGATCGAGGCTGAGGGCGGCGCGGGCCCGGGTCGAGGCGCTGCCGATCTCGGCGATCTCGAACTCGATGCCGTGCGGCAGGTCGATGCGGACCCGGTGCGGCTCGCCGTTGACCGGGCTGCGGATCGGCCGGCCGGTCGACTCGAGGATCCCGTCGATGCGCACCGAGGCGGTACGGGCCTCGACGTCGCAGGCGAACGCAATGGGCCGGAAGAGGGTCGGGTGGATGGTCTCGGACATGGCGTGGAACACCCACCAGTGGGTGCGCGCCTCGTCGGTCTCGCCGCCCTTGAGGATGGTCTCCAGCGCATGCCGCTGCCGGGCATCGGCGCGCTCGTCGATGATCAGCTGCATCTGGCCGCGGCCCTCGAACACCGCCCCCGGCCAGGCGTAGATCGCGGCACCGCAGAGGCCGTCGAGCCGGACGTCGCCGAAGCGGCCGCGGTCGATGCGGGCGACGCCGAACCCGTGGCAGTAGCCGCGGCTCGGCCGGTCCTCGAACTGGCAGGGGCAGCTGTAGTTGCAGCTGCAGTTGCCGAACTCGACGCCCTCGACCTCCCAGTCGACCACGATTCTTCTCCCGACGCCGGTCAGCCGCCGGCGAGCACGGCGATCCCGGCCAGCAGGCATAGCACGCCGGCGAGGCGGGCATAACGGGCGCCGCCCGGCAGGGTCTTCTCGGCCAGCACCAGCAGTGCCAGGACGGCGATCCAGGCGAGGTTCATCACCCCGCCGACGAACAGCAGCAGCATCAGCGCCCAGCAGCAGGCGACGCACCAGGCGCCGTGCAGCAGCCCCAGCCGCAGCGCCCCGGCGGCGCCGCCGCGCCAGTGGCGGGTCAGGAAGCCGACCGGCGAGCGGCAGTGCTCGAGGCAGACGGCCTTGAGCGGCGACAGCTGCCACAGGCCGGCGGCCACCAGCAGGGCACCGTTGAGCCAGGCCCCATGCCCCAGCAGCATCGGCGTCAGCAGGCCGTTGCGCTGGAGCGCCGCCTGGAGGGCGACGGCGACGGCGCTGAAGCCGGCCCAGGCGACGGCATAGCCGGCGACGAAGGCGAGCGTCGATCCGCCGGCAGCGGTGCGGCGGCCGATGGCATCGAACAGCAGGATCGCCGGGGCGGCGCCGGGCAGCATCATCGCCAGCATCATCAGCCACCACATCGCCAGCATCAGGGCGACGTAGGCGGCATCCCAGGCCGGGCGGCGCATCGTTTCCATGCCGGCATGGTCGGCGCCCGGAAAGCTCATCCGGGTCATGGTCAGGCCGTCGAGGCCCATGCCGGCGCCGGCCAGCAGCCAGCCCCAGGAGGCGAGCACGACCGCGAGCAGCGCCAGCCGGACGACGGCGCGCTCGCGCCGCAGCACGGCGGCGAGCATCGCCGCGCGCCGTCAGCGAGGGTCCGGCAGCGTCAGTCGCGGGCGCGGTGGCGGGCGGCCATCTCGACGCGCGAGACCAGGTTCTGGCGGGCGGCGAGGTCCGGCCGGTCGACCAGGTTCTGGCGGGCCACCAGGTTCTGGCGGGCCGACATGTCCGGGCTGCCGTTGAACGCCGGGTCGAGCAGGATGTCGCTGAGGAAGCCGGAGGTCACGTCGATGCGCAGGGTGACGTCCTCCTTGTCCATCTCCCAGACCCGGACGTCGTCGGCGAACTGGACGTCCTTGTCCTCGGTACCCCAGTTGGCGATCGAGGCCGGCCGGTTCTCCAGCCGCGAGCGGCCGGGGCCGAACACCGCGAACACCAGCGGCTTCGGCAGCTTGTAGTACTGCCCCTCGTAGGCGAAGCCGTAGATCCGGGCGAGGCCGGCGTCGGGCTGCTCGAGCTGCTGCTGCAGCAGCTTGTTGCCGTAGCGGTACTTGCGGATCTCGCTCGGCTCCAGGCGGAGACTGACGAACGGCACGCCGAACAGCAGGACCCGGGTAGCGTCGAACACGTCCTCTCCACTGTCGAGAAAGCCGGCGGTCACCGCGTCCGATGCCGGCTCGCGAACCTCCTGGGTCGCCGTGCGGACTTCCGGCTTGGCAGGTGTCAAAGGCGTCTTGGGGTCCGACGGGTAGAGCTTTTCCAGCGCCTCCCGGACGGCCTTCACGATGTCATTCCACATGGCGTTTCCTCCCGATTCGATCATCCGCGGGCCCCCGGCGGGGGCCCCGTGCGTCCTGCGAGGCGGGCGAGAATCGTCATCGCAGCTCCATCGCCAGGCCGGCGAACGGCCGGCGCAGCGGCGGCAGGCGGGGGATCGCGATCTCGCGCCAGCGGAACGATTCCTCGATGAAGGGGGCGTAGCGGCCGCCGCTCATCTCGCGGTCGGCGTCGAGCAGGGCGGCACCGACGCGGCCGAAGCCGAAGTCGTCGGGCCACAGGTCGTCGATCGCCCGGGCCATGGCGAAGCCCATGTAGTCGCGGGCGTACTCGAGCGCCTCGCGGAACCCGGCGTGGCGGCCGGCATAGGCGGCGGCGAAGCCCTGCCGGACGCGCTCGACGCGCGCCGCATCGTAGTCGCCGCTGCGCGATTCGCGGTCGAGGGCGGTGCCGATCAGGCCGAGCTCGACCAGGGCCAGCTCGTAGATCTCGATCAGGATGTCGAACACCGCCCCGAGCAGCGGCAGGCCGAGCTCGTGGGCGTGGCGGCCCTTGCCGGCGGCGTCGTGCCAGTCGCCGGCCGCGTCCAGCGTGATCCCGGCGACGTCGTCCATGCGCAGGCTGTGGCTGGCGACGCGGATCTGCTCGGTGCGCGACAGCTCGGCGATGCGGTTGATCTCGTTCTCGACGTAGAGGTTGCCGTGCGTGGCGACGAGGACGTGGTCGAGCACGGCGTCGAACTGCATGGCGCAGATCAGCGCGATGAGGTCGGCGAAGGCCTCGTGGAAGGCGAGGAAGGCGGCGGTGCGGTGCTGCGCCACCGGCACGCCGACCTCGGCGAACAGGATGCTGTGGCCGATCTCGTGGGCGATGGTGTCGGTGCTCAGCGCGAACTGCAGGATGGTGCCGTCGCGCGCGCGGTCCCAGCCGGTCTCGATGAAGCCGTAGCCGGACTGGGCGTTGTCCCAGTCGAGCAGCGGGATCAGCTCGAGGCGCGGGAAGTCGCGGGCGAAGTGCCAGCGGATCGGCCGGCCGAAGAAGCGCTCCCAGACGTCGAGGGTGTGGCGGACCGAGCCGAACAGGTGGGCGCAGGCGAAGTCGCGCGTGCCGGGCATCAGGTGGTCGAAATGGCCGGCCGGGCCAGGGCGCACCGGCGGGCGCCGGGGCCCGCGCCACGGCGGCAGCAGCGGGTAGCCGTAGGGCTCGGCCTTGCCGATCGCGTCGACGACATAGGCGCGGTCGTCGCACGGGCCGGCGTCGACGCTGCCGCGCGGCGACGACAGGCGGATCCGCTGCGGCGTGGCGAACGCCGACAGCACGGGCGCCTGCGGGTAGAGCAGGAACCACGTCCCGTCCGTCTCGTCCCGGCGCCTCACCGCCCGTCGCCCTTCCCCGCCGCTCGCGCGAAGCCGAACTCTCGCCGCACCGCCCGCTCGAGTCCGTGCGAATCCGCATAGCCCAGATCGCGGGCCCACGCATCGAGGTCGTCGGGCACGGCCATGCCGAGGCGGTCCTCGAAGTACCAGCGCAGCAGCGCGATGCCGGCGCCGTCGTCCGGGGCCTCGGCGACGGCGACGCCGCGCTTGCCCTCCGCCCGGCGGCGCAGCGCTTCGTAGCGGCCGTCGATGCGCAGCCGGTCGAGCATGCGGCCGGCGAGGCGCGGCGCCAGGCCCTGCTCCAGCTCGCCGACCGCCGCCTCGGTGGCGGCCAGCCGGTCGATCAGGTCGGGCGGCCCGTCGTTCCGCGCCGCCCAGGCCTGCAGCGACCGGCGGTCGGCGAGGCCGTGGCGCTCGCGCAGCCCCGCCGCCGCTTGGCGGAGCGTCGCCGGTGCCAGGTCGTGGACCCCGGACGCGGCCAGCTCGTCGAGCAGGGCGGCGCGGCGGACCGCCCGCCAGGCCTCCGGATCGAGGCGAAGCTCCTCGAGGACGGCCGCCGCGATGTCGCCGTCGTCCGGTGCGGCGCCGGCGGCCTCGGCGATGGCCGCGTGCCAGTGGCCGCTGCGCGCCATGCGGAACGACGGGCGGAAGGGCGGCAAGGGCTGGCGCCGCATCGCCGCCAGGCGATCGAGCAGCGCCAGCGCGTCGGCGCGCTTCTGGCTCTGCGGCTGGGCCCGGAGCCAGGCCGCAACGCGCGCGCGGGTCGCGGCGTCGACCGCGGCAAGGATGGCGTCCCAGCTGCGGTCGGCGAAGAACAGTGCCTTCGCGGCGGCGACGAGGCGATCGCGGACACCGGCATCGACGATGCCGGCGGCGTGAGCCGCGGCGAGCGCGCAGCGGACATCGACCATGGCGACCGACAGCGGCTGCCAGCCGAGCTCGGCCGGGGCATGGGCGACGGCCACCTCGTCGTCGTCCTCGAACGGCTCGGCGTCCGCCGGGTCGAGCCGGCCGTCGCGGAAGGCGGCGTAGATCCGGCCGACCCCCTCCATGCCGAATGGCCACAGCTCGGCGGCGCGCAGTGCGCCCATGCTGGCGGCACCGAGGACGTGGATGCCCTGCTCGAGCGCGAACAGGATCTCCTTGTGCCAGACCGCCGGAGCGTCGCGGAACACGCCGTCGACGAGGCCGATGACCGAGGGCCGCAAGGTGACCGCCGCCCGCCAGATGTCGCCCTGGGCCGCCGGCGGCAGCCAGGTCGCGTCGAGACGGCTCCGCGCCTCGGCCTGCGGCAGCGACGGCCCGAGAAAGACGACCGCCCTCACCGGTCGCGGTCCCGGATGGCGGCGGCGCGCGGCCCCGGAGCGGGCGACGGGCCGTCGCCGGAGGGCCCCTCCAGCCCCGGCACGACGATCCGGACCACCGGGATCTCGAACGGCGGGCG
This sequence comes from Geminicoccaceae bacterium, assembly GCA_046349355.1. Classification (GTDB taxonomy): domain Bacteria; phylum Pseudomonadota; class Alphaproteobacteria; order Geminicoccales; family Geminicoccaceae; genus CALKJU01. The sequence continues at coordinate 218,948 of JAXMCM010000018.1, forward strand.
GGTCAGGTCGACCATGACCGCCGCGCCGAAGCCGGCCCGGGCCAGGGCGGCGCGGACATGGGCCAGATCCGCGTCCGGCGAGGCCCCGGCGAAGTCGGGCAGGTCGTCCGGCCGCCGCGCCGGGTCGCCGCGCAGCCAGGTCCGGGCCAGCTCGGCGCGCGCACGGCGGGCCTCGGGCGCGAACAGGCGGGGGAACAGGTCGTCGCGCGAGCCCGAGATGAAGCCGACGCGGGCCTGCGCCGCCTCGGTCAGGGCGCGGATCACCGCGGCATCGCGCGACGGATGGCAGCCGGCGCCGATCTCCGGGTCGGCCTCGCCGTCGCTGCCGGCGACGAGGGCCACAACGCAGGCGACGCCGATGTCGGAGGTGGCGTCCCAGAGGCCGACCGCGACGCCGGCGCGGGCGAAGCGGCCGAGCAGCTCGCCTGCGGCCGGATCGGCGATGGCGGCGGGGTCGAGCCGGGTCGCCGCGCGCAGGCCGGCACCGCCGAGGCGCCACAGGGCGACCGCGTCGCGCTCGATCACCTCGCACAGGCCGTGCAGGACGGCTTCCGTCCGCGTGTTGCCGGAGGCGAGGCCGTTGGTGGTGGCGACGAACCAGCCGCTGCCGGGCGGCGACGGCACGCTGTAGTCGGTCGACACCGTCTCGAAGGGCAGCCAGCAGGGCCCGCCGTCGTCGAGACGGACGCCCTCGGCCCAGAGGACCGGCACGTCGGCCGGCAGCGGCTCCGCCGACAGGCGCGGCAGGGCGGCGACGTCGACGACGCGGCGGTCGCCCTGAAGCTCGGCGGTGCTGGCCCACAGCGCCGGCCGCAGCACCGTCTCGGCGTGGAACACCTCGATCGCCTCCATCACGCCGGACACCTTGGCGGAGGCGAGGTCGAGGCCCTTGCCCTGGGCGACGGCGACCGAGCGGCTGTTGGGGCGGATGACCGTGACGGTCGGGATGCCGACGCGATCGAGGCCGGTGATGTTGGCGATGCGGGTGATGCCCATGGCCGGCAGCCACGGCCGCACCCGCTCGAGCGTCGCCTGCGGCGCGGCCGTGCGCCGCGTGCCGGGCCGGTAGGGGACGCCGTCGCCGGGATCGGGCACGGGGGATGGCCGGCTCAGCAGGAAGCGGCGAGCTTCGACAGGCTCTCGGCGGCGCGTCGCTCGAGGGCCCTGGCGCCCTGCCCCGCCGCCGTCGCCAGCGCCCGGCGGTACCAGACCTCGGCTTCCTCGACGCCCGACGGACCGCGCAGGCTGAGCAGCCAGCCGCGGCTGCGCTCGAGCTCCGGCCGCCACAGGCGCAGCGAGCTGCGGTCCATGTCGGCCAGCATGTGGTCGAGCTCGGCCAGCGCCTCGTCGAGCTGGCCGGCCTTGCCGAGCAGCTCGGCGTACATGCCGACGAAGAACGGCGAGTCCTCGCCGGTGCTGACCGAGCGGAAGCTGGCGAGCCCGTCCCTGACCAGCGCCAGGCCGTGCTCGGCGCTGCCGGACTGAGCCATGGACCAGCCGAGATAGATCGAGGCCTTGATGCGGTACCCGGAGAAGCCGTGCTCGGTGGCGAGGACCTGCATTTCCTCGGCGCGCCGGCGCAGGCCGGCGGCATCGCGCTCGAAGAAGGCCACCTGGCTCGCCGCCTCCAGTGCATGCACCCGGCTGGCGGCATGGTCGGTCTGCGGCGCCCAGGCGAGCACCTGCGCCTCGCGCAGCCGGGCCTCCTCGCGCTCGCCGCTGAGCCAGGCGGCGATGGCGGCGTTGCCGAGGCCGCAGACCTTGGGGTCGTGGCCGCCATAGGTGGCGATCTCGCCGCCGCGCATCCCGGCTTCGTACAGCTTCAGCCCGGCCTGGATGTGCCGCCGGCAGGCGTCGAGATGGCCGAGGTTGAGCTGCGTCGCCCACTGGCAGTGATGCGCCTGCATCAGCAGGTCGCCGGCGTCGAGCCGGGCGGCCAGCCGTTCGAGGTGCTGGGCGCGGCGCTCCTGCTCGCGGAAGTCGGGCGAGATGAACCACCAGCCCCAGTGCGCGGTGAAGTGGTCGGGGCTCTCCGGCAGGCGGTCGGCGACGGCCAGCGCCTCGGCGTAGGTGCCGGCGACCTCGGCCGAGCCGGCGCCGCGCAGCAGGCTCTGGGCCGGCCCGCGGCTGTTCAGCAGCTTGAGCGTGCGGGCCCGGTTGTTCTCGGTATCGGGCAGCGCCTTGAGGAGCTCGAGGCCGCGGCCGAGATGATCCACGGCCTCCTGGTTGGCCGACAGCGCCAGGGCCCGCTGGCCGGCCTTGAGCCACTGGTCGACGGCGGCGTCGAGCTCGCCCGCCTCGCTGAGGTGGAAGGCCAGGAGCTCGGGCTGGGTGGCGACCAGCTCGGGCTCGGAGCGGCGCAGGGCGCGGGCGATGCGGGCATGCAGCTCCTGCCGGCGCGGGCGCAGGAGGCTGCTGTAGGCGATGTCGCGGATCAGCGCGTGGCGGAAGCCGTACGTGGGAACCGGCGTCGCCCCACGCGCGATCACGTCGGCGTCGGCGAGGCGGACCAGGGCCGCGTCCAGCTCGGCCGGCGGCAGCTCGGCGACCTCGGCCAGCAGGCGGCGCGGGAACTCGCGGCCGACGCTGGCCGCGATCTGCGCCACCTCCTTGGCCGGCCCCAGCCGGTCGAGGCGGGCGAGCAGCGACTCCTGCAGCGTGGCCGGGATGCCCAGCGCCTCGAGCGAGGTGCGCGCCTCGCCCGCGTCCGGCGAGGACTCCAGCGCGCCGGCATCGATCACCGTGCGCGTCAGCTCCTCGAGGAACAGCGGGATGCCCTCGGTCTTGCGGATGATCTCGGTCTCGAGCCGCGGCGGCAGCGGCTGGCCGCCGGTCAGCCGGTCGATCAGCGCCCGGCTGGCGTCGGGCGGCAGCCGGCCGAGCGCGACGGTCGTCGTCGGCGCCCCCGGCAGGTCGTGCGCGAACTCCGGCCGCGAGGTCAGCACCAGCAGGATGCGCGCGCCGGCGATCGACGGGGCCAGCAGGTCGAGCAGCTCGAGCGAGGTCGGGTCGATCCAGTGGGCGTCCTCGACCAGCAGCAGCAGCGGCTGGCGCGATGCCAGCGTCCGCAGGTGGTCGACCATGGCGGCCAGCGTCAGCTCCTTCTGGCGCGACGGCAGCAGCCGGAGCGGGCCGTAGCGGCGCTCGAACGGCAGGGCCAGCAGCGCGGCGTAGAGCGGCGCCACCTGCGCCACCGGCACGCCGGCGTCGTCGAGCAGCGCCTCGAGCTTGTCGAGGCGGTCGTCCGGGCCGTCGTCGGGCAGGAAGCCGGCGGCGCGCTGCAGGCCGACGACGACCGGCTGCAGCGTGCTCTGGGTGGTGAACGGCGAGCACTGGCAGCGGACGAGGCGGACCGGCTCCCGCTCGATCGCGTCCTGCACGGCACGCAGCAGCCGCGACTTGCCGATGCCGGGCTCGCCGACGATGTGCACGGCCTGGCCCTGGCCGGCGCGGGCCCGCTCCCACAGCTCCAGGATCGTGGCGAGCTCGGCGTCGCGGCCGACCAGCGGCGGCAGGTCCGGCGTCGCCTCGAAGCGGGTGAGATTATCGCGGGCGCGGATCACCTGCAGGATGTGGACGGGTTCGCTGACCCCCCGCATCGGATGCCGGCCGAGGTCCTTGGTCTCGAAGCGGTTCGTCGCCAGGGCCCAGGTCGTGCCGGTGATGATGACGCGGCCCGGCTCGGCGTAGTTCTGGATGCGCGCGGCGACGTTCGAGGTGCCGCCGATGACCGCCAGCGGGTCGATGTGGACGCCGGTCTGCTGGGTGCCGATCACCACCGTGCCGGTGTGCACGCCGATGCGGACGTCGAGGTCGATGTGGCCGTCGCGGTTCCAGGCGCCGTCGAGCGAGCGCGCCGCCGGGCCGATCTCGAGGCCGGCCATGATGGCGCGGACGGCGTCGTCCTCCTTGGCCTGCGGATAGCCGAAATAGGCGAGGATGCCGTCGCCGACGAACTGGGCGATGCAGCCGCCGTAGGACTCGATGATCTCGTTGGCCCGGCTGCGATAGGCCGCGTACAGCTCGCCCATGTCCTCGGGATCGAGCCGCTCGCTCAGCGCGGTCGAGCCGACGAGGTCGATGAAGGCCAGGGTGACGAGGCGGCGCTCCGGGGCGCTGGCGACCGGCTGGTCGCGGCCGCTGCGGCCGATCGGGCCGGGCCGCGGCTGCGGCAGGGTGCGGCCGCAGCCGCCGCAGAACAGGTCGCCCGGATCGTTGGCGGTGCGGCAGTGCTGGCAGATCAGCTGCAGCAGGGCGCCGCAGGCGCGGCAGTATTGCCGCGCGCCCCGGTTCTCCTCCTGGCAGCTCCAGCAGCGCATGACGGACGGTTCCTGGCTCCCCTCGCGCCGGGAAGGTGACGATATACCGGCTCGTCCTCAAGCACGAGGCATGCCGACAGCCGATGTGCTGGGCGCGAACCGTTGCAGTCCGGTGTCGCCGGTCAGATGGCGGTGGCGAGCAACCCGGCCCCGAGCAGGACGATGAGGGAGGCGCCGGCGAGGTCGATGGCCAGCGCCACCCGCCCGCTGCCGCCCTCGAGCCGCCCGGCGAGGCGCTGGCGCGCGAACACCGCGGCGAGGCCGAGGCCGCCCATGGTCACGGCCATGCCCAGGGCGATCGCCCCGACCAGCAGCAGGCCGGTGCCCATGATGCCGTTGGCCATGGCGTAGAGCAGGATCAGCACCGAGCCGGTGCAGGGCACGAGGCCGACGGCGAACGACAGCAGGCCGCTCTCGTCGTGGCGGGCGCCGCAGCCGCAGGCGTGGCCATGGTGGTGATGTCCGTGGTCGTGGGCATGCGCGCCGCGGCGCAGGGCGCGCCACAGCATGGCGAGGCCGATCACCAGGATCGCCCCGTAGCTGACGATGCGGACGGCCGGGATCTCCGACGGCGCCCCGCCAAAGCCCCGGCGCAGCAGGAAGTCGGCGAACAGGACGACGACGATGGCCGACAGGACGTGGACGACGGCGATCTGCACGCCCATCAGCAGGCCGCGCAGGATGCGGGCGTCGCGCGACAGGAAATAGGTGGTGACCACCAGCTTGCCGTGGCCGGGGCCGGCGGCGTGGACGACGCCGTAGGCGAAGGCGAGCAGCAGGCCCAGCAGCAGCGGCGCCGTCGTCTGCCCGTCGCGGATCGCCCGCATCTGCTGGGCGATGGTGCGGTTGGCCTCGCGCTGGAAACCGATGACCGCATCGAAGGCCCGGCTGATCAGCCCCGGCTCGACGGCCTCGCGCACCGGCACCGCCGCCTCGGCCGCGGCGGCCTGCGCCGGCGACCACCAGCCGGCGAGCAGGGCCAGGACGGCGGCGAGCAGCAGCCAGCGCTCAGGACGACGCACAGGTCAGGTCCACCGACTGCGGGGCGACGGTACCGAAGTAGATCGGGTGCGCGGTGTCCTCGAACACCTGGAAGCGGCAGCCGGGCGGCGGCTCGCCGGAGAGCTTCACCGGGTCCTGCTCGGCCAGGAGGACATCGATGTAGTAGGTCTCGTCGTAGACGCCGAGCACCAGCGGGGCCGCCAGCGGATCGACCGGCTCGGGCAGCTCGAGGGTGAAGCTGTAGGTGACGATGCGGTCCGCCGCGGTGATGGCGAGGTCGCGGTAGCCCTTGGGCTGGATCATCGTCTCGCCGGACCACAGCCGGGTCAGCCAGGCGACGTCGCCCAAGGCCTCGAAGGCGTCGTGCTCGACCGCCTTCGTCTCCTCGGCATCGAACAGGCCGTCGCCGTTGCGGTCGTACTCGTTGAGGACGAAGTCGCTGAACAGGTCGTCGAACGTCCAGCGCATGGCGATGGCGTCGAGGCGGCCTTGCGCGAACTGCAGGTCGACCCGGGCGTCGATCCAGACATGCGGGTGGGCCGCCGCCGGCGAGGCGGCGAGCAGCGCCAGACCGAGTCCGGCCAGGGCCGTCCTCATGCCGCCATCGCCCGGCAGCGGGCGCAGGTCCCGGCGACCTCGACGCGCTCGCTCTCGGCATGGAAGCCGGCGGCCTGGACGCGGCGGTCGAGCACGGCCGAGACCTCGCGGTCGGCGAACTCGGCGACCTCGCGGCAGGCCCGGCAGATCAGGAAGTAGGCGCGGTGGTCGGTGGCCGGCGCGCGGCAGCCGATGAAGGCGTTCAGGCTGTCGAGGCGGTGGACGAGGCCGTGGTCGGTGAGGAAATCGAGCGCGCGATAGACGGTGGGCGGCGCCACCGGGCCGCGCTCGCGGGCGAGCAGGTCCATCAGCTGGTAGGCGCCGACGGCGGCGTGGCTGGTCCAGATCAGCTCGAGGACGCGGCGGCGCAGGTCGGTGAGCCGCGCGCCCTTGGCGCGGCAGATCCGGTCGGCCTCGTCGAGCGCGCCATCGACGCAGGCGCCATGGTCGTGCGCCGACGGCGGGAACGGATCGGTCAGGGACGACGGCTGGGCCAAGGCGGTCCCTCCTGCGTGAACCCGATATAGGGCCGGGGCGGGCGTTCCGCCACGCTCACTGCTCCTGCGGCACGAGCTGGGCGGCGGCGAACAGCGTGACCGCCACCGCCACCACCGCCGGTCCGGCAGGCCAGTCGAGCTGCCAGGAGGCGGCGAGCCCGGCGATGACGGCGACGACGCCGACGAGCGTGGCGACCATGGCCATCCGCTCCGGCGTGGCCGCCAGCCGCCGTGCCGTCGCCGCCGGGATCACCAGCAGCGAGATGATCAGCAGGATGCCCACGACCTTCATGCCGGCGGCGATCACCGCGGCGACGAGCAGGGTGAGCAGGAGGCGCATGCGCGCCACCGGCACGCCCTCGACGGCGGCGATGTCGGCATCGACCGAGAGCGACAGCAGCGGTCGCCAGTAGCGCACGAGCACGGCGAGGACGATGGCCAGCATCACGGCGATCAGGCCGAGGTCGCCGCGCGAGACGGCGAGCACGTCGCCGAACAGGTAGCCCATGAGGTCGACGCGCACCGTCTCGACCATGCCGAGCACGATCAGGCCGACCGCCAGGGCACCGTGCGCCAGGATGCTGAGGGCGCTGTCGACCGGCAGCGTGCGCTGGCGCTCGAGCAGGGCCAGGAGCAGCGCCATCAGCAGCGCGAACAGGACGACGCCGAGCATGACGTCGATGTGCAGCACGATGCCGAAGACGATGCCGAGCAGGGCCGAGTTGGCCAGCGCCTCGCCGAAGTAGGCCATCCGCCGCCAGACGACGAAGGTGCCGAGCGGTCCGGCCATGGCGGCGACGCCGATGCCGCCGAGCACGGCGCGGACGAGGAAGTCGTCGAGCATCAGGGGGCGGTGCCGTGCGGATGGTGGTGGTGATGATGGCCCGACGGATGGTGGTGCTCGTGGTGGGCGAGGTCGTGGCGGTAGAGCGCCACCAGCTCGGCGAGGCGCGGGCCGAACAGGCGGACGAAGGACGGGTCGCGCGCCACCTCGACCGGGTGGCCCTCGCAGCAGACATGGCCCTCGATGCAGACGACGCGGTCGGTGCGGGCCATGACCAGGTGCAGGTCGTGACTGACCATCAGCACGCCGGCACCCGTGCGGTCGCGGACCTCGCCGATCAGGGCGTAGAGCTCGGCCTGGCCGTTGACGTCGACGCCGGCCACCGGCTCGTCGAGGACGAGCAGGTCGGGCTCGTGCAGCAGCGCCCGGGCGAGCAGGACGCGGCTCAGCTCGCCGCCGGACAGCGCCGCCATCTGCCGGCCGCGGATGTCGTCGAGGCCGACGCGGTCGAGCAGGGCGACGAGCCGGTCGGCCGGAGCGGCGGCGCCAAGGGTGAGGAAACGGCCGACGGTCAGCGGCAGGACCGGATCGATGCGCAGGTGCTGCGGGGCGTAGCCGATGCGGACGCCCGGACGGCGCTCGACCGTGCCGCGGTCGGGCCGGGTCAGGCCTAGCAGCAGCCGGACCAGCGTCGACTTGCCGGCACCGTTGGGCCCGATCAGGGTGACGATCTCGCCCGGTGCGACGGCGAGATCGACCCCGTCGAGGATCGCCCGGCCGTGGCGGCCGAGGCCGAGCCCGCGACCGGCGACGAGCGGCTGCACCGGTGAGCTGCGCAAGGGATTGCGTCCGAACTGTTATGGTATATCATTTCATCGCCGTCGCACCCTAGCATGCCGGCCGCGGAGACTGCCAGTGCGCTTGCCCCTCGCCCTCGCCGCCACGATCCTCGCCGGGACCGCCTTCGCCGGACAGGATGCGCTGGCCGCACCCGCCGTCGTCACCACGATCCAGCCGATCCACTCGCTGGCCGCGGGCGTGATGGCCGGCATCGGCGAGCCGGTGCTGCTGGTGCCGCCCGGCAACTCGCCGCACTCGTTCCAGATGAAGCCGTCGCAGGCGGCGGCCCTGCAGGCGGCCGACGTCGTCTTCTGGGTCGGCGAGCCGCTGGAGGCGTTCCTCGAGAAGCCGCTGGCGTCGCTGCGCCCGGAGACCCGGGTGGTCGAGCTGATCGAGGCGCCGGGCGTCAGGCTGCTGCAGCCGCGCGAGGGCGGCGCCTGGGAGCCGCATGTCCACGAAGGCGAGGACGACCACGACCACGGGCATGGCCACGAGGAGGTCGACGCGCACATCTGGCTGGGGCCGGACAATGCGCGGGCGATCGCCCTGGCGATGGCCGAAACGCTGGCCGGTGCCGATGCCGCGAACGCCGGGCACTACCGCGCCAACGCGCAGGCCCTCGTCGCGCGGATCGATGCGCTGGAAGGCGAGCTCCGGCAGGAGCTCGCGCCGGTGCAGGCCAAGCCCTTCATCGTGCTGCACGACGCCTACGCCTATTTCGAGCAGGCCTTCGACCTGACCGCGGTGGGCTCGATCACGGTGAGCCCGGAGCGGCCGCCGGGGGCGCAGCGGCTGGCCGAGCTGCGCGCCAAGATCGAGCGGCAGGACGCGACCTGCGTCTTCGCCGAGCCGCAGGCCAGCCCGGAGCTGGTGGCGACGCTGGTCGAGGGCACCGGGGCCGGGACCGGCACCCTCGACCCGGAAGGCAGCAGCGCCATCCCGACCGGTCCGGACGCCTGGTTCGCGCTGATGCGCGGCAACGCCCGCGAGCTGGTCACCTGCCTGTCGCGGAGCAGCTGAGCCCGGCTCAGGCAGCGAGGCGCTGGCGCGATTCGCGGTAGGCGATGTAGGCGACGCTGCCGCAGATCATGCAGCCGCCGACGATCACCCAGACGTCGGGGATCTCGGCGAAGGCCAGCCAGCCGATCAGCGAGGCCCAGACCAGCTTGGTGAAGTCGGCCGGCATGACCTGCGAGGTGTCGCCGTGGCGGAGCGCCTGGGCGATCGACATCTGGGTGACGCTGCCGAGGCTGCCGATGACCGCCAGGACCAGCAGCTGGGTCAGGCTCGGCCACTGCCAGAACGGGATGGCAGCCACCAGCGTGATCGGGGTCAGGAACAGCGCGGCGTAGACGGTGATCGACAGGCTGGTCTCGGTCCGCGACAGGATCTTGATGTCGACCAGCGCCGCGGCCCAGGCGACCGACGACAGGATGATGAGGCCGGCGCCGAGCGACAGCCCGCTGGTCGCCGGCCGGATGATGACCAGGGCCCCGGCGAAGCCGACCAGCAGGCCGATGATCCGCCGCGGGCCGACGCGGTCGCGCAGGACCAGGGCCGCCAGGATCGTGGCGAACAGCGGCGAGGTGAAGGCCAGGGCCGCGACCTCGGCCAGCGGCGTGATCGACACCGCGTAGAAGAAGCTGAGCATGGCGACGGCGTTGAGCACGCCGCGCAGGCCGTGCAGGGCGAAGCGGCTGGTCTTGAGCGACCCGGCGCCGGCGCGGAGCAGCATCGGCACCAGGGCGACGAGGCCGAACAGGTTGCGGAAGAAGGCGATCTCGAAGGCGTGCAGCTCGGCCGAGGTGCCGCGGATCATCGCGTTCATCGACGACGAGCACAGCGCCGCCAGCAGCATCCAGGCGATGCCGTGGAACGCCGGCCGCGCGCCGGTCGCCGTCGTGCTCAGAGCATGGCCTCGATCAGCGCCGGACCCGGTTCGGCGAGCGCCCGGCCGAGTGCTCGCGCCAGCTCGTCGACGGTGGCGGCGCGGCTCGCCGGCACGCCGAAGCCGCCGGCGATGGCCAGCCAGTCGAGGCGCGGGTTGTCGAGGCCGGTGAGCGCCGTCGCCACCGGACCGGCGGCGATGCCGGCGCGCTCGAGCTCGAGGCGCAGGATACGGTAGCGGCCGTTGCTGCAGATGATGGTGACGACGTCGAGACCCTCGCGGGCCTGGGTCCACAACGCCTGCGGCAGGTAGGCGGCGCTGCCGTCGGCCTCGAGGTTGATGACCTTGCGGCCGGGGGCGGCCAGCGCCGCGCCGGCGGCGAGCGCCGGGCCCTCGCCGATGGCGCCGCCGGTGAGCACCAGCTGCAGGTGCGGTGCCGAGCGGCAGGCGAGCGGGGCGTAGGGCTGGGCGCTGGTGACGGCGGTCGGGATGACGATCGCGTCGCGCGGCTGCAGGGCGGCGAGGACGCCGCAGATGGCGGCGGCATCGAGCGGGCCGTCGGGCGGCAGGCCCAGGGGCTCGGCCGGCTGCGCCCAGAGCTCGCGGGCACCCAGCTCGGCCGCGAGGGCGGCCAGCGCCGCGGCGGCGTCGCCGTCCTGGCCCACCAGCTGGATCACCCCTTCCCGCCCCTCGAGGTAGCGCGCCGGCTTGTCGGGATAGCCGAAGAAGGACACCGGCGGCTTGGCCCCGACGAGGATCACGTGGCGGTAGCGGGCGAGCGCCGCGGCGGCGACCTCGGGGAAGTAGGGCAGGCGCAGCACCGGCGGCAGCCCGCTGCCGGATTCCATCTTGGCGAAGCCGAGCTCGGCCAGCAGCGCGCAGCCGCTGCGCCGGGCGATCCTGCTGGCGGCGGCCAGCCCGTCGCCGTAGAGGGCGGTGCCGCCGAGGAAGAGCACGGCCGGCTCGCCCGAGCGCAGCGCCTCTACCGCGGCAGCGAGGCCGGTCGCGTCCCACGCATCGAGCGGCAGGCCCGGCGCCACCGCGGCCGGCGGGCCGCCGGGGGCGGTCTGGTGGTCGTGCGGGCAGATCAGCGAGGCGATCGCACCGCGCCGGGCGGTCGCCGCCTGCCAGGACTCGGCCATGGCCGGGCCGCTGTCCTCGGGCGAGCCGACGCGGCGGACCAGCGCCGAGACGCTGCCGGCGACGGCCTCGATGTCCATGGTCAGGGGCGCGTCGGCGGCGATGTGCCAGCTGGCGTGCTCGCCGATCAGGTTGACGATGGCGGAGCGGGCGCGGCGGGCGTTGTGCAGGTTGGCGAGGCCGTTGGCGTAGCCGGGGCCGAGATGGAGCAGGGTCGCCGCGGGCTTGCCGGCGACGCGGGCATAGCCGTCGGCGGCCCCGGTGCAGACGTTCTCGTGCAGGCCCAGCACGGCCCGCACGCCGCGCGCCCGCTCCAGCGCCACCACCAGCGGCATCTCGGTGGTGCCCGGATTGGCGAAGCAGATGTCGAGCCCGCCGGCCTGGGCCGTCGCGATCAGGGTGTCCGCAGCAGTGAGCATGGCCGGTCGCCTCCTGACCGGCTGGTTAGCACAGGGCCGCGCGCCTCACAGTGGCGGCGACGGGCTGCCTGTCATGCGGTGCGGGCGGCCAGGGCGCACAGGCGGCACTCGGTCTCGCTGAGCAGCCAGCCGTCGACGAGGCGGGTCCGTGACGCGGCGAAGTCGGCGCGGATGGCGTCGGCGAGCCTCGCCCGCATGACCTCCCTGCCGGCCGGCGACAGCACCGCCGCCAGCTGCCGGCGCAGGCTGGCCGGATCGGCTGCAGTATCGCCGACGGTGGCGAGGTAGGCCCGTCCGATGCGGGCCGCGGCCTCTCGGTCGGCGAGGATGGCCAGCGGGTCGGACGCGGCCGGCGTCGCCGCACCGGCGGCCAGCGGGGACAGGAGGAAGGCGGGGAGCAGGCCAAGCAGGACACGGCGGCGCATCGCAACCTCGCGGTCGGGGATCCGGCGGAAGGCCAGCGACTATGCCATCCGCGGCGACAGCGACGAGGCCCGCCCTCGCGACGGCATACCGGGGAACGCCGCTGCGGAAAGGGACGGGCCCGCGCGGGGCCCGTCAGCTGGAGAGTCGTCTTCAGGGAGGCAGGGCAAGAATGCCGCGACGGGTGCGGCCCGGCTGTGCCGACCGTCACGTCGCTGGCCGCAAGAAAACGACGGTACAACCGATCCGCGATTTGCTCTGGTACAGGTCTTGCTGCATTAGTTACGCAACCGGCGCGTTCGCCAGCATGGCCTCGCCGGATCGACGAACGCCTCAAACGACGGTTCACCGCGATGGCAAAGTCCGTCCTCGAGGATCTGGCCAAGGTCGACCTGCTGGCCGGCCTCGGCCCGGCCGAACTCGCCGCCGTGGCCACCCGGCTGCGGGTCCGCAGCTTCGATCCCGACGAGCTGATCCTCGCCTATCACGACCGTGGCCACGACGTCGGCTTCGTCCTGTCGGGCGTGGTCGAGGTGAGCGTCGTCAACCGCAGCGGCCGGCAGACGACCTTCCGCGAGCTGCGGGCCGGCGCCAGCTTCGGCGAGCTGTCGGCCATCGACGGCGGCGCCCGCTCGGCCGATGTCACCGCCAAGAAGCGCTCGACCATCGCCTTCATCAGCGCCGCCGAGTTCCGCGCCATGCTGGACGAGCGGCCGGCGGTGCGCGAGGCCACCTTCCGCAAGCTCGTCCACTTCGTCCGCTCGCTGTCCGAGCGGGTGGCCGAGCTGTCGCTGGTGGTCGCCCGCCGTACCGGCAAGGAGCTGGTGCGGATGGCCCGCGACGCCGGCACGGCCACGCGCGACGTGCGCATCCTGCCCAACCGCGAGGACTTCGCCTCGCGCATCGACACGACGCGCGAGCAGGTGTCGCGCGCCCTCGCCGAGCTCGAGCAGCTGGGGCTGTTGCGCCGGGTCGGTCGCGAGGTCGTGATCGCCGACCTGACGAGGATCGAGGCCTGGGTCGACGGGGCGTGATTCGCCTGTTGCGCGATTGCCCCCAAAGGGCATAAAAAAGTTCCGATGCTGCTCTGCAACATCGGCTCCGCCGGCACCATATCCCGCCCGGTCGAGCTGGAAGGCCTCAACAATGTCGGAACCGCGCAAAGACCCCAGCGTCCGTCGCTCGTCGCGTCCCTCGCGGCATCCTGCACTGGTGGCCAAGCGGCGCCTGCGGCGCCGGATCGTGCTGGGCGTCCTGCTCGCCCTGCTCGCGGCGCCGCTGTTCGTGAAATTCGGTAGCGACCGGAAGCCGGGGGCGGCGGCCCAGGCGGCAGCGTCGACCAGCGGCGAGAGCGGGATCGCGCCGCTGCCCGAGGCGGTCCAGCCGGTCACCCGCGACCGGCTGCTCGAGCGGACCGCCGCCAACTAGAAGATGAAGAACTCGCCGCTCGGCGGGTCGACCATCTGCACCAGCTTGATCTGGAAGTCGGTGCCGCCGGCGCCGGCATTGTTGCCTTCGACGATCCAGTAGTCGTTGAGCTTGTAGTAGCGCAGCTGGCCGGGCGCGGAGAACGCCTGCTGGCCGATCCAGACGAAGCGGTCGTCGCCGGCAGTGGCGAGGTCGGCGTCCATGAGGGACAGGTCGAGCCGGTCGCCGTCGGTGACGTCGAACAGGTTGATGATGTCGCGATTGCCATGGCCGATGCCGCTGTCGCCCTGGCGGTAGACGAAGATGTCGCGGCCGGCCCCGGTGAAGAAGATGTCGAAGTCCGCGCCGCCCTCGAGGGTGCCGCCGCCGTCGTCGGCGACGAGCAGGTCGCGGCCGGCCCCGCCCGACAGCACGTCGCTGCCGTTCCCGCCGGTCAGGGTGTCGTTGCCGGCACCGCCGAACAGCCGGTCGGTGCCCTCACCGCCCCCCAGCGTGTCGTTGCCGTCGCCGCCCGCGACGACATCGTTGCCGTTGCCGCCGTCCGCCGTGTCGTCGCCGCCAAGCCCGTCGACGTAGTCGGTCCGCGAGCTGCCGGTCAGTACGTCGATGCCGTTGCCGCCCTTCAGCACGCTGTCGATGCCGATGCGGGCGACCGCGGACGTTCCGGCGGTGCCGCTCCCGGAACCGTCGTCGAACAGCACGCGGATGCCGACCGAAGCCGGCAGGGTCAGGGACGCTCCCGGCGCCACGAGGCTGCGCCAGGTGATGCTCTGGAGGATCTCGTCGACCAGAGCCGGCCCCGGCCTGGTACCGTCGTCGTCGCTGAAGGCGATGGTCAGCTGTCCGGCGGTGGCATCGAGCGTCGCCACGGTCCGGCCGCCGACCTGGACCTCGCTGCCGACGACGGTGAAGGAGCGGCCGGCGGTGGCGAGGGCGAAACGGTCCGCCGAGTCGATCCCGCCGTCGCGCAGGACCCGGATCACCGCGCCGGCATAGTTGCCGGCGGCGTCGAGATCGGCATCGCTCACCGTCATGTCGGCGTCGACCAGCACGGCGGCGCCGCTGGCCGCCGACAGCGCCGTGCCGGCCTGGATGAAGGTGCCGCCGCCGCTGACGCCCGACAGGGCCGGCGGCGCGTTGCCGCCGGCGGCGACGACCTGGAGCGCGACCGTGGCGGTGTCGGTGCCGCCCGCGCCGTCGCTGATGCGGTAGATGAAGGAGTCCGTGCCGGTGTAGCCGTCGGCCGAGCGGTAGGTGACCGTGCCGTCGGCATTGACGGTGCAGGTGCCATGCGCCGGATCGGCGAGGATCGTCACGGTCAGCGGGTCGTCGTCGGGATCCCGGTCGTTGGCCAGCACCGCCAGCACCCGGGCGACACCGGTCACCGCCGTCGCCGAATCGTCCAGCGCCTCCGGCGCGCGATTGCCGCCGTTGCGGAGATCCGCCACGGCGATGCTGCGGTCGCGGAAGGCCAGCGTCTCGACCTTGAAGACCGCGTCGGTCCCGTCGTCGCCGTTCGCCACCGCATCGGTGTCGATGACCCGCACGCCATTGGGCAGCAGGACGAACCGGTAGGTCGCGAAATTGCCGGCGAAGACGGCGGTGTCGAAGCCCTCGCGGCCGTTCAGCTTGTCGTTCCCGGTCCCGCCGATGAGAACGTCGTCCTGGGTGCCGCCGTTGAGGTAGTCGGCGCCGGCATAGCCCGCCAGCCGGTCGTTGCCCTGGCCACCGAAGAGCGAGTCCGTACCGTAGCCGCCATGCAGCGAATCGGCGCCGTCCAGACCTTCGAGCCAGTCCGGTCCACCCTCGCCGCGAAGCGTATCGGCACCGACGTCACCGCGCAGCGTGTTCGCCGCATCGTCACCCAGACGGCTTACCATTGGCGTTTCCCTTGACCGACAACCCGCCGGACCGGGTTGCCGGCGGCGATGCGAGAGCCGGGAAACGCTAGCGCAGGCTCACGTCGAAGTTAAGGTACCCGCGAAAGATATTCGCGCCATGCGCGAAGTTTCACGTAAGCCTGCGCCGCCTACTTCTTGCGAAACCTGTCCAAGGCGACGATTTCGGCGGTCGTCGGCTTTGTCGCCGCCTCCTCCGCCGCCGGTGCGGCCGGCTTGGCCGGCCCTGGCAGCAGCCGGCCGGGCGGTGCGGGGGCCGGCTCGGGCGTCGGCTCGAGCGTGAACTGCAGGCCGAACTCGACACCCGGGTCGGCGAACACCTTGATCGCCGTGTAGGGGATGCGCAGCCGCTGCAACTGGTCGTTGAAGCTGAGCGTGATCGAGAAGCCGGTGTCGTCGACCTGCAGGTCCCAGTACTGGTGCTGCAGGACGATGGTCATGTCGCCGGGATACCGCTCGCGCAGGTGATCCGGCATCTCGACCTCGGGATGGGTCGTGCGGAAGGTGATGTAGAAGTGGTGCGGCGGCGGCAGGCCGTCCGTGGCGAGCCGGCGGAGGACGTCGCGGACCACGGTCCTGAGCGCCGCCTCGACCATCCGGCCGTACTCGACCCGTTCGCGCGCCATCGCTGCCTGCGCCTTTTACCAGCGTGAGGTGGGGGGCTTCTGTTGCCCGGCGCCCCCCGGGCCGCGCTTACCTAATTACTTAGGCAGCGAGAGCCAAACGGTTGTCGTTGGCACTTGTACGATCGGCCCGATAACGGCGGAACCATGCCGGGCGAAAGCAAACCCCTTTACCACGCACGTCGATCCTGATTCGCCCCCATGCGCCCCGCCGGAGCGGGGAGAGTGGTGGAGGCGCCGGGCTCCGCCCCCGGGTCCGCAACGCTTATTCCGAGCCGCGTTTATCGCCATAGCCGGACGAACCGGCCCTCCCTATATAGGCGTCCCGGCCGAAGGCGCAAAGGGCGATCCCCGGCACCCGGCACGGGGCCCGCACCCCCGGTCGCCCCCTCGTGCACCCGGAGCCGTCGATGGCGCTGTCCGAAGCCCAGCTGGCCGAGATCGAGGCCGCCCGCAGCGAGGAGCGGCCGACCCGCCGCGCCACCGTCGCGGCGCTGGAGGAGGTCCTCTACCGGCCGCTGCCGGTGCTCGACCACGGCTTCATCAGGGTGATCGACTACATGGGCGACGACGCCGGCATCGTCCAGGCGGCGCGGGTCAGCTACGGCCGCGGCACCAAGCACGTCAGCACCGACCGCGGCCTGATCGGCTACCTGATGCGCCACCGGCACACCAGCCCGTTCGAGATGTGCGAGCTCAAGCTGCACGTGAAGCTGCCGATCTTCGTCGCCCGCCAGTGGATCCGCCACCGGACCGCCAACGTGAACGAGTACTCGGCCCGCTACTCGGTGATGGCGGACGAGGTCTACGTGCCGGCCGCCGAGCACATGGCGGCGCAGGCCAAGACCAACCGCCAGGGGCGCGGCGAGGTGCTGCCGGCGGCCGAGGCCGAGCGGCTGCGCCAGCGGCTGCGCGACGGCGCCGCCGACGCCTTCGCGCTCTATCACGACATGCTGGGCGGCAGCGAAAGCGACGGCGAGGAGGCGGCGCCCGGCCTCGCCCGCGAGCTCGCCCGCATCGGCCTGCCGCTCAGCACCTACAGCGAGTGGTACTGGAAGATCGACCTGCACAACCTGCTGCACTTCGTCAGCCTGCGCGCCGATCCGCACGCGCAGTACGAGATCCGCGCCTACGCCGAGGTCCTCCTCGACCTCGTCCGCCGCTGGGTGCCGCTGACCGCGGCCGCGTTCGAGGAGCACCGGCTCAACGCGGTGACACTGTCGGCGTCAGCCTTCGCGGTGCTGCGGCGGATGCTGGCCGGTGAAGTGGTCACCCAGGCCGAGAGCGGCCTCGGCGCCGGAGAATGGCGCGAGCTGATGCAGCGGCTGGGGCGCGCCTGAGCCCCTGCGTCAGTCTGTCTCCTCAGCCACACCGGTGCCGCGGCAGATCGCCAGCAGCACGATGAACATGACGACGGTGAGAATCAGCGCCCCGTAGATCAGGGCGGTGAAGCCGAAGGTCAGCGCCACCACCACCTGGACGAGGATCACCGCCAGCGCGGCGATGCCGATGGTGCCGAACAGATCGCTGATCATGTCGGGGTCAACTCCTGCCTGCCACAGCAAGCGAACGATGTGGTCGAGGCGGTGCTCCCGGCAAGTATCCGTGAGGTGACGCGAGTGTCGCAGGGGGTATCCGCAGGCCGCTGGCGGGGGTGTGGACGGCACACACCAGAGGCGCAGCAGCGGTGTGGACTCGTCACAACAGAGGGGGCGGATTCACGGCAATGCCCGGTGGACAAAGGCGGTTCGGACTTCCGCGCTTCCGAGAACCATGACATTTAGCGGCCTCAGCCGCGGACTTTTCTTCTCGAGCAGGAGGCACGATGCAACGGCTCGCTCTCAAGTTTGGCACCCTCACGGCCGTTGGCCTGCTGAGCGCGTGCAATGGCGGTCCCCAGTTCCAGCAGCTGCCTTCCAACATCATGGAAGGCTTCCCTGCGGTCGGGGTGATGAAGGAGGCCCGGAGCGCGAAGCCGAGCGGCGCGTTCGATACGGCTGCCTACACCGATCTGATGAAGCACGCCGAGTACGAGTACGTCCAGACGGACTACAAGGACGCGATGTTCCACGCGAACAAGGCGATCGCCGCCGCGCGTGGCGAGGCCATCGCGCCGCAGAACCCGGCTGAGCGCATGCTCCCCGCCGACAAGGTCGCCGAGATCCAGGACGCCTACGCGCGCCTGAATACGGCCCTGGCTGGCGACATGGCGGCTGCCGATCCCGAGTCGGCCGGCGTGGCGCTGGGCTCGTTCGACTGCTGGATCGAGCAGCAGCAGGAGAACTTCCAGGAGGCCGACATTGCGGCCTGCCGCGACGCGTTCTACGCGGCGCTGGCGAAGCTGGAGAAGAAGGAAGAGATGGCCGAGATGGCCACTCTCAACGCCGACCTGTTCTTCGACTTCGACAAGTACGTCATCAAGCCCGAGGCGCTGCCGCAGCTCGACGAGCTGGCGAAGCTGCTGGTCGCCGACACGACGGCCAACGTCCTCGTCTGGGGCTTCACCGACACCGTCGGCTCGGTCGAGTACAACCTGGGCCTGTCGGAGCGCCGCGCCAACGCGGTGGCCGAGTACCTGGCCAGCAAGGGTGTCGACGCCAGCCGCATGACGGTCGAGGGCTTCGGCAAGGAGCGCAGCAAGCTCCGCGTCCAGACCCCCGACCAGACCCCGAACGCCGAGAACCGGCGCGTCGAGATCCGTCGCCGCTGACGCGACGCCTCACGCAGAGGTCGTGAAGATCGCCCGCGCGGGAAACCGCGCGGGCGATCCGCTTTTCGGGGCCCCGGCAGGGCTCGCTCCCGCTGGGCGGGATACCGCTCAGAAGCCGCTGGGGATGCCGGCGAGACGGGCGACGACGCTGGCCAGCCACAGGCCACCGGCGGCGAGTGCCGACAGCCGGGCATAGCGCTCGAGGACGGCGCGCAAGGCGTCGCCGATGAGGGTCTGGGCGAGTTCCGGCCGCAGCTCGGCCGGCCGGTCCAGGATCAGCCACACCTCGGTGCGCCGGTGTGGATGCCGCGGAGCGGCATGCGCCTTCAGCATAAGGATCGCGGCCATCAGCGCCGTCAGCGCCGCCCCGCTGCGCAGGGCGAGGATCGGGAAGCCCGACAGTCCGAGGACGGTGCAGCCGATGCCGAGGGCGCCGAAGCCGACCGCCCGGCCGACCGACTGCTCGGCGGCGCGGGCGATCCGCTCCTGCAGGGGCTCAGCCAACGGTCGGCGGGACGAGGCCGAAGCTGGCCATCGCCTCGCGGAAGAAGAACCAGACCAGCAGCAGCCAGCCGGCCGCCGCCACCGGCTTCAGCTCGTCGACGAGGAAGCCGGGCAGGACCGGACGCATCACCCGCATGATGGGCTCGGTGGTCACCACCAGCATCCGCCACACGACGTTGAGCGAATCGGCGCGGACGAACACGCCGAGGATCGCCCGGCCGAGCAGGTAGGCGACCGCGGCGAGCAGCAGCCAGGTCGGCAGGTAGTAGGGCCAGTAGGCGGCGAACAGGCTCTGTTCGGACATGCGGCGGCGGATCCGGCTCGGCTCGGGGAACAATCTAGAAGGCGCACCGGGGGCGGAAAAGAGAGCGGGGCCCGCAGGCCCCGCTCCTTGCTCCGGACCGGTCGGGCCGGGGCTAGACCTGCTTGGCCTCGGCCATCATGACGTCGCCCTTCGGGATGCGGATCTGGTCGATGAACTCCTGCATCTCGCGCGACGGCGCCGGGGTCAGCAGGCTGACCACGATCGTCACGATGAACGACACCGGGATGCCGATGACGCCCGAGGCGATGTTGCTGAGCCCCGTGGTGGTGAGCCAGCTGTCCTTGAACCACAGCGGGACGCCGTAATACTGCGTGCCGAACATGTAGTACACGCAGATCACGAAGCCCGCGATCATGCCGGCGATGGCGCCGGCCGAGGTGCAGCGTTTCCAGAACACGCCCAGCACCAGCGCCGGGAACAGGCCCGACGCCGCCACCGAGAAGGCCCAGGACACGAAGATCAGGATGCCCTGGTCGAGGCTGATGGCGGCGTAGGCGCCGACGATCGCCACGATGATCAGCAGCACGCGGGCGACGATCAGGCGGCGCCCGGTCGAGGCCTTGTGGTCGATCATGTTGTAGTAGACGTCGTGGCTCAGCGCGTTGGCGATCGCCAGCAGCAGGCCGTCGGCGGTCGACAGGGCGGCGGCGAGGCCGCCCGCGGCGACGAGGCCGGCGATGACGTAGGGCAGCCCGGCGATCTCCGGGGTGGCCAGCACCACGGTGTCGGGCAGGATCGAGAACTGGTTGAAGGTCAGCTGCGTCACCGGGGTGACCACGCCCTCGGCGTTCTTCACCGCCTGGCAGGCGGCGAGAATGGCGTCGGGAGCGGCGGCGGCGGCGCCGCAGATCTTCACCATGCCGAGCTTGCCGTAGGTGAAGATCCACGACGGCAGGGCGGCGATGGCGTCCAGGTTGCTGAGGTCGCGCCCCAGCACGTTGGTGAACACCTCGTACTTGGCGAACACGGCGTAGGCCGGGGCCGTGAAGTAGAGGATGAAGATGAACAGCAGCGACCAGCCGACCGACTTGCGCGCCTCGCGGACGGACGGCGTGGTGAAGAAGCGCATGATGACGTGCGGCAGCGAGGCGGTGCCGACCATCAGGCAGAGGATGAGGCCGAAGAAGTTGAGCGGGTCACGGAACCAGAAGGCGGTGGCGTGTCCCTTGGCCTCGCCGACATAGGGGGCGATGTAGGGGGCGGTCCGCTCGAGCTCGGTCACCTCCTGCAGCACCTGGCCGTACATGATCTGCGGGATCGGCACGCCCGTCTTCTGCGCCGACAGGATCACCACCGGCACGAGGTAGGCGATGATCAGCACGATGTACTGCGCCACCTGCGTCCAGGTGACGGCGCGCATGCCGCCCAGCATCGAGCAGACCAGGATGCCGAGCAGGCCGGCATAGACGCCCCAGGCGAAGTCGATGCCGATGAGCCGCTGCATGACCAGGCCCGTGCCGGTCAGCTGGCCCATCAGGTAGATGAACGAGCAGGCGATCAGGATGACCACGCCGACGATGCGGGCGAGGTTGCCGCCGTAGCGGGCGGCGAGGAAGTCCGGAACGGTGTAGGCGCCGAACTTGCGCAGGTAGGGTGCGATCAGCACCGCCACCAGCACGTAGCCGCCGGTCCAGCCGAGGATGAAGGCGAGGCCGTCGAAGCCCTGCGCGTAGAGCGAGCCGGCCATGCCGATGAACGACGCGGCCGACATCCAGTCCGCGGCGGTCGCCATGCCGTTGTAGAACGCCGGCACCCGCCGTCCGGCGACATAGTATTCGGAGACCTGGGCCGTTCGCGAGATGTAGCCGATGCCGGCATAGACCGCGATGGTCAGCAGAACGAACAGGTAGCCGATGTACTGGTCGGGCATGCCGAGATATTCGAGCAGTCCGAGTACCAGCACGAAGCCCAGGAAGCTGCCGGTATAGATCGTGTAGATCCGGCCGAGATTGGAAACGAAGGCGTCCTGCGTTGCCATGTCAGTCGTCCTCCGCCATGCCGAATTCCTCGTCGATCTTGTTCTGCCTGGCGGCGAACCAGAAGATCAGGACCACGAACACGATCAGCGAGCCCTGCGCGGCCATGTAGAAGCCGAGCGGGAAGCCGAGGAAGTGGATCGTGTTCAGCGCGTTGACGAAGTAGGGGACGACGAACGAGAAGATGAACCACACGACCAGGCAGAAGACCATCAGGTTGCGGGTCTTTCGCCAGTGTTCTGCGGCCTGTTTCGGTACGGCCATGGTTGAGTCTCCCTGGGCTGAGCCGCGCAAGGGGGGAATGGCGGCTTCGACCTCACCGGCCCGCGAATTTGGACACGGGTCCGTTCGCGTCCTACGCTATCCAGCGGGTTGGAAAGCGGAAGTGCCGATGTGACCGGAGTCGTAGCGGGATTGTTGCGGCAAATCGCCGCGCGAGTGGGTATATCGTCGTCTGACGTCGCTGACAATCGTTCTCGACTGTCCCTGCCGGCTTATCTTGACCGTCAATCTGCGTATGTGACGCAGCGCTGCGTGACCGAGCACCTCAGGCTGCGCCTCGGCATCGGCTGGGAAAGCCTGTCCGACGACCGCGAATTTCGCGCCGCGGTCGAACGCTGCCGCTGGGAGGGCTTTGCCACCGTGCTGGCGGCCCTGGCCGAGATCGTGCTGGGCCGGCTGCGGCCGCTGCGCGGCGATGCGGCCGCCGCCGGCATCGTCGGCGACGCCGCGGCCGGCGTGCTCGCCGGCTATGCCGGCAAGCAGCCCGTGCTCGACCCGGACACGACCGCCAACTCGATCAGGCAGCGGCTGGAGCACGCCCTGGGGGCATCGCCGCGGCCGGCCGACGCCATCGCCGAGGCAGCCGGCCAGAGCATGTTCCGCCTGCTGCCGATCCATGCCGAGCTCGACGCCGGCGACCGCGAGGCCTTCGTCAATGCCGTCCGCTTCGCCGTGTGCGGCGTCGCCGACCGGATGGAGCGCGAGCTGGACCTTCCCGGCGCGGCCGACGGGAGCGGCTAGGTCCGCCGCTCCAGCGCGAAGCCGGCGATCCGCTTGTAGCGGTCGGCGATCGCCTGCAGCTCGGCCTGCGAGATGACGTCGTCGAGCCGCGCGAAGCCGCCGGGGGCGCGCTCCTCGACCAGCTGCATGACGATCTCGGGGCCCATGCGGCGGTTGGCGAGGACCAGCTCGGCGGTGCGCGGCAGCCGCTCGGCCTCGTAGCGGCGCAGCGCCGCCTCGACCGGCAGGTCGACGAGGCAGCGGGCCAGCGCCGCGCCGTCGAGGATCGCCTGCGAGGCGCCGTTCGAGCCGATCGGGTACATCGGATGTGCCGCGTCGCCCAGCAGCGTGGCCCGGCCATGGCTCCAGCGCGGCAGCGGATCGCGGTCGACCATCGGGTACTCGTAGAAGACCGGGGTGGCACGGACGAGGGCGGCGATGTCGAGCCAGGGAAAGCGCCAGCCGTCGAAGTGCGCCATCACCTCGTCGAGCCGGCCGGGCCGGCTCCAGTCCTCGCGCCGCGGCGGCGGGCCGCTGGCGTCGCCGAGGCGGACCTCCATCACCCAGTTGATCAGCGAGCGGCCGCGCGCCCTGGCCTCCTCCGAGATCGGGTAGACCACGGCCTTCTGGTCGGCGTGGCCGGCCATGACCATGGTGCGCCCGCCGAGGAACGGCTCGGCCTCGACCACGCCGCGCCACATCAGCATGCCGGACCAGGCCGGCGGCCCCTCCTCCGGGAAGAAGTGGCGGCGCAGCGTCGAGTGGATGCCGTCCGCACCGACCAGCAGGTCGGCCTCGATCGCGACCTCGGCGCCGCGGCCGCGGTCCGGTCGGAAGGTCGCGAGGATGCCACGCTCCGTCTCGCGAAAGCCGGTGAAGGCGAGATCGAGGCGGACGCGGCCGGCGCCCAGCCGGTCGAGCACGGCGCGGTGCAGGATGCCCTGCAGGCGGCCGCGGTGGATCGACAGCTGCGGCACCGGGTAGCCGGCGGCGAGGCCGCGCGGCTCGCGCCAGATCGGCTGGCCGTGCCGGTTGTGGTAGACCAGCGCTTCAGTGGCGATGCCGGTGGCGGCGAGCTCCGGCAACAGCCCCAGCCGGTCGAGCTCGGCCACGGAATGCGGCAGCAGGTTGATGCCGACGCCGAGCTCGCGGATCGCGGCCGCCTGCTCGCAGACGGTGGCGGCGATCCCGGCCCGGTGCAGCTGCAGCGCCAGGGCCAGCCCGCCGATGCCGCCGCCGACGATCAGGACGTGCATGGAGCCACCCTTCGGGGATGGTGGGCCCGGCAGGATTTGAACCCGCGACCTAGCCGTTATGAGCGGCCAGCTCTAACCGCTGAGCTACAGGCCCATCCCGAAGCAGTCTGGTACGGCGCGGCGCCGCCCGCGGCAAGGGGCGACGCCGCGCCGGGCCGTCTTCAGGTATCGAGGAAGCTGCGCAGCTTGCGGCTGCGGCTCGGGTGCTTGAGCTTGCGCAGGGCCTTGGCCTCGATCTGCCGGATGCGCTCGCGGGTGACGCTGAACTGCTGGCCGACCTCCTCGAGGGTGTGGTCGGTGTTCATGCCGATGCCGAAGCGCATGCGCAGCACGCGCTCCTCGCGGGCGGTGAGCGTCGCCAGCACCCGGGTGGTGGCCTCGCGCAGGTTCGCCAGCGTCGCCGCCTCGAGCGGCTGGACCGCGTTCTTGTCCTCGATGAAGTCGCCGAGGTGCGAATCCTCCTCGTCGCCGATCGGCGTCTCGAGGCTGATCGGCTCCTTGGCGATCTTCAGGACCTTGCGGACCTTGTCGAGCGGCATGTTGAGCTTGTGCGCCAGCTCCTCGGGCGTCGGCTCGCGGCCGTACTCGTGCAGCATCTGGCGCGACGCGCGCACCAGCTTGTTGATCGTCTCGATCATGTGCACGGGGATGCGGATGGTGCGCGCCTGGTCGGCGATCGAGCGGGTGATCGCCTGGCGGATCCACCAGGTGGCGTAGGTCGAGAACTTGTAGCCGCGCCGGTACTCGAACTTGTCCACGGCCTTCATCAGGCCGATGTTGCCCTCCTGGATGAGGTCCAGGAACTGCAGGCCGCGGTTCGTGTACTTCTTGGCGATCGAGATGACCAGGCGGAGGTTGGCCTCGACCATCTCCTTCTTGGCGTGGCTCGCCTCGCGCTCGCCGCGCTGGACCATGGCGACGATGCGGCGGAACTCGCCGATCTGCAGCCCGGTCTCCTCGGCGATCGAGGCGATGTCCTCGCGCAGGCTCTGCACCTCCTCGAAGTGCCGCGAGGCGAAGTCGACCCAGCCGCGCTCCTTGAGGCGGGCGACGCGGTCCATCCAGTCGGGCTCGAGCTCGCGGCCCATGTACTCGCGCAGGAAGCCCTCGCGCGGCACCCGGCTCGACATGGCCAGCCGCAGCAGCTTGCCCTCGTGGCTCTGCAGCAGCTTGTTCATGTCGAACAGCTGCTCGACCAGCGCCTCGACGCGGTTCTGGTTGAGCGAGACCTGCTGCATCAGCTGGACCATCGCCTGGCGCGCCGACTGGTAGCGGGCGTCGAGGCCGGCGGCGACCTTCTCGCTGGCCTGGATGGCGGCGAGGCGCTGCTCCTGGAGGTCGCGCAGCTCGCCATAGGCGGCGGCGATCTCGTCGAAGGTGGCGAGCACGCCGTCGCGCAGCTTGCCCTCGAGTGCGGCCAGCGACAGCGTGTCCTCGTCGAACTCCTCGTCCTCGGGCATCTCCGGGACCGGCGGCTCGGCGCCCTCCTGGTCGACCGCCTCCTCGCCACCCTCCTCGGCACCTCGTTCGGCGGCGGCGGCGGCAGCCCCGCCGGCGGCGGCTGCGGCGGCGGCCGCCTCGGCGGCACCGGGCCCCTGCTCGTAGGTGGCGTCGAGGTCGATGATGTCGCGCAGCAGCACGCGGCCCTCGCGGATGGCGTCGCGCCAGCCGATCACCGCGCGCATCGTCAGCGGGCTCTCGCACAGGGCCTCGAGGACCATGTTGCGGCCGGCCTCGATGCGCTTGGCGATCTCGATCTCGCCCTCGCGCGAGAGCAGCTCGATCGTGCCCATCTCGCGCAGGTACATCCGCACCGGATCGTCGGTGCGGCCGATATCCTCCTCCTCGCCGCCGCCGGAATCCTCGCTGTCGCCGCCCTCGGTGGTGGCGGCGCCGTCGCCGGCCGGCTCGGCCTCGCCCTCCTCCAGCGATTCGCTGGTCTCGGACTCGGCCATGGCATTGTCGTGCAGGACGCCGACGCCCTGGGACTCGAGCAGCTGGATGACCTCGTCGGTCTGCTCGGGCGGGAACTCGGCCGGCAGCGCCGCGTTGAGCTGGTCGACGGTGATCGACCCCTTGTCCTTCACCTGGGCGAGCAGGCGGCGCAGCTGCGGGGCGTGCTGCAGCAGCGCCTCCAGCGTCTCGTCGCCGGCCGGCTTGGCCGGCACCTTGCTGCCCTTGACCGCCTGAGCTGCCGGCTTCGCCGACACCGACTTCGTGGCCATCTACGCCGATCTCCACCGCTTCACGGCCCGCACCGCCCGGCCGTCGCGCCTGTACCCGCCCACTGTCGACCGAAGAGGAGACCCGCGCCGCCGCCGCTCAGGCGGCGTCGTCATCCGACGTGCGACGGACGTCACGATGACGCCCGGCATCGTCAAGAAGCCGGTTGAGGGTCTCGATACGCGAGATCACGTCAGCCTGTTGCTCCTCGGACACAGTCGACGTCGCAGAGACGCCAGCAGGCCCGCGGGCTACCGATCGACCGTGACGCGCAGCCGCAGAGCGCCAGGCTCCCTGCACATCATCTTCGGCGTCTGACCGGGACACGGCCCGTGCGCGCAAGCGCAGACGCAAGATGTGCTCGAACAGCGGCTCGAATCCGTGCGCGAGCAAATGGGTGCGCAACGCCTCGGCGTCAAGGGGCGGATCGTCGGCGTACCAGCCGAGAATCTCGGCGCGCAGGGCGTCCAGCTCGGCATCGGCCAGGTGCAGCTCCGCCAGCTCCTCCTCGAGGTCGCGCAGGAGCGACGGGTCGAGCAGGAACGGCTCGAGCAGCGCCTCCTCGGCCCGGCGGGCGGCCCGCTGGGCGATGCCGGCCAGCTGGGGCGTCGGCGCCACGGGTGCCGCGACCGGCGCCTTGGCGCCACGGCCGCGCGGCGCCGGGCGCCACAGCTCGCGCAGGCGCTGGCCGAGCTCGCGGCGGTAGTGCGAGCGCAGCGTGGCGTCGCCGATGGTGGCCAGCCGCGCCATCAGGTCGCGCTCGGCGGCGGCGCGGCGCTCGGGCGTGTCGAGGGCCACGCCGGTCACCGCCTGGCGCCACAGGAACTCGACCAGCGGCAGGCTGTCGGCCAGCGCCTTGCGGGCGGCCTCGGCTCCGTGCTGCTGGACGAGGCTGTCCGGATCCTCGCCGGCCGGCAGGATGACGAAGCGCAGGGAGCGGCCCGGCTGGAGCAGCGGCAGGGCGCGGTCGGCGGCGCGGCCGGCGGCGCGCAGGCCGGCGGCGTCGCCGTCGAGGCAGAACACCGGCTCCGCGGCCATGCGCCACAGCTCGCCCAGCTGCTCCTCGGTGACCGCGGTGCCCAGGGGCGCCACGACATGGTCGATGCCGGCCCGGGCGAGACCGATCACGTCCATGTAGCCCTCGACCACGAACAGCGTGCCGGCGGCGCGCGCCGGCTGCTGCGCCCGGGCCTGATTGTAGAGCATCCGGCCCTTGTGGAAGAGCTCGGTCTCGGGCGAGTTGAGATACTTGGCCTTGGCCTCGCCGAGCGCCCGGCCACCGAAGCCGACGGCCCTGCCGCGGCCGTCCTCGATCGGGAACATCACCCGGTCGCGGAAGCGGTCGAAGCTGTCGCCGCCCTCCTCGGGCGCCACCAGCAGGCCGGCGCGGACCAGCAGGTCGGCGGCGAAGCCCTGCCCGGTCAGCGCCCGCTTCAGCGCCGTCCGGTCGTTCGGCGCGTAGCCGAGGCGGAAGCGGGCGGCGAGCTCGGGCGTGACGCCGCGCCGGGTCAGGTAGGCGGCGGCGGCCCGGCCGGCCGGCTCGGCCAGCTGCTGGCGGAACCAGGCGACGGCCGCCTCCTGCGCCTCGTAGAGGCCGGGCTCGGCCTTGGGCCTGGCCGGACCCTCGCGGCGCGGTGCGGGGATGCCGGTGAGGTCGGCCAGCCGCTCGAGCGCGCCGCCGAAGTCGAGCCCTTCGACCGCCATGACGAAGTCGATGGCGTTGCCGTGCGCGCCGCAGCCGAAGCAGTGGTAGAAGCCGCGGTCGCCGACGACGTGGAACGACGGCGACTTCTCCTTGTGGAACGGACAGCAGCCCCAGTGCTCGCGGCCGCGCCGGGCGAGCTTCACCCAGCGGCCGACGATGTCGACCAGCGGCAGGCGGGCCTTGAACTCGTCGAGGGTGACGCCTGGCGGACCGGCCACCGGCGGCTGCGGCTCAGTTCAGCCGCTGGCAGAGCAGGCGCTTTGCCACGGCGAAGTCCATCTGGCCGTTGTAGCGCGCCTTCAGCGCCGCGATGACGCGGCCGGTGTCCTTGAGCCGGGTGGCGCCGAGCTCGCGCATGGTCTGCTCGATGGCCCCGGCGACCTGGCGCTCGCTCATCCGCGGCGGCAGGAACTGCTCGATGATCGCGATCTCCTCGGCCTCCTGCTCGGCCTGGTCGACGCGCGCCGCCTCCTCGCAGCGGGCGATGTCCTCGCGGCGCTGCTCGATCATGTCGCGCAGCATGGCGACGATCTCGGTGTCGCTCAGGCCCTCGGTCATGCCGGCCTCGCGGGCGCAGTGGTCGCGCTCCTTCAGGGCGGCGAGGATCAGGCGCAGGGTCCCGGCGGCGCGCGGCTCGTGCGCATCGATCGCATCCTTGAGCGCGCCGCTCAGTCGTTCACGCAGCAAGATCACCCCTCCGGGCCGGACGGCCGGGCGTCGCTGCGGCGCAGCATATTGGCGCCGCCGAGTCCCAAGCTTCCGGCCCCCTCAACTTGACGTCAAGCCGTACGGTGTTAGAACGCCTCGCACCGGTACCCGGCCCCCTGCGGCCGCTCCCCGTCGGCACCCGACGGTGCTTCACTCGGATCGTTCCGGCCATGCACGACCATCGACCGCTCCGGCCGACCGCAGCGCTTGCGCTCCAGGACGGCACGGTTTTCCTCGGGCACGGGCTCGGTGCTGCCGGGACCCAGGTCGGCGAGATCGTCTTCAATACGGCGATCACCGGGTACCAGGAAATCCTAACCGATCCGTCCTACGCCGGCCAGATCGTCACGTTCACCGCTCCGCACGTCGGTAACGTGGGCACCAATCCCGAGGATATCGAGGCCGGCACGCCGGTGGCGCGCGGCCTCGTCCTGCGCGCCCTGCCGACCTCGCCGTCGAGCTGGCGCGCCACCCAGGCCCTCGGCGGCTGGCTCGCCGACCACGGCATCACCGGCATCGCCGGCGTCGACACCCGCCGCATCACCCGCATCCTGCGCGACGGCGGGGCGCAGAACGCCGCCATCGGCCATGCCCAGGACGGCAACCTCGACATCGCCGCGCTGCAGGCGCAGGCGGCGGCCTGGCCGGGCCTCACCGGCATGGACCTGGTGCCCGACGTCACCACGCGGCAGCGCTACCGGGCGCACGAGGGCCGCTGGGAGCTGGGCCAGGGCTATCCGCAAGGCGGCGACAGCGGCCCGCACGTCGTCGCCCTCGACTACGGCATCAAGCGCAACATCCTGCGCTCGCTGGTCAGCACCGGCTTCAGGGTGACGGTGGTGCCGGCGACGACGACCGCCGACGAGGTCATGGCGCTGGCGCCGGACGGGGTGTTCCTGTCGAACGGCCCGGGCGACCCGGCCGCCACCGGCACCTATGCCGTGCCCGAGATCCGCCGCCTGGTCGACAGCGGCAAGCCGGTGTTCGGCATCTGCCTCGGCCACCAGATGCTGGGGCTGGCGCTGGGTGCCCGCACCGAGAAGATGCGCTTCGGCCATCACGGTGCGAACCATCCGGTGCAGGACCTGACCACCGGCAAGGTCGAGATCACCAGCCAGAACCACGGCTTCGCCATCGCCGACGGCGAGCTGCCGGCCGAGGTCGAGGTCACCCACCGCTCGCTGTTCGACGGCAGCATCCAGGGCATCCGGCTGCGCGGCCGGCCGGTGTTCTCGGTCCAGTACCATCCCGAGGCCTCGCCCGGGCCCATGGACAGCGCCTACCTGTTCGAGCGCTTCAAGCAATACGTCCGCCAGAAAGACGCCTGACTCGTGCCCAAGCGCAGCGACATTGCCTCGATCCTGGTGATCGGCGCCGGGCCGATCGTGATCGGCCAGGCCTGCGAGTTCGACTATTCCGGCACCCAGGCGTGCAAGACCCTGCGGGCGGAGGGCTACCGGGTCATCCTGGTGAACTCCAACCCCGCCACGATCATGACCGACCCGGAGACGGCCGACGTCACCTACGTCGAGCCGATCACGCCGGCGATGGTGGCCAAGATCATCGAGAAGGAGCGGCCCGACGCGCTGCTGCCGACGATGGGTGGCCAGACCGCGCTCAACACCGCCAAGGCGCTGGCCGAGAACGGCACCCTCGAGCGGTTCGGCTGCCGGCTGATCGGCGCCAACCTCGAGGCCATCAACAAGGCCGAGGACCGCGAGCTGTTCCGCCTCGCCATGGAGCGGATCGGCCTCGACATGCCGCGCTCGCGCACCGTCCGCTCGCTGGAGGAGGCGTACGCCGCCGCCGAGTTCACCGGCCTGCCGGCGGTCATCCGGCCGTCCTTCACGCTGGGCGGCACCGGCGGCGGCATCGCCCACAGCCGCGAGGAGTTCGCGCAGATCGTCGCCAGCGGGCTCGACGCCTCGCCGGTGCACGAGGTCCTGATCGACGAATCGATCGTCGGCTGGAAAGAGTTCGAGATGGAGGTCGTCCGCGACCGCGTCGACAACTGCATCATCGTCTGCTCGATCGAGAACGTCGACCCGATGGGGGTGCACACCGGCGACAGCATCACGGTGGCCCCGGCGCTCACGCTGACCGACAAGGAATATCAGCGGATGCGCAACGCCTCGATCGCGGTGCTGCGCGAGATCGGCGTCGACACCGGCGGCTCCAACGTCCAGTTCGCCATCAACCCGGACGACGGGCGGATGGTCATCATCGAGATGAACCCGCGCGTCTCGCGCAGCTCGGCGCTGGCGTCGAAGGCCACCGGCTTCCCGATCGCCAAGGTCGCCGCCAAGCTCGCCGTCGGCTACACGCTGGACGAGATCCAGAACGACATCACCGGCGTCACCCCGGCCTCGTTCGAGCCGACGATCGACTACATCGTCACCAAGATCCCGCGCTTCACCTTCGAGAAGTTCCCGGAGACCGAGCCGCTGCTGTCGACCGCGATGAAGTCGGTCGGCGAGGCCATGGCGATCGGCCGGACCTTCCAGGAATCGCTGCAGAAGGCGCTGCGCTCGCTGGAGACCGGGCTCACCGGCCTCGACGAGGTCAAGGTTGCGGGCGACGACCGGCGCGAGGCGCTGCTGCGCGAGCTCGGCCGGCCGACGCCGGACCGGCTGCGGGTGATCGCCCAAGCCCTGCGCGAGGGCCTGTCCGCGGACGAGATCCGGCGCGCCTGCCGCTACGACCCGTGGTTCATCGAGCAACTGGGCGAGATCGTCGCCGCCGAGGCGGCTGTGCGCGAAAGCGGCCTGCCGGCGACGCGCGAGGGCCTGCTGGCGCTGAAGGCGCAAGGCTTCTCCGACGCCCGGCTGGCGAAGCTCGCCGGGACGACCGCCGAGGCGGTGCGCGAGCGGCGCCTCGCCCTCGACGTGCACCCGGTGTTCAAGCGCATCGACACCTGTGCCGCCGAGTTCGAGGCGCGCACGCCCTACATGTACAGCTGCTACGAGACCGGCGTGTTCGGCGACGCGGCGGCCGAGTGCGAGGCGCGGCCCAGCGACCGGCGCAAGGTCATCATCCTCGGCGGCGGCCCGAACCGGATCGGCCAGGGCATCGAGTTCGACTATTGCTGCGTCCACGCCGCCTTCGGCCTGGCCGATGCCGGCTTCGAGACCATCATGGTCAACTGCAACCCGGAGACGGTCTCGACCGATCCGGACACCTCGGACCGGCTCTACTTCGAGCCGCTGACGCTCGAGGACGTGCTGGAGATCGTCCGGGTCGAGCAGCAGGCCGGCGAGCTCATGGGACTGATCGTCCAGCTCGGCGGGCAGACGCCGCTGAAGCTGTCGCTGGGCCTAGAGAAGGCCGGCATCCCGATCCTCGGCACCTCGCCGGATGCCATCGACCTCGCCGAGGACCGCGAGCGCTTCCAGCGGCTGCTCGAGACGCTGCAGCTGCGCCAGCCGGCGAACGCCACCTGCACCACCGAGGCCGAGGCCCTGGCCGGTGCGGAGCGCCTCGGCTACCCGCTGGTGATCCGCCCGTCCTACGTGCTGGGCGGCCGCGACATGCGCATCGTCCACGAGGCCGACGAGGTCCGCGCCTTCATGCGCGACAACGCCCGTGCCGCCGACCTCGGGCCGATCCTGCTCGACCGCTTCCTCGAGGACGCCATCGAGGTCGACGTCGACGTGCTGGCCGACGGCAAGGACGTCTTCGTCGCCGGCATCATGGAGCACATCGAGGAGGCCGGCATCCATTCCGGCGACAGCGCCTGCTCGCTGCCGCCCTACTCGCTGTCGCCGCTGGTCCAGGACGAGATCCGCGAGATCGCCGAGCGGCTGGCCCGGGCGCTCGACGTGCGCGGGCTGATGAACCTGCAGCTGGCGCTGAAGGACGGCGAGATCTACGTGCTCGAGGTCAACCCCCGGGCCAGCCGCACCGTGCCGTTCGTCGCCAAGACGATCGGCCGGCCGCTGGCCAAGGTGGCGGCCCGGGTGATGGCCGGCGAGCCGCTGGCGGGCTTCGGCCTGCGCCGCCAGCCCTTGCCCTATGTCGCGGTCAAGGAGGCGGTGTTCCCGTTCGCCCGCTTCCCCGGCGTCGACCTCCTGCTCGGGCCGGAGATGAAGTCGACCGGCGAGGTCATGGGCATCGACCGCGAGTTCGGCGCCGCCTTCGCCAAGTCGCAGCTCGGTGCCGGTGCGGACCTGCGCACCTCCGGCACGGTGTTCCTGTCGGTCAAGGATCGCGACAAGGCCTCGCTGGTGCCGATCGCACGCCGCCTCGGCGAGCTCGGCTATGCCCTGATCGCCACGCGCGGCACCGGGGCGGCGCTGGCCGAGGCCGGCCTCCAGGTCGAGACCGTCGCCAAGGCGCACGAGGGCGACAGCCGCATCATCGACCTGATCCGCGGCAACGGCATCGCCATCCTCGTCAACACGACCGAGGGCAAGGAGTCGATCCGCGACAGCTTCTCGCTGCGCCGGGCGGCGCTGGCGGCCAAGGTCCCCTACTACACGACGATGGCCGGGGCGCGGGCGCTGGTCCAGGCGCTCGGGCTGCTCGCCCGGGACGACCTTGAAGTCACGCCCCTGCAATCGTATGTTGCCTCGCTGAACTGAAGGCGCCGCCGAGGGATCGGAAGGCGTCCCAACCCGTTTACAGCTCCATCCATCGACGGGACGCTGGTTTCGCATGTCGAATAGGATTCCGATGACTCCCGAGGGGTACAGCCGGCTGACGGCCGAGCTGAAGCGCCTCAAGACGGTCGAGCGTCCGGTCGTGATCAAGGCGATCGCCGAAGCGCGTGCGCACGGCGACCTGTCGGAGAACGCGGAGTATCACGCCGCCCGCGAGCGCCAGGGCTTCATCGAGGGCCGCGTCCTCGAGCTC
Organism: Geminicoccaceae bacterium; assembly: GCA_046349355.1. Lineage (GTDB taxonomy): Bacteria > Pseudomonadota > Alphaproteobacteria > Geminicoccales > Geminicoccaceae > CALKJU01. The sequence goes on from JAXMCM010000018.1 coordinate 252,066, forward strand.
GAGGACAAGCTGAGCCGCGCCGAGGTCATCGACATCAAGTCGCAGAGCGGCTCGAAGGTGATGTTCGGGGCCAAGGTGCAGCTGGTCGACGAGGATACCGACGAGAAGACCAGCTACCAGATCGTCGGGCCGGAAGAGGCCGAGATCCAGAACGGGCTGCTCTCGATCCAGTCGCCGCTGGCCCGGGCCATCCTCGGCAAGGAGGCCGGCGACAGCGTCGAGGTGACCACGCCGCGCGGCGTGCGCTACTTCGAGATCCTCGAGGTCCGCTACGACTGACCCCGTCGGGGAGCCGGTGCCGCCGGGTCCCCGACCGCAGCCGCGTACCGCTGGCGGTGGCGCGGCGCTGTGCCTACCTGACGCCAGCGCCCCCGCTCACCGGCTGAATCCATGACCACCCGCCATACCCGGCTCCTGATCATCGGCTCGGGACCCGCCGGCTTCACGGCCGCGATCTATGCCGCCCGCGCCAACCTGAAGCCGATCCTCATCCAGGGCATGCAGCCCGGCGGCCAGCTCTCGATCACCACCGACGTCGAGAACTATCCGGGCTTCGCCGAGGCCATCACCGGCCCCTGGCTGATGGAGCAGATGCACAAGCAGGCCGAGCACTGCGGTGCCGAGATGGTGTTCGACCTGGTCACCGAGGTCGACCTCGCCGGGCCGCCGTTCACCGCCCGCTGCGACAGCGGCGACGTCTACACCTGCGATTCGCTGGTGATCGCCACCGGTGCCCAGGCCCGCTGGCTCGGGCTCGACAGCGAGAAGCACTTCTCGGGGGCCGGCGTGTCGGCCTGCGCCACCTGCGACGGCTTCTTCTTCCGCGGCAAGAAGGTGGCCGTGGTCGGCGGCGGCAACACCGCCGTCGAGGAGGCGCTCTACCTCGCCCAGCTCTGCGAGAAGGTCACGCTGGTGCATCGCCGCGACTCGCTGCGCGCCGAGAAGATCATGCAGGACCGCCTGTTCGCGCATCCGCGGATCGAGGTGGTCTGGGACCATGTCGTCGACGCCATCCTGGGCAGCGAGAATCCCAAGGGCGTCACCGGGGCGCGGCTGAAGAGCACGAAGACCGGCGAAAGCCGCGAGCTGGCGGTCGACGGCGTGTTCATCGCCATCGGCCACGATCCGGCCACCGCGCTGTTCCGTGGCAAGCTTGCAATGGACCCGGACGGCTATATCGTGACGACGCCGGGTAGCACGCGGACAAGTATCACGGGCGTCTTCGCCGCCGGTGATGTACAGGACAAGGTGTACCGGCAGGCTGTGACGGCAGCCGGCACGGGTTGCATGGCGGCGCTCGAGGCGGAACGGTACCTTGCGGGGTTGCCCCACGCCTGAGCGCCGCTGTTCGTCTGGGCCTCGCGGCGCGGTGATGAGACGGATTGGCGGGTCATGCTCGACTGGGATCGGGTGCGCATCTTCTATGCCGTGGCGGAGGCCGGGAGCTTCACCCGTGCCGCCGACCGCCTCGGCCTGAGCCAGTCGGCGATCAGCCGGCAGATCAGCGCGCTCGAGGAGCACCTCGCCGTCCCGCTGTTCCACCGCCACGCGCGCGGCCTCGTGCTGACCGAGCAGGGCGAGATCCTGCTCGAGGCCTCGACCGAGATCGCCCGGCGCATGGCCGTGGCCGAGACCGCGCTCAACGAGTCCCGCGACAAGCCGGCGGGTCATCTGCGCCTGTCGACGACGGTCGGCGTCGGCACCGTCTGGCTGACGGCGCACCTCACCGAGTTCGCCGACCTCTATCCCGAGATCAGCGTGTCGATGGTCGTCACCGACGGCGAGCTCGATCTCGGCATGCGCGAGGCCGATGTGGCAATCCGGCTGCAGCGGCCGACCCAGCCCGACCTGATCCAGCGGCGGCTGATGACCGTACACACTCACTTGTACGGTGCGCCGGCCTACCTCGAGCGGCACGGCACCCCGGCGACCCCGTCGGAGCTCTCCAAGCACCGTCTCGTGGTCTACGGCGAGTCCGGTCCGCCGGTGCCGACGCTCAACTGGAGCCTCGTCGCCGGGACCGAGGACGACGAGCAGGCGCCGCGCCGCCGGGCCGTGCTTCAGGTCAACAACGTGTACGGGATGTTGCGGGCGGTGGAGACCGGCCTGGGGATCGCCTCGCTGCCCGATTACCTGGCCTCGTCGAGCCCCAGCCTGCGCCGCGTGCTGCCCGATCTCGAGGGCCCGAACTTCACCGCGTACTTCGTCTATCCGGAGGAGCTCCGGTCGTCGAAGCGGGTGGCGGTGTTCCGGGATTTCCTGCTGCGGAAGGTCGCCGAGCAGCCGGTCTGGTGATCCAGTCACGGCAAAGCGACATGGGTGCCTTGATTTTTGGCACTAGCTAAAGCGCTTCGGGCTACCTAATTATTGCGGTGCAGCAAGGGCGTTGCTCTGGGAGCCCTCGTTGCCCGGCAGTCCGGTTGGCTTCGGTCGACGTTCTGCTGGAGCCTTCGGCGCAACGCCGGGGGCTGGGGAAGGTCCTCGGACCCTCTCGTTTCCCGGACGTTTAGCCTCCCTGATAAGCTAGGCCGGGCCTTCGGGCCCGGCTCTTTTTTTCAGGACTGTGCCTTGCGTGAGAGCGGGATCGATCTACCCGCCCCGGCCCCGCAGCGTCAAGCGCGGAACGCATTGTCGCACGCCGATTCTGCAGGTCTTGCACCCCTTGCCAAAGCGTAGGCTTTGCCTCGACGCTGCCACGATCAAGTCATGCTGCGCTGCAACATTGAACGGGTCCTTGCGGCTCACATGTAAAGCGCCTCGCCCTGCAGGTTCGTGTACAGGCCCGCGACTTCCGCGGCATAGCCGTTGAACAGCAGCGTCGGCACCGAACCCTCGACTCCGAGCGGCCGTTCTTCCGCCTGGCTCCAGCGCGGGTGCGGCACCTCGGGGTTCACGTTGGCCCAGAAGCCGTACTCCGACGCCTGGATGGTCTCCCAGAAGCTCACCGGCCGGGCCTCGGTCAGCTCGATCCGCACGACCGACTTGATCGACTTGAAGCCGTACTTCCACGGCAGCACGAGGCGCAGCGGCGCGCCGTTCTGCTTCGGCATCGGCTTGCCGTAGATGCCGGTGGCGATGAAGGCGAGGTCGTTGGCCGCCTCGGCGACGGTCAGGCCCTCGACATAGGGCCAGGGATACCAGACCTGCTTCTGGCCGAAGGCGATGTCCGGCGCCATGAAGGTGGTCAGCTTGACGTACTTGGCACTGCCCTGCGGCTGCACGAGGTCGAGCAGCGCCTTGAGCGGGAAGCCGGTCCACGGCACCGCCATCGACCAGGCCTCGACGCAGCGGTGCCGGTAGAGCCTGTCCTCGAGCGGCAGCTGGCGGATCAGCGCCTCGGCGTCGACGGTCATCGGCCGCTCGACCAGCCCGTCGATGGTGACCGTCCACGGCCGCAGCGGCAGGACCTGGGCATCCGCCGCGATCCGCTTGTGCGAGCCGAACTCGTAGAAATTGTTGTAGCTGAGCGCCAGGGACTCGTCGGTGACGGGCCGGTCGAGGGTGTAGGCGTCGTTGCGCCGGGCCGGATAGAGCTCCGGCGCGATCGGCAGCTCCGCATCGGCCGCGCGGCCCTCGCCGGCGGCCAGCAGCGCCGCGCCGGCCGCGACCCCCGCCAGCAGCTCGCGCCGCCGCAGGTAGACGCTCTCCGGCGTCGCCAGACGCTCCGGAAGTTCCCAGGAACGACGGGACCGGGTCAGCATGGCGCCCTCCTCGTGGCTGTCAGCGGGGAGCTAGCTTCCTCCCCGCACACGAACAAGTCACGGCCCGGCGAAACGGCCGTCAGCCGAGCCGGCCGTCCTTGGGAAAGCCGCGCGGCGCCATGCGGCCGGCGGCACCGCGGCGGCCGAGCCAGAGGCGCAGGTCCTTCTCCTGGCGGGTGCGCTGGCCCTGCTGCCAGCTCAGGCCCTGCTCGAGGGCGAAGGTCCAGGCATGGGCCAGCCCGCCGTCGCGGTAGCGCTGCAGGGTGACCCCGCGCCCGCGCACCATCACCGGCAGGTCCGCCAGCGGGAACACGGACAGGCGCTGGTTGTCGCCCAGCACGGCGACATGGTCGCCCTCGACCGTGCCGACGACCGCCAGGCGATCGCCCTCGGCGAGGTTGACGACCTGCTTGCCGGCCCGCGTCTGCGCCGCCAGCTCGCGGGCCTCGGCGATGAAGCCGCGGCCGGAGGCGGTCGCCAGCAGCAGCCTCGCCGCCGGATCGTGCACTCGCAGGGTGACGATCTGCGCCCCCTTGGCGAGCTCGATCAGCACGCCCAGGGGCTCGCCCAGGCCGCGCCCGCCGGGCAGCTTGTCGACCGCCAGCTGGAAGCAGCGGCCGTCGTCGGTGAACAGGTCGAGCCGGTCGGCGCTGGATGCCGGCAGCACGAAGCGCTCGGCGTCGCCCTCCTTGTACTTGAGCTCGCCGGTCTCCTCGACCTTGCCCTTGATCGCCCGGATCCAGCCGCGCTGCGAGCAGACGACGGTCATCGGCACCCGCTCGACCGGGGCCTCGAGCAGCTCGGCCGCGACCTGCGGCGCCTCGCCCAGCGTCGTCCGCCGGGCCCAGCCGGGGCTGCCGGCGAACTGCGCGCGGGTCGCCTCCAGCTGCTGGCGCAGCTCGGTGCGGCGCAGGCTCTCGCTCTCCAGCAGGGCCGCCAGGTGCTTGCGCTCCTTGCCGAGGCGGCTGCGCTCCTTCCTGAGCTCCATCTCCTCGAGCCGGCGCAGGTTGCGCAGGCGCAGGTTGAGGATGGCCTCGGCCTGGCGCTCGCTCAGCGAAAAGGCCGCCATCAGCTCGGGCCGCGGCTCGTCGCTCTCGCGGATGATCCTGATGACCCGGTCGATGTCGAGGAAGACGGCGAGGTAGCCGTCGAGGATCTCGAGGCGGTCGTCGATCTTGCCCAGCCGGTGCCGGCTGCGGCGGACCAGCACCACCATGCGGTGGGCCAGGAACGCCTCCAGCATCTGCCGCAGGCCCATCACCCGCGGCACGCCGGCGGCGTCCAGCACGTTCATGTTGAGCGACAGCCGGGTCTCGAGCTCGCTCTGGCGGAACAGCTGCTCCATCAGCGCCTCGGGCGGCACGTTGCGCGCCCGCGGCACGAGGACGAGGCGGATGGTCTCCGAGGACTCGTCGCGCAGGTCGCCCAGCAGCGGCAGCTTCTTCGCCGCCAGCAGCTCGGCCAGCCGCTCGATCAGCCGGCTCTTCTGCACCTGGAACGGGATCTCGGTGACGATGACCTGGTAGGCCCCCATCGCCAGCTTCTCGACCTCCCAGCGGGCGCGCAGGCGCAGGCTGCCGCGGCCGCTGGCATAGGCCTCGACGATGGTCTCGCGCGGCTCGACCAGCACGCCGCCGGTCGGCAGATCGGGGCCGGGGATGTGCCGGACCAGCTCCTCGGTGGTCAGGCCGTCGCCGGCCGGCCGCTCGAGCATCGCCACCAGCGCCTCGATCAGCTCGCCGGCATTGTGCGGCGGGATGCTGGTGGCCATGCCGACGGCGATGCCGGAGGCACCGTTGGCGAGGAGGTTCGGGAACGCCGCCGGCAGGACCGTCGGCTCGGACTCGCTGCCGTCATAGGTCTCGCGGAAATCGACGGTGTCCTCGTCGATCTGGTCGAGCAGCGCCATGGCGACGGGCGTCAGCCGCGCCTCGGTGTAGCGCATGGCCGCGGCGTTATCGCCGTCGATGTTGCCGAAATTGCCCTGGCCGTCGACCAGCGGGTAGCGCTGGGCGAACTCCTGGGCGAGGCGGACCATGGCGTCGTAGACGGCGACGTCGCCGTGCGGGTGGTACTTGCCGATGACGTCGCCGACGACGCGGGCGCACTTCTTGAAGCCGCCGGCCGGGTCGAGGCGGAGCTGCTGCATGGCGTAGAGCAGCCGCCGCTGCACCGGCTTCAGGCCGTCGCGGACGTCCGGCAGCGAGCGCGCGGTGATCGTCGACAGGGCATAGGCGAGGTAGCGCTCGCCCAGCGCCTTGTTGATGTCGACCGGGGTGACGCGCTCGTCGGGCATCAGGGTCATGCGGGATCGCTTTCGGCAAGCGGTGTCCACAGCGTCACCAGGCGCTCGCGGACGGCCGGCAGGGGACGGTCGGCGGGGTCGAAGATGTGCCGGCGCAGGAAGTGGCCGGCAAGGGCGAGGCCCTGGCGGACCTCGTCGCGGCTGGCAGGCTCGCCGCTCAGGAGGAACGGCGGCAGCGGCAGCAGGCGCGGCCCGAGGTCGCCGGCCCCTTCCCGGCTGACCGCCCGGCCGGAGCGTGGCGAGACGTAGGCGAGGTCGTCGGCGCGGCCGGTGGCGGCGCAGCGCTGCAGGTCGAGGGCGAAGCCGAGGTCGGCCAGGAGCATCAGCTCGAGGCGGACATAGTCGCCGGCCCAGCCCGGGCTCGCCGCCAGCCGCTCGAGCCAGGTCAGCAGCGCGGCGTAGAGGTTGGGATGCGGGTCGCGCTCGGGCAGCGTCGCCTCGACCAGGGCGCAGGCCGAGCCGAGCGCGGCGAGGCGCAGCGGATCGTCGAGCACGGTGCCGGCGAACAGCCGCAGGGGCTCGCAGGTGAAGGCGCCGAGATGCTCGGCGAGCCGGGCGCGCCAGTCGAGCGCCAGCCGGTTGCCCGGCTGCAGCAGCGGCCGCATCCGCCGGCCCTCGCCGCCGCGGACGAGGCCGGCATGGCGGCCGTGCTCGAAGGTCAGGGCGTGCAGGACGGCGTCGTTCTCGCCGTGGCGGCGCACCGCCAGCACGATGCCCTCGTCGGCCCAGTCCATGCGCGCGTCAGCCGCCGTCGAGCCCCATCTCGCGCAGCCGCTCGGCGTCGTCCGGCCAGGATTCGCGCACCTTCACGAACAGGAACAGGTGCACCCGGGCCTCGAGCTCGCGCTCGAGCTCGAGCCGGGCCGCCTCGCCGATCTCGCGGATCTGCCGGCCGCCCTTGCCCAGCACGATGGCCTTCTGGCTGTCGCGCAGCACGTAGATCGTCTGGTCGATGCGGATCTCGCGGCCGTCCTTCGACTGCGCCCAGTTCTCGGTCTCGACGGTGATGCTGTAGGGCAGCTCCTGCTGCAGCTTGAGGAAGACCTGCTCGCGGGTGATCTCGGCGGCCATGGCCCGGCTGGAAAGGTCGCTGAGCTGGTCCTCGGGATAGAGCCAGGGGCCCTCGGGCACGCGCCCGGCCACCGCGGCCAGCAGGTCCGGGCAGCCGTCGCCCTTCGCCGCCGAGACGAGGAAGGTCTCGGCGAAGGCGTGGCGGGCGTTGGCCTCGGCGATCAGCGGCAGCAGCTTCGGCGGCGGCACCAGGTCGATCTTGTTGAGCACGAGGAACACCGGGCAGCGGACCTTGCCGAGGCCGTCGAGCACCCGCTGGGCGTCGCGGTCGAGCCCCTTGCGCGCATCGAGCACCAGCAGGACGAGGTCGGCGTCGGCGGTGGCGCTCCACGCCGCCTGGACCATCGCCCGGTCGAGCCGCCGGCCGGGCTCGAAGATGCCGGGGGTGTCGACGAACATCACCTGGGCGCGGTCGACCATGCTGATGCCGACGATCCGCCGGCGCGTGGTCTGGGCCTTGGGCGTGACGATCGACACCTTGGCGCCGACCAGCTGGTTGAGCAGCGTCGACTTGCCGGCGTTGGCCGGCCCGAGGATGGCGACGAAGCCGGCGCGGGTGTCGGTGGCGGGAGCCTCAGCCATCGCGGCGCTCTCCGAGCAGGGTGAGGAGACGGGCGGCGGCGGTCTGCTCGGCGGTCCGCTTGGAGCGGCCCTCGCCCAGCGCCGGCGGCGCGTCGCCGACCGTCACCTCGACCCGGAACGACGGCGCGTGGTCGGGCCCCTCGGCCTCGACCAGCCGGTAGGCCGGCAGCGGCAGGGCCCGCGCCTGCGCCCATTCCTGCAGCGCCGTCTTGGGGTCGCGCAACGGCTCGGCCATGTCGGCGAGCAGGCCGCCCCAGCGCTCCAGCACGAACCGCCGGGCGGGGTCGAGCCCGCCGTCGAGGTAGACCGCGCCGATCAGCGATTCCAGCGTGTCGGCCAGCACCGAATCGGTGACCGGGCCGGAGCCGGCGGCGGGCCGCAGCCAGCCCTCGACGCCGAGCTCGCCGGCGATGCTGGCCAGGGTCTCGGCCCGGACCAGCGAGGCCAGCCGGCGCGACAGGGCCCCTTCCGGATCGGCCGGATAGCGCTGCATCAGCGCCTCGGCGACGACCAGGCCGAGCACGCGGTCGCCCAGGAACTCCAGGCGCTCGTGGCGCGGCAGGCCGGCGCTGTGGCGGCCGCCGACGCGCCCGGCATGGGCCAGCGCGTCCTGCAGCAGCTGCGGCTCGGCGAAGCGGTGGCCGAGCGCGTCCTCGATGCGTGCCGTGGCGGGCTTGCGGCGGCGGGCGGCCACGCCCGGGCTCAGTGGATCGGCCGGAACAGCCGGTCGTACCGGATGGCGAACGGCCAGCGCCAGAGCTCCCAGAGGCGGGCGCTGCCGTCGACCGAGAAGAAGATGATCTCGGCGCGGCCGATCAGGTTCTCGACCGGGATGAAGCCGATCACCCGGCTGTCCTGCGAGTTGTCGCGGTTGTCGCCCATGGCGAAGAAGTGGCCGGGCGGGACCTCGAAGACCTGGGTGTCGTCGAACGGGCCGGAGTTGCTCATCTCGAGGATGCGGTGCTGCACGCCCTCGGGCAACGTCTCCTGGAACATCGGGATCTCGGCCGAGCGGCCGCGCTCCTCGTCCTCGAACATGCCGATCGGCTCGACCTTCACCGGCTGGCCGTTGACGTGGAGGATGCCGTTGACGACCTGGATGCGGTCGCCGGGCAGGCCGATGACGCGCTTGATGTAGTCGGTGCTGTTGTCGGACGGCAGCTTGAAGACGACGACGTCGCCGCGCTCCGGCATCCGCCCGAACAGCCGGCCGTCCAGCAGCGGCAGCCCGAACGGCAGCGAGTAGCGGCTGTAGCCGTAGGAGAACTTCGAGACGAACAGGTAGTCGCCGACGAGCAGGGTCGGCTTCATCGAGCCCGAGGGGATGTTGAACGGCTCGAACAGCAGGGTGCGCACGCCGAGCGCGATCAGCAGCGCGTAGACCAGGGTGCGGAAGGTGTCGCCGAAGCCACCGGCCTTCTTTGCGGGTTTCTCGGTAATCGCCAAGGGTTCCTGCATCGCTGCGCTTGTCGGGTTCCGGCGGTCGGGGGCGTGGCCGGCAAGGCCGCGGTCGCGGCGCCAGGGGCGGCCGGCCGGGCAAAACGGCGCCGGACACTAGCCGAGCGGTTCCGGCAGGTAAAGCCGGCGGCGGCGGGCTCAGGCCGGGCGGACGGTGATGATGACGATGGCCTGGGCCAGCGGCGGCTCGTCGGTCAGGCTGACCTCGATGTCGGCGACCATGCCGGGCGGGGTGATGGCGGCGAGCCGGGCGGCGGCGCCGCCGGTGAGCGCGATGGTCGGCTTGCCGCCCGGCCGGTTGACCACGCCGATGTCGCGCCAGAACACGCCGCGGCTGAAGCCGGTGCCCAGCGCCTTGGCGCAGGCCTCCTTGGCGGCGTAGCGCCGGGCGTAGGACTCGGCGCGGGCGTGGCGGCGGTCGGACTTGGCCCGCTCGACCTCGGTGAAGCAGCGGTTGGTGAAGCGCTCGCCGAAGCGCGCCAGCGTGCGCTCGACGCGGCGGATGTCGATGAGGTCGCTGCCGAGGCCGATGATCATGCCGGCAGATGGCCGCAAGCGCCGCCGGCTGTCCAGTGGGCGCCGGCTCAGCGCCGGCCCGGCATCACCCGGCGGAAGGCGATCGCCTCGGCGACGTGCGGCCTGGCGATGGTCTCGGCCCCGTCGAGGTCGGCGATGGTGCGGGCGACGCGCTGGCTGCGGGCGTAGCCGCGGGCGGTCAGGCGCAGCTGGTCGGCGGCCCGGCGCAGCAGCTCGCGCGCCGCCGGCTGCAGCACGGCGACCCGGTCGAGCAGCTCGCCGTCGACCTCGGCATTGGTGCGCAGGTCGGGGCGGCCGGCGGCGGCCAGCCGCTCGGCCTGGACCTGGCGGGCGGCGAGGACGCGGGCGCGCACCTCGGCGGTGCCCTCGCGCGGCGGCGGCAGCGCCATGTCGGCGGCGCTCACCGCCGGCACGTCGACATGCAGGTCGATGCGGTCGAACAGCGGCCCGGAGATGCGGCCCTGGTAGTCCTGGGCGCAGCGCGGCGCCCGCGGGCAGGCCAGCATCGGATCGTCGAGATGGCCGCAGCGGCAGGGGTTCATCGCCGCCACCAGCTGGACCCGCGCCGGGTAGGTGACGTGCAGGCTGGCGCGGGCGACGCTGACCCGGCCGGTCTCCAGCGGCTGGCGCAGCGCCTCCAGCACCTGGCGCTGGAACTCCGGCAGCTCGTCGAGGAACAGCACGCCCTTGTGGGCCAGCGACACCTCGCCCGGGCGGGCGTGCGGGCCGCCGCCGACCATGGCCGCCATCGATGCCGCATGGTGCGGGCTGCGGAACGGCCGGCGCCGCGACAGGCGGCCGTTCTCCAGCCGGCCGCCGATGCTGGCGATCATGCTGACCTCCAGCGTCTCGGCGGCGTCGAGCGGCGGCAGCAGGCCGACGAGGCGGGCGGCGAGCATCGACTTGCCGGCCCCGGGCGGGCCGCTCATCAGCAGGTTGTGGGCGCCGGCAGCGGCGATCTCGAGCGCCCGGCGCGCCGTCTCCTGGCCCTTGACGTCGAGCAGGTCGGGATAGGCCTCGGCATCGTCGGCCAGCGCCGGCTCGGGCGGGGCCAGCACCTGCCAGCCGCGGACGTGGTTGATCAGCGCCAGCAGGGTCGGCGGCGCCAGGATCTCGATCTCGTCCTTGAGCCAGGCCGCCTCGCCGCCGCAGCCGGCCGGGCAGACGAGGCCGAGGCCGCGGGCCGAGGCGGCGACCGCCGCCGGCAGCACGCCGTTGACCGGGCGCAGGTTGCCGTCGAGCGCCAGCTCGCCCAGCACGATGCGACCCTCGACGGTATCGGCCGGCAGGACGCCCATGACGATCAGCAGGCCCAGCGCCACCGGCAGGTCGAAGTGGCTGCCCTCCTTCAGCAGGTCGGCCGGGGCGAGGTTGACGGTGATCCGCTTGGGCGGCAGCGCCAGGCCCATGGCGCTGAGCGCGGCCCGGACCCGCTCGCGGCTCTCGGCCACCGCCTTGTCGGGCAGGCCGACGATGGTGAAGGCGGGCAGGCCCTGGCTGAGCTGGACCTCGACCTCGACCTCGGCGGTGTCGAGGCCGACGAAGGCGACCGAGCGGACCCGCGCCGTCGCCAGGGACGCCTTGCCCGCCTGCTGCGCCTCGACCCCGTCCGCCACGCCCGCCCTCCGCCAGCCGCGGACGACGCTATCACGCCTTTGGCGCATTGCCGAAAGGAATTTCTACTAAAGAGCGAGCTTCTGCCGGTCAGCCGCCGGGCGGACGTCGCGCCGCCAGGGCGGCCTCGCGGCGTTGCCGGCGCCGCTCCTGGAACGCCGCGACGACGCGGACCAGCAGCAGGTAGGAGGCGAGTCCGACGAAGAGGGCCAGCGGCAGCGAGCCCACCAGCATCGGCCAGAACAGCGCCCAGGCATTGTCGATCAGCGTGTCCCAGGACAGGTCGGCGAGCAGCGCCATGGCCGACGGCGTCATCCCGAGGATGCGGCAGCCGAGCTCGTAGCCGGCGGCGAAGATCAGCGGGAAGGTCCACGGGTTGCCGACGATGGTGCCGAGTGCCGCCGCCAGCATGTTGCCGCCGGCCAGCCAGGCGACCCCGAAGGCCAGCAGGAAGTGCAGGCCGAGCAGCGGGGTGAACGACACCGCGATGCCGGCGGCGAGCCCGGCGGCGATGCCGTGCGGCGTCCCCGGCAGGCGCTGCAGGCGCATCAGCAGGTAGCGGCCGGCCCGGCTCCAGCCGATGTGCGGCCAGAGCCAGCCACGCACGCGCTGCAGCAGCGGCGGGCGCCGTCGCGAGGCGAAGACCATCGCCCTTCCCGGGTTGCGATGGAGGAACAGTAGAGGCTCCGCCGCCGCCGGCAAGGCGGCTGGCGGCCAGCGGCTCAGCTGAGGACGCGCTCGACGGTCGAGACGATCGGGTTGGCGCGCAGGGCCGCCTGGACGCGGTGCAGCTGGTCGATGCCGTCGACCTCGACGTCGAGGAAGATCTCGTAGACGTCGGGCGCGCGGTGGCCGAAGCGGACGTCGACGATGTTGCCGCCCTGCTTGCCGATGACGGTGCTGATGGTGCCCAGCGCCCCCGGCTGGTTCAGCGCCATCACCACCAGCCGGGCGATGGCGAGGATGGTCTTGGCCTTGGCGTTCCAGCCGATGTCGACGGTGCTGTCGGCACTCTCGGCGGTGCGCTTCAGGGTCGGGCAGTCGGCGACGTGGATCATCACCGGCCGGCCGGTGCGGATCAGGCCGGTGATGGTGTCGCCGCGGACCGGGTGGCAGCAGCCGGCATACTGGAAGGCGATGCCGGTGGGCAGGCCGGCGATCGGCTGGACCGGCACCGGCGCATCGCTGCGCGCGCGGCGCAGCTGGACGACCTTGCCGTCGCCCTCGCCGGCCTTGCCGGGCTCGGCCGGGACCTGGGCGCGCAGGCCCTCGAGGACGAGGCGCAGCGGCGTGCTGCCCTCGCCGAGGCCGGCCAGCAGGTCCTCGGTGGTCTTGTGCGGCAGCGTCGCGCGCAGCTTGTCGAGCAGCCGGTCGTTGAGCGGCAGGCCCTCGGCCTTGGCCGCCCGGGTCAGCTGCTCGCGGCCCAGCGCCACGAACTCCTCGCGCTTGCGCGAGCGCATGAAGCGGCGGATGCGCGCCCGCGCCCGGCCGGTGACGACGATGCGCTCCCACGCGGCCGATGGCGTCGCGTGCTTGCTGGTGATGATCTCGACCTGGTCGCCGTTCTCCAGCGGCTGGCGCAGCTGCACGAGGCGGCCGTCGACCTTGGCGCCGATGCAGTGGTCGCCGACCTCGGAGTGGACGGCGTAGGCGAAGTCGATCGGCGTGGCGCCGCGCGGCAGGGCGATCAGGTCGCCCTTCGGGGTGAAGCAGAAGACCTGGTCCTGGAACATCTCGAGCTTGGTGTTCTCGAGGAATTCCTCGGGCCCGGTGGCGTGCTCGAGGATGTCGAGCAGCTCGCGGATCCAGCGGTACTGGCGGCCTTCGGTGACCTTGCTGTCGAGCTTGTAGGCCCAGTGCGCCGCCACGCCGAGCTCGCAGACGTCGTGCATCTCGGCGGTGCGGATCTGCACCTCGATCTTGCGCCGCTCCGGCCCGATCACCGTGGTGTGCAGCGAGCGGTAGCCGTTGGGCTTGGGCGTGCTGATGAAGTCCTTGAAGCGGCCGGGCAGCATCGCGTAGGCGCTGTGCACCACGCCGAGCGCCGCGTAGCAGTCGGCGGCGCTGTCGACGATCACCCGGAAGGCGATGATGTCGGCGAGCTGCTCGAAGCTGACGTTCTTGCGCTGCATCTTGCGCCAGATCGACAGCGGGGTCTTCTCGCGGCCGACCACGTCGGCGGCGATGCCGGCATCGGCCAGCGTCTTCTTCAGCCGCTCGACGATGCGCCCGACCAGCCCCTCGTCGTCGCGGCGCAGGTTGCCCAGCCGGTGCAGGATGCTCTCGCGCGCGTCGGGGAACAGCTCCTTGAACGCGAGGTCCTCGAGCTCGGCCTGCATCGACGCCATGCCGATGCGCTCGGCCAGCGGCGCGTAGATCTCCATCGTCTCGGCGGCGATGCGGCGGCGCTTGTCCGGGTCGCCGACGAAGTGCAGCGTGCGCATGTTGTGCAGGCGGTCGGCCAGCTTCACCAGCAGCACCCGGATGTCGTCCGACATCGCGAGGAGCAGCTTGCGGAAGTTCTCGGCCTGCGCGGTCTGCGCCGACTGCAGCTGCAGCTTGTTCAGCTTGGTCACGCCGTCGACCAGGCGCGACACCGACTTGCCGAACAGGTGCTCGATCTCGCCGAGCGTGGCGCCGGTGTCCTCGACGGTGTCGTGGAGCAGGCCGGTGGCGATCGAGGCGCTGTCGAGGCGGTAGTGGGTGAGGATGCCGGCCACCTCCACCGGGTGGTGGAAGTAGGGGTCGCCCGAGGCCCGCAGCTGCGCCCCGTGCGCCTTCATCGCATAGACGTAGGCGCGGTTGAGCAGGTCCTCGTCGGCGTCGGGGTCGTAGGCCTTGACCCGCTCGACGAGCTCGTACTGGCGGAGGACCGGCCGGCGTGCAGGCTTGGGTGCCGCCGGCACGAGGCTCAGCGGCGGCGCTGGCTCACGAACGCTGGTCTGGGCCTCCACGCGCCGGCGCCGTGCGGGTCAGCGACGCCGCCGGCATGGCCGGGCCGCAGGCTCAGTCGTCGCCGACGACGTCATGCTCGCCATAGCTGACGCCTTCGGGCATGGGGGCGACCACGCCGACATCGGTCGGCGGGATCAGCGCCTCGAGCTCCTCGGCCAGGTCGCGCGGCTCCTCGCCGTCGACCTCGACATGGCGGCGCAGGCCATGGATCAGCTCGTAGCGCAGGTGGTCGAGATCGATCGTGCCGTCGGCGACCTCGCGCAGCGCCACGACGGGGTTCTTGTCGTTGTCGCGGTCGACGGTCAGCGAGGCGCCGGCCGAGATGTCGCGGGCGCGCTGGGCGGCGACCATGACGAGCTCGAAGCGGGACGGGACGCGCTGGACGCAGTCCTCGACGGTGATACGGGCCATGGCGGAAACGACTCCGGGGACGCGAGTTGCCCTGCGGGCAGGGTGCTTGAGCCTCTCGATAATCTAGGGTGGCCCGGTCCGCAAGGGACGTGGTACCTTGTCGCGCTCTACGGTCATACCCCGGCCCGGTTTTGGGGGTTGCGTTTCCGCAGGATGCGCGTGACATTGCGGCCCGCACGATCTAATCCTTTAGGCGTATGTATTCACGGAGTCTGATGCTATGGCCCAGTCGTTGATTCCCATGGTGCAACCCAACGACCGCCTCGCCCTGTTCATCGACGGCGCAAATCTCTACCAGGCCGCGAGAGCCATCGGCTTCGATATCGACTACAAGAGGCTGCTGCGGACGTTCTCGACCGGCTGTCGATTCCTGCGCGCTTACTACTACACGGCCCTGCTCGACGAGCAGGAGTACTCGCCGATACGGCCGCTGGTCGACTGGCTCGACTACAACGGCTACACGATGGTCACGAAGCCGCTGAAGGAGTTCAGCCGCGGCGTCGGCGGCGGCCGCAAGTTCAAGGGCAACATGGACGTCGAGATCGCCGTCGACGTCATGGACATGGCGGCGCATGTCGACCACATCGTGCTGATCTCGGGCGACGGCGACTTCCGCCGCCTCGTCGAGGCGGTGCAGCGCCGCGGCACGCGGGTCACCGTGGTCAGCACCATCCGCACCCAGCCGCCGATGATCGCCGACGAGCTGCGCCGCCAGGCCGATCACTTCCTCGACCTCACCGAGCTGCAGGCGCTGATCGCCCGCGAGCACGCCCGCACCCAGGCGGTGATCGAGGAGGACGACGAGGACGAGGAGGAATACGAGGAAGGCGAGTACGCCGAGGACGACGAGGAGGAGTACGAGGGCAACCGCCGCTAGGCGCCTCCCTCGCCCGCCCCGGCGCCCGTGTCGCCGGCCCCGTCCCCGGGCCGCCCCGCCCCCGGCCGCGACTGCGGCTTCTGTCCGCGGCTGGTCGCCTACCGCGCCGAGCTGCGCACCGCCCACCCCGACTGGCACAACGCGCCCGTGCCGTCCTTCGGCGATCCGGCCGCGGGGCTGCTGGTCGTCGGCCTCGCGCCCGGTGCCGGCGGCGCCAACCGCACCGGCCGGCCGTTCACCGGCGACTTCGCCGGCGACCTGCTCTACGCCGGCCTCGCCCGCCACGGGCTATCGGCCGGCACCTTCGCCGCCCGCCCCGACGACGGGCTGCGCCTGGCCGGCAGCCGGATCACCAATGCCGTCCGCTGCGTGCCGCCGGCGAACCGGCCGACGCCGGCCGAGATCGCCACCTGCCGCCAGTTCCTCGCCGCCGAGCTGGCCGCGGCGCCGGCCCCGGCGGTGGTGCTGGCGCTGGGCCGGATCGCCTGGGAGAGCGTGCTGCGGGCGCTCGGCCGCAAGCCGTCGCGCCACCCCTTCGCGCACGGTGCCGTGCTCGACGACGGCACCGGGCCGATCCTCGTCGGCACCTACCATACCTCGCGCTACAACGTGAACACCGGCCGGCTGACCGAGGCGATGTTCGCCGCGGTGATGGACCGCGCCGCCGCCCTGCTGCGCCGCTAGCCCGTCGGGCCGCGCAGCGCCTGCAACTGCGCGTCGACCGCGGCCAGCACGCCGTCGCGGATCGCGTCGACCTCCTGCAGCAGCTCGTGGCGCGCGCCGGGAAAGTGCAGCAGGCGGCCCTGCGGCAGGCGGCGGGCGAACGCTTCCATCTGCGGGTTGCTGACGATCAGCTCGTCGCCGGCGATGCAGACGGTGACCGGCAGGGTGATGGCCTCGGCGAAGCCGGGGCTGCGCAGCAGCAGCATCGAGCGGAAGCTGGCGTCGAGCCAGCCCCAGGTGACCCCGCCCAGCGCCAGCTCGGGCTGCTCGCGCAACAGCCGGCGCAGCTGCTTGAAGCGCTCGCGGCAGCCGGTCAGGCGGTTGCGCCCGAAGCGGAAGCGGCGGACGTCGAAATCGTGCTGGCCGGGGGCGTAGGTGTGGGCGAGGCCCATGCGCAGCGCCCCGGCGGTGAGCTGCAGGCCCAGCGTCTCGGAGACGCCGGGCGGCAGGCGGATGCCGAGCATGGGTGCCGTCATCACCGCCGCGGCGAACCCCTGCCGGTGGCGCAGCCAGCGCAGGCCGATGTGGCCGCCCATCGAGTGCGCCAGCATCAGCCGGGGCCGCGGCGCCCCGGCGGCGTCGAGCCGGGCCACGGCGGCGTCGAGATCGTCGACGAAGCGCTCGTAGTCGTCGATGTGGCCGCGGGCGCGGTGGGTCCCATGGCGCAGCGACAGGCCCTGGCCGCGCCACTCGACCACCGCCACGGCGACGCCGCGGGCCCGCAGGTCGGCGACGATCTCGGCGTACTTCTCGATGAACTCGGCCCGGCCGGTGAGCACGACGACGGTGGCGGCGGCCCCTGGCGTGGCGACATAGGCCAGCCGCGCCGCCCCTTCCCCGGGCGGCAGGAACTGCAGTCCCTGCCGCGCCCGCCCGACCGCATCCGCGCCCAAGCCGCGTGCCACCCCTCGCCACGCCGGAACGCTCCGGCCCCGCCCCTGCCTAGTGGCTGCCGGAAGCGGGCGAAAGGGCCGAGTGCGGCCCGGCCGGCGTCGCGCGGTCCTCCGGGTAGGAACGGCGGCGGCGGACGGGCGCCCGGGCGGGGCCGGTCAGGGGGCGGGCTCCTCGAGGTGGCGCAGCACCACCGAGATGCGGCGGTTGCGCGGATCGGCCGGGTCGGCCGGGAACAGCGGCTCGGCATCGGCCTTGCCGATCACCTCGGCGACGCGGTCGGCCGGCAGCCCGGCGGCGAGCATCGCCTCGCGCGTCGCGTTGGCGCGGTCCGACGACAGCCGCCAGTTGTCGTAGGTGCCCCGGGCGAAGGGGCGGGCGTCGGTATGGCCGCGGATCGAGACCGGGTTGGGCAGGCTGCGCACCGCCCGGCTGACCACCGCCAGCAGCTCCTGGGTGTGCGGGTACATGCGGTCGCTGCCGGACGGGAACATCGGCACGCCCTCGCGGTCGATGATCTGGATGCGCAGGCCCTCGGGCGTGTCCTCGATGACGAGGTTGTCGGCGAAGGCGCGCAGCTCGGGCGCCCGCTCGAGGCCGCGCAGGATGGCGGCGCGGGCGGCGTCGAAGCCGGCCTGCTCGCGCTGGGCGCGGGCCTCGGCGCCGGGATCGTCGCCGGCAGCGGCCGCGGCAGCGGCGCCGGCCATGCCATCGGCATGGTCCGGCCGGCGCAGCAGCTCGGCATCCTCGGCCTCCGGCACGTGCCGCTCCAGGCTCGGCAGCGCCGGGTCGGTCGCCGTCGGCACCGAGGAGGGCTGGTCGAAGATCGGCTCGGCCGGCAGCACGCTGATGCCGTTGAGCACGCCGCCGACGCCGCCCGGCGGCCCGTCATTGGCGCTGGAATCGGAGAAGTACTCGGCCAGGCCCTTGAGCGTGTCCTCGGTCGACGTGCTGAGCAGCCAGAGCATCAGGAAGAAGGCCATCATCGCCGTGACGAAGTCGGCGTAGGCGACCTTCCAGGCGCCGCCGTGGTGGCCGTGCCCGCCCTCCTCGACGACGCGGCGGATGATCGTCGGCGCCGCCCCGCCCTTGCCCTGGTCGCGCGCCATCGGGGCTCAGCGCGCCAGCGGGTCGGCCGGCAGCGCGTTGAGCACCTCGTCGAGCTCGTGGAAGCTCGGCTGCAGCGTCGTCGGCACGCTGCCGCGGGCCAGCTCGACGGCGATCGGGGCCGAGCTGCCGTGCAGGTAGGCGACGAGGCAGTCGCGGATGATGCTGTAGAACTGGCCGTCCTGGTCGTAGCAGTCCTTCAGCCGGGCGGCGATCGGGCCGAAGAAGCCGTAGGCGAGGAACACGCCGAGGAAGGTGCCGACGAGCGCGCCGCCGATCATCCGCCCGAGGATCTCCACCGGCTGGTCGATGTGGCTCATGGTCTTCACGATGCCGAGCACGGCGGCGACGATGCCCAGCGCCGGCAGCGCGTCGGCGATGTTCTGCAGCGCGCCGGAGCGGGCGTGCAGCTCGTGGTGGTGCTTCTTCAGCTGCCGCTGCATGCAGTCCTCGACCTGGTAGGGGTCGTCCATGCTCATGGTCATCATGCGCAGCGTGTCGGCGATGAAGTCGAGGGCGAAGTGGTCGCCGCGGATGCGCGGGAAGCGGCCGAACAGGTCGCTCTCCTGCGGCTTCTCGAGGTGCGGCTCGAGCGCCAGCACGCCCTTGGTCTTGAGCAGCTTGACGATCATGAACATCAGCGAGAGCAGGTCGCGGTAGTCGTCGCGCCGCCACTTCGGCCCCGAGACGACGTATTTGAGGTCGACCAGGGCACCCTTGACCACGTTCGGGCTGTTGGCGACCAGCAGGGTGCCGACGGCGGCACCGCCGATCATCATCAGCTCGAAGGGCAGCGCCTTGACGATGATGCCGAAGCTGCCGCCGGCCAGCAGGTAGCCGCCGAACACCATGCCGATGACGCAGACGAAGCCGACGATCGAGAGCATCTGCCGCCCGGGATTGCTGCCCCGACCGGCTTAAGCGACGCCGACCAACAAGCGGTTAACGGGCCTCAGTCGGCGTCGCGGCCGCTGCTCCGCAGCACCCGCTGCTTCTCGCGCTGCCAGTCGCGCTCCTTCTCGGTGGCGCGCTTGTCGTGCAGCTGCTTGCCCTTGGCCAGGCCGAGCTCGACCTTGGCCATGCCGCGCGGCGAGAAGTAGAGCTGCAGCGGCACCAGCGTCATGCCCTTGCGCTGGACGGCGACGAACAGCTTGCCGATCTCGCGGCGGCGCATCAGCAGCTTCCGCGGCCGCCGGGTCTCGTGGTTGAACTGGTGGCCCTTGTCGTATTCGGGAATGTAGGCGTTGAACAGGTACAGCTCGCCCTGCATCTCGCCGGCGTGCGCGTCGCCGATGGTCGCCTTGCCCTGCCGCAGCGACTTGACCTCGGTCCCGGTCAGGACGATCCCCGCCTCGAACCGCTCGTCGATGTGGTAGTTGAAGAAGGCCTTGCGGTTCTGGGCGACGACCTTGCGCTCGGGGGCATCCGCCACGGCGGCTCCGTCAGACGTTGATGCCCACGGCCGCCAGCGCCGCGTCGACCCGGGCCTTCGAGGCCTCCGACAGGCCGACCAGCGGCAGGCGCACGTCGGCGGTGCAGCGGCCCATCCGGCTCAGCGCGTACTTGGCCGGCGCCGGGTTGGTCTCGCAGAACAGGGCCTTGTGCAGCGGCATCAGCCGGCCGTGGATGGCCAGGGCCTCGTCGGGCTGGCCGGCCTGCCAGGCGTTCTGCATCTGCGCGCACAGGCCGGGGGCGACGTTGGCGGTGACCGAGATGCAGCCGTGCCCGCCATGGGCGAGGAAGGCCAGGGCGTTGGCGTCCTCGCCGGACAGCTGGCAGAAGCCCTTGCCGCAGGTCTCGGTGGTCAGCAGCGGGCGGACGATGTCGGCGGTGGCGTCCTTGACGCCGGCGATGCGCGGCAGCTGCGCCAGCCGGCCCATCGTCTCCGGGCTCATGTCGACCACCGAGCGGCCGGGAATGTTGTAGATGATGATCGGCAGCTCGACGGCATCGTGGATGGCCCGGTAGTGGGCGTAGAGGCCTTCCTGCGTCGGCTTGTTGTAGTAGGGGGTCACCACCAGGGCCGCGTCGGCGCCGGCCTCGGCGGCGTGCCGGGTCAGGCGGATCGCCTCCTCGGTCGCGTTCGAGCCGGTGCCGGCGATGACCGGGCGGCGGCGGGCGACGATCTCGATGCACAGCTCGACGACGCGGTCGTGCTCGTCATGGCTCAGGGTCGGGCTCTCGCCCGTTGTGCCCACGGGAACGAAGCCGTGCGTGCCCTGGCCGATGTGCCACTCGATCAGCTCGGCGAAGGCGGGCTCGTCGATGCGGCCGTTGCGGAACGGCGTAACCAACGCCACGATGGAACCGTTGAACATGAGCCTCGACCGCAGGTGGGTTTATGGTTCGTTAGGCGGCCGGGACGATAGTTCCTGGCACCCGGTGCGGCAAGGCATGGCACCGTTGTAGGGTGCCCGCCGTCTTGATCAGCGGAGCGTGCAGGAGGGGTTCGCCCTTGTCGAGCTGGCAGCGTCTAGGGGCCTCGATCGCCGTCGGCCTCGTCGTGGTCCTGGCCGGTTTCGCCCGGCCGGCGGCGGCGGCCGACGCCGCAGCCGCCCGCGCCGCCATCGCCGCCGCCGATGCGGAGCGCTGGCGCGAGGCCGTCGACCATGCCTACGCCAGCGACGACGCGCTGCTCGTCGCCTACATCGACTGGCTGCGCCTGCGCGACGACGGCACCGAGCCCGGCTTCGCCGAGCTCGCCGCCTTCCTCGCCGCCCATCCCGACTGGCCGGCGACCAACGCCCTGCGCGCCCGCGCCGAGGCGGCGATTGGCCCGGCCGATTCCGACGATGCCGCGCGCGCCTTCCTGACCGCCGAGCCGCCGCTGACCCGGCAGGGCCGGACCCGCCTCGCCGAGCTGCTGCTCGACGACGGCCGCAGCGACGAGGCGGCGCGGCTGGCCGTGGCGATCTGGGTCGGCGACGACTTCACCGCCGACGACGAGAAGGCGTTCCTCGGCCGCTTCGGCCGCTTCCTCGGCGAGGCCGACGACGTCGCCCGGCTCGACCGGCTGCTGTGGGACGGCGAGCAGGCCCAGGCGCGGCGGATGCTGCCGCGCGTCGACCAGGGGCATCGCGCCCTGGCCACGGCGCGGCTGGCGCTGCGCGGCTCGGGCAAGCCCGAGAAGGCGCTGCAGGCGGTGCCGGCGCGGCTGCGCGACGATCCGGGCCTGCTCTACGACCGCGTCCGCCGCGAGCGGCTGCGCGAGCGCGACGACGCGGCGACCGCCCTGCTGCTCGAGGTGCGCGGCGACCCGGTGCGGCCCGATCTGTGGTGGACCGAGCGCCAGCTGCTGGCGCGGCGGGCGATGGCCGCCGGCGACCATGCCATCGCCTACCGCCTGGTCAGCGACCACGGGCTGCGCGACGGCACCGCCTATGTCGAGGCCGAGTGGCTGGCCGGCTGGCTGGCATTGCGCTTCGCCGCCGATCCGGCCCGGGCGCAAGGCCACTTCGCCAACGCCGCCGCCGTGGTGCGCACGCCGATCAGCCAGGCGCGGACCGCCTACTGGCTGGGCCGGGCCGCCGCCGCCATGGGCCGCAACGACGAGGCGCGGCGCCGCTACGAGGCGGCGGCGCGCCATCCGACGACCTTCTACGGCCAGGAGGCGGCGCGCGAGCTCGACCTGCTGCTGCAGCCCGAGGCGATCAGCGAGGCGGCGGCGGTGCCGGACAGCGACGTCGCCGCCAGCGAGCCGGCCCGCGTCGCCGCCATGCTGTGCCGGATCGGCGAGGCCGAGCGCGCCGCCCCGTTTCTCACCCGCCTCGCCGGCCAGCGCGCCGGGGATGCCGCGGCGCAGGCCGCGCTGCAGGCGATCGCCGCCGATTGCGGCCGCGCCGACCTGCTGGTGCGCGTGGCCAAGGCCGGCACGCTCGACCGCGAGCCCGACCTGCGGGCGAGCCACCCGATCCCGGCCGTCGACGGGCTGGTCCGCAAGCTGCCGGACGGGCCGGACGCGGCGACGCGACTCGCCGTCGCCCGCCAGGAAAGCCTGTTCGACGTCGACGCGGTGAGCCCGGCCGGGGCGCGCGGCCTGCTGCAGCTGATGCCGGCGACCGCCAAGGCCATGGCCGCCCAGCTCGGCCTGCCCTACGCCCCGGGCCGGCTGACCAGCGATCCCGACTTCAACGCCCGCCTCGGCGCCTTCTACCTGCAGCGCCAGGTCGACCGCTTCGACGGCGAGCTGGCCTTCGCGCTGGCGGCCTACAATGCCGGGCCCGGCCGGGTCGACGCGTGGATCGCGCAGAACGGCGACCCGCGCGGCGCCGACGCCCATGTCCTGATCGACTGGATCGAATCGATCCCGTTCAGCGAGACCCGCAACTACGTCCAGCGGGTGCTCGAGAACCGGGCCGTCTACAGCGTCCTGCTGCGGGCCCCGGGCTCGGTGCGGCTGCGCGCCGTGCCGGAGGTTCCGGCCGGCGGCGAGCTGGAGGCCGACGCGACCGCCGACGGCGGCACCTGACCGGCCCGCGGCCGGCGGCTCAGCCCCAGGGTCCGCGGCGCCGGGCGCGGCGGCGATCGGCCATGCGGTACGGCACGGCGACCAGCGCCCCGGCGACGAAGCCGCCGACATGCGCCCACCAGGCGATGCCGCTCTCGCCGCCCGGATCGAGGACCGCCGAGACGATCTGTAGGCCGAACCAGATGGCCAGCATCCACACCGCGCGGATGCGGTGCAGGAACATGAAGCCCAGCGGCACCAGCACCAGCACGCGGGCGTGCGGGAACAGCACCATGTAGGCGCCGAGCACGCCGGAGATGGCGCCGCTGGCGCCGACCATCGGGATCTCCGAGCCGGGATCGGGCAGGACGTGCAGGGCGGCGGCGGCGAGGCCGCAGCCGAGGTAGAAGGCGAGGAACGGCAGGTGGCCGAGCCGGTCCTCGGTATTGTTCCCGAAGATCCACAGGTAGAGCATGTTGCCGGCGAGGTGCAGCCAGCCGCCATGCAGGAACATGGCGGTGAGCAGCGTCAGGGCCGAGGGGATGCGGGCGAGCTCGGGCGGCAGCACCGCGTCGCCGGTCAGCACCGCCGGGATCAGGCCGTAGCTGACGATCAGCCGCTGCATGCCGTCGTCGCCCTGCGCCACCTCGAGCAGGAACACGGCGCAGCAGGCGACGATCAGGGCCACCGTGACCAGGGGACGGCGATGCGCCGGGTTGTCGTCGCTGAGCGGGATCAAGCGGTCGCCGAGCCTCCGCACCGGCCGGCGGCAGCCATGCCGGGGGCGCCACTGGCGGGGGCGAGCATAGGCGCTATCTTCCGCCGGCACAGTGGGCTCAGGCGGGGAAGACCATGGGACGCTTCGCGGTAGGCCAGCCCTTGCGGCGCAAGGAGGACGAGCGGCTCGTCACCGGACAGGGCTGCTACACCGACGACGTCGCCACGGCGGGCGGTGCGGTCGCCGTCTTCGTCCGCTCGCCGCATCCGCATGCCGAGATCCGCGGCGTCGACCGGACGGCCGCCCTGGCCATGCCCGGCGTGCTCGCCGTGCTGACCATCGCCGATGCCGATGCCGCCGGCCTCGGCTCCCTGCCCTGCCGGGCGCTGCCGCGCATCAACCGCGATGGCCGGCCGATGCCGGCGACCGAGCGGCCGGTGCTGGCCCGCGGCCGCGTGCGCCATGTCGGCGACCCGGTGGCCGTCGTCGTCGCCACGAGCGCGGCCGCGGCGCGCGACGCCGCCGACGCGGTCGCCGTCGACTACGCGCCGCTGCCGGCGGTGACCGACCTCGCCGCCGCGCTGGAGCCGGGCGCCCCGGTGCTGTGGCCCGAGGAGGCCCCCGGCAACCTGGCGCTGGACTGGGAGGCCGGCGATCGTGCCGCCGTCGACCGGCTGTTCGCGGCCGCTCACCGGATCAGCCGCGTCGATCTCGTCAACAACCGGGTCGTGCCGAACGCGCTGGAGCCGCGCGGCTGCATCGCCGAATACGATCCGGCCAGCGAGGGCTACACGCTGCGCACCGGCGGCCAGGGCGTGCACAGCATGCAGGGCGTGCTGGCCGACAACGTCTTCAAGGTGCCCAAGGAGCGGATGCGCGTCATCCAGGCCGACGTCGGCGGCGGCTTCGGCATGAAGATCTTCGTCTTTCCGGAGTACCCGGCCTGCCTGCTGGCGGCCCGGCTCACCGGCCGGGCGGTCCGCTGGATCGCCGACCGGGGCGAGAGCTTCCTCAGCGATTCGCACGGCCGCGACCACCTGACGACGGTCGAGATCGCGACCGACGCCGAGGGGCGGATGACCGCCCTGCGCGCCACCGCCGTCGCCAACCTCGGCGCCTACCTGTCGCAGTTCGGGCCGTTCATCCCGACCGACGCCGGCGCCAAGATGTATGCCGGCGTCTACCGCTTCGAGGCGGTCCACTTCGCGGTCCGCCTCGCCTACACCAACACCGTGCCGGTCGACGCCTATCGCGGCGCCGGACGGCCGGAAGCCGCCTACGCGGTCGAGCGGGCGGTCGACGTGGTCGCCCGCGACCTCGGCCTCGACCCGGCCGAGCTGCGCCGCCGCAACTTCATCCCGCCCGAGGCGAT
This sequence comes from Geminicoccaceae bacterium, assembly GCA_046349355.1. Taxonomy (GTDB): domain Bacteria; phylum Pseudomonadota; class Alphaproteobacteria; order Geminicoccales; family Geminicoccaceae; genus CALKJU01. The sequence goes on from JAXMCM010000018.1 coordinate 276,835, forward strand.
GCCGTACAGGACGGCGCTCAACACCACCTACGACAGCGGCGAGTTCGCCCGGCTGATGGAGGCGGCCCTGGCCCGCGCCGACGTCGCCGGGTTCCGGGCACGTCAGCAGGCGGCCCGGGCCAGGGGCCAGCTCCTCGGCCTCGGCATGGCCTACTATGTCGAGCAGTGCGCCGGTGGTGCCGACGAGACCGCGCGGGTGGCGGTGCGGCCGGACGGCAAGGTCCAGCTGTTCATCGGCACCCAGACCAACGGCCAGGGCCACGCCACCGCCTACGCCCAGATCCTCTCGGACGCGCTGGGCATCCCGTTCGAGGACATCGAGACCGTCCAGGGCGACACCGCGCTGATCGCCACCGGCCGCGGCACCGGCGGCTCGCGCTCGGTGCCGGTCGGCGGCGTGGTCGCCGAGCGGGCGGCCCAGTCGGTGATCGAGCTGGGCAAGACCGTCGCCGCCGACGCCCTCGAGGCGGCCGCCGCCGACATCGCCTTCGAGGACGGCGTCTACCGCGTCGTCGGCACCGACAAGCGCATCGGCATCGTCGAGACGGCGGCCCGCGCCGGCGAGGACGGGCTCGACGCCAGCGCCACCTGGCAGCCCTCGATCCACACCTTCCCCAATGGCTGCCACGTCTGCGAGATCGCCATCGACGCCGACACCGGCGTGCCGCACATCGAGCGGTTCACCGTGGTCGACGACTTCGGCACGGTCATCAACCCGCTGCTGGTCGAGGGCCAGGTCCATGGCGGCGTCGGCCAGGGCGTCGGCCAGGCCCTGCTCGAGGACACCGTCTACGACCATGCCAGCGGCCAGCTGCTGACCGGCTCGTTCATGGACTACGCGATGCCGCGCGCCGACCGCGTGCCGGCCGTCGACTTCACGATGATCCCGGTGCCGTGCCGGACCAACCCGCTGGGCATGAAGGGGGCCGGCGAGGCGGGGTGCATCGGCGCGCCGCCGGCGGTCATCAACGCCATCGTCGACGCCCTGGCGCATCTCGGCGTGCGCCATGTCGACATGCCGGCGACGCCGCAGCGGCTGTGGCAGCTCATCCACCGCAGCCGCGCGGCCTGAGCCGCCGCGTCTACCCGGCCCGCCAGTGCGGCGGGACCGTGCGCTCGTAGTAGGGCAGCGCCTCGATCCGCCCCATCCAGGCGGCCAGCCGCGGCCCGATCAGGGCGCCGGCGTCGTGCTGCTCCATCCGCTCGCCGATCCGCCGCAGCATCCGCAGGAACGGGTAGAGGGTGAAGTCGGCGAGGCTGAGCTCGCCGGCCAGCCAGTCGCCGTCGAGGCCGGCGTCGAGCCGCGCCAGCTCGGGGGCCAAGGCCTCGCGCGCCGCCGCGATCTCGGCCGGATCGCCGTCGCCGGCGGGCTTGAACAGCGTCTGGCCGACCAGCCGGCGGAGCAGCGGATAGAGCAGCTCGTCGCCCTCGCGTGCCACCAGCCGGGCCAGCGCGCGGCGATGCGCGTTACCGGGCAAGAGCGTCGGCTCGGGGAACGCTTCCTCGAGATATTCGAGGATCACCGCCGATTCGTGCAGGTGCCAGCCGTCGTGGCTGATCGCCGGCACCTTGCCGCGCGGGTTGACGGCGAGGAACGCCGGCGCCCGGTGCTCGCCCTTGTCGAAGTGCAGGCGGCGCGCCTCGTAGGCGATGCCCTTGTGCTCGAGCGCCAGCCACACCCGCCAGGCGAAGGGCGAGCCCGAGCCGTACCAGAAGATCAGCGACATCCGGACCTCGTTGTTGGGCGGGCCCGGGCTGGACAAGCGCCCGCCGCGGCCCACTCTTGCCGCCGACCCTCGACAGCGGGAGGACCGGCATGGCGACCTACACGATCAGCGACGCGACCGTACGCGCGGCCCGCGAGCTGCCGCAATGGCAGGTGCGCGAAGGGCAGCTCGTCCGCATCTACGAGACGAAGGGCTGGACCCGCTCGATCCAGCTGGCCAACGCCATCGGCCACCTCGCCGAGTGCGCCGACCATCATCCCGACCTCCTGGTGACCTGGCCGCGCCTCGAGGTCCGGCTCGTCACCCACGACGCCGGCGGCATCACCGGCAAGGACTTCGCGCTGGCCGCCAAGATCGAGGAGATCGCCGGCTGGAAGCCGGCCTAGACGCCAGCCGAGTGCGCTTCGTCACAGCCCGGGGCGCACGCTCCGGTATGGTCATGATGGGTGCCGAATCCCCGGCGCCGGGCTCCTTGCTGGGAGAGCGACATGGCCATCGTCAACGGCACCGGCGGCAACGACAGCCGGTCGGGAACGGGCGGCAACGACTCGATCAGCCTGTTCGGCGGCAACGACCGGGGCTACGGCCTCGGCAGCAATGACACCCTGTTCGGCGGCAGCGGCAACGATACCCTCGACGGCGACGGCGGCAATGATTCCGTCAACGGCGGCGACGGCAACGATACCGTGTTCGGAGATGACGGCAACGACTGGCTCTACGGCGGCGGCAACGACAGCGGCGCCAGCGGCAACGACCGGCTTCACGGCGAAGACGGCAACGACACGGCCTTCGGCTATGCCGGCAACGACACGCTCGAGGGTGGCGCCGGCAACGACTACCTGCGCGGCGGTAACGGCAACGACACCGTCTCGGGCGGCGAGCAGGCCGACGACCTCAACGGGTGGCACGGCAACGACACGCTCTACGGCGGCAACGGCGCCGACGACCTCGTCGGCGGTTACGGCAACGACGCCGGAAGTGACTGGCTGTACGGAGGCAATGGCAACGATGACTTCGACGGCGGTGCCGGCGACGACACGATCTATGGTGGCAATGGCAACGACTACGCCAACGTCACCAGCGGCGGGAACGATGTCTTCTTCGGTGGAGCAGGCAACGACTTCTTCTACGGCTACACCGGCAACGAGAAGTATTTCGGCGATGCCGGCGACGACACCCTGTGGGGCTCGTCCGGCAACGACACGCTGGCCGGCGGCCTCGACAACGACACGCTGACCGGCCACGGCGGCGAGGATCGCTTCCTGTTCCTGTCGGTCAGCGACTCGCTGCACTTCAGCGACCTGATCACCGACTTCACGCAGGGCGAGGATGTCATCGACGTCAGCCAGATCGACGCCGATGCCGGGACCTTCGCCAACGAGTCCTTCAGCTTCGATCCGACCGCCACCAGCTTCGGCGGCGCCGCCGAGATCCTCTTGTTCCAGATCGGCGGCTTCACCTACGTCTACCTGAACGTCGATGCCGACAACGTCGCCGAGAGCGCCTTCTCGCTGCAGGGCACGATCAACCTGACGGCGGCCGACTTCGCGCTCTGAGCCGGGCGGCGGGCGGGGACGGCCGCCGCAGCGGGCGGCCGCTCCTCAGCTGATCGTGCGCAGCATCCCGCCGTCGGCGTAGTAGGTCGAGCCGACGCTGTAGGTCGCCTTGTCCGAGCAGAGGAAGACGAAGTAGTTGGCCATCTCCTCGGGCGAGGCGAAGCGCTTGATCGGCGCGAACTCGTCGGCGACGCCCTGGATGTAGTCCTGCCAGGTGCGGCCGGTGCCCTCGGTCAGCTGGGTCGCGGTCTTGATCCAGTCCGGGGTCAGGCACAGGCCGAGGTTCAGCGTGTTGACCCGGATGTTCGAGGGGATCAGCTCGTTGGCCAGGCACTTGGCGAACATCACCAGCGCCGCCTTGGTGGTGTTGTAGATCGGCTCGTACCACAGCGGCTGGGTGGCGCAGATCGAGGCGTTGTTGAGGATGACGCCGCCGCCGCGCGCCTTCATGCCCGGCGCCAGGCCGCGCGACAGCCGCACCGCCGCCATGACGTGCAGCTCCCAGTAGTGCTGCCACTTCTCGTCCGCGGCCTCGAGGATCGTCTCGTTGCTGCCCGAGCCGGCGTTGTTGATGAGGATGTCGCAGCCGCCGAAGGCCTTGCCGACCTCGTCGATGACATGGGCGCAGCCGGCGGCGGTGGCGACGTCGGCGGTGATCGCGACCGCCTTGCGGCCGCTTCTCGCGGCGACGGCGCGGGCCTGCTCGGCGGCGCGCTCGCCGTTGCGGGCGACGATGACGATGTCCACGCCCTCGGCGGCCAGCCCGTGCGCCACCGCCAGCCCGATGCCGACGCTGCCGCCGGTGATGACGGCGACCTTGTCCTTCAGCCCGAGATCCATGGCCCGCTCCCCCTGATGCGGCGGGGCCTGCCGCCCCGGCCGGCGCCTATTTCACGATCGGGATCTTGCTGCGGTCGATGGTGATGGCGACCGCCAGGATGAGGACGACGCCGAAGACGATCTGCTGGGCGAAGATGTCGACGCCGACGAAGGTCATGCCGATGCGGATGACCGAGATGATCAGGGCCCCCACCGCCGTCCGCCAGATGCTGCCGACGCCGCCGGTGATGGCGGTGCCGCCGACGACGACGGCGGCGATCGACGGCAGCAGCAGCTCGTTGGCCAGCGTCGGCGAGCCCGAGGCGAGCCGCCCGGCGAGGATCACCCCGGCGAACCCGGCCAGCGCCCCGGACAGGGTCAGCGCGATCACCTTCTGCCGGTCGACCTTGACGCCCGAGGCGTAGGCCGCGGCCTCGCCGGCGCCGATGGCGGCGCTGTAGCGGCCGAAGCGGGTGCGGCCCTGGACGATGTTGGCCACCACCAGGACGATGATGCCGATGATGACCTCGTGCGGGATGCCGAAGCTGACCGACGAGACCCAGCTCAGATAGGCGCGCTGCTCCTCGCCCAGCGTGATCGAGCGCGCGCCGGAGATGACGAGGGCGGTGCCGGCGAGCACGCCGCTGACCGCCAGCGTGGCGATGAAGGACGGGATCTTCAGCCGGACATGGGCGAGCCCGCCGCAGACGCCGGACAGCGCACCCACCGCGATGGCGAGGAAAATGCTGCCGTAGCCCAGCTGGGTCACGGTCAGGGCGACGATGACGCTGGCCAGCGAGGCCATCGCCTGGATCGACAGGTCGATGCCGCCCAGCATGATGACGAAGGTGACGCCGGTCGCCAGCACGAACAGCGTCGCGGTGTCGGCGGCCAGCACCAGCAGCGTCTGGATCTGCAGGAACTGCGGCGTGACGAAGCCGACGATGGCGCACAGCACGACCAGCGTCAGCACCGGCAGCCACTGCCGCAGCGTCTCGCGGTCGATGCGGGAGGCGAGCGCGCTCATCGGCTCATACCATGTGCTCGATCAGCTGGACCTGCTGCGGCTTGTGGCCGGGTGCGGCGTCGGTGCGATGGGTAATGGTCCCGTCGCGCATCACCAGCACGGTGTGGCTGAGGCCGATCGTCTCCTCCAGCGTGTCCGAGGTCAGCACCACCGCCATGCCCTCGGCGGTGACGGCGCGGACGAGGTCGTAGACCTCCTCCTTGGCGCCGACGTCGAGGCCGCGGGTCGGATGGTCGAGGATCAGGATGCGCGAGCGCGCGTTCAGCCACTTGGCCAGCACCACCTTCTGCTGGTTGCCGCCCGAGAGGTTGAGGCAGAGCGCGTCGATGCTGGGCGTGCGGACGTGCAGCTTGTCGACCCACTCCTTGGCCAGCCGGCGCTCGGCGCCGGTGTCGATCAGGCCGTGGCGCAGCAGCGACGGCAGGCTCGCCAGCGTCATGTTGGCGGCGACCGGCAGGAACAGCACCAGCCCCTCGGTGCGCCGCTCGCGCGGGATGTAGCCGATGCCGCGGTCGGCGGCGTCGGCCGGCGAGGCGAAGCGCACCTCCTGCCCGCCGACGGTGAGCCTTCCCGACTCGTGCGGCCCGAACCCGGCCAGCGTCCGCGCCAGCTCCTCGCGTCCGGAGCCGATGACGCCGGCGATGCCGAGGATCTCGCCGGCATGCAGCGCGAAGCCGATGTCGCGGTAAGCACCCGGCAGGGTCAGCCCCTCGGCCTTGAGCAGCACCTCGTCGCGGTAGGGCTTCTGCAGCGGCTCGCGGTAGTACTCGGCCTGCAGGCCGCGGCCGACCATCAGCTGGTGCAGCCGGTGCACGTCGGCCTCGGCCGCCGGCAGCTCGGCGACGACCGCACCGTCCTTCATCACGTAGACGCGGTCGCTGAGCTCCAGCACCTCGTCGAGGCGGTGCGAGACGAAGACGAACGAGGCGCGGACCCGCAGGGCCCGGACGCGCTCGAACAGGATGTCGATGTCGGCCCGCTCGAGCACCGAGGTCGGCTCGTCGAGCAGGATGACGAGGTGGCCCTGGGCCTGGTCCTCGAGGGTCAGCGCCTTGGCCAGCTCGACCATCTGCCGGGTGGCGAAGTCGAGGTCGGCGGCACGGGTGCGCGGGTCGAGCTCGTCGAGCCCGACCTTGGCCAGCTGCTTGCGCGCCGCCTCGTTCAGCGCACTCCAGCGGACGAGGCCCAGCCGGGTGAACGGCCCCTCGTTGCCCAGCCAGATGTTCTCGCCGACGGTGAGGTTGGTCAGGAGCGACTGCTCCTGGAAGACCATGCCGATGCCCTGCCGGGCGGCGTCGGTGGCGTCGCGCAGCACGACCGGCTTGCCGGCGAGGAGGATCTCGCCGCTGTCGGGCTGGTAGACGCCGGCGAGGATGCGCATCAGCGTCGACTTGCCGGCGCCGTTCTCGCCGATCAGGCCGACCACCTCGTGCGGGCGGATCTCGAGGTCCACGGCCTTCAGCGCGTGCACGCCGGGAAAGCGCTTCTCGACCTTGCGCAGGGCGAGGACGGGCGTCGCCTCGCTCACTTGACGATCCGCATCCGCAGGCGGTCGATCGAGATGGCGACCGCGGCGATGATCATCAGCCCCTGCACCGCCTGCTGCACGTAGGGGCTGACGCCCATCAGCACCATGCCGTTGCTGAGCACGGCGACGATCATGACGCCGACCAGGGTCTGCAGCACGCTGCCCTGACCTCCCGTCAGGGCGGTGCCGCCGACGACGACGGCGGTGATGGTGGTGAACAGGCGGCCCTGGCCGATCAGGGCGTTGCCGAGGCCCAGCTGCGCCGCGGCGAGGATGCCGCCGAGCGCGTAGAACACGCCGGCGATGGTGAAGGTGGCGATGCGCACCCTGGCCACCGGGATGCCGGACAGCGCCGCCAGCTCCTCGCCGCCGCCCAGCGCGTACATGTAGCGGCCGAGGCGGGTGTGGTCCTGGATGACGTAGGCGATGCCGAGCGCCGCCAGGGCCAGCCAGACGCCCCACGGCATGCCGAGGAAGCGCTCGATGGCGAGGCCGCGGATCAGGCCGTCATTGATGCGCACGGCGATGCCGCCGAGGATCGCGTTGGCCAGCCCGACGCCGACGAACCACATCCCCAGCGTCGCCATGAACGAGGGGATCTTCATCTTCACGTGGACGACGCCGTTGACGAAGCCGGCGCCGGCGCCGATCGCCAGCACGATCAGGGCACCGAGGATCCCGAAGTCGTTGGGGTTGGCGCCGTTCAGCACCAGCAGGCTGAGGCAGACCGCGGCCAGCGACAGCACGCCCTCCACCGACAGGTCGATCGAGCCCATCAGGATGATGAAGGTGGCGCCGAGGCCCAGCACCAGCGGGATCATCGCCGACTGGGCGATGCGGACGAAGTTCGAGAAGCTGAGGAAGTTCGGGTTGATGAAGGCGATGATCACGCAGAGCAGCACCAGGACCATGACCGGGGCCCAGGGTGCGATGCGGAATCGGGCTGCCCGGCCACGCCGCTGGGCGTGACCGGGCTTCCCGGCCGGGTCGGCCGTCTCGGTGCTGGCTGCCATCGAGCGTGACCGCCCGGAACGCGAGCGGTGCGCCCGCTCAGTTGTACTGGATCTGTCCGGTCACCCGGCCCCAGATGTCGTTCCAGTCGAGCTGCGGCTCGTTCTTGATGTTGCTCTCGTAGAACTCCTTGGCGTTCTCGGCGGTGACGTAGATGCCCTTGCCGTAGAACTCGCGGTGGTCCATCGGCTCCTTGCTCGGGTCGAACTTGCCGGTCTTGGCCTGGTAGGCGATCGAGAGGCCCATGCCGCCCTGCCAGAAGGGATCCCAGGCGACGGTGCCGGCCATCTCGCCGTTCATCACCGCCTCGACCGCCAGCTGGATGCCGTCGATGCCGGTGACCGGCACCTTGCCGGCGCGGCCGTCGGCGCGCAGCGCCTCGACGGCGGCCAGGCCCATGTCGTCGTTGGCCGCCCAGATGCCGGTCAGCTCGTCGCCGAACTGGGTGAGCCAGGCGTTGACCTTCTCGAGCGCCTCGGTGGCCGACCAGTTGGCGACCTGGAAGTCGAGCAGCTTGACGTCCGGATTGGCCGCCAGCGCCTCCTCGAGGCCCTTGCGGCGCTCGATGGCGGGCACGTTCGACAGGATGCCGCCGAGCGCGCAGATGCCGCCCTTGCCGCCCATCGCCTTGATCAGCGCCTCGGCCATCGCCTTGCCGGCGGGCACGCCGCTGAACGAGATGTGCGAGACGTAGTTCGGGTTGTGGTCCCAGGGATGCAGGTCGTTCGGCTTGTTCCACTGGGTGACGACGTAGGCGCCGGCGGCCTGGCAGGCCTCGACGATCGGCCGCGCGTCCGGGCTGTCGTTCGGGTCGACGTTCAGCGCCATGTTGCCGCCGGTCTTGGCCAGCATGGCCTTGATGTCGGCGACGCACTTCTCGCTGTTGCCCTCGGTGACGAGGGTCACGTACTCGGCGCCGATCGCCTTGGCGAAGGCGGCCCCGCCCTTGTTCCAGGTGGCGTGGTACGGGTTGGTCAGCGAGCGGATCGAGTTGACGACCACCGGCGTGTCGGCCGCCGAGACCCGGCGAACCCACGGCATCGCGACGCTGCCGGCGGCCAGCGCGCTGACCTGAAGCAGACGACGGCGACCGATTCCGGACGTGATGATGCTTGCCATGCCCTTGCCCCCCTGACGGTTATGTTTGCATGCAGCAGCAGGCATAAACCGGTAACACAGTAACCGGTTGGTGACAAGCGGCGGGGGTCGCCTAGCCGGGCGGAATCTCGGCGTCGCGGCCGACGCTGCGGATCATCTCGACGAGATCGGGGCGGGCCGATACCTGCAGCCGGTAGTGCTCGCGCAGCGCCGCCGACAGCCGGCCGCCGCAGCCGAGCAGGTCGTCGGCGAAGCCGATCATCCGCGAGTTCGGCCAGGCCTGGGCGCGGATGGCGCGCAGCCGGGCGAACACGCCCTCCTCGTCGCCCGGCGTCTCGGCCGCCAGCAGCGTCGCCAGCGCCGCGGTCGAGCGCGAGATGCCGGCGTGGCAGTGGATCAGCAGGTGCGACAGGTCGGAGCCGTCGGCGTGGATGGTGTCGCCGAAGGCGAGGATGGTCCCGACATCCTCGCGGGTCGGCGCGATGAAGCCCGGATACTCCTCGATGATGTCGTGGAAGCGCATCGTCTCGCGGGCGTGCGGGTCCCAGGCGGCGAAGGCCGTCGGGTCCGGGTAGCCCGGGTCGAGGATGGACAGGACATGGGTGACGGCGCGCTGGCCCTGGCCGTGGAGCTCCCCGAGCCCGCAGACGGTCAGTTCCACCCCACGCGCGGCGAGGGCGACTGGCATGCCCGTCCCTGTGCGCCTCGGGCCCGCCGCTGGCAAGGGCCGCCGGCGGGCGGCACGCCTGCAGCGATGGCTAGGCCGCGGCCGGCCCGTCCCAGCGCCGCGCCGCGGCGTCGTCGGCCTCGCGGGCGTCGACCCAGCGCTCGCCGTCGGGGGTCTCCTCGAGCTTCCAGAACGGGGCGCGGGTCTTCAGCCAGTCGATCAGGAAGGCGCAGGCCTCCAGCGCCGCCGCCCGGTGCGCCGAGGCGGTCAGCACCAGCACGATCGGCTCGCCGGGCAGCATCCGGCCGTGGCGGTGGATCAGCAGCACGTCCTGCAGCGGCCAGCGTGCGCGGGCCTCGGCCTCGATGTGCCCGAGCTCGCGCTCGGTCATGCCGGGATAGTGCTCGAGGGTCATCGCCAGCACCGGCGTGCCGTGATGGTGGTCGCGGACCAGCCCGAGGAAGCTGGCGATGCCGCCGGCGTCGGGGCGGCCGCGGGCGAAGGCCGCGAGCTCCGCCCCGGGGTCGAAGGCCTCGGCCTGGACGCGGACCGCCACGGGGCTCAGCCGCCGGTGACGGGCGGGAAGAAGGCGACCTCGTCGCCGGCGCGGACCGGGGCGTCGTCCGGCACGTAGGCCTGGTTGACGGCGAAGCGGACGATGCCCGGCGCCGCCAGGGCCTCGGCGAAGCCCGGATGACGCTGGCCCAGCCAGGCGGCGAGCTGGCGCACCGTGGTCACCGTGTCCGGCGCCTCGACCTGCTCCTCGGCCTTGCCGGTGCGCAGCCGCAGCCAGGCGAAGTAGCGCACCCGCAGCGCCGCCATCAGCGCGCCACCGGGGCGTCGGAGCGGCGGATCGGCGGGTCGGCCGGCGGCCGCTCGGCCAGCATGTGGGTCAGGCCGGCGTTGAGGTAGTCCCAGCCGGTGACCAGGGTCAGCACGGCGGCGGCCCACAGGCCGACCCAGCCGATCCAGGCGACCGGCAGCCAGTCCGGGCCGGCGTCGCCGACGATCAGGAAACCGATCGCCACCATCTGCACCGCGGTCTTCCACTTGGCCAGCCGGCTGACCGGCAGGCCGACGCTGACCTCGGCCATGTACTCGCGCAGGCCCGAGACCATGATCTCGCGCAGGATGATGACCATCGACGGCAGCAGCGGGGCGCGGTCGAAGCCGACCAGCATGACCACGGTGGCGCCGACCAGCAGCTTGTCGGCGACCGGGTCGAGCCAGCGGCCGAAGGGCGACTGCATCTTCCATTCGCGGGCGAGGTAGCCGTCGAAGAAGTCGGTGGTGGCGGCGACGATGAAGACGACGCAGGCGATCCACTGCGCCCACGGACCGTCGACGTAGAACAGGCCGATCAGGACCGGGATCAGGACGATCCGGCCGATCGTCAGGAGGTTGGGTAGGCTGGTCAGCATCCGGTGGCCGGCCCTGGCGCCGCCTCAGCCGCTTTCATGGAAGTGATCGTAGATCGTCCTTGCCACCGTGGTGCTGATCCCGGGCACCTGCTCGAGGTCGAGCAGGCCGGCCTGCCGGACCCCCTCGGCCGAGCCGAAGTGCGCCAGCAGCGCCTTCTTGCGGCGGGCACCGATCCCCGGGACCCGGTCCAGCGCGGAACGGCTGAGTCCGGCCGCCCGCCTGCCCCGATGGGTCGCGATCGCGAACCGGTGCGCCTCGTCGCGCAAGCGCTGCAGAAGGTAGAGGACCGGGTCCTTCGGGTCCAGCGCGATCGGCTCGCGTCCGGGCAGGTGGAGCCGCTCGCGCCCGGCATTGCGGTCCGGCCCCTTGGCCACCGCCATCACCGCGATGTCGGTGAGGTCGAGGTCGCCGAGGATGGCCGTGGCCGCCGCCAGCTGGCCGGGGCCGCCGTCGATGATCACCAGGTCCGGCCAGCTGCCGCCCTGGCGCTCGGGGTCCTCCTTGACCAGCCGGGCGAAGCGGCGGGTCAGCACCTGCCGCATCATGGCGTAGTCGTCGCCGGGCGTGAGCTCGCCCTGGCGGATGTTGAAGGTCCGGTACTGGCGCTTGTCGAAGCCCTCGGGCCCGGCGACGACGAAGGCGCCGATCGCGTTGGTGCCCTGGATGTGGCTGTTGTCGTAGACCTCGATGCGCCGCGGCACGTCGGGCAGGTCGAGGCTGTCGGCGAGCTTCTCGAGCAGGGCCGCCTGGCTCGAGGTCTCCGACAGCCGCCGGGCCAGCGCGGCGCGGGCATTGGCCTGGGCGATCTCGACCAGCTGGCGCTTGTCGCCGCGCTTGGGCACCGCCAGCTCGACCTTGCGCCCGGCCCTGACCGACAGGGCGTCGGCCAGGAGATCCTGCTGCGGCAGCGGCTCGGCCAGCAGCACCAGCCGGGCCGGCGGCCGCTCGGTGTAGAACTGGGCGGCGAAGGCCTCGACGATCTCCGGCAGCGCCGCGTCGGCCGCATGCGCCGGGTAGTAGGCGCGGTTCCCGTAGTTGCGGCCGTCGCGGTAGAAGAACACCTGGACGCAGACCTGCCCGCCCTCGGCATGCGCGGCGATGACGTCGGCGTCGTCGACGGCGTCGGTGTTGATGCCCTGGCGCGACTGGATGTGCGCCATCGCCTTCAGCCGGTCGCGCAGCACCGCCGCCTTCTCGAAGTCGAGCGCCTCGGCCGCCGCCGCCATCTCGGCCTGCAGGCGGGCCTGCACCTCGCGCGAGCGGCCGGTCAGGAACTCGCGGACCTCGGCGACGATCCGGGCATAGGCATCGGGCGCGATCCGCCCGACGCAAGGGGCCGAGCAGCGCTTGATCTGGAACTGCAGGCAGGGCCGCGAGCGGCTCTCGAAGATGCTGTCGCGGCAGGAGCGCAACGGGAACGCCTTGAGCAGGGCGTTGAGCGTGTCGTTGACGGCCCCGGCCGAGGCGAAGGGGCCGAAGTACTCGGTCCCGGCGCGCTTGGCCCCGCGGTGCTTGCCGATCAGCGGGAAGGCGTGGCCGGTGCGGAGCGCGATGTAGGGGAAGCTCTTGTCGTCGCGCAGGACGATGTTGAAGACCGGCCGCATCCGCTTGATGAGGTTGGCCTCGAGCAGCAGCGCCTCGACCTCGGTGGCGGTCTGCACGAACTCCATGGCCCGGGTCAGCGCCACCATGCGCTGGATCCGCGCCGGCTGCGCTTGCGGCTTGCTGTAGGCGACGACCCGCTTCCGCAGCGACTTCGCCTTGCCGACGTAGAGCACCTCGCCCTTGTCGTCCTGCATCCGGTAGACGCCGGGGGCGTCGGGCAGGGTCGCCAGCAGCGCGCGGATCAGCGCCGCCCCCTTCAGCGGTGCTTGCGGCGGAACGGTGTCGGGCGCGCTCCCGACCGGGTCGTCGGTCATGCCGCGGTATGTGCGTCCGGCCCCTGCCCCGGTCAACCGCGGCGGGCGGGGCTCAGCCGGGGTCGGGGTAGCGCGCGAAGCTGGGCAGCTCGTGGGCGGTGGCCATCCACGGGATGCGCTCGGCGGTCTGGATGTGGACCTGGGCCGGCAGGCGGCCGGGCTCGTCGAGGGTGCCGGTCTGCACGTCGATCAGGCCCGGCAGCATCTGCTCGTTGACGTAGAACAGGCCGGTGCCGCAGTCGCCGCAGAACTGGCGGCGGCCGTGCTCGGACGAGGCGTAGGTGCGCGGCGTGCCGGTGACCTTCAGGCTGGCCGCCGGGACCATCGCCCAGCCCACCATCGGCGCCCCGGCGTGGCGCCGGCAGTCCGAGCAGTGGCAGAGCGCGTGGTGCAGGACCTCCTCCGGCATCTCGTAGCGGATGCGCCCGCAATGGCACTGGCCGCGCAGCATCGACCTCTCCTCCCGTGATGGCCCGGGACGAGGATAGCGCAGCCCGCCGGCCGGTTCCATGTTCCTTTTTTGTTCACGTCTGCGGCGACCGGTCGGGCGGCCGTTTGACCGCGGTTCACCTGCGGCGCTAGCCTGCTGCCAACGCAGCAGGGCAGGCAGGACGATGACGCTCGCGGTGATCGGGGCCGGCTTCGGCCGGACGGGAACGCTGTCGCTCAAGGCGGCGCTCGAGCAGCTGGGCTTCGGGCCGTGCCACCACATGAGCGAGGTGTTCGAGCACCCCGAGCAGATCCCGCTGTGGCAGGCGGCGGCCGACGGCCTGCCGGTCGACTGGACGGCGCTGCTGGCCGGCTATCGCTCGGCCTGCGACTGGCCCAGCTGCCACTGGTGGCGCGAGCTGGCGGACGCGTTTCCCGCTGCCAAGGTGATCCTCACCGTGCGGCCCGAGCAGGCCTGGTGGCGCAGCTTCGAGGCGACGATCCGCGAGGCCCTGGGCAGCGCCAACCCGGCAGCACCGCCGCATGTCCGGGCGCAGGGCGCGATGGCGCGCAAGATCATCTTCGAGCAGACGATGCAGGGCCGCACCGACGAGGCGGCAGCCCTGGCCGCCTATCGCCGCCGCCGCCAGGAGGTCGAGGCCGCCCTGCCGGCGTCGCGGCTGCTGGTCTACGACGTCGCCGAGGGCTGGGAGCCCTTGTGCCGCTTCCTCGGCGTGCCGGTACCGGACGCGCCGTTCCCGAAGACCAACTCGACCGGCGAGTTCCGCCAGCGCCTCGGCCTCGACGCCGCCTGACCCCCTACCCCGGCAGCGGCGGCAGCCTGTCGTCGTCGTCCTCGGGATCCGGCTGGCGGCCGATCCACTCGGGCAGCGGCCCCTCGGGCAGGCCGTCATAGGTCGGCCCCGGCAGGTCGAAGCGCTGCGGCGGCAGGGTCTCGATGCGCTTGCCGTGGATGCGGCCGTGGATGGCGCGGCCGATGTCGTCGTCGGGGTCGAGCAGGGCGGTGTCGTCGTCGTCGGGGTGCGGCGGCGGGTCCTCGGGCACGAGGCGCAGCCACGGCCGCTCGGCCTTGAGCGGATGCTCGTCGGGGCCCGCCGGCTGCGGCACCGGGCGCGGCCGGCCGGCGCGCTCGGCGCGGACCGCCGCCAGCCGCGCCAGCGTCGCCTTGGCCTCGCCGGCGCGGGGCGAAGCCGCAGGCCTGGAAGTCGAGGAACTGCTCGACGCTCATGCCGCGCACCAGGGCGACGAAGCCGTCGACCCCCTGCTTCTTCGCGTGCCGGTCGACCTCCGGCGGCTCGAGGATTTTGTCTGGCGCAGCAGCAGGCCGACGATGCTGACCTTGTCCTCGGCCAGCGCGCGGACGACGACGCCGCGGACGAGCTTCCTGCCCATCTTCGCGAACTGCGCCGGGGTCAGCGCCTGCAGCCACTTCGCCCCGGCCTGGGCGGCCCGAACCCGGCCTCGTCGGCCAGCTTCGTCGCCGCCGCGAAGGCGAGGCCGCAGGCCAGCGAGGCCGCGGCCAGCGGCAGGCCGGCGGCCAGCATGTCGCTCAAGGCCGAATGCCGGCGCAGCGTCTGCGCCTCGGAAGCGGCGGCGGTGGCCATGGGATCATCCTCCTGACACCGGGACATGGGGATGCGTCCCGCCGGAAAGTCCGGCAGGACGGCGGATCGGCGGCGACGGCGTCAGCTGTCCGGCGGGTGCGGCGGCAGCGCGTCGGAAAGGTCGAAGTAGCCCATGGCCTCGAGGCCGTCGCGGCCGACCAGGACCCAGCGGGTCACGGCGTCGATGTCGGGCGGCGCGCACGGCTCGAGCAGGGCGTCGTCGTCAACGGAATCTTCACGCTCGTCCGCCACCCTCGGCATGCCCTTCAGGCAGCCCTCGGCGGCGAGGTAGGCGTCGACCGCGATCTCCCGCCACAGGGCTTTTCGCAGCTCACCGGAGACGAGCCCCATGCGATAGGCGACCTCGGCGTTGATGTCGCGCAGCTTCGGCGCGCGCCTCACCGGCTTGCGGGTGCGCGGCCGGCCCGGCTGGCGGTTGGCCAGCTTCCAGACCTGCAGCGCCAGCAGCTTCGCCGGGTTGATGCCGATGTCGAGCCAGTAGAACATCCACGCCGCCACCCGGCCGGACTGGTTCTCCATGATCTCGCGGCGCAGCACCCGCCAGGCGAGGCCGAGGAGATAGGCCAGCGTGCTGAACGCCGGGGCGGTGCGCAGGCCGACGATGAAGGCGCTGATCGCGGTGAGGTGGCGGTCCTCGGGCGAATCCGGGGCCGCCTCGGGCTCGGCGACTTTGGCGCCGCCGGCGGCACGCCGCGCCCAGTCGGCGCGGCGGTAGACAGCGTGGCGGAGGGCGGCGGCAGCCATGGGCCGCAGGTTAGGCGGACCATGGTCCTTGTGTCAAGGAATTTATGCCGATGCCATGCTCGCCGGCTCAGCCGGTCCCGTTGCTGCCGGGAACGGTCGGCGGTTCCACGGCCGGGATGGCCGCGCCCGTCAAGCGCTCGCGCGACGGGCGTTCAGCCGGCGCGGCGCAAACAGGCCGGGCCTGGCCGAGTAACCTAACCAAACTCCTGGACCACGATCGTTCCGGTAGCGGGGTCGGAAGCCTCAAAGAGGCTTCCACAATAAAGCCAGGATAAATGTAATCGCACTCATATCCTTGAAAGATGAAGCTATCGACGCCCTTGAAGTTTTCGTTGGGCACGTACCGCCAGTACTCCTCCCAGAGCCAACCCAACGCCGTTTCCGTCAACTTCGTATTGGTAGAAAAATCACCGAAAGTGAGGTACCCATGAATTGGCTGATTCACGCCGATCAAGCTCATCGGAGTCGACATCGAAGACCGACACGGTGACGAGGTTGTGAACGCGCGCCCCAAGGCCTCGTCCACAAACACATTGGGGGCGAGCGGCGCGTCGTTGCGGCCGGTGACGGTGAGGTCGACGGTGGCGGTGACGCGGCTGCCGTCGGCGGCGGTGGCCGTGTAGGAGAAGCTGTCGCTGTCGCTGTCGCCGACGTTGAGCCGCTGGAAGGCACGGTCGCCGGGAAAGCCCTCGGTCCAGTCGGGCCGGAGGTCGTGGTTGTTGGTCAGGACAACGGCCGAGTCGTCGAACAGGTCGTAATAGATGTAGCCGGTCGGGGCGTAGCGCAGGCCGGTGACGACGCCGTCGGCGTCGGTGTCGACCAGCAGGTGGCCGCGGGTCGCCGAGGTGTCGATGTCGGCGGCCGAGAGGATCTGCAGGCCCTGGCCGAAATCGTTGGCGAGCAGGTCGTCGGCCGCGATCGCCAGCCGCGGCGTCTGCCGGCCGGCGTCCTCGTCGATGGTGAAGGCGTCGTCCCGCGCCTCGGGCGTGACCAGATCGCGGCTGCCGTCGGCGAAGCGCAGCCCCTCCATGGCGCGCAGCCGGTCGATGCCGGTGTCGCCGTTCGTGGTGTCGAGGTCGGTGACGGTGACGGAGCCGTCGTCGTTCAGGTGCAGGCCGTAGCCGGCCCGCTCGCCGGCATAGCGGGCGATGTCGGTGCCGTTGCCGCCATCGAGGCTGTCGTTGCCGGCACCGCCGCCGAGCTGGTCGTCGCCGTTTCCGCCGTAGAGCCCGTCGGCCTGGTCGCCGCCCCAGAGCTGGTCGTTGCCGGCCCCGCCCCACGCCGTGTCGCCGCCGGTGCCGCCCGAGAGGACGTCGTTGCCGCCGCCCCCCTCGAGCCGGTCGCCGCCGGCGTCGCCGAACAGGCTGTCCCGGCCGTTGCCGCCGAACAGCCGGTCGGCGTCGTCGCCGCCCCAGGCCGTGTCGTTGCCGAGGCCGGCATAGAGCCAGTCGCGGCCGCGTGCGCCGAACAGCAGATCGTCGCCGTTGCCCGATCTGACGGTGTCGTCGGCGCCGGTGCCGATCCGGGTGTCGTTGCCGGACGTGCCGGTGAGGATGGCCATGTTCCTATGGCGCTGGCGGGCGGTGCCGCCATGACCGTCGTCAAGCCCGAGCAGCCCGATGGCGCCTGCGCCGGTCGCGGTGCGGCAGGGCCGGCCGTCGCCGTCGAGGTCGCCGAGCGCCGGGCCAGGTTTGCCGGACCGCCGGGGATCCGGCGCCGAGCGGACGTGCTCGGCCGACGCCGCGGCAGATCGCGCTTGAGTTCTCTGGCCGAAGTCGCCGATCAGCGCGTCGAGGTCGCCCGCCGTCGAGGTCGCCCAGCCTCGAAGGTTTCGATGCTCTGGCGCTCTCGGTGCCGAAGGTCCCCTCATGGCCGCCTGAATGACCATGCGCCTCGTCGTCAAAGGTGTCAAGGTTCCCGATCCGCGTAAAGGTAGTCGCCGTCGACGTCGCCCAGCGGTATATGTGATGGCTACCCCCCACTATTTCATTAAAAGGCCTCGTTGCCGAAGGTGGTGCCGGAATGGAAAAATCCACAAAGCCGTGACTGGGCATGTTCGTAGGCCATCAGCGCGTAAAGATGACCTCGTCATCGCCGTCGGGTCGACGGCATAGCCGCCCATCGGGACATCCGTCGGCGTCGTTGCCAGGCCATCTGGTGGAACGCCCTTGAACACCACCGGCTGGTCGTGATCTTCCTTCCCGACCACGCCGTCGACGCCGTCGAGGCCGCCCGGCGGTGATGCGGTGGCCGTCGCCGTCGGGCGGGTAGCGGACGTCGCGTCGTTGCCGGTCTGGCCTCGGCGCCAGCGCCTGGTTCAAGCGGTCGATGGTCACCCGAGTGAAGCTGCTGAGGTCGCTATCGCCGTCGACGTCGCGCGCGTTGGCGGTGGCGGCGTAGCGCAGGCCGGTGACGCTGCCGTCCGCGGCGGTCTCGATCTCGAGCACGCCGTCGAGGCCGCTGGTGTCGATGTCGGCGGCCGAGGCGATGCGCAGGCCCTCGCCGGCATCGTTGCCCAGGAGGTCGGCCGCCGGCTCCGCCGGGCAGGATCGGCGACATGCCGTCGTCGAGATCGCGGCGCCCGGCATCCTCGCTGACGGTGAAGCGGTCGCCGCGGGCGAAGGGCAGGGCGCCGTCGGCGAACTCGAGGCCCTCGATGTCGCGCAGCCGGTCGGTGCCCATGTCGCCGTCGGTCGGGTCGAGGTCGGTGACGGTGACCGTGCCGTCGGCGTTGCCGAGGATGAAGTAGCCGTCGCTGTCGCCGGCGTAGCGCACCCGGTCGGTGCCGGCGCCGCCATCCAGGCTGTCGTTGCCGGTTGCCGCCGCCGAGCAGGTCGTTGCCGGCGCCGCCGAAGAGCGATCGGCGTTGGTCGCCGCCCCACAGCTGGTCGTTGCCGGCCGCCCCAGGCGGTGTCGTCGCCGGTGCCGCCCGCAGACGTCGTCGCCGTTGCCTCCGTCGAGCCGGTCGCCGAGCGCGTCGCCGAAGAGCGAGTCCCGGCCGTTGCCCCCATAGAGCCAGTCGCGCTCGTCACCGCCCCAGGCGCTGTCGTTGCCGAGACCGGCGTACAGCCAGTCGCGGCCCTTGGCGCCGAACAGCAGGTCGTTGCCGCCGGCTCCGTCGACGGTGTCGTCGGCGCTGGTGCCGATCCGGGTGTCGTTGCCGGTGGTGCCGGTGAGGATCGCCATGGGGTCTGCTCGCTCCGCCGGCCCTTCACCTCCAAGGTGATAGGGCGTGCCGGGTAGCAGTTGTGGCAGCGTTGCGGCGTGGTGTGAAGCCGTCGCGTGTGGAATTCTTGGGGAACGCCGGTGGAATTTCCACAGCCTGCGGTTGCAGGTTGTGGAGCCGTGTTTTCAAGGATTTCAATCGGTTGGCCCGTTTTCTGGAACCCTTCGCTATTTCCACAGCCCCGGGTTGTGGAAATTCGCCGGCGCCGGCGGAATCCGGGCGGCGGCGGGGTCGGATGCGCCGTCGCGGTCAGGCGGCGGCGACGGGGCGGGCCAGCAGGCGCAGGACGACGGCGAGGGCGCCGAGCACGGCGACGGCGCTGGCGAGGAACACCGCACCGAGGCCGGCATGGCTGCCGACCAGACCCAGCAGCGGGCCGCCCAGGCCCATGGCGACGTCGAGGAAGGCGGTATAGATGCCGGTGACCACGCCGCGGCTCTCGGGCGGCGTGCGCAGCACCCGCCTCGCGGCCGAGGCCGGGATAGACGAGGGCGTAGCCGACGCCGGTCAGGGCGGCGCCGAGGCCGGCCATTGCCGGGCCGGTGGCGAGGCCCATCAGCGCCAGCCCGGCCGCCTCGACCAGCAGCGTCACCAGGGCGACCCGCGCCCCGCCCAGCCGGTCCGGCAGGTGGCCGAACAGGATGCGGGCGCCGATCAGCCCGGCGGCGTAGGCGGTGAACGGCAGCCAGACCGGGCTCCAGCCGCGCCCGGCGTAGAGCAGGAGCCGAAGGCGAGGATGGCGCCGAAGCCGACGCTGGCCAGCGCGCAGCCGGTGCCGGGCAGCCAGACCAGCCGGGCGAGGCGGAGCACCTCGGGCCGCGCGCCGCTGCCGGCCGGCGGCGGTGCCGGCAGGCGCAGCACCGCGGGCAGCGCCGCCAGCGGCACCACCAGCGTGGCCACGGCCACGGCCATGAACCCGCCATGGTCGTAGAGGACGGTGCCGAGCGGCGCGCCCAGCGCCATGGCGGCGAACATCGCCATGCCGACCCAGGCGATGACCCGGCCGGACTGGTCGCCGCCGAGCAGCCCGAAGCCCCAGCTGATGCCGCTGGTGATGACGAAGCTCTCGGCCGCCCCGAGCAGCAGCCGGGCGACGACCAGCACCGCCACCGCCACCGCCGGGGCGGCGCCGGGGGCCAGCGACAGCAGGTAGAGGAGGCCGCCGCCGGCGGCGAAGAGGAGGCCCAGGACGATGCCGCGCCGGGCGCCGCGGCGGTCGGCATGGCTGCCGGCCCAGATCCGCGAGACGACGGCGGCGGCGAACTGGCTGCCGGCGACCAGCCCGACGGTGAAGGGGCCGAAGCCGAGGCCGTCATGGACGTGCAGCGGCAGCACCGGCAGGCCCAGGCCGATGACCAGGAAGGCCAGCAGCACCAGCGCCATCACCGGCAGCAGGGCGAGCATCGCGGGCGGCGGGCTCCGGCTCGCCCGGCAGGGTCGGTCGCGGCCGGGCGCCCCGCGTCACGGGGTCGGGCCCAGTCTGCGGCGCCGCGGCGCCGCCCGCCAGCCCGCCGCGGCGCTCAGGCGACCCAGTCGGGATCGGCGACGATGGGCAGCTTCGGGCCCAGCCAGGGCAGGCCGTCGGGGTCAGGCCGCCGGTGCCGTCGCCGTCGACGTCGCCGAGGGAGACGCTCGAGGAGTTGGGAATGTCGCCGGGCAGGACGATGACGTCGTCCTCGTCGCCGAAGGTCCCCTCGGTGCCGCCCTGCTTGCCGCCCTGGTTCAGCAGGAGCTGGTTGGGCTGCGGCTCCTCGCCGATGATGATCGACACCGTGGAGTTCAGCACGACGATGTCGAGGTCGCCGTCGGCGTCGACGTCGCCGAGCGCGAGGTCGAGGGTCTGGAAGGCACCGCCGGGCAGGACGACGACGTCGTTCTCGTCGCCGAAGGTGCCGGCGACGCCGTTCTGCGCGCCGCCCTGGTTGATCAGCAGCAGGTTCACCTGGTTGCTGGTGCCGAGCACCGCGTCGAGGTCGCCGTCGCCGTCGAGGTCGCCGAGCGCCACCGCCTCGACGTAGCGGCCGAGCTCCGGCACGTCGCGATCGGGCAGGTCCGGGCCGGCGAGGAACTGGCCCTCGACGCCGTTCTGCCCGCCGCCCTGGTTGATCAGGGTGTAGGACGGCTCGGCGTAGACGCCGACCAGGGCGTCGAGGTCGCCGTCATTGTCGAGGTCGCCCAGCGCCACGTCCGAGCTGGTGTGGTCGCCGCCGGGGGCGGTGAGCGCCGAGAAGTTCGGCTCGGTCCCGCCCGGCAGCACGCCGTTGTTGACGAGGATCACGTCCTCGCCGTCGAGGTTGCCGAGGATCCCGTCGAGGTCGCCGTCGCGGTCGAGGTCGCCCAGCGCCACGGCACCGATGTCCCGGTCGCCGCCGGGTATCTCCGGGCCGAGCTGGAAGCTGCCCCTGGTGCCGGCCTGCAGGCCGCCCTGGTTGAGCAGGATCCGGCTGGTGCCGCCGTCGACGCCGACCAGCAGGTCGAGGTCGCCGTCGCTGTCGAGGTCGCCCAGCGCGATGTCGAGGATCAGCTGGTCGCCGGTGGCGACGGTCGGCAGGGCGACGGCGTCCTCCTTCTCGCCGAAATCGCCCTCGGTGCCGCCCTGGGCGCCGCCGCGGTTGATCAGCAGCACCTCGCCGTCGCGCATGAACGCGTCGAGGTCGCCGTCGCCATCGACATCGCCCAGCGCCGTGGCGCCGCCGAGGTCGATCTCCTGCGGCATCGAGGCCGTGTCGACGCCGAACGTGCCCTCGCTGCCGGCCTGGGCGTTGCCCTGGTTGATGAGCAGCTTGTTGTCGTCGAAGCTGACGCCGAACAGCAGGTCGAGATCGAGCGACGGCGGCGGTGGAGGCGGCGGTGGCGGAGGCGGCGGTGGCGGAGGCGGTGGTGGCGGCGGGGGCGGTGGCGGCGGAGGAGGCGGCGGTGGCGGGGCCAGCTCGACGGTCTGGTCGGCAAAGCGCAGCCGCTCGATCCCGTCGAGCCGGTCGATGCCCTCGTAGCCGTCGCGCAGGCGGATGTCGGCGACCGTCACCGTGCCGTCGCCGTTCTCGGTGATCCGGTAGCCGGCGGCACGGCCGAGGTACCAGGCGGTGTCGGTGCCGCCCCCGCCGGTCAGGCTGTCGTTGCCGCCGTCGCCGCGCAGGACGTCGTCGCCGCTGCCGCCGTCGAGCCGGTCGTTGCCGGCATCGCCGCGCAGGCTGTCGGCGTCGTTGCCGCCGGCGAGCCGGTCGGTGCCGGCGTTGCCGCGCAGCCGGTCGTCGCCGTCGTCGCCGGTCAGGCTGTCGCCGCCGTCGCCGCCCTCGAGGTTGTCGTCGCCGGCATCGCCGAACAGCAGGTCGCTGCCGCGGCCACCATTGACGTAGTCGTTGCCGTCGCCGCCCCAGGCCGTGTCGCGGCCGGCCAGGGCGAACAGCACGTCGTTGCCGTTACCCCCGTACAGGGTGTCGTCGCCGAGGCTGCCGCTGCGCCGGTCGTTGCCCGAGGTGCCGGTGATGACGGCCATATTTCGACCTCCGGTTGCTTATTTCGTTCGTATATTTCATCGTTACTTGGCTATCGTCAGTCGTCGCACGGCCGACACGCCGCGACAAGCACAATTCCATGGCGACTATGCGAGGCTGTTCCTCGCGCCGAGGTCAGGGCCGCCCCCTGCCCCGGCCGGGCGCCGGCCGCGGCGGTTGGCGCGCGGCGGCGGCCCGGCTAGCGTCCCGCCCGTCGCCCGGCGCGGGCGGCGCAGCGGCGGGAGCGGGCCTTGCGGCAGCGGCGGGTCGGGGTGGTCGGCGGCAGCATCGGCGGGCTCGCCGCCGCCTGGGAGCTGCGCAGGCTGGGTGCCGACGTGACGGTGTGGGAGCGCTCGGCGCACCGGCTCGAGGGGCGCGGTGCCGGGATCATGCTCGACCCGGTGCTGCACGCCTACCTGGCGCAGGCGGGCCTCGTCCTGCACGGGCTGCCGGTGACCCGGCGCCTCGCCATCGGCCGCAACGAGCGGATCCTGTGGACCCAGGCGGTGGGGCCCACGGCGACCAGCTGGGCGCAGATCCACGCGGCCCTGCGGCGGGCGCTGCCGGACGACGCGGTGCAGGCGGGCTGTCCGGTCGAGGCGGTGCGGGTCGCCGGCGACCGCGCCGGGCTGCGCGCCGGCGGCGCCGATGTCGACGGGCTCGACCTGCTGGTCGGCGCCGACGGGGTCGAGTCGACGGTGCGGCGCTGCCTCCTGCCCGGCACCGAGCCGGACTATGTCGGCTACGTCATCGTCCGCGGGCTGGTCGAGGAGGCGGCGGTGCCGGCGGCGGCGGCCACCGCCCTGCAGCGGCTGCGCGACGGCGCCATCCTCTACTACCTGGCGCCGCAGTCGCACGTCATCGCCTACCTGGTGCCGGGCCCGGACGAGGGGGCGGCCTGCACGGCGCCGGGCCGGCGGCTGGTCAACTGGGGCTGGTACGTCAACCTCGACGCCGCCGCCCTGCCGGCCTTCCTCACCGACAAGGACGGGCAGCGGCACCACCTGTCGCTGCCGCCGGGGGCGCTGCCGGAGGCGCAGCGCCGCCGGCTGGAAGCGCAGGCGGCCGGGCTGTTCGCCGGCTCCTTCCCGGCGCTGCTGGCGGCGACGGAGCGGCCGTTCGTCCAGGCGATCACCAGCTGCATCGCGCCGCGCATGGCGCTGGGACCGGCCTGCCTGGTCGGCGACGCGGCGCACCTGATCCGCCCGCACGCCGGCTCCGGCGCCATCGCCGCGCTGCAGGACGCCAGGGCGCTGCGCGAGGCGCTGGACGGTGCCGACGACGTCGCCGCCGGGCTGCAGCGCTGGGAGGCGGTGCGGCTGCCGGCCTGCCGGGCGCTGCACGACCTCGCCGACCGGCTGGGCATCGCCCACCAGGTCGAGGCCAACGACTGGGAGCGCTTCAGCGAGGCCGACTTCGAGGCCTGGTGGGCGGCGGCGATGCAGGGCGGCCGGCTCTACTTCGACAAGGGCAAGCGCAGGGAATAGCCGGGCCAGTCATCGGCACGACTGCGGCCGCCCGTACCGGCTGGTGGAATGTCAACAACAGTCCCGCGCGCAATAATTGTGCCGCACAACTTCCGCCCCACGGCCGGCGAGGCGCACCGGCCGCGACCCCGCACGTCGTAACTTGAATCCGCAGCCTGCGCCGGTCTAGGGTCGGCCGAACCGTCCCGACGGACACCATTCCGATGACACCTATGCCGATTCGCGCAGCCGCACCTGCCATGTCCCGGCGGCGGCTGCCGGCCCTCGCCCTGCTCGCGGCCGTGCTGGCGATGGCGCTTGGCCTGCTGCCGGCGCGCCCGGCCCTGGCCGCGGCCAAGCCCAACCTCGTCGTGATCATGCTGGACGACCTCGACGCGGCGACGATCGCCTACATGCCGGCGACGATGCAGCAGATCGCCGCCCAGGGCGTCAGCTTCGACCGCAGCTACGTCACCGACCCCTTGTGCTTCCCGTCGCGCGCCGCGTTCTTCAGCGGCCGCTACCCGCACTCGACCGGCCAGCGCAAGGGCGGCTACTACAGCTTCATCAAGCGGGTCGACGAGCGCAACACGCTGGGCCCGTGGCTGCAGGCCGCCGGCTACTATACCGCCTTCGCCGGCAAGTACATCAACAACTATCCGAGTGCCCGGCCCGACACCTACGTCCCGCCCGGCTGGAACAGATGGGCGGCCGCCCTCTACGAGAAGTTCTACAAGCAATACGATTACACGATGAACGAGGACGGCAAGCTGGTCACTTACGGGACTGCCGCCACCGACTACTTCGGCGACGTGGTCACCCGCAAGAGCCTCGCCTTCATCGACGACGCCCATGCCCGCGGCAAGCCGCTGGCGCTGATCGTGGCGCCGAGCGCGCCGCACGTGCCGCTCGTCGCCGCGCCGCGCGACCGCAGCACCTTCGGCGGCGCCACCGCCCCGCGCTCCGCCGCCTTCCCGGAGGCCGACACCCGCGACAAGCCGCCGTTCAACCGCTTCAGCCCGATCACGGGCACCGCCCTCGGCAACCTCGACCTGCAGTACCGCGGCCGGCTGCGCATGCTCGGCGCCGCCGACGACCTCGTCGCCGCCATCGTCGCCGCCCTGCAGCAGCGCGGCATGCTCGACAACACCTACATCCTCGTCACCTCGGACAACGGCTACCACATGGGCCAGCACAACCTGGCGCCGAACAAGGAGACGCCGTACGAGGAGGACATCCGGGTGCCGCTGCTGGTGCGCGGCCCCGGGGTACCGCGCAACGCCCACCTGCAGCACCTGATCAGCCATCTCGACGTGGCGCCGACGCTGGTGGCGCTGGGCGGCGGGACGGCGCCGGCGGCGGCCGAGGGCCGCTCCTTCGCCAGCCTGCTCACCGCCTCGCCGCCGTCGCCGACCGGCTGGCGCCAGGCGATCCTCATCACCCGGCTGCCGGCGGGCACGTTGCCGCCACCGCCGCCGAAGCCGCCCGTCACGGCGGCCTACAACTGCGTGCCGAACGCCACGCCGTCGGCGGTCCTTCCCGAGTACTGGGCGGTGCGCACGAACCGCTACACCTACACCGAGTACGCCAACGGCGACCGCGAGCTCTACGACGACCAGGCCGACCCGCTGCAGCTGGTCAACCTCTACTGCGCGGCCACGGCCGAGCTGAAGGCCAGCCTCAGCGCCGCCATCGCCCGGCTGCGCGCCTGCTCGGGAGCCACCTGCCGGACTGCGGAGAACGTCGCCGTTCCCTGAGCCCCGGGCGACGCAAGCTTGCCGGCAGGCGTGCGGCGGTGCGAGGATGTGATCGTCCGCGGCACAAAAGACCACGATCGGGGCCGTCCCGACGGTGGCGCCGAACGGGCGGAGCCGAGCGGAGGCATCGCATGCGACGTCTGGGATCGGCCGCCTGTGCGGCGTTCATGCTGGCAGCGCTGCCGGCGGCTGCGGACACCATCGCCTCGCCGCCGATCTACGGCGGCCTGACGCAGAAGTTCATGGTCTGCTACGTGTTCAACGCCGGGACCACGGCCATCGGCATCACCGCCACGAAGGGCTATACGGACCTCGGCGTCGTCGGCACGCTCTCCTCCACCTGCCCGGCCTCGCTCCAGCCGGGCAAGACCTGCCAGATGGTGGTGAGCATCCTCAACGACATCGCGCACGGCTGCCTCATCAACCTGAGCAACAAGGCGAACGCGCGCGCCTCGGTCGAGATCCGCGACGTCAACGCCAAGGTGCTCAACCGGGCGGACCTGCGCTAGCCGGGGCCCGCCGCGCCGGGCGGCGCGGCGCCGGGCTCAGGCGCTCCAGTCGATGTCGGCGGCGATCGGCAGCTTCGAACCCAGCCAGGGCAGGCCCGAGGGGGTGAGGCCGCCGGTGCCGTCGCCGTCGAGGTCGCCGAGGGCGACGTCCCAGGACCGCTGGCTGCCGCCGGGCAGGATGACGACGTCGGCCTCGTTGCCGAAGCTCCCCTCGGTGCCGCCCTGCAGCCCGCCTTGGTTGATCAGGAGCTGGTTGGCTTGTAGGTCGTTGCTTACCAAGGCGTCGAGGTCGCCGTCGCCGTCGAGGTCGCCCAGCGCCACGGCTTGGGTGTTCTGGCTACCGCCCGGGACGGTGGCGCCCAGCAGGAAGTCGCCCTCGGTACCGCCCTGCAGCCCGCCCTGGTTGACCAGCAGCTGGTTCTCACCGCCAAGGTTGCCGAGCAGCGCGTCGAGGTCGCCATCGCCGTCGAGGTCGCCGAGTGCCACGGCGAACGTGCTGGGGGTGCCGCCGGGAAGGAGGTCGCCAAGGACGAAATCGCCCGGAGTGCCTGCCTGCGCGCCGCCCTCGTTCAACAAGATGCGATTTCCCAGGGAGTCGTTACCGATCAGTGCGTCGAGGTCGCCGTCGCCGTCGAGATCGCCCAGCGCCACGGCGACGGTGAACTGCCGGCCCCCCGCAAGGGCCACGCCGGCCGCGAACTCGCCCTCCCTGCCGCCCTGCAGACCGCCCTGGTTCACAAGCAGCTCATTCTCCTGGTTGATGTTCCCGGTCACGGCGTCCAAGTCACCGTCACCGTCGACATCGCCCAGCGCTACCGCCTGCGTGCGCCGGGCTTCGCCCGGCACGATTTCGACTTCGAATGCAATCTCGCTACCACCCCGGTTGATCAGGAGCCGGTTCGCCTGGCCGTCGTTGCCTATCAAGGCGTCGAGGTCGCCGTCGCCGTCGACGTCGCCCAGCGCCAGGGCGGTGGTGAACAGGTTCCCACCCGGGACTGTGGCGCCGAGCAGAAAGTCGCCCTCATTGCCGTTCTGCTCCCCGCCCTGGTTCACCAGCACCTGGCTCGGCTGATTGAACCTTCCGATCACCACGTCGAGGTCCCCGTCGCCGTCGAGGTCGCCCAGCGCCACGACTTGGGCGCTCAGGTCGCCGCCGGGGGCGGTGGCATCGAGCAGGATCTGCCCCTCGGTTCCGTTTTGGTCGCCACCCTGGTTCACCAGCAGCTGGTTTTCCTCGTTGATGTTCCCGACCAAGACGTCGAGGTCGAGCGGTCTGAGCGTGACCGCGCGGTCAGTGAACTCCAGCCGCTCGATGCCCGAGAGGCGGTCGCGGCCGTCGAGGCCGTCCGTGGAATCGGTGTCGATGATGGTGATCAGTGATCCGACACGATTGATGACGTAGCCTCCAATGGAACCACCGAGGACAGCGGTGTCATCGCCGTTACCGCCGAACAGGCTGTCATTGCCGCCGCCACCCTGCAGGATGTCGTCGCCGTCGAGGCCGTAGAGGCGGTTGGTCGCGCCATTGCCGGTGAGCCGGTTGGCGAGGCCGTTGCCGGTGCCGTCGAGCGCCGCGGTGCCGGTGAACTCAAGGTTCTCGAAGATCAGACCGAGGGTGACGCTGACGCCGGCACGCAGCGTGTCGATGCCGTCGCTGTCGGCGTAGACGTCGTTGCCGGTGGTCAGGACGTAGACGTCGTTGCCGGTGCCGCCCCAGAGCGTGTCGGCGGCGTTGCCGCCGGTCAGCGTGTCGCTCCCGGCGCCGCCGTCGAGCGTGCCGGCGCCCTCGCCGCCGCTCAGGACGTCGTTCGCCGTGCCACCGTAGAGGGAGTCCTCGTCGGCACCGCCGGTCAGGGTATCGCGGCCCGAGCCGCCATAGAGCAGGCCGGCACCGGCAGCGCCGAGCAGGGTGTCGTTGCCGCCTCCGCCCCACAGCGTATCGTCGTCGTCGCCACCGCCCAGCGTGTCGCCGCCCTCACCACCGTCGAGGCTGTCGTCGCCAGCGCCACCCCAGAGCCAGTCGTTCCCGTTGCCGCCGAACAGCCGGTCTGCCTCGGTGTCGCCGGAGGCGGTATCGTTGCCGTCGCCGGCGTAGAGCCAGTCGCGGTCGCCACCGCCGAAGAGGGAATCGTTGCCGGTACCGCCGTACAACGTATCGAGGCCGGCCGCACCGTAGAGGGTGTCGCGGCCGGAGCCCGTGGTGATGGTGTCGTTGCCATCGGTGCCGGTGCGCGTGTCGTTGCCGGTAGTTCCGCCGATGACTGCCATTTATCTACTCCGGGTGGCAACAGATGACAGATATTCAGTGATTTAGTTGTGGATACTGATGCTGGCACGATGCCAGCGGCCGATCAAGGACAATCCGGCGGCGACCAGAGAGCTTGCAAACCTAGCCTTGCGGTGGAGACGCCGGGCTCAGGCGGTCCAGTCGATGTCGGCGGCGATCGGCAGCTTCGAACCCAGCCAGGGCAGGCCCGAGGGGGTGAGGCCGCCGGTGCCGTCGCCGTCGAGGTCGCCGAGGGCGACGGCGGTAGTGTACTCGCTGCCGCCAGGGACGGTGGCGCCGAGCAGGAAGTCGCCTTCGTTGCCGCCCTGCAGGCCGCCCTGGTTCACGAGGAAATGGCTCTCATTGGTGTAGTTGCCGAGCACCGCGTCGAGGTCGCCGTCACCGTCGAGATCGCCCAGCGCAACGGCAAGGGTGTTCTGGATGCCGCCGGGCAGGGTGACGACGTCGGCCTCCGTGCCGAAGCTGCCCTCGCTGCCGCCCTGGGCCCCGCCCTGATTCACCAGCAGCTGGTTTTCCTCGAGGTACTTCCCGATCAGCGCGTCGAGGTCGCCGTCACCGTCGAGATCGCCCAGCGCCACGGCCTGGGTGCCATTGATGCCACCGGGCAGGCTGACGATGTCGGCCTCGGTGCCGAAGCTGCCCTCGCTGCCGCCCTGGGCGCCACCCTGGTTCACCAGCAGCCAGTTGCCCTGATCGTAGTTCCCGAGCAGCGCGTCGAGGTCGCCGTCGCCGTCGAGGTCGCCGAGGGCCAGGGCTAAAGTGGTCGGGGTGCCGCCGGGCAGGGTGACGACGTCCGCCTCGTTGCCGAAGCTGCCCTCGCTGCCGCCCTGGGCCCCGCCCTGGTTCACCAGCAGCTGGTTCGACCACATTTCGGTGCCGACCAGTGCGTCGAGGTCGAGCGGCCTGAGCGTCATCGTGCGGTCGGCGAACTCCAGCCGCTCGATGCCGATCAGGCGGTCGCGTCCGTCGTTGCCATCCGTGGTGTCGGTGTCGGTAACGGTGATCAGCGACCCGACGCGGCTGATGGCGTAGCCATCGATGGCGCCGCTGAAGACGGCGGTGTCCTCGCCATTGCCACCGATCAGGCTGTCGTTGCCGCCTCCGCCCTGCAGGATGTCGTCGCCGTCGAGGCCGTAGAGGCGGTTGGCCGCGCTGTTGCCGGTCAGCCGGTTGGCGAGGTCGTTGCCCGTGCCGGTGAGCGCCGCGGTGCCGGTGAACTCGAGGTTCTCGAAGAACGCCGCGAGGGTGACGGTCACACCGGCACGCAGCGTGTCGATGCCGTCGCTGTCGGCATAGACGTCGTTGCCGGTGGTGACGATGTAGAGGTCGTTGCCGGTGCCGCCCCACAGCGTGTCGGTCCCGCTGCCGCCGGTCAGCGTGTCGGCGCCGCCGCCGCCATCGAGCGTTCCCGCGCCGTCGCCGCCGCCGAGGACGTCGTTGCTGCTGCCGCCGAAGAGGGAGTCCTCGTCGGCACCCCCGGACAGCGTGTCCCGGCCGGCGCCGCCCCAGAGCACGTCCTCGCCGGCTGCCGCCGTGACGGTATCGTCACCATTGCCGCCGGTCAGCGTGTCCTCGTCGTCGCCGCCGGCGAGCAGGTCGTTGCCGGTGCCGCCGTCGAGCAGGCCGACGCCGGCACCGCCCGCGAGGCTGTCATTGCCACTGCCGCCCGCCAGGCTGTCGTCGCCGTCGTCGCCCGAGAGGCTGTCGTTGCCGGCACCGCCCCACAGCGTGTCGTCGTCGCCGCCGCCGCCCAGCGTGTCGCCGCCCTCGCCGCCCTCCAGGCTGTCGTCGCCGATGCCGCCCCAGAGCCGGTCCGTACCGTTGCCGCCGAACAGCCGGTCGCCCTCGCCGTCGCCGAAGGCGGCGTCGTTGCCGTCGCCGGCGTAGAGCCAGTCCCGGTCGCTGCCGCCGAAGAGAGAGTCGTTGCCGGTGCCGCCGTTGAGGGTATCGACACCGGCCGCACCGTAGAGGGTGTCGCGGCCGGCGCCCGTGGTGATGGTGTCGTCATCGCCGCCACCGGTGCTGGTGTCGTTGCCCGAGGTCCCGTTGATCACGGCCATCTTCTTCTTGCTCCCGGAAGACACCAAACGCCAAAAAACAATCACGAATACTGGGGACACCAAACTGACACGATAGGTGGAGTCCGGCAAGGATAATCCGATGGCGAACACGATTATCAAGAATTTCGACTTATGGTAGAACCGATGCCTGTCAAATCCCGGCTGTCCATTGCCGTCGGCGGTGGCGCGACGCCGGTTGCGCGCGTCCCCGCCGCCCCCCTAGGCTGCCCTGCGGCCGCGGCGGGCGGTCCTTTGCGCGGACGTGCGGTGCGATGCGGCTCGAGCTCTGGCTGGTCTACTGCGTCACCGCCGTCGGCCTGTCGCTGACGCCGGGGCCGAACGGGCTGCTGGCGCTGACCAACGGGGCGGTCTACGGCTTCCGGCCGACGGTCGCCACCGTGCTCGGCGGGGCGCTGGGCTTCTTCCTGCTGATCGCCGCCTCGCTGGCCGGCCTCGGGGCGCTGCTGGCGGCGTCCGAGCAGGCGTTCACGGTCATCAAGTGGCTGGGGGCCGGCTACCTCGTCTATCTCGGCATCCGCATCTGGCGCGCACCGGCGCCACGGATCGAGCGGCTGGTGGCGCATGGCAGCCGGCCGGCGGCGACGCCGCTGCGGCTGTTCAACCAGGGGCTGCTGGTCGCCCTGTCGAACCCCAAGGCGCTGATCTTCTTCGCCGCGTTCCTGCCGCAGTTCATGGTGCCGGGCCTCGCCTACCCGGTGCAGCTGGCGATCCTCGCCGGGACCTTCGTCGTCGTCGAGATCGCCTACGAGCTGCTGCTGGCGCGCATGGCGCAGCGCATCGCCCCCTGGCTCGCCCGCCACGGCCGCTGGTTCAACCGCGGCGCCGGCGCCACCTTCGTCGGCATCGGCGCGCTGCTGACGACGGCCAGCCGGTAGGGCTCACCCCACCGCACCCACGTGGTGCATGATGCCCGAGCTGATCCGCCGGATCAGGTCGTAGTCGGCGGCGATCGGGCGGAAGATGGTGGCGTGCTCCTGGCCGTAGGACTGGGCGTCGGCGCTGCGGTAGGTGGCGGGCTCGCCGTAGTCGAGCTCGGCGTGGCCGTTCTCGGTGAGCGGGAAGATCTCGCCCAGGAGCGCCAGGGCCGGCTCGACCTCGAGGTGCATCAGCCGCTGGACGAGGCCGTCATGGGTGACGCTGTGGCGGTCGCTGAAGTCGGGGATGCGCACCGCCCGGTGCATCAGCCGGAACATCAGGGCGAGGCGGACGGCGTGCAGCAGGTGCATGTTGTCGCGCGTCGCGGCGTCGACGGCGATCGGCTCCTCGCCGGCGTCGCGGGTGGCGCGGCGATGCTCGCGCAGGGCCGAGGCCAGCTCGAGATAGTCGCGCTGGAAGACGCGGTAGACGGTGAGCAGGCGGTGGTGCAGGCCGATCCGCTCGAGGTAGCCGGCGATGGCGATCAGCTCGGCGTGCTGCTGCGGGTCCTTGCTGGCGCCGGCGCAGGCCAGCCAGGCGCCCGGGTCGAACAGGTCGACATAGGCGCGCACCACGGCGAGGTCGGTGTACTTGAAGGCGTGCTCGACCATGCGCATGAGCCGGCGGAAGCGCGGGCTCTCGCGGTAGAGGCGCTGGAACTGGACCGGGTCCTTGCCGACCGCCTGGCCGAGCCCGCCGATGGTGTTGGCCAGCATCCCCAGCTGCTGGAGGATGCTGTTGTGCGGGATGGCGCGGATCTGCGAGGGGTGCTCGAGGCCGACGCGCGGGCCGGCCGCATCGAACTGCCGCTTGGTCGGCCGCGAGCCGGTCTGGTAGAGCAGGTTGACGCCCCAGGCGCCGAGCAGGGCGGCGTAGTTCGGGTCCTCGATGACCGTGGCGTTGAACTGCTTGACGGTGGCGAGGAACTCGTCGGCGTAGTGGTCGCCGGCGTAGAACGGGTCGTTGCCCTCGTCGGCCGGGGCCAGGGTGTGCTCGAGCGCCCGGGTCAGCACCGCCAGCGCACTCGCCTCGGTCGAGAACAGCTGGTAGCCGTCGCCGCCCTGGTAGCTGGTCTCCTGCAGCAGGCGGATGCCGCGGGCGGCGAACCGGCGGCGGCTCTCCGGGGTGTCGTAGTAGAGGAAGCGGTCGTGCAGGCTCTGCGGGTGCGCGCCGCGGCCGATGCTCTCGCCATGGGTGTCGAAGATGACCAGCTCGAGGTCCTGCAGGCCGTGCTGGACGAGCAGGTCGGCGAGCTGCAGGCGGACCCGCTCGATCGACATGGCGGCGGCGATCTGCC
Source organism: Geminicoccaceae bacterium (assembly GCA_046349355.1). Taxonomy (GTDB): domain Bacteria; phylum Pseudomonadota; class Alphaproteobacteria; order Geminicoccales; family Geminicoccaceae; genus CALKJU01. Next base: position 309,460 of record JAXMCM010000018.1, read on the forward strand.
CCATGTAGCGGCCGGCATCGGAGAAGCCGGTCTGGACGCACATCCGGCCGCGGCGGCGCAGGTAGTCGCGGTAGGCCGGCACCGCCAGCGCCCCGCCGATGACCGCGGCACCGCGCTCGAGCGCCTTCCTGGTCTCGAACAGCGGCGAGATGTCGATGCGGTCGTCGACGCCGAACAGCCGGGCGAAATGCAGGGCGGTCAGCAGGGTCAGCGGCGTCTCGGTCTCGGCGATGAGGAAGCGGACCGGCTCGCTGGCGTCCAGATACTTCAGCATCTGGGCGATGGTCATGAAGACGCGCTTGGCGGTCGCCCGCTCGGCCGCGACCGAGCCGAAGTTGACGCTGAGCGGGGTCGAGGTCTCGATCAGCCGGGCGACGGCGTTGACGTAGGTCAGCCGGTGGCTGGGATCGTCCGCCGCATGCTCCATGCCGATGGTCTTGCGGATGGCGTTGTGCAGCTGGACGGCGTTGATGCGGACATGGGTGCGGGCCAGCCCGACGCCGTGCGTGGCGATCTCGGCGCGCAGCACGCAGAGCTCGGTGGCGATGGTGTCGTCGGTGGCCTGGTGCAGGGCGCGGTCGACCAGCTCGATCAGCTGGCGGCTGTCGGCGAGGCGGCGCGAGCGGCCGGACCACAGGCCGCGCGACAGGCCGGCCAGCTTCGCCTGCCAGGCGGCGTCCTGCGGCGGCGGTGCCGCGAACACCTCGAGCTCGTCCTCGCAGGCCTTGATCGCCAGCGACAGCCGGGCGTCGATCAGCTCGAGCAGCGGCAGCAGGCGCTCGTCGTCGCGGCAGCGCTCGCACAGGGCACCGATGGCATGGCGGTAGCGGCGCAGCTGGCCGGCCTGGACGACGAGGCGCTTCTCGAAGGTGGTGGTCCACGAGATGTCGGAGCGGCCGTCGGTGTCGTAGCCGACCCAGCTGGCAATGTTGACCAGCCGCGGCACCAGCTTGCGCCAGTCGTCGGGATAGAGCTCGCGGGCGACGTCGAAGACGAGGCGGAAGACGCGCGCCTGGGCGGCCTGCAGCCGCTCGATGGCGGCGGTCGCCTGGCGGTGCTCCTCGGTGAGGTCGAGCTTCGGCTCGGGCCGGTGCGGCACGCTCTCGGCATGCGCCAGGGCCTTCTGCCGCTCGGCCGGGTCGTCGGACAGGGCCAGCGTGGCGAGGTCCTGCTGCAGCGCAACGGCGATGCCGAAGGTCGGGTGGGCGGTGACGACGAAGCCGTAGAGGATGCGGCCCAGCCGCGCCTGGAAGTCGGCGAACGGGACGAGGTTGCCGTCGCTGTCGTGCGCCTCGCGGCGGACCAGCGCGGCGATCCGCGCGGCGTTGGCGGCCGGGTCGACCTCGCCCAGATAGCTGCGCAGCTGGCGGGCCCGGGCGGCGAAGGCGCGGCCGGTCAGGCGGCGGATCAGCGGCTCGACATCGGCCCAGTCGCCGCCGCCGGCGTCGAGGCGCTCCTGCAGGTTCAGCGCCAGCAGGCGGATCGGGTTGGCGAACGGGTCGCCGTCGACGCGCTGGCGGAACTCGCCCAGCGTCTGCACCAGCTGGCCGACGAGGCGGTCGCCGAGGTCCTGGGCGGCCGGAGCGGCGTCGGGGAGCTGCTCGTCTTCGCTGCCGCGGCGCACGGCCAGCCTGGCGTCAAGGGTCATCGGGGGGACCTGCCTGCGCTATGTCGTTGCAGCCAGCATTCAACGATTCATGCTGCGATGCAACAATGGAACGCGTGACGGTCGTGCCCCGGGCGCACCGGTCAGCCGCTGTCGGTCGCGAACCGGGCGACGTCGTCCGCCAGCGCGGCGAGGAAGGCGGCGCGGCCGGGTTGCGCGTCGGCGACGCCCGGCGGCAGCTCGTCCATGTAGGAGAAGTGGCCGGCCGCCGGGTCGAGCCGGAGCCCGGCCGGGACATGCCGGGCCAGCCGGTCGCGCAGCAGCGCCGCCTGCGCCGGCGGCGTCACGGTGTCGGCGCCGCCGACGCGGATCAGCACCCGGGCGCTGACGGCGTCGAGCGCCCCGGGATGCAGCAGGAAGCCGGCCGGCGGCGCCAGCAGCAGCAGGCGGTCGATCGGGCGCGGCACCGCCGTCACCGCCTCGCCGGCGAGGGTCCTGGCCTCGGCCCCGGCCAGCACCAAGAGGGCCACCGCCCCCAGCGAATGGCCGACGCCGACCAGCGGCAGGCCGGCATCGGCATGGCGGTCGGCGGCGGTGCCGAGGCCGTCGACGCGGGCGGCGAGCTCGGGCCCGGTCGGCACCGGCGACGGCAGCAGTGCCAGGCGCGGCGCCACCACCGTGCAGCCGCGGGCGCGCAGGGTCTCGAGCAGCGGCCGGTGGCGCTGCGGGTCGCCGCCGCGGCCGGCAGCGAACAGGACGATGCAGCGCGGCCGCTCCGCCACCAGCAGGGTGACGGCGGCGGGGCCGGCGTGGTCCGGCGGCGGGGACGGGGACATGGCGGCTCCGGCAGGCGGCCGCCAGCCTCGGGCAGCCCGGCGTCGCCGGCAAGCCGGTCGGCGGCTTGACCGTGGCGGGCCTCGCTCTAGGGTGCCGGCACCGTGGGTCCGGCGTGTCGCCGGCGGCGGCTCTCGGGCGGAGATCGCGGACGATGATGCAGCTATCCCGGCGGACGCTGGTCGCCGCCACCATGCTGGCGGTCCTGGGCCCGGCGCTGCCGGCCATGGCCAGCGAGCAGGAACGCCTGGTCGAGCGGGCCAAGCTGGCGCTCGAGGAGTTCCTCGCCGACTCCAACTTCGACAAGATGCGGATCTACGTGCAGAACGCCCAGGCGGTGATGGTCTTCCCCGAGCTGCTGAAGGCCGGGCTGATCGTCGGCGTCGAGGCCGGCTCAGGGATCATGGTGGTCCGCGACGAGGCCTCCGGCAGCTGGAGCAACCCCGCCTTCTACCGGGTCTACGAGGGCAGCTTCGGCCTGCAGATCGGCGGTGCCGCGACCGCGGTCGTGCTGACGATCATGAACCGGCCGGCGATCGACAAGATCCTGACCTCGAAGTTCCAGATGGGCACCGACGCCAGCGTCGCCGCCGGCCCGGTCGGGCCCGGCGTCGGGGCCTCGACGACGACCAATTTCGGCGAGGACATCTATACCTTCTCGCGCAGCAAGGGGCTCTTCGCCGGGCTGACCCTGTCGGGAGCGGCGGTGCTGCCCAACGCCGACTGGAACCAGGCCTATTACGGCGTGCAGACGAGCCCGGCGCGGATCCTGCGCGGCGAGGTCCAGGGCGGCGGCCCCGAGGTCACGGCGCTCAAGGAGACCCTCGCCCGGTTCTGATCAGGGCCGGCGGGTGACCGCCAGCAGGGCCGAGCGCACGGCGGCGAAGGCGGCATCGTCGAAGCCCAGCACGCGGCCGTAGACCTCCATGAACATGTCGACGGTGGCGGCCCCGTCCCAGGGAGTGCCGCGCTTGCGCGTCCGCTGCACCATCAGCGCCGCGGCGACATTGTCGCGGAACTGCCGGCCGACCGCCTCGGGGGCCCCGGCCTGGTCGAGCAGCTGGGCGATCCGGCGCAGGACGCGGCCGGTCTCCCAGGCGCCGCGGACGTCGCCCAGCCCCGACAGCCGCGGCGTCGCCACCATCATCGATTCGTTGGGCCCGCCCGGCCAACGGGCACCGGCGTCGCCCAGGCCCGGCCCGGCCCCGGCCCGGCCCGACGGCAGCGCGCCGAGCCCGGCGCGAAAGGCCTCCTGCGGGTCGTCGGGCTCGGGCGCGATCATCGCCGCCCGGCCGCCGGCGCTAACCGTCCGTCAACCGCCGCCGGGCCAGGATCGCCGCCGGGCCGCGCCCCGGGGCCGGGGCGCCGGGCGCATGGCGGAGCGGGTGCGATGCTGGCACGCACGATCCTCTGGCTGCTCATGGTGATGGGCGGCGTCAACCTGATCCTCGAGGCGCCGGTACCCCTGGCCGTCGCACCCTAGGCGGCCGCCGGCCGGGCCGTCGCCGGCAGGGCCGCCGGGCGCGGGCCGCCGGTCGCCCAGTCGAGCAGCTCGGCGGTGTGCACGACGGGAATGCCGGTGCCCGAGGCGATCTGGGTGAGGCAGCCGATGTTGCCGGCGGCGATGACGTCGGGCCGGGTGGCGGCGAGGTTGGCGACCTTGCGGTCGCGCAGCTGCCCGGCGATCGCCGGCTGCAGCAGGTTGTAGGTCCCGGCCGAGCCGCAGCAGAGGTGGCTCTCGGCCGGCTCGGTGACGGTGAAGCCGGCGGCGGTGAGCAGCCGCTTGGGCTGGTGGCGGACCTGCTGGCCGTGCTGCAGCGAGCAGGCCGAATGGTAGGCGACGACGAGGTCGGTATCGACGGTGGCCGGCAGCAGGCCGCGGGCGTCGAGCAGCTCGGTGAGGTCGCGCACCAGGGCCGAGATCCGCTGCGCCTTCGCCGCGTAGGCCGGGTCCTCGCGCAGCATGAAGCCGTAGTCCTTGAGCGTGGTGCCGCAGCCCGAGGCGTTGACGACGATGGCGTCGAGGCCCTTGCCGTCGAGCTCGCGGGTCCAGGCGTCGACGTTGCGCCGGGCGGCGGCCAGCGCCGGCTCGACCCGGCCCATGTGGTGCTCGAGCGCGCCGCAGCAGCCGGCGCCGGCGGCGACGACGACCTCGTAGCCGTGCCGGGCGAGCAGGCGGACGGTGGCCTCGTTAATCTGCGGCGCCAGCACCTGCTGGGCGCAGCCGGACAAGAGGGCGACGCGGCCGCGGCGCGCGCCTTCGGCCGGCACCACCTGCGGGCGGTCGACCGGCGACGGCCCGGGGACGCTGGCCGGCGCCAGCCGCAGCATGGCCCCGAGGCGCTCGGGCAGGAGGCCGGCGAGCGGCTTGCCGAGCCAGGCGCCGAGCAGGGCGAGGCGCAGCCGGCCGGGGTGGGGCAGCACGAAGGCGAGCAGGCGGCGCAGCCAGCGGTCGGCGGCCGGGCGCTCGTAGGTCCGCTCGATATGCGCCCGGGCATGGTCGACGAGGTGCATGTAGTGCACCCCGGACGGGCAGGTGGTCATGCAGGACAGGCAGGAGAGGCAGCGGTCGATGTGCCTGACGGTCGGCTCTGTTGCCGGCTTGCCACCCTCGAGCATCTGCTTGATCAGGTAGATCCGGCCGCGCGGGCTGTCGAGCTCGTCACCGAGCAGCACGTAGGTCGGGCAGGTCGCGGTGCAGAAGCCGCAATGCACGCAGGTGCGCAGGATGCGCTCGGCCACCCGGATCTCCGGATCGGCCAGCTGCTCTGCGGTAAAGTTGGTCTGCATCAGGGACTTCCCGGGAACGGGGCGGGGCGGGGACAGCGCCCGCGGACGGCCGGCGGACCACACCACGGCAACGGCGCCGACGCAACGGCGGGCCGGCAGATGGAGGCCCTGTCATACTCCGGTACCCGGCGGCCGGCCCGGGACTAGGCCCCCGCGTTGACCGTTGTCAGTCCGGTATGCCATCAGGGCGATAACTTCATTCACCGTCTTGTCAGAGCCGCTGCGCAGGCCAAGCTGAGCCAGCCGGCGGAGCACAACCCTCAAGTCGTCACAGGAGGACACAGGTGGCCAACTTCCGTGCTGGCACCAGCGGCTACAACATGACAACCGACGTGTTCGGCGGCATCGACGATGTCACCAGCGCCACGTCGACGTCGACCACGATCGTGCAGGGCGACGGCAACATCCTGAAGCTGACCGGCACCGGCTTCACCTACCGCACGGTGGGCGGCGAGAAGATCCTGTCGGGCGGCACCGTCACCCGGATCGTCGAGACCGACAGCGCCAACAAGGTGCTGTTCGACAACTCCGGCATCAGCCTCGCCGCGACCTCGGTGATCAGCCGGATCGACGCCGGCGACAAGGCCTCCAGCCTGTTCTCCGTCACCCTGCGCAGCAACGACGTCGTCAGCGGCAGCAACGCCGCCGACACGCTGACCAGCTACGGCTTCAACGACCGGATCTCCGGCCTCGGCGGCAACGACCGGCTCAACGGCTACACCGGCGACGACGTGATCTTCGGCGGCAACGACGACGACGTCGTCTTCGGCAGCTCCGGCAACGACACGCTGTTCGGCGGCGAGGGCCTCGACCGGCTGTTCGGCAGCGTCGGCGACGACGTCATGTTCGGCGGCAATGGCAACGACGGCCTCAGCGGCAGCACCGGCAACGACATCATCGGCGGCGGCGCCGGCAACGACGCCATCAGCGGGGCCGACGGCGACGATACCATGGGCGGCGACGCCGGCATCGACGTCCTCAGCGCCGGCAACGGCAACGACGTCATCCGCGGCGGCAACGACGGCGACAGCGTGCTCGGCGGCGACGGCCTCGACACCATCCTCGGCGAAGCCGGCAACGACACGCTGTTCGGCGAGGCCCTGCTCGACTCGATCGACGGCGGAACCGGCAACGACCTGATCTTCGGCGGCTCCGGCAAGAACATCATCTCGGGTGGCGACGGCGACGACTCGATCACCGGAGGCGACGCCAGCGAGCGCATCTACGGTGGCGAGGGCAACGACGACATCGACGCGCGCAACGGCGGCGACTCGGTCTTCGGCGGAAACGGCGACGACACCATCATCCAGCGCGAGGCCGACGGCATCATCCGCGGCGGTGGCGGCAACGACGAGGTCGTCGCGGGCAACGGCAACGACCGGATCGCCGGCGATGCCGGCAACGACACCCTGTCGGGCGTGAACGGCGACGACACGCTCAACGGCAATGACGGCACCGACGAGATCTACGGCGGCTCCGGCAACGACACCTTCGCGTTCGGCCCCGGCTCCGAGATCGACCGGGTGTTCGACTACGAGGCCGGCGAGAACGTCGACCTGCTCGGCCTGACCCAGGACGACCTGACGCTCAGCAAGGTCGGGCAGGACCTGCAGATCCGCCACACCGGCACCGGCGACGTGATGGTGCTGGTCAACTTCTACGCCAACGGGCTGACCGACGTGGTCATCGACGGGGTGACCGTCGACACGCCGTGAGGCGCTAGTCGCCCAGCCTGACCGCCGGGTCGGCGCAGCGCTCGGGATCGAGCCTGCGCCGCTCGGCGATCAGGCGCTTGGCCTGGATGAAGTCCGACGGCCGGTTGATGGCGTCCACCGCCAGCAGCCGGCCGTCGTCCATGTAGAGGCAGCTGAAGGCGCGGGACGCCGGCTCGCCGCGCAGCACGACCTGCCCCGCCCCGGTCGACAGGCCGGCGATCTGCAGCTTCAGGTCGTACTGGTCCGACCAGAACCACGGCACCTCGTCGTAGGCCTCGTCGCGGCCCAGCATCGACGCCGCCACGGTCTTGGCCTGCGCCATGGCGTTGTGCACGGACTCCAGCCGCACCCGGCGGGCGTAGAGGTTGCTCGGGTGGTTGGTGACGTCGCCGGCGGCCCACACCCCCGGCGCCGAGGTCCGGCCGCAGGCGTCGACGACGATGCCGTTGTCGACGGCAAGCCCGGCCTCGCGGGCGAGCTCGTCGTTGGGCACCGCCCCGATGCCGACGACGACGAGCCCGGCCGGCCAGACGCGGCCATCGGCGCCGCGCACGGCAGCGACCCGACCCTCGCCCTCCAGCCCGGCGATGCCGGTGCCGGTCTCGATGGCGACCCCGCGGGCGCGGTGCTCGGCGGTGAAGAAGGCCGAGACCGGCTCGGCGACGACGCGGTTGAGCACGCGCGGCTGGGCCTCGACGACGGTGACCTCGCAGCCGAGCTGGCGCAGGCTGGCCGCCACCTCGAGGCCGATATAGCCGCCGCCGATCACCACCGCCGGGCGGCCCTCGGCGGCCAGGGCACGGATGCGGACGGCATCGGCCAGGGTGCGCAGGTAGCAGACGCCGTCGAGCCCGGCGCCGGGCAGCGGCAGGCGGCGGGCGCGGGTGCCCATGCACAGGGCGAGGCTGTCGAACGGATGCGCCGCACCGGCGTCGTCGCGGACGGTGCGGGCGGCGAGGTCGATGGCGGTGACGCGCCGGCCGAGGACCAGCCCGATCCCGGCCTGGGCGTAGAAGCCGGCGGGCTTGACGTAGGCGCGGTCGGCGGCGACCTCGCCGGTCAGGTATTTCTTCGACAGCGGCGGGCGCTGGTAGGGCGGCTCGGGCTCGTCGCCGATCAGCGTCAGCGGGCCGGCATGGCCCATCTGGCGCAGCGAGATGGCGAGCTGGGCGGCGGCCTGGCCGGCCCCGACGACGACGACGCGGCCGTTCACCGTCACGCTCCGCCGCCGCCGTGCCCGAAGGGACACAGCGTCGCTTTGACGTTCGGGTGGCGCCTGCCTAGATGTGGCATGCCTGAGGTTCGATCCTTCCGCCGCCGGAGCTGCCGGCGCGCTCCTGTCTAGCCGAGTACGACCGTGGCAAGCGAGAATCCTGACGCCTGGCCCTTCTTCCGCGACGATCCCGACTGCGTGGTGCTCGGGGTCCGGCCGGGGGCCGTGGCGTCGGACAAGCCGCCGGTGCGCATCTATCTCGGCACCGAGGAGGCGCAGTACCGGGCCGAGCGCATCTTCTTCTGGTCGATCGAGAAGGTGCGCGACCCCGGCCGCGTCTACGAAGTCTACCTGATGAAGAACGTCGCCGGCTTCGACCGCAAGGGCTGGCGCACCGGGTTCACCAAGTACCGCTTCGCCATCCCCGACTTCGCCGGCCGCCAGGGCCGGGCGATCTACAACGACGTCGACCAGATCTACCTGGCCGACCCGGCGCTCTTGTTCGACCTCGACATGGGCAGCCACGGCTACCTGGCGATCTCGGCCGAGGAAACCTCGGTCATGCTGATCGACTGTGCCCGCATGGCGCCGCTGTGGAACCGCGACACCGCCAACCGCGAGGGCAAGCACGCGCTGATCAAGAAGCCGGCGCAGACGCCCGGCCTGTGGGGCCCGTGCGACCCGCACTGGAACGCCCGCGACGTCGAGTACGTCGAGGGGCTGACCAAGTGCCTGCACTACACGCTGCTCCACCAGCAGCCCTGGCACCCCTTCCCCGGCGGCTACTCGTACCATCCGAACCCCCTGGCCTACATCTGGTACGGGCTCGAGCGCGACGCCGACGCCGCCGGCTACCAGGTGTTCACGGCCGAGGCGCCGAGCCCCGGCTTCCGCGCCGCCGTCGGCAGCAACCGGGCCGTGCCGGCGCCCGAGCCGCTGCGCGGCGCCGCCCTCACCGCGCTGCGCGAGGCCGGGGCGGAGACCACCCTGCCGGTGACCGTCGGCGCCGCCACGGGGCCGCATCTCGACCTCGCCGCCCCGCCCGCGTCATGGCCCGAGGGCCGCTTCGACGCGGTCACGGTCAACGGCGTGTTCGAGCGGCTGCCGCCGGCCGACATCCCCTGGGTGCTGGACGCGGCCTTCGCGCGCAGTGCGAAGCTGGTCGTCGTCCAGGTCCGCGCCACCGCCGCCGACGGCCTCGGCAGTGCGGAATGGTGGACCAAGCGGGTGCGCGAGGCCGCGGCCCGGCATCCGGGCGTCAGCTGGCACATCGAGGCGATCCCGCAGGCCGCCGGCGTCGCGGCGCAGACGGTCACCGTGCACCGCACCGCCGATCCCGGCACGCCGCGGGTCTGGGCGCTGCTCGACGGCGATGCCGGCCATGACGCGCAGGTGCTGAGCCTGGCCTCGGCCCTGGGCTGGCCGTTCGCGCGCAAGCCGCTCGCCTTCAACGGCAAGGCGGCGCGGCCCAACTTCGTGCTGGGGGCCAGCCTCGACAGCGTCGACAACGGCGAGGCGCTGCTGGCCCCGCCCTTCCCCGACCTGGTCATCGCCTGCGGTGCGCGCAGCGTGCCGGCGGCGCGCTGGCTGCGCGCGCAGAGCGGCGGGCGGACCCGGCTCGTCCATCTCGGCCAGCCGCGGGCCTCGTTCGAGCTGTTCGACCTGATCGTGACGACGCCGCAGGAGCGGCTACCGGTGCGGCCCAACGTGCTGCACGTGGCGGCGCCGCTGCTGGCGGCGGGTGCCGGGGCCGGCGCCCCGGTCGATGCCGGCGACCTGCCGCGGCCGTGGACGGCGCTGCTGGTACCCGGCGACACCGGCTCGTTCGTGCTGGCCGAGGCCAAGGCCAGGGAGCTGGCGCAGGCGGTGTCGGCCGAGGCGGCCCGGCGCGGCGGGGCGATCCTGCTGGGCCTGGGCCCGGCGGTGACGCCGGCGGCGGCCGCGGCGCTGCGGGCCGGGCTCAAGCAGCCCTGGCGCGAGCTCGACGCGGCGGTGATGCGCGACTACGAGCGGCGCCGGGCGACGCTGGCGGCGGTCGACGCCGTGGTGGTGACGCCGGGCGACCCGCAGCTGCTGGCCGAGGCCTGCCTCGCCGGCCGGCCGGTGGCGCTGTTCGAGCTGCCCAAGTGGTACGATGCCTGGGTGGTGGTGCGGCCGACCCTGAAGCTGCTGGCGCTGGCCGCCGGCGGCGGCAAGTCCTACCGCGGCACGCCGCTGCAGCAGCACGCGCTGTCGCGCCTGCTCGACGAGGCGACGGCCAAGGGCTGGGTGTCGCTGCCCAGCGACGTCGAGCGCCTGCATGACGGGCTGATCGCCCGCGGCCTGGTCAGCGTGCTCGGCCGCGACCACGAGGTCGCCAAGCCCAAGCCGCTCGACGACCTCGCCACCGTGGTGCGCCGGGTGCGCCAGCTGATGACCGAGCGCCCGACCATGGCGGCGTCCTGAGGAGCTTCCTGATGCTGCGCAGCTTCGGCCCGTGGACCGACCGTCGCTACTTCCTCGACAAGATGTCGCTGAAGGATCTCGTCGTCGCGTTCTTCACGCACTACTCGATCCAGGCCTACATCCTGATCATCCTGGCGGCCGGGACGGTGTCGGCACTGACCGCCGAATCCTGGCACCGGCCGGTGCTGACGGTGGCGGTGACGCTGGTCCTCTACCCGCTCATCGAGTACGTGCTGCACCGCTTCGTGCTGCACGGGAAGTTCCTGTTCAAGCACCCCTCCACCGCCAAGCTGTGGAAGCGGATCCACTACGATCACCACCAGAACCCGCACGACCTGTCGGTGCTGTTCGGCGCGCTCTACACCACGCTGCCGACCATCGCGCTGATCACGCTGAGCATCGGCGGGCTGGTCGGCGGGATCTCCGGGGCGGCGGCGTCGCTGGCGACCGGCTGCCTGATCTTCAGCGTCTACGAGTTCGCCCACTGCGTGCAGCACCTGCCGTGGACGCCGAAGAACGCCTGGCTGCGCGACATCAAGCGCAACCACCTGGCGCACCACTTCCACAACGAGCAGGGCAATTTCGGGATCACCAGCAGCCTCTGGGACCGGGTGCTGGGGACCTACTACGCCCAGCCCAAGGACGTGCGGCGCAGCCCGACCGCGCACAATCTCGGCTACACCGCCGAGATGGCCGAGAAGTACCCGTGGGTGGCGGCGCTGTCGGAGGACGAGGAGACCTACGCAAGGCAGCGGCGCCGCCGGCCGGCATGAGCGCGGGCGGACCGCTGCGCGTCGAGCCGGTCGCCGGCAAGGCGCAGCTCAGGCGCTTCCTCGAGATGCCGGCGGCACTCTACGCCGGCGACCCGCACTGGGTGCAGCCGCTGACCTTCGAGCGGCTCGAGCATCTCGACCCGAAGAAGAACCCGTCGCTGCAGCACATGGAGCTGCAGCTGTGGACGGCGCTGCGCGGCGACCGCCCGGTCGGGCGGATCAGCGCCCAGGTCAACCGGGCGCACCTCGCCCGCCACGGCGACGCCACCGGCCAGTTCGGCTTCCTCGAGGCCGAGGACGACGCCGAGACCTTCGCCGCCCTGCTCGACACCGCCGGCGCCTGGCTGCGGCAGCGCGGCATGCGCCGCGTCACCGGGCCGTTCACGCTGTCGATCAACGACGAGAGCGGCCTGCTCGTCGCCGGCTTCGACACCCCGCCGTCGATGATGATGGGGCACCACCACCGCTACTACGGGCCGCGGCTCGAGGCCCTGGGCTTCGCCAAGGCCAAGGACCTGATCGCCTACGACTTCGACGTCGCCGGCGACTGGCCGCCCGCCGCCGATGCCATGGTCGACCGCCTGAAGGCGATGCCGGGCGTGCGCATCCGCCCGGTCGACATGAAGCGGCTGGACGACGAGCTGCAGGTGATGGGCGACGTCTTCAACGACGCCTGGGCCGACAACTGGGGCTTCATCCCGTGGACGCGGGACGAGATCCGCGCCCTCGGGCGCAACATCCGGCCGCTGGTCAACGTCGACAATTTCGGCATCGGCGAGATCGACGGCGAGGCCGCGGCGATGGTCGTGACCCTGCCCAACATCAACGAGGCGATCCGCGACCTCGGCGGCCGGCTGCTGCCGTTCGGCATCGTCAAGCTGCTGTGGCGGCTGAAGGTGCAGGGCGTGAAGACCGGACGCATGCCGCTGATGGGCGTGCGCCGGCGCTACCACGGCAGCCGCAAGGGCGCGGCGCTGGCGCTGGGCATGGTCCGCCACGCCCGCGACGCCGGCCGGCGCAACGGCGTCCGCCGCGCCGAGCTGTCGTGGATCCTCGAGGACAACAAGGCGGTGCGCGACGTCATCGAGCTGGTCGGCGGCCAGCCCTACAAGACCTACCGGGTCTACGAGAAGGCGCTGGCGTGAGCGGCGGCCCGCGGCGCTTCCGGGCGCTGGTGCTGGCGGGCAGCCGCGGCCCCTCCGACCCGGTGGCGGCGGCCAGCGGCCTCGCCCAGAAATGCCTGGTGCCGGCGGGCGGCGTGCCGATGCTGGTGCGGGTGCTGGACGCCCTGCTCGCCTGCCCGGAGATCGACGGCGTCGCCGTCACCCTGCAGAACGCGCAGGCGCTGGCGGCGGAGCCGGCGATCGCCGCCCGGCTGGGCCCGCGGGTCCGGCTGGTCGAGGGCGACGCCACCCCCAGCCTCAGCGTCAGGGCGGCGCTGGCAGCGATGGGCGAGCCCTTCCCGGTGCTGGTGACGACCGCCGATCACCCGCTGCTGACGCCCGAGATGATCGGCGAGTTCTGCCGCCGCGCCGCGGCCAGCGGGGCCGACGTCTGCGCCGGGCTGACGGCGTCGGCGGTGCTGCTCGCCGCCTACCCGGAGTCGCGGCGGACCTGGCTGCGCTTCCGCGACGAGCGCTATTCCGGGGCCAACCTGTTCGCCCTGCTGACGCCCGGGGCGCTGCAGGCGGTGGCGTTCTGGCGGCGGGTCGAGCAGGACCGCAAGCAGCCCTGGCGGATCGCCCGGGCGTTCGGCGTCGGCTCGCTGCTGGCCTATGCGCTGGGCCTGCTGACGCTCGACGAGGCGCTGCGGCGGGTGTCGCGGGTGCTGGGCTGCGAGGCCAGGGCGATCGCGCTGCCGTTCGCCGAGGCGGCGATCGACGTCGACAAGCCGGCCGACCTCGAGCTGGTCGAGCGGATCCTCGCGAAGCGCGCGGCATGAGCGAGGTCTACCGCCTCGGCCACATCACCGACCTGCACGTGCCGCCGCTGCCGGTGGTGTCGTTCCGGGCGCTGGCCAGCCGGCGCTTCCTCGGCTGGGTGTCGTGGGAGCGGCGGCGCCACCGGATGCACCTGCGCCAGGTGCTCGACGCGCTGGGCGGCGACCTCGTCCACCAGCACCCCGACCACATCGCCGTCACCGGCGACCTCACCAACCTCGCCCTGCCGGCCGAGTTCGTGCAGGGGGCGGCCTGGCTGCGCGGGCTCGGCAAGCCGGACGAGGTCACCTTCATCCCCGGCAACCACGACGCCTACGTGCCGCCGCGCTGGGAGCGCTCCTGGGCCGAGGTGGCGGCGTTCATGCGCGGCGACGACCGCGCCGAGGCGCCGCGCGAGGAGCACGCGGTGTTCCCGTTCGTCCGGCAGCGCCCGCCGCTGGCGATCGTCGGGGTGTCGACGGCGGTGCCGAACCCGCCGACCCTGGCCACCGGGCGGATCGGCAGCGCCCAGCTGCAGCGGCTGCGCCGGGTGCTGGGCGAGCTGCGCGGCGGCGACGCCTGCCGGGTGGTGCTGCTGCACCATCCGCCGGGCTCGGGCATGGCCAGCTGGCGGCGCCGGCTGACCGACGCGGCGGCGTTCCGCGCGGTGATCCGCGAGCACGGCGCCGACCTCATCCTGTGCGGCCACCAGCACCGCTTCCAGCTGGCCGAGCTGCCGGGGCCGGACGGGCCGGTGCCGGTGGTCGGCGGGCCGTCGGCCTCGCTGGTCGAGGGCGAGCACGACCGCTACGGCGGCTACCTGATGCACAGCCTCGCCCGCAGCAACACCGGCTGGCGGATCGAGGTCGAGGCGCGCCGGCTCGACACCCACAGCGGCAAGGTCCGCCACGACTTCACCGTCAGCATCGCCCGCGCCGCGCCCGGCGGGCCGCTGGTGATCAGCCGGGACGGGGGCGCTGGCGCGGTGCCGGCGCATCCGCTATGAGGCGCGGCTTGCGCAATGGCGCGGTCCTGCGCCCGGCCGACGCCGGGCGGAACCGGGTCCCGGTCCCCCCATGGCGGTCCTGAACCGATACATCCTGGCCCAGGTGGCCAAGCCGATGCTGGCGACGCTGCTGGTGGCGCTGCTGGTGCTGCTGGCCGAGCGCATGCTGCGCGTGGTCGACCTCGTCATCGGCTGGCGCGGCAGCCTGCTCGCCGTGCTCGAGATGCTGGGCTACCTGGTGCCGCACTACATGGGCCTGGCGCTGCCGGCGGCGTTCTTCATCGGCATCCTGATCGTGGTGTCGCGGATGAGCCGCGAGGGCGAGCTCGACGCGATGATGGCGGCCGGCTCGGGCCTGCCGCAGCTGGTCCGGCCGCTGGCGCTGGCGTCGCTGCTGATCGCGGTCGCCAACCTCGCCCTGATCGGCTTCCTGCAGCCCTACAGCCGCTACGCCTACCGGGCGACGGTGCAGGCGGTGACCAACGCCTCGTTCCTGACGCTGATGCGCGAGGGGGTGTTCACCACGGTCGAGCGGACCACCGCCATGGTCCAGACCGCCTCGCCCGACCGGCGCGACTTCACCCACGTCTTCATCTACTCGCAGGCCACCAACGGCGACGAGGTGGCGATCACCGCCGAGCACGGCCGGCTGCGCGACGTCTCGGCGACGCGCCAGCTGACCATCGACATGACGCACGGCGTGCAGCAGGTGGTGCCGGCCGAGCGGCCGCAGGAGTCCGACCCGGTGCCGGCGGCGCTGACCATGCGCTTCGGCACCTTCGAGACGACCATCGGCGACCGCCGCGGCGAGGAGCTGGCGCCGCGCGGCGAGGACGAGCGCGAGCTGACCCTGCCCGAGCTGGTGGCGCTGCGCGACACCCCGCCCGAGGGCGTCGAGCCGCACGAGATCGACGCCGAGCTGTGGGGCCGCGTCGTCCGCATCCTGTCGATCCCGGTGCTGCCGTTCCTCGCCGTGCCGCTGGCGCGCGGCCGGCGGCGCTCGCAGCGCTCCTACGGCCTGGCCCTCGGGCTGGCCGCGCTGATCGCCTACAACCAGGTCATCGGCTTCGGCGAATCGGTGGTCGACGACGGCCAGGCCGGGGCCCTGCTGGCGCTCGGCGTACCCTACGTCCTGTTCGTGCTGCTGGCCGGCTGGATCTTCGTCCGCGCGGCCTTCCGGGTGCCCAGGGCCTCGGGCAGCGGCATGCTGGACGCGGCCTTCGAGCGGCTGGCGGCGCTGCTGCCGGCTCCCCTGCGCCGGGCGCTGGGCGCGTCATGAGCGTGCTCGCCCGCTACCTCGGCAAGATGTTCCTCGTCCGCTTCACCGTGGTGATCCTCGCGGTGGCCGGCTTCGCCTTGCTGTTCGACCTGCTCGAGAACGGCGACAGCGTCGCCCGCGCCGCCGGCGACCGGAGCTTCCCGCTGCTGCAGTACGCCCTGCTGCGGCTGCCCTCGATCCTCTCGGAGATGGTGCCGCTGACCGCCCTGGTCGGCGGCATCCTCACCGTCGGCGACCTGTTGCGCCACCGCGAGCTGGTGATCATGTGGGACGGCGGCGTCTCGCCGCTGGGCCTGATCGTCCGGCTGCTGCCGGTGGGGCTGCTGCTGATCGGGCTGAAGCTGACGGTCGACGACGTGGTGGTGCCGTGGACCAGCGGCGAGCTGCGCGCCTGGGCGGTCGGCGACTACCGCCGCTCGAGCATCGTCGGCGGCGCCGCCGACGCGATCTGGCTGCGCAGCGGCGACGACGTCGTCCGCATCCCGCGCGATTCCGCGGTGCGCCAGCGGGTCGACGAGATCACCATCTTCCGCCGCAGCCCCGACGGCCTGCTGACCGAGCGCATCGACGCCGAGCGGGCCCGGCCCGACAAGGACGGCTGGATGCTGGGCGACGTCACCCGCCGCGTCGTCGGCAGCCGCCAGCCCGAGCATCTCGACCGGCTGCACTGGCAGGGCACCATCGACCTGCCGAGCATCGCGCTGCTGGCCCGCGACCCGCGCGAGCTGTCGCTGACCCAGCTCAGCGGGATCATCGCCAACAACGCCTTCGCCATCCGCTCGATCGATCCGTACACGACCTGGCTCAACGTCCGCCTGGCCAATGCGGTGGTGCCGTTCCTGCTGGTGGTGCTGGCCTTCGCCCTGGCCGGACGGTTCAGCCGGACCGGCACCATCGCGCCGATCTTCATCCGCGGCATCGCCATCGGCTTCACCTTCCACGTCATGGAGGGCGTCGTCGTGGCGCTGGGCGAGGTCGGCCTGGTGTCGCCGCGCATCGCCGCCTGGGGGCTGCCGCTCGGCCTCGCCATCGCCGTGCTGCTGCCGCCGGTGATCGCCGAGCTGCGCCAGCGCGGCTCGGTGCGCCGCCTGCCGGCCGGGGGACCGCGCCCGGCGTGAGGCTCGGCATCGTCAGCAACGCCCGCAGCACCCGCAACAAGCGCGGTCTCGGCCCGGTCGAGGCGCTGCTGCGCGACCGCCCGGACGTGCTGCACCGGCTGTTCGACGGCAGCCGGACGATGACCGAGCTCTTGCGCGAGCTGGCCGGGGCCGGCGTCACGCTGCTGGCGATCAACGGCGGCGACGGCACCATCCAGGCGGCGCTGACCTCGCTGCTCGAGGACCGGCCGTTCGCGGCGCTGCCGCCGGTGGCGCTGGTGCCCGGCGGCATGGCCAACATGACGGCGCAGGACGTCGGCATCCGCCAGCGCGGTGCGGCCGGCATCGGCCGGCTGCTGGCGGCCATGCAGACCGGCGGGATCGATGCCGCCGTCGTCGAGCGGCACGTGCTGCGGGTCGACGGCATCGACGGCAGGCCGGCGCAGCGCGGCATGTTCTTCGGTGCGGCCGGGATCTACGACGTCATCGACTTCTGCGTCAGCCGCATCCACAAGCTGGGCTTCAAGGGCGAGGCGGCGCATGCCGCGACCATGGCCTGGCTGCTCGGCAACGGTGCCCTGCGCGGCCTCGAGGCGGTCGGCATCCACGGCCACGACGTCGGCATCGCCTTCGCCGGCGAGCCCCTGCGCCAGACCCGGCAGCTGATCGTGCTGGCGACCACGCTGGACCGGCTGGTGCTGGGCTCGCGGCCGTTCTGGAACGACGCGGACGGCGACCTGCGCTTCACCACCATCGCCCACCCGGCGAGCGGCCTGCTGCGCCACGCCCGGCAGCTGCTGTTCGGCGGGGCGGTGCGCCGCCTGCCGCCGGGCATGGCCGACAGCCGCGGCCTCGACCGGGTCGAGCTGACCCTCGACACGCCGTTCACCATCGACGGCGAGTTCTTCGCGGTGCGGCCCGGCGGCCGGCTGGAGCTGACCGCACCGGAGCGGGTGCGCTTTGTCCGGCTCTGAGCCGGCCGGCGGCTGGCCGGCGGGCCTGCTGTCGCTGCTGGCGGCCGAGGCCGAGCGGCCGGTGCCGGAGGACGTGCTGCGGCTGGGCGCTGCGGCCACCGCCGAGGTCGGCCCGGCGGCGCTGGCCGTGCTGTTCTACGGCTCGGCGCTGCGCGAGGCCTCGGTCGAAGGCAAGCTGGTCGACCTCTACGTCATCGTCGACGCCTATGAGCGGCTCAAGGACGGGCCGCTGCTGCGCCGGCTGGTGCGGCTGGTGCCGCCCAACGTCTACTATCTCGAGACCGCCGGGACGGCCGGCACGGTGCGGGCCAAGTACGCCGTGGTCAGCCTCGACCAGCTGGCCCAGCGCTGCGGCCGCGCCACCGAGAACCCCTACTTCTGGGCGCGCTTCGCCCAGCCGACGGCGATCCTGCCGGGCGCGGCACCGGCGGTGCGCCAGCGCCTGGTCGCGGCGTTCGCGGCGGCCTCGGACGCGGTGCTGGCCAAGGCGCGGCCGCTGCTGCCGCAGGGAGCGCCGGCGGGCGAGGTGTGGGGCCGGGCCTTCCGCGAGACCTACCGGACCGAGCTGCGCTCGGAGCCGTCGACCCGCGGCTTCACCATCTACGAGGCGGCGCCCGCCCGCTACGACGCGGTGGCGGCCCTGCTGGCCGGCCGGCCGCCGGAGCCGGGGACGGCGCGCGACGCCATGCGCGCCTGGCGGCGGCGCCGTCGGATGGGCAAGCTGCTGTCGGTGCTGCGGCTGGTGAAGGCGTCGTTCACCTTCGTCGGCGGGGCCGACTACATCGCCTGGAAGGTCGAGCGCCACTCGGGCGTGAAGGTCGAGCTCAGCGACTGGCAGCGGCGCCATCCGCTGCTCGCCGCCCCCGCCCTGCTGTGGCGGCTGCGGCGGCAGCGGGCGATCCGCTGAGGCCGCCCCTTAAGCGACCGCCCCGGCGGCCAGCCCGCTGAGCTCGCGGCCCAGCACGCCGAAGCGGCGGACGACCTCGTCGATCTGGGCCGGCGTGTGCGCCGCCGACAGCGAGCAGCGCAGCAGGCAGACGCCGTTGGGCGTGCCCGGCGGCAGCGCCAGGTTGACGTAGACGCCGAGCTCGAGCAGCCGCTTCCAGGCCCACACCGTGGTCGCCTCGTCGGGCAGCCGCACGGCGATGATCGGGCTCATCGCCGCGGCGACGGTGAAGCCGTGCCCGGTCAGCCCCTCGTGCAGCGCCTTGGCGTTGGCCCAGATCTGGTCGCGCAGCTGCGGCTCCTCGGCGATCCGGCGCAGTGCCGTGCGCACCGTGGCGATCGTCGCCGGGCCGGGCGAGGCCGTGAACATGTAGGGCCGGGCGCAGACCCGCAGCAGCTCGAACGAGGGGTGGTCGGAGACGCCGAAGCCGCCGATGGCACCCAGGCTCTTGCTGAAGGTGCCGGCGATGAAGTCGATGTCGGGCTCGACCGCGTCGGCCTCGGCGACGCCGCGGCCGTTGGCGCCGAACACGCCGAACGAGTGCGCCTCGTCGACCAGCAGGAAGGCGCCGTGCTTCTTCTTGACCTCGACGAACTCGCGCAACGGCGCGCGGTCGCCGAGCATGCTGTAGGTGCCCTCGACGATGACCAGCTTGCACTCGCCGGTCTCGGCGTTGCGGGCGAGGCGCTTGTCGAGGTCCTCGGGGTCGTTGTGGCGGAAGCGGACGACGGTGGCGCCGGACAGCCGGCAGCCGTCCCAGATCGAGGCGTGCCAGTCGCTGTCGACGAGGATCACGTCCTTGGGCCCGGCGAGGCCCGAGATCATCGCCAGGTTGGCCTGGTAGCCGGTCGAGAAGACGATGGCGTGCCTGCGGTTCATGAACCGCGCCATCTCCTCCTCGAGGGCACGGTGGCCGCCATAGGTGCCGTTGGCGATGCGCGAGCCGGTGGTGCCGGTGCCCAGCGTGCGCAGCGCCTCGACGCCGGCCTCGATGCAGGCCGGGTCGAAGGTCAGGCCCAGATAGTTGTTGGTGCCGACGAGGATGGTGCGGCGGCCGGCGATGGTCGCCTCGGTCGGCCCGTGCATCGCCTCCATGCTGAGGTTGAACGGGTCGGCCCCGGCCGCCAGCAGCTTGCCGCGGCGCTCGGCGATGCCCGCGTACTTGTCGAAGATGTCCATCGCCTCAGCGTCCCTTGAGCTGGCCGCGCACCAGCTCGACGAGATCGCCGAGGTTGCGCAGGTCGGAAATCTGGTTGACCGGGATGTCGATCTCGAAGCGGTCCTCGATCTCCATGATCAGGTCCATGGCGGCGACCGAATCGATGTTGAGGTCGGCGCTGAGCTCGGTCGACGGCGCCAGCGTGGCGCCGCCCGGCGCGAACTTGCGCACGAGGCCGCAGACGTCCCCGAACAGCGCGTCGTCGGCGGTGGTCATGCTCGTCTCCCGGTTCGGGGCGCACGCCCCGGCGGCGTCGCGCGCATCATAGCCAGCCGCGGCGGCGATACCATGCGACCGTCTCCGTGAAGCCCTCGCGGAACTGGACCGCCGGCCGCGTCCCGGCAAGGGCCTCGTCGCCGTCGTCGCGGCAGACCCAGTCGGGGTGGCACAGCTCGCGCAGCTTGTCGCGGCTGAGCATCGGCACCTTGCCGCGCCAGCCGGCCGCCGTCTCGATCGCCAGGGCCACCGGGCGCAGCGCCCCGGCCGGCAGCCGGACGAGACGGACCGGCCGTCTCTGGGCCTCGCCGGCGATGCTGGCGAGGTCCTGCCAGCCATAGCCGCCGGGTCGGCGGTCGGACGGCTCGAGCACGCTGCCGCTGCGCGGCGGCGCCAGCACGAGGTCGGCCAGCAGCGCCGCCAGATCGGCGACGTAGACCAGCGAGAAGCGCGCCGAGGCCGGCGCTGGCGTGACGAGAAAGCCCTTCGCCATCTGCTGGAACAGCGGCAGCGTGGCGCGGTCGCCGGGGCCGTAGACGGCCGGCGGGCGGACGACGGCGACCGGGCCGTCGCGGCGGGCCAGGGCCAGCGCCTCGGCGGCCTGCTTGCTGGCGGCGTAGGCCGACAGCCGCGGCTCGCGGGCCGACAGCGACGAGACGTGGACCAGCGGCGTGCCGGCCGGCAGGGCCGCCAGCACCGCGGCGGTGCCGTCGACGTTGACCCGGCGGAACTCGGCCGGGTCGGCGGCGGCGACGACGCCGGCGCAGTGGATCACGGCGCGGGCGCCGATCACCAGCGAGCGCAGCGCACCCGGATCGGCGAGGCCGCCCGGGACCAGCTCGACGCCGGCGCTGGCCAGCTGCGCGTCCGGCCGGCGGACGAGGGCCCGCACCGCCAGGCCGCGCCCGACCAGCGTCTCGACGAGGCGCCGGCCGACGAAGCCGGACGCACCGGTCACCGCGACGGGCGACACCGTCATCCTCTCGGAGATGTGGGGCCCGCCGGACGCCGCCGGCGGGCGGGATCAGACCGCAGCGGCGAGGCGCTCGACCGGCACGATCGCGTCGCCCGGCAGGGCGCCGCCCATCGTCACCTCGAGGTCGACGATCTGGCCGTCGAGGTAGCTCTGGCGGGCGGCGGCCCGGCTGAGCTTGCCGGAGGTGGTGAAGTGCAGCGAGCGCGGCGGGGCGAGGACGATCTCGGCATCGACGCCGGCGACGCGGTGCACCGTGGCGGCGATCTCGCGGCGCAGGGCGCGCAGGGCGGCGAGGTCCGGCGTGCGGCACTCGACGACGACGACGACCTTCTCCTGCTCGTCCTCGCTGGCGACCGCGAAGGCGGCGACGTCGCCGCGGCGGACGCCGTCGACATGCTCGACCGCCCACTCGATGTCCTGCGGCCAGATGTTGCGGCCGCTGAAGATGATCAGGTCCTTGCTGCGGCCGGTGACCATCAGCTCGCCGTCGACCATGTAGCCGAGGTCGCCGGTATCGAGCCAGCCGTCCGGGGTGGTGACCGCCCGGGTGGCGTCGGCATTGCGGAAGTAGCCGTTCATCAGGCTCGGGCCCTGGATGCAGACCCGGCCGATCCGGCGCTCCGGCAGGCGGCGGTTGAGATCGTCGCGGATCTCGACGCTGTAGCCGGCCATCGGCTTGCCGCAGTTGACGAACGAGCGGGTCTTGCGCGGCGACTCGCCGGCGGCGAGCGAGGCCGGCAGGGCCAGGCGCTGGCGCTCGATGGCGTCGCCACGCTGCACGGTGTCGACCTGCACGCCCTTGCCGAGCTCGGCGAAGGTCACGGCCAGGGTCGACTCGGCGAGGCCGTAGCTCGGGACGAAGGCGGTCTCGTCGAAGCCGACGCCGCCGAAGCGCTCGGCGAACTCGCGCAGCGCCGACGGGCGGATCATCTCGCCGCCGATGCCGGCGACGCGCCAGGCGCTGAGGTCGAGGTCGGCGATGGTGGCGGTGGCGGCGCGCCGGGCGCACAGCTCGTAGCCGAAGGTCGGCGCGAACGAGATGGTGCCGCGCAGCTGCGACATCAGCTTCAGCCAGACCAGCGGCCGGCGGGCGAACGAGGTGCTGGCCAGGTAGTCGACGGTGATCTGCGTCATCACCGGCGTCAGGCAGCAGCCGACGAGGCCCATGTCGTGGTAGAGCGGCAGCCAGGACACGCAGCGGTCGCCGGGGCGCAGGCGGATGCCGTCCTCGGCGATCGAGCGGGCGTTGGCGGCGATGGCGCGCTGGGTCACCAGCACGCCGCGCGGGAAGCTGGTGCTGCCCGACGAGTACTGGATGTAGCAGGCCTCGTGCGCCTGCAGCGGCGACAGCGGCGCGTCGCGGCCCGGCAGGGCGTAGAACTCGGCCGGCGTGCCGACCAGCGCCACGGCGGTGCGGGCGGCGGCGATGCGCAGGGGCTCGATCAGCTCGTCGGAGGCGACGGCGGCGCGGGCACCGGCGGCCATCAGCATGCCGCGCAGGCGCGCCTCGTAGGCCTCGCGGCCGCCGAAATTGATGCTCAGCGGCAGCGGCACCGGGATCAGGCCGGCATACTGGCAGCCGAAGAAGAAGATCAGGAAGTCGGGGGTCGTCTCGGCGATGATGGCGACCCGGTCGCCGCGGCGGAGCTTCGAGCCGACCAGCCGCGAGGCGAGGTCCATCGCCCGCTCGCGCAGCTCGCGGTAGCTCAGCACGTGCTGCAGGTCGCCGCGCGGGCTGTAGAAGTTGCTGCCCGTCTCGCCCTGCGCCGCATAGTCCAGGCCCTCGGCCAGGGTGGCGAAACCCTGGGTGCGGAAGGGCAGGCTGGCATTGAGGGTAGGCGTGGGCGACAGCATGAACGACCTCGTCGTGACAGGCGACCTGCACCGGCGCCGGCCCTTGCGGGCGATGCCCCTGCGGCCTGCCCCGCCGGCCCGGATGCTGCCTCGAAGCGGGGAGCTGTCCCCGGCAGCGACCGGCCGGCCAGATCGGCACGGCAGGCGCATCCTTCAAGCGGCACTCCTTGCCGCCGCGAAGCGATGCACCGGTGGCGGGGAAGACCGGACCTGCCCGGGACCTAGCCCGTGATCGCGGGTTCGAGGCCGTTGTCCACCCGACCGGCGTCCGCCAGGGGAGAGGTCCCGAGCGAAATCGGGCTGGCTCTCGACCTATCGGACGAGCCTGAAGGTAGTGACGTGGTCATGCAGCCACGAGTCACGTTGTGTTGCACTTTGTTGCAGGGCAATGGCAGCCTGCCGCCTGTGCATAACTCCCCTGCCCCAGCGCCGGCCGGCCGCCGATCACTCGGCGCGGGGCGGCCGCGCCCCGGCGAATCCTGTATTGTCACTGGCAGGCTTTACTTGGCGGCCGTGCAGCCTTGTTTGGAACTGTTTGCAGGGATTTATTTGTTGCACTGCAACAGCGGCGTTTCGTCGCCCCGCTGCTGCTGCTGGCGTCGCTGGCCGTCCCGATGGGCGTGGCCGGGGCCGCGTCGCCGGTCCCCGGCGTGATCGGCAGCGACGACCGGGTCCGCCAGCCGCGCGACGCCGGCTGGCCGTGGTCGGCGATCGGCCGGGTCAACCGCGAGACCGGCGGGTTCTGCACCGGCACGCTGGTGGCGCCGGACCAGGTGCTGACCGCGGCGCACTGCCTGTGGAACCGCCGCACCGGCCGGCTGATGCGGCCGCAGAGCCTGCACTTCGCCGCCGGCTGGTGGCGCGGCGAGGCCCTGGCGCATGCGCGGGCCGCGGCGATCGCGACCGCGCCGGGCCTCGCCTTCGGCCGGGACGGGCGGCCGACCGACCTCGCCGCCGACTGGGCGGTGCTGACCCTCGAGCGGCCGCTGGACGGCCTGCGCCCGGTGCCGCTGGCGGCCGATCCGCCGGCCGCCGCCGGCGACGCCGCCACCGCCCTCGCCCGGGCCGGCTACGGCCGCGACCGGCCCAACGTGCTGTCGCGCCAGGACGGCTGCCACCGCCTCGGCACCGCCGCCGGCGGCGCGGTGCTGCTGCACGACTGCGACGCCACCTTCGGCGATTCGGGCTCGCCGATCCTGCTCGACGGACCCGACGGCTACGCCCTGCTGGCGGTGCACGTCGCGATGACCGAGGCCGCCGGCCACCCGGCCGGGGCGGCGGTGATCGCCGGGCCCGAGGTGGCCGCGGCGATCCGCTAGGGCCGCGGCAGCGCCCGGCGGGAGCGGACCGGGTAAGGGGTGCGGCCCTGCCGACCGCACCCCTGGTTCCGTGGATCAGTAGTAGCTCAGGAAGTCGTCTTCCGTCAGACCGGTCGTCCCGAACAGGACGAGCGCATCGCTGGCGCTGTAGAGCCCGGACGGCGACAGGGGCAGCGCGTTCCAGGCCCGGCCGAGCTCCAGCGTCGTCGACGTCCGCGTGCTGCCCTGGTCGGTGACCGATCCGACCGTCACGAAGGCATCGCCATTGTCGAGCACGCGATTGTCGTTGCTGTCGAGATAGTCGAAGGCGTTGGTGCCGGTGATGCTGGTCACGGCGTTGTAGAAGGAGATCCCCAGTCCGTCGCTGCCCCGGCTGAAGTCCCGAACGAGGTCGCGGCCGCCCCCGTCGCTCTGCTCCTGATTCAGTCCGTAGTAGAACCGATCGGAACCGTCACCGCCGCTGACAAGATCGTTCCCCTGACCGCCGTTCAGCCAGTCCGTCGCGCCGCCGCCCGCCAGTGAATCGTTGCCTTGACCGCCGTACATGTCATCGCTGTCGCTTCCACCGGTCAGGCGGTCATTGCCGTCGTCACCGGACATGTAGCCGCCGCCGGACCCGCTGCGCAGGACATCGTTTCCGGTTCCGCCGTAGATATTCTGTGAGTTGGCACCTCCGTCGATGACATCATCGCCATCCTCACCATAGAAATAGCCTCTAGCGCCGTGGCCCGTGATCGAGTCGTTGCCGGTTCCGCCGTAAATCTCCTGCCAGCCATAGTTGCCGGTATCGATCCTGTCGTTGCCGTCGCCGCCAAAGGCAGAAGTCCAGTCGTTGTTGCCCAAGGTGATGACGTCATTGCCGATGCCGCCATCTGCATAGCAGCCATAGCCGTCCCCCAACGTGACGACGTCGTCGCCCTCATCGCCGTAGACATACTGATAGTTGCCGGTCCCCGCGGAAAGCCTGTCGTTTCCTTCGCCACCGGAGATCCAGTCGTCGCCCGTTCCGCCGATGGCGCTGTCGTCGCCCTCGCCGCCCTGCAGCGCGTCGCCACCGCTCCCGCCGTCGAGGCGGTCGTTGCCGGCGCTGCCGACGAGGCTGTCCGAGCCTGCCGACCCCCAGAGCGTGTTGGCGGCCGCATTGCCGGTCAGCTGGTCGTCGGCGTTGCTGCCGAGCACATTCTCGACGCTGACGAGGGTGTCGTTGCCGTCCGCCGTGGTTGCCGTGCCAGCCGTCAGGTCGACGACGACCCCGGCGGTGACGAAGTCGGCGTAGCTGGCGGTGTCGGCCCCGTTCCCGCCATCGAGCGAGTCGTTGCCGGTACCGCCGACGAGCGAGTCCGCCCCGCCACCGCCGACGAGGAGGTCGGCGCCATTGCCGCCAAAGAGGCTGTCGTTGCCGTCGCCGCCGTACAGCGTGTCGTTACCGTCCTTGCCGTAGGCGGTGTCGTTGCCGCCGAACAGGCTGATGGTGTCGGCCGAGCCCGTGCCGCTGCGGGAATCGTCGCCGGCGGTCCCGTTGATGATGGCCATGAGATGTCCCCCTGAAGCTGCCGTGCGGAATGCACGTTGCAGTTTCAGGAGGAAGCATACCGGTTACCTTGAGGGGGGTATTGATCTGGATCACGCACCGGCCCGGCTCCGGCGAGCGTGGGCCGCGCTAGGGCCGCGGCAGCGCCCGCCCGGAGCAGACGATGCGGCGGACGCCGACGGTGGCGGTGAACTCCTGGCGGCAGGCGACCATGCGGCCGGTCTCCGGGTCGACCACCCAGAGGCGCTGGCCGGCCAGCAGGGCCGGCTGCGGCGCCGGCTTCGCGACGGCCGGCGCGGGACCGCTGCCCGGGCCGCGATAGACCGTGACCCCGCCTTCCTGCGTCGGTGCCGCCGCCGCCGTGCCGGCGAGCAGGATGGCGGCCAGCGCCAGCCGGCAGGCCCGTCGTGTCGTCATGCTGCGTCTCCCGTCCGGCCGCCCGTTCGTGCGGGGGCGGCTCGCTGCGACGGGAGCTAGCCGGTGCCGCCCGCGCCGTCCCGGGCGGACGGCAGGCGGGCGTACGCGGCTGTCCGGGATCAGGCGACCTGCGGTGCGCCCACGGCCCGGTGCAGCTCGGCCACGACCAGCGGGTCGAGGCGCAGGCCGCGCGCCAGCTCCTGCAGGTAGGCCCGCTCCTGCGGGGTGTCGACCTCGATCGCCATCAGCGAGGCGGCGTAGACCTCGGCCGCCAGCGTCGGGTCGCTGACCTGCGCCACCAGCGCGTCGAGGTCGAGCGGCTTCTTCATCTCCTGCTGCAGGAAGGCGATGGCGTCGGTGTCGGCCCCGCCCTCCTGGACCTTGCCGAGGATGCGCTGGACCTCGCCGCCGTCGATCTGGCCGTCGGCCTTGGCGGCGCTGATCATCGCCTGGAGGATGATGGTGGCCTTGCTGGCGAGGATCGCCTCCTCGCCGGGCGTCTCCGGCGGGCGGACGCCGATCGGGATGTCCTCCTGGGTCGGGATCTGCTCCTGCGTCAGCGCCTTCTGCTCGGCCATCTTGCGGAAGGCCTGCATCGCCAGCGAGCCGAGCACGGCGAGCCCGGCGCCGCCGATGGCGTTGCCGACCGAGCTGTTGCCGCGGCCGAGCAGGATGCCGGCCAGCGCCCCGAGGCCGCCGACCGCCAGCGGGTTGCCCTGCTGCACGCTCTGCCCGGCCTTGCCGAGCGAGCCCTGCAGGCCGCCGAGCAGGTCGCCGAGGCCACCGCCGCCGGCACCGCCGCGCGAGCCGGCCGCAGCACCGCCCAGCAGGTCGCCGAGACCACCGAGGCCGCCGCCCGCCGCCCCGCCGCGGCCGCCGCCCTGCAGGCCGCCGAGGATCTGGCCGAGCAGGCCGCCACCGCCGCCCTGGCCGGCGCCCAGCGCGCTGTCGAGGCGCCGGCTGGTCGTGCGCCCCTGGTTGGGGCCGAGCCCGGCCTGCATCAGCTGACCCAAGAGATCCTGCGCGTTCACGTGACGTTCCTCCCGTCGGCGGTACCGCTCCGCCTATCAGATAGGGCTCATCGTGCGGTGGTGCCAGCGGGCACCGGCGGATCGCCGCCGGCGCGGTCGAGGACGGCGGCGGTGCGGGCGTGCAATTCGGCGGCGCGCTGCGGCGTCGGGCCGACGCAGGTCAGGCCCAGCTTGCCGAACTCGCTCAGCGCCCCGATCAGGTGGAAGGCGACGCCCTCGTGGGCGGCACCGTGGAAGTGCAGGCCGTGCTCGACGGCGATGTCGATCAGGTCGTCGGGGGTCAGGCCGCGGTAGCGCTCGGATTCGAGGTTGTCCGAGGCGACGTAGTGGCAGGGCGTGCCGTCGGGGGTGGCGAAGCTGGCGGTGGCCGGGTCGTAGCGGCCGTCGGTCAGCAGCTTCAGCATCTGGAAGGGGTGCGTGGTGCCGCCCTTGCGCAGGTTGATCTCGATGGCGTGGTGGCGCCAGCCGCCGGCCGGATCGCGGACCGAGACGAAGTCGACGCCGAAGCGGCCGAGCACGCCGCGCTGGCGCAGGGCTCCGGCGACGGCGAGGCCGGCCGCCTGGACGGCCTGCGCATAGGCCGGGTCGGCCGGAAAGCGGCAGCCCAGATAGACCTGCCCGCCGGGGCCGCCCAGCACCTGGTCGTGGGTCGAGATCGCCTCGACATGGCCCAGCGGGTCGATGCGCAGCTGCGCCGAGGGCGAGCGCTTCTCCGCGCCCTCGACGAAGGCCTCGGCGATGCCGCCCATGGCGGCGAACTTGGCGGCATAGGCTTCCCAGTCCATGCCGCGCGCCTCGAAGCGCAGGCCCGGCAGGCGGTCGCGCACCCAGGCCTCGAGGCCGGGGCCGCCGGGCGCCCCGTCGAAGGCGAAGGTGGCGTTGCCCTCGCCGGAAAACCCCTCGTCGAGCTTGACCACGGCGCGGCGCAGCGCCGGGTCGCGGCGGCGCAGGGCGGCCAGCGCCGCGGCGAGGTCGGCGGCGTCGCGCAGGCCCTCGGCACCCTCGGGCAGGAGCAGGCCGGCCTCGCGGAACAGCCGCCGGCTGCCGCTCTTCGAGCCCAGCGGCAGCAGCAAGGGATCGCAGGCGTAGAGCGGCAGGCCCAGGCGCACCGCCAGCGTGCGTTCCAGGGGCGTGGCGTTGAAGCAGGTGATGTGCGCGCTGTGCGGATCGGGAACCAGCCCGCGCAGCCGCTCGAGCAGGCGCGGCCGGGCCAGCAGCTTGGCGGTGAGCGGTGCGGACCCGGTGGCGTCGTGGCAGGCGAGCAGCGTGAGCCGGGCCCGGGCATGCGAGGTCGGCACCCCCGGCAGCAGGTGCAGGACGTAGTCGACCACCGCGTCGGCCAGCGGCGTGCTGGTCAGGTAGACGACCCGGGTGCGCGGCAGCCGCAGCAGCAGCAGCAGCGACAGCATCCGCTCCTCGTAGTGGTGCGCGCCGGTGACCTTGGCCAGCACGTCCGGGTCCATCGACAGGCTGGGCACGACGATGACGGTGCGCGGCGCCGCCGGATCGCCCTGCAGGCGCTGGAACATCGGCCGCAGGCGGGCCTGCAGCGCGGCGAAGGCGGCGAGCTCGGCGGGCGAGCCGGGGGGAAAGGGTGCGGTCGGGTCGTCGGGCGGCTGCATCGGGCGATGCTCGCGTGACGGTTGGGGCGTGGCAAGAGGGTGTTGGGGTGGCGATCGGGCTAACGTCAGCCATGCCCGTCCCTCCCCGCGGAGGTCCAGAGCGATGCTGACGCTGCACCTGCCCGAAGAGCTCGAGCGCCGCCTCGCCGCCCTGGCCGAGCGCTCCGGTCACAGCCCGGACGCGCATGTCGAGGCGGCGCTCCGGCTCTACCTCGACGACGCCGAGGATGGCCAATGCGCCGCCGAGCGGCTGCAGGATGCGCTGCCGGCGATCCCGCTGGAGGAGGTGGAGCGAGGGCTCGGGCTGGCGGATTGATGGCGATGCCTCAGGACATTCCCCCCAACGAAAACGCCCGCCGGCAAGCCGGCGGGCGTCGTCGCTTCGCTTCGTCCGGACGCTCAGTCGCGCACGAAGCCCTTGATCATCTCGTTCACCTCG
>JAXMCM010000019.1:0-291105 GCA_046349355.1 Geminicoccaceae bacterium
AGGACGGTGGCGAGACGCTGGAGCTGCCACGCCCCGGACTGGTCGGCGAGCACCAGGTCGAGAATGCCGGCCTCGCCGTCATGGCCGCACGTGCGCTTGGTGCCCTCGCCCCGCGTCCGGAGGCGATCGCTCGTGGGCTGCGCGAAGCCAGCTGGCCCGCCCGGCTGCAGACCCTGGCCCGCGGCCCTCTCGCCGGGGCGATGCCGCCGGGCTCGGCCCTGTGGCTCGACGGTGGCCATAATCCCGGCGCTGGCGAGGCCCTGGCCCGCACCCTGGCGGCGCGTCCCGATTTCCGCCCGCTCCACCTTGTCATCGGCATGCTGTCCAACAAGGACGCGCGCGGCTTCCTCGACCCCCTGGTCGGCCACGTCGCCTCGCTGCAGGCGGTGCCCATCGGCGAGCACCTGTCGCACGCCCCGGAAACCATCGTCGCCACCGCCCGCGAGCTCGGCATGCCAGCCAGCGCCGCCGCGACACCGCTGGCCGCGATCCGCTCCATCGCCGCACAGGCGACGGGCCCGGTCCGTGTGCTGGTCTGCGGCTCGCTCTATCTCGCCGGCACGGTCCTCGCCGAGAACGGCTGACGCCGCCGCGATCCGTCGACCGGCCCGACGTGCGTCCGGACCTGCCGTGAGCTGACCCGAGCTGCCGGAGAAGCTGGCGGCTTCCTCACGAAACACCTGGCGGTCAGCCCCGGGCCGGCCGGCAAGTCAGCGGCCGAGGCTCTCTTGTCCGTCGGCGATGCGCGTGCCGGCGGCAGAAGCGGCGTCGAACGTCGGTGATGCAAGGGTGCGAGACGGGGGCCGACCGGACGACCGCCTAACGGGCTCGTCAGGCCAGGAGCTGAGCTGTGGCCGGCCCTCGGGCTATCGATGCAACATCCGGCCCCCGCTCCGGCACATCCGCCTGACCGGCGCCGCCGTCGACAAACCCCGCGTCGCCGGCCCGACGTTACCGACCGTGCCGGCCCGCGACGCCTGCCGACATCGGTTACTGCAGCAGCTTCAAGAGATTCTGCGGCATCTGGTTGGCCTGGGCGAGCATGGCGACGCCGGCCTGGGTGAGGACCTGGAGGGAGGTGAACTGGGTCATCTCGGCGGCCATGTCGACGTCCATGAGGGTGGACCTGGCGGCGTCGAGGTTCTCGATGGAGGTGGCGAGGTTGGCGCTGGCGAACTCGAAGCGCGACATCAGCGCACCCAGCGTGGCGCGGTTGTCGTTGAGGCTGGCGATGGCGGTGTCGAGCGCGTTGCCGGCGGTGACGGCGTTGCCCGAGCTGGTGATCGAGGTGCCGCCGATGCCCAGCGTCGTCGCCCGGACGTCGCCGAGGTTGACGGCGATGGTGTCGCCGGAGTCGACGCCGACCTGGAAGCTCAGGGTGCCCGAGCCGGCGACGGTGAACTGCGCGTCGGTGCCGGCGAAGGTGGCGCTGAAGTCGAAGTTGGCGAGGTTGATCTGCACCCCGGCGGTGTCGAAGTCGATGCGGCCCTCGTAGACCACGTCGGCCGCCCCGTGGGTGAACTGCACCGTCTGCGCCAGCGTCGCCCCGACCTGGGTCAGGGTG
The DNA here is from genome assembly GCA_046349355.1 of Geminicoccaceae bacterium. GTDB lineage: Bacteria > Pseudomonadota > Alphaproteobacteria > Geminicoccales > Geminicoccaceae > CALKJU01. The sequence continues at coordinate 1,565 of JAXMCM010000019.1, forward strand.
AACTGGCCGAGGCTCGAGCCCGAGGTGTAGGCATAGGCCAGGGTGTAGTCGTCGGCGGCGGCGTTGCCCGACAGGAGCCCGCTGATCCCGACCGCCGAGGTGCTGAACGTCGCCGCCAGCGTCTTGCCGGCCGAGCCGTTGATCAGCTGGCCGCCGTTGAACTTGGTCTGGTCGGCGATGTCGTCGATCTGCGAGACCAGCTGCTGGTACTCGCGGTCGAGGAAGGTCCGCTCGTTGTCGGTCACCGAGCCCGACTGCGCCTGCACCGCCAGCGCCTTCATCCGCTGCAGGATGTCCGACACCTTGGCCATGCCGCCGTCGGCCACCTGCAAGAGCGACGACGCCTGCCCGGCGTTCACCGCCGCCTGCTTCAAGGCCGTCACGTCGGCCTTCAGCTTGGTGCCCACCGCCAGCGACGCCGCGTCGTCCGACGCCTTGACGATCCGCGACCCGCTCGACAGCTTCGCCAGCGAGCTCGACGCCGAAGACTGGTTCGACGCCAGATACCGCAACGCCGTGTGCGCCGACGTGTTCGTCGTGCCGGTCAACGGCATGTCCGTTCTCCTTGATGATGGATATCGATCCGGGACGCCACGCCGTCGTGGGTTGGCCCTGGCATCGTCCTTTCGGCGGCCGGCCGGGCGATCCGCCCGGTCGCGCACCATTCCCGCCAGAGGTCCCGCAGGCTCGCCTCGAAGGCGGCGGCGAGTCCGGCGGCATCGCATAACGGCGAGGCCAGCATCTGCGGACGCAGCATGCCGCGGAGCGCCTCGAGCAGTCGCGGTGCCCGCGCCAGCTCGCTGGCCGTCAGCACGTACTCGGCGCTGTCGGCGGCGATGCCGGCGTCGAAGCCAACGGCTGTCAGCAGGCTGGTGCCGACGCGGGCGGCATGCCGGTCGCCGCGCAGTGTCATCACCGGCACGCCCATCCACAGCGCCTCGCAGGTCGTCGTGGTCCCGTTGTAGGGGGTCGGGTCGAGCGCGATGTCGACCTCGCGGTAGGCGGCAAGGTGCGACAGCAGGTCCGGCGAGCGATCGAGGAAGCGGATGCGCCCCGCCGCGATGCCCTCGCCCGCGAAGGCCCGCAGCAGCGGCCCCTGCACGGCGGGGTCGTGGCTGACGTCATGCTTCAGCACGAGTTGCGAGCCCGGCACCGCGCGCAGGACTGCCGACCACAGGGCCACGACCGCCGGGTTGAGCTTTGCCAGGTTGTTGAACGAGCCGAAGGTCACGTGTCCGCGGTCGGCCGACGGCGGCGGCGCGATGGCCGGGTAGAGCGCCGGCTCATAGGCGAGAAAGCAGCGGTCGAGACGAACGAGCCGTTCGGTGGCCGCGGCATCGCTGTCAGGCCCGTCCGTCCAGCTGTCGACGATGCGGGCATCGATCGCAGCCATGCCGGTCGTCGCCGGATAGCCGAGATAGCTCGCCTGCACCGGCGCCGCGCGGCGGGCGAACAGGAGCAGGCGATTGTCGGCGGTGTGTCCGGCCAGGTCGAGCAGGATGTCGATGCCGTCGTCGCGGATCATCCGGGCCACGCGAACGTCGCTGGTCCCGCGGATGTCCCGCCATGCCGCCGTCTCGGCACGCAGCCGCTCGGTCATCGGATCTGGGGAGGCCACGTCGGCATAGGCCACGACCTCGACCTTCCGGCGATCGAGCGCGCGCAGCAGCGGCAGCAGGAAGAAGGCCACCGAATGGGCCCTGAGGTCTGGCGAGACGATGCCGACGCGGAGGCACCGCAGCGGGTCCGGCTGGTTGGCGAAGCGGCTGGAACCCGAATCCAGGCCGTCGGCGTAGCGGCGGGCCCAGTCGCGATGGGCCTCGAGGAGGCTGGCGACCGGCAGTCCTGCGACGTAGTTCAGGTCGAACAGGTAGGTCGACGCCTCGCCGGCCGGCGCACCGGGGCGCAGGGCACCGCACCGCAACGGCTCCAGGCCCTCGGCCTGGCGACCCGCCAGGAAGCGGACATGACCGAGCATGAAGTGGGCGTTCGAGGGCTCCGAACGCGCCGCCACGAAGCGCTCGAGCATCGGCTCGGCCTCGCCGACCCGCCGCAGGCGGGCCAGGGCGAAGCCGAGGCCGCGGCAGGCCTCGACCGATCCGGGATCACGCGCCAGTGCCTGCCTGTAGGCCGCCTCGGCCGCTTCCGGCGTCCCGCTCGCGAGCTCGAGATGGCCGAGGTTCAGCCATAGGCCGAAACTGTCCCGTCCCGCGTCGCGCGCCGAGCCGAGCGCGTCGCGCGCCTCGTCCCAGCGGCCCTGGCCGAGCAGCGCAGCCCCCAGATTTGCCAGGGCGACGGGATGCCCGGGATCGCCCTCGAGGGCACGTCGCGCCGCCAGCTCGGCCGGCTCCCACCGCTCGGCAGCCAGCAGGGCACCGGCGAGATCGGCATGCAGGTCGGCCCGGTCGGGCTCCATCGCCAGAGCCTGCCGGAACGTTGCGATCGCCGCCTCGTGGCGACCGGCGAGACGCAAGGCCGTACCGAGGCTGACGAGAACCGGCGTCGCCCCGGGCCGGCGGGCCTGGGCTCGCTGGAGCAGGCGGATCGCCTCATCCGGCTTCCCGCACCGCGTCGCGACGATCCCCAGCAGGTGGAGAGCCTCGGGCTGGTCGCGCCAGCGGCGCAGGATCGAGTGGCCAAGCCGGGCGGCCGCATCGAGGTCGCCGGCCGCGAGCCGCGCTTTGGCCGCGGCGAGCAGGGCCGCCAGCGCCGGGCTTTCCGCGCCGCCGAGGCCTAGGCCGCGATCCGGTACAGGCGGCGCCAGCCGGTTGACCGCGCGATTGGCCACGCCTGCGGGGCCGCTCAGGCGGCGGCCGCGAAGCCAGGCCGCGCCGGCAACACCACCTGCCAGCCGAGCCGGCGGCGCGTATCGACGAGCAGCGGCGCGCGCAGGTTGGCGCGCAGGACCGTTCCCTCCTGCCGGGTCGCGACCACGAGCACGGCGAGATCGGCGGCAGCGATGCCGAGGCCCGACGCGGCCGCGTCCAGCCTCGGGTCGGGGAGAGACGAAGCGGTACCCAGCGGCAGCACGTGGAAGCTCGGCTGCGAGCCGTCGAGGCCCCGCAGGCGCAGCGGCCGCGTCTCGCCGCTGGGCTCGAGCACGAAGTGCCGGACGTCCGGAAAGCCCGGCAGGCCGGCCGGAAACAGGATGCTGCGATCGGAAGAGGAGACGACCGGCGGAGCAAGGGGAGCGGCGTCCGGGTCGATCTCGGCAGGGGCCAGCGTCATGCGAGGACCTCGCGCCGTCGGTGAACCATGCGACGGAGACTCGCATGCCTACGGTTAGCAGAGAGCTAACGGCCGACGATCATCGCAGGTAGTCGGCGAGGCTCAGCTGGCCGAGACGACCGACGGTGGTGTAGGTCGCCTCGAGCCGGGCGCTGTCCTCGGCAATCTGCGTCAGCGCCGTCGCCATGTCGGTGTCGACGAGACGCGATACGGTCTCCTCGAGGTAGAGGATGCTGCTGCGATGCTGCTCGGTCGCCGTTTCGAGCCGTGCGGCCTGCGCCCCCATGGCACCGCGCAGCTGCGCCAGCGCATCGACGGCCTCGCCAAGCCCGGCAAGGGCGCTCTCCAGACCGGCGCGGTCGCCGGCCAGGTGCGCCTCGCGCGCCTGGCCGAGGGCCCCGACCAGCCCGGCGAAGGCCGGATCGGCCGCCGTCGTGCCGTAGTCCAGGCTGTCGCCGTCACCGATCCGCGCGGTCGGTGCCACAGCGTCGCCCTGGTAGTACAGGCTGGCGTCGGCCGTCGTCGGGACCGGGTCCGGCAGGGCAACCGGCGCGATGTCCGTTCGGCTGCCGGCAAACAGGTAGCGTCCGTCCAGGCGCAGGTTGAGCTGGCCCTGGATCGTCTCGAGGGCGGCATCGACCTCGGCATCGAGCGGCACCGAGCCGCCGGTGGAGTCGTCGAGGCGATTGACGAGCAGGGCGCGCAGCCGCTCGGCGACGGCACCTATGGCGCCGACGGCGCTGTCCATGGCGTGCAGGCGATCCCCGGTCACGCCGTTGTCGTCGACGAAACCTGCGGCGGCGGCGCGCTCGCTTCGCGCATGCAGCAGCAGCGCCGACGTCGCCGGCATCTCGACAAAGCGGCTGACGGCATCGCCCGTGGCCACCGCCGTTTGGGCCGTCCGCACCCTGGCCTGGGTCTCCTGCAGCAGCGAGGCGATCCTCGATGACTGCACGGCATCGCCGATCCGTCCGGTCATGGCCTGAGCTACCGCTTGATCGCGAGCAGATCGCCGAACAGCTCGTCGGTCACGGCGATGAGCCGGGCGGCGACGCTGTAGGCCTGCTGGTAGGTGACGAGGCGGCTCAGCTCCTCGTCGAGATTGACGCCGGAGACCGCGCCCTGGCGGGCGGCGAGGTCGTCGACGAGCGCCTGCTGGGTATCGCGGCCGGTCTGTGCCGCATCGGCGCGTCGGGCCGCTGTCGCCACGACATCGGCAGCGTAGTCGGCGAGCGCCGTGGTTCGCGCGGCAAGGTCGCCGCGTGCGGCAGTGGCGAAGCCGGTGCCCAGCGCGTCGGCAAGAGCACGGGCGCCGCGCCCGTCGCCAGCGCCGCCGAGGCTGGCCGTGAGCGGAAGGCCAGCGGAAACATCCAGCCGCGCCGAGGCAAGCAGGCCCGGATCAGCGGCGATGTCGGGCCGGACCCGCCGCGAAGCCGCGCCGTCCGGGCCCTGGACCACGAGGTCGTTGAGGCCGAAATAGGCCGAGAAGCCGAAGGTCCGGTCGCGGCCGGCGAGGTCGCTCACGGCGATCTGGCTGTCGCCCTCGCTGATGGCGATGCCGTGTCCCGGATCCGTGAGGCTGACATGCAGCGCCCCGTCGCCGCCAATCACGGCGTCGCCGAAGCCGGCAAGGTCGCTGTCGAGCTGGGCGGCGAGGCCGGCTGCCGAGGCAGCCGTCATGTCGACGGCGACCACCGACAGCGTCGAGCCGGTGGTACGATCGACGACCGCGACGTAGGCGGTGCCGCTGCGCGGTGCCGCTGCGAACCCGGAAAGGTCGGTGCGCGTCCCGTCGAGCGTGGCAGGCGGGCTGGACGCTGCCGCCGCATTGTGCCCGGCATTGAGGGCCACGGTCGCCAGATCGGCGAGCTCGGCCAGCTGGTCGGCGACCTCCGGCAGGATCCGGTCCCGGACCTGCAGCAGGCCGGCAAGCCGGCCCGAGGTCGGCAAGGCGACGATCCGCTGATCCGCGTCCGGGGTCGCGTCGGCGCCGAGCTCGGGCGTCAGGACCGCCCGGACCCCGCGGCTGACGAGGACATCGCCGGTCTCGCCGGCGAGCGGCTCGCCCGTCTCGGGGTCGAGCTGGTCCGGACGGTAGACCGCGATCTCGCCGAAGGTCGCCGTCGCGTCGACCTGCGCCGCAGGCCGATAGCGGAGCACCAGCGCGCCGTTCTCGAGCAGGGGGATGCCGCCGGCCGTGCCGACGCTGACGAGGCCGTTCTCCCGCCGGAAGCTGGAGATGTCGAGATTGGTGGCGAGGCTCGCCATCAGCCGGTCGCGGCGATCCTCGAGCTCGGCCGTCGGACCGCTGCGCGCGATGTCGGCCTGGACGTCGGCGAGGGCGGCGAGATCGCCGTTCACGGTCGCGACCGTGCGGGCGATCTCCTGATCGGCATCGCGCCGCATCGCCTGTACCGTCGCCGCGGCGTCGGCGATGCCATCCAGCAGGGTACCGACGGCAGCGACGACGCCCAGGCGACCGGCGCGGCTCTCGGGCGTCGCGGCCAGGGCCTGGATCGCCGTCGTGACGGCATCGATCCGGCCGGACAGCGTGCCGGCCTCGTCGCCGGGGCTGCCGAACACCGAGACCTGCAGCCGGTCCTGCGCCTCGGCGACGACGCTGCGCTCGCCAAGCCGGCCGGCATGCGTGCGCAGCTCCGCATTGAGGTAGTCGTCGACGATGCGTTCCGCGTCGAGGGTGCGCACGCCGCGTCCCTGGCCGTCGACGACCAGGGTCTCCTGCCGCGCCACCTTGCGCGTGAAGCCTTCGGTACCGGCGTTGGCGACATTGTTGGCAGTGACGGCGAGCGCCTGCTGCGCCGCGCCGAGGCCGGTCAGGGCCGTCGAGAGAACCGCGCCCAGCGTCATCGGCGAGCTCCTCAGATGCGCCGGTCGAAGGCGACGGCGATCACGCGCCCCCCCGGCGGATCCGCCGGCGGCGCGTCGGCGCGATAGCCAGCCCGCTCGCTCCGGCCCGCCGCCAGGCTGGCGCCCAGCCGGCGGACGATGCCCTCGACGACCTGCCGGCCCGCCTGGATCGCCCGGACATTGGCGCGGATGGCCTGCTGGAAGGTGCGGCTCGCATCCTCCAGCGTCCGCCGCGCCTCGGCCGGCAACCCGGCTGCCGCAGCCGGATCCTTGCGGAAGGCCCGCAGCTCGATCTCGTAGGCTTCGGCCAGCGTCGCCTTCTCGGCCTGCAGGGCTTCGAGCCGGTCGAGCCGCATGGTGCGCAGCACCTGACCCTCCTGCTGCATGACGCCCTCGAGCTCGCGCATCAGGGCGAGCAGAATGGCGACCCGCTCGAGCGGCTCCATCAGCGTGCCCCCTGTCCGGCCTGCAACGAGCGGAGCACGGCATCGGCAATGCCGATGCCGCCGCGCGCCAGCAGGCGCGCATACTCATCCTGCAGCAGGCTGGCGAAGGGTGCTGCCGCACCGGCCTCACCGACCGCGCCGCCGGTCACGTCGCGCAGCAGCTGTCCCAGCATCAGCTCCTCGAACCGTCGCGCCGCAGCGCGCAGGGCGGGAGCTGCCGAAGCGTCACCTCGTGTGGCATCGGCCGCCGGTGCCTGGGACAGCGCAGATCCAGGGCGCATCACATCACCTCGATCTCGGCCTGCAGGGCCCCGGCCGCGCGGATCGCCTGGATGATGTTGATGAGATCGCGCGGCCCGACGCCGAGGGCGTTCAGCCCCTCGACGAGGTCCCCTAGCGTCACCCCGGTCTGCAGCAGGACGACGCGGTTGTCCGCCTGGGTATCGACCTCGATGCCCGTTCGCGGCACCTCGACCGTGGTTCCCTCGGCCAGCGGATTGGGCTGCGAGACCTGCGGGGTCTCGGTGATCTTCACGGTCAGGTTGCCCTGGGCGACGGCGACCGTGTCGATGCGGACATTCTGCCCGATGACGATGATCCCGGTGTCCTCGTCGATGAGGATGCGTGCCGGGCTATCCGGCTCGACCGGCAGCTGCTCGATCTCGGTGAGCAGTTCCGCGGTCCGGCCGCGGAACGCGGCCGGCATCGGCAGGACCACGGTTCCGGAATCGACGGCGCGGGCCGTCCCGGCACCGATGCGGGCATTGATCGCGCCGGCGATCCGGCCGGCGGTGGTGAAGTCGGGATTGCGCAGGGCGAGGCGGATCTCGGGCAACTCGTCGAGGGTGAACTCGACCTCGCGCTCGATGATCGCACCGCCGGCGATGCGCCCGCTCGTCGGCACGCCCCGGACGATCTTCTCGGCATCGCCCTCGGCCTCGAAGCCGCCGATCGACAACGGCCCCTGGGCGACGGCGTAGGCCTCGCCATCGGCACCCAGCAGCGGGGTCACCAGCAGCGTGCCGCCCTGCAGCGACTTGGCATCGCCGAGGGCGCTGACCGAGACATCGATGCGGCTGCCACGCCGCGCGAACGGTGGCAGCGTCGCCGTCACCATCACCGCCGCGACGTTGCGGGTGTTCAGCAGGTTGCCGCGGGTGCTGACGCCAAGGCGCTCCAGCATGGACTTCAGGCTTTCCTCGGTGAAGGCCGAGTTGCGCAGGGAGTCGCCGGTCCCGGCGAGGCCGACCGCGAGGCCGTAGCCGACAAGCATGTTGTCGCGGACGCTCTCGAAGTCGGCGATGTCCTTGATCCGCGAGACGGCGGCGCCGGCAGGTGCCATGACGCCCAGAACCGGCAGGACGAGCAGCAATGCGGCCGCCACGATCGGACCCTGCCTCCGGCGGAGGACGCTTCGCCAGAACCACCCCACCAACTCCGTCACGCTCCAGCTGCCTGCGCGGTTTCCCCGTGCTGCAGCCTGCATCCGGAGCGGCTAATGGGACGTTAACCGCCGGCACGGATGCTGCGCCCAGCTTCACGACCGACGGAGCAGACGCTTGCGGAATGTCGCCGCAGCCGGCAGCGGACCACAGGCGGGCCTGCCGGTCGCCGCACCCGGAAGGCCGGCTGCCGGAGCGGCGTTCGAAGGCCTGCTGCGACCGGGACCGGAGCGGCATGGCCCCCTGCCCTCGACCACCGGGATGCCGGCGCTGCAGGCGTCGCTCCTGCTGACCATCCAGAACGCCATTCCGGGTGAACGCCGGCGGCGGAACCTCGCCCGGGCGGAGACGCTGCTGGCCGGTCTCGAGGGCCTGCACCAGGCGATCGCGGCAGGTGAAGTCGACGAGGGTGGGCTCCGCACGCTCGGTGCCGCCCTCGCGCAGGCTGGCGGCGACGCCCCCGACCCGGAGCTGGCTGACATGCTCGCCGCGATCGAGCTCCGGGTCGCCGTCGAGCTGGCGAAGCTCGCCAGCTGAGCGTGGGCTCAGTCGGCGCTGGCCTCGATTCGCGCGAGCAACGGCGCCCATTCGGCCAGAACCGCGGCCGAGGCGCGCGAACCCGTGTCGAAGACCCCGCGCCCCTGCAGGGCAAGCTCGGCATACAGGGCCCGGTCGGCGAGGCGCGCCGCGAGCGGGAAGCCAAGCTCGGTCACGAAGCTCTCGAGACGCTGCAGCGCCTTGGAGCGGGCCCGCAGGCGGTTGGCGACAAGGAGGACCCCCTTGCGCTGCTTGCGGATGGGCTTGAGCTCGGCCAGCCGCTCGAGGAAGCGGGCCGTGCTGCCCTCGTCGAAGACCGAGGGCAACAGGGGAACGACCACGACGTCGGCAAGCTCGAGCAGGTCGTCGACCTGAGCGAGGCGCATGCCGGCCTGCCCATCGATGACCAGCCGCTGGACGCCGGCGGGCACGTCGGTGATGGCCTTGCGCCAGTCCAGACCAATGATGGGTCTTGCCGAGTCCGGCCGGCGGTCGAGCCATTGCAGGACGCTCTTCTGGCGGTCCACCTCGGCCAGTGCCGTGCGCATTCCGCCGGCCGCAAAGGCGGTGGCCAGGTTGCTGGCGATGGTCGACTTGCCGCAACCGCCCTTGTTGTTGGTCACCATCACCGACAGCACCGTCATGGCTCGTCCTTCCAGAACGGCTCGAGGGCGCGCAGCTTCTGCCAAAGCTCCACGGTCTCCGGCTCCAGCGCTGCCGCCGCCTGCGCGTACCAGCCGACGAGCATGCCGCCGCCGCGTGCCGCCGCAACGCGACGCTCGACCGGAGCGGCGAGTACAAGGTCGTCGACCATGCGCCGGGCGACCTCGATATCGTTGTGACGCCCGAGGTTGTCCTGCAGCGCCGTGACAACCTGGTGATAGCGCCGACTTTCCGCCGAGCCGAAGACGGGAGCGAAGAACTCGAGCCCGTAGCGCAGCTTCTTCAGCGCGATGCGGACATCGTGACGTTGTTCAGCCGGCAGCGACGCGAAGCCGCGACCGGTCTTGCGAACGCGCTTCGCACGGCGGGCCAGCAACCGCTCAGCCAGAATCCGCGGCGGCGACTGCTGGAGCTCGAGTTGCAGTGCCGTCGCCCCGTTGCGCCACCCCGCCGTTTCAACCCAGCACGCCAGCTCAAGCAGCAGGTCGCCAGCGCGCCGGCTGCGGATGGCGGCAGCCGCGGCGACCTGGGCCACCTTGCGCCGTACCTGGGCAACGGTCTCCAGCTCCGTCAGCAGGCCACCGAGCTGCGGATGCCGCCGCAGCGGATCGAGCAGCTCGACGACGAAGACGTCGAGGTCGCGGCAGGGTCCGAGCTTGCCGAGCAGCCAGCGCGCCTCCGCCGCCCAGCGCTGGCGCGACTGCTCGGGGACAGCCGGGCGGAAGACCGACAGGGCCGACCGCAGGCGACGCAAGGCGACCCGCAGCTGATGGATGCCTTCGATGTCGCTGCCGTCGATGGCCGCGCTCTCGTTGGCCACCGCATGGCTGACGCAGCCCCGCAGCGACTGCGCCAGCAACGCCTCGACCGTCGAAGCGCCGCCAGAGTCCAGCTTGGCGGCGCGGACAGCGCCGGGCGGAACACCGCCGAGCAGCCGGTAGCCGCGGATGGCCTTGTCGGAGGCGCCAAGGCGCAAGGGCAACCGGCGTCGCAGAGCCGCTGCCAGCTCGAACAGGGCGCGCGGCTTGCCATCGAGGAGCTCGAGCTCGACCTCGGCGACCGGCACGGACTGTCGCCCGGCGACGACACGTCCGTGGTCGACCGCGACCTCGATCCGGCTGGTCGAGCCGTCCATGCCCGCCCATGCCAGACGCGTTCGCGCGCGCTCGACATCGACCGAGAACTGCTTGCGCAGGTCGTGCGGCAGGATGAGCCCGGTCTCGTCGACGACTTCGGGACTCGCAAAGGCGGCGAGGTCGGGCCGGTCGCGGGCAATCTCGACCTCCCATTCGGGCCGGTCGGCAACGATGGAGCCGGGCAGTGCCGCGGCCTTCAGCGTCTGCACGCGGCGGCGACCGTCATGCCGGACCCGCAAGGCCAGACGGCGCCTCGCGAGCCGCAGGTCGGAGGTGTCGTAGTAGTCGCTGACCAGACGCTCGACGACTGTCGGCGCCTCGACCTTCGCCCGGCCCGGCACATGGTCGACCAGCTTCCGCAAGACCTCCGGCTCTCCGACGAGCTTGAGCTCCCGTTCACGTGCGACGTTCGACGACAAGCAACGCTCCGTATCGGTCCATCCCGGCGACGGTGGTAGCATCGCCCCGTTTGCCCGCCTACCCGCGCACCGGGCTTGACCCAGATCATCGCCTGCGGACCGTCCAGGGGGCAGGCTGAGCCGCCACACGAGGGAGAGGATCGGATGGGCTACCGCGACCTGCTGCTGACCGTCGATGACGGCACGGACAGTGCTGCGCGGGCGAGGCTGGCGTCACGCCTCGCCGCGATCTGGAGCGCGCACCTCACCGCCGTCGCCTTCGTCGCCGATCCCGTCCTGCCGGCCGCGCTCGGGGTCAGCATCCCGAGCGACCTGCTTGAGGCCCAGGCGGCGGCCGGGCGCGACGTGGGCAAGGCGTCCCTGGCGCGTGTCGCTGCCATCGCGGCCGAGGCCGGCGTCGCCATCGAGGCCCGCCTCGAGACCGGCGCGGTCGACAGCATGCCCGGCCGCCTCGCGCGCATGGCGCGACATGCCGACCTGACGATCATCGGCCAACCCGATCCCGCTGCGAGCGGCGTCGACGACACCCTGAAGGTCGAGGCCGCGTTCCTCGACAGCGGTCGACCGGCGCTGGTGGTGCCCTACATCGGCGCGGCTGCCGCGCTGCCGGCCCACGTGCTTGTCTGCTGGGACGGCAGCCGCGAGGCGGCCCGCGCCGTCGGCGACGCGATGCCGTTCCTGAAGCCGGCGGAGCGGGTCACGGTCCTGGTGGTCGATGCGGGAAAGCTTCAGCCCGCCGTCGGCGAGCTGCCAGGAGCCGACATCGGCAGGCACCTCGCCCGGCATGGCGTCACGGCGGAGATCCGCTCGGTCGCCAGCGGCGGCCTCGGCATCGGCGATACAATCCTGACCGAGGCGAGCGACGCCAGGGCAGACCTCGTGGTGATGGGCGGGTACGGACATTCCCGGCTGCGCGAGCTGGTGCTCGGCGGCGCGACGCGGCATCTCCTCGCCCACATGACGGTGCCGGTGCTGCTGGCGCATTGAGGCGCCGGGACGCCCCTAGCCCGAGGCTGGCGGCAGGCGTCTCCAGGGGCCGGCATCGCTCCGTTGCCGCTCGCACCAGCCGGCGAGCCGGGTCTCGTCGGCCTTCAGGACCTGCAGCGTACCGTCGCCGGCGGAGAGCACCGTGAGGGCGGCCGGTGGCGTCGCGAGCCATGGCTGCAGCGCCGCTCGATCACGCAGCTTGAGCATCGCCAACGGCACGACTGCGTCGCCGGTCCCGCGCAACCAGTCCAGGCGGGCGCTGCCGTGCACGTCGACGGCGGCGTCACCCGGGGTCGTGAGGATGTTGTGACACAGCAGCGCGTGCGAGCCCGCGCGGTCCGCCGAGCCGCTGCCGTAGACCTCGACACCGTCGCTGCCGTTGTTCTCCACGACATTGGCGACGACGGTCACACCCGAGCTGTTGCGGATCCGGATGCCGTCCCGGGCATTGCCGGCGATGCGGTTGTCGCGGATGAGCACGGCATCGCTCTCGAACAGCGCGATGCCGTCCCAATCGTTGTCGACGATCTCGTTGCGGGCGATGACAACATCCTTGCCGGCGTCGTCGACCATCAGGCCGGAGCCGCCATTGCCGCGGCTGACATTGTCGACGAGCCAGGCATCGCGCACGCCACGCGCCAGGACGATGCCGTGGCGGCGGCGGGTCCGCTCGACGACATTGCCGGCGATCACCAGGCCGCGGGTGAAGTCGTGGGGGTCGATGCCGTAGACGATGTTGTCGCTGAAGCGGTTGTTGACGACGACGACGGAGCCGGCCTCGAACGTGTAGAGCCCGTAGAAAAGATCCTCGACCCGGCTGTCGACCATCCACAGGCTCGGCGGCGGCAGCGCACCGGCCTGGGCCGGGCCCGAGCTCGCCGTCAGGCCATAGGCCTTCTCGCCACGATGGCCGAGCGACGCGAGGCGGCTGCCGGCGATCAGGATTCGGCTGCCGCCGATCCCCAGCAGGAAGGGCCTGAAGCGGTCGTCGTCGTCGATTCGCGAAGGCTCGCCGGTGGCACGGTCCAAAGAGGTCACGGTCGCATCGACCAGGCCGAGAATGCCGGCGGAAACGATGGCGGCCATGTCGCCGGTCGACAGCCGCAGCGTCGTCCCGCGGACCACAAGGGCCGCATGCGGTCCGATCAGCAGCGGCATGCGCAGTACCCAGCCCTCGGCCGACCGCGCGAGGATGTCCGGGTCGGCCACCAGCGCGGCAAGGCCGGCGATGTCGACGGCGCCACGGACGAGCTGCAGGATCTTCTGGTCGGGCGGTGCCGTCCGCAGGCCCTGACGGGCTTCCGGCGAGCGGCTGAGCGGGACGATCTCGATCTCGGCCCCGCCGGCGGGAACGGGAACCTCGGCGAGCAGGGCGGCGCGGCCGAAGCGCTCGAGCGAGCCGAGCGGGGCCTCGAACGGGGACGGAATGGCCGCAGCCTGGGCGAGGCTGGCGGCGAGAACGGCGACGAACGCCGCTGCCGCGGGCAGCAGGCTAGGCCGGATCAGGCTCGCGCAGCCGTGCGGACGATGTCCGCCGTGTCGGCAGGAGCCAGGCCGTCGAGCCAGCGCCAGGCGCTCGCATCGGCGAGCAGGGTGCGCAGCAGCTGGCTGGTCAGCCGGTGGTCGGCGCGGCGGTCGACGAAGCGTCCGAGAACCGGCGCGCCGGCGAGGTAGAGATCGCCGACGACATCGAGGATCCGGTGCCTCACATACTCGTCGCGGAAGCGCAGCCCGTCGTCATTGACGATCCGGCCGGCGGCGACGATCACGCCGCCCTTGGCAGCGGAGGCCGCCTCGGCGTCGTCGACGAAGAGGAAGGCACGCGAGCCGGCGATCTCGCCGCGGAAGCCGTCGCTGCTGAACCGGTGCACCCGCTGCTGGGTGCCGACGACCGGGTCGTGATGCTCGATGCGGCAGTCGAGGATGGTCTCGGCGTGCGGCTCGAGCGCCGCCCATCCCAGCTCCGAGCGGGCGCTCACCGGCTTCAGGATCTCGATGCAGGGCCGAGGCTCGGCCTGCTCGACGACACCGGCGCACTCGATGAGGAAGGCGAAGGGCTGGGCGCTGCCGTCCATCGCCGGAACCTCGGGGCCGCTGACCTCGACGAGGACATTGTCGATGGCGCAGGCGGCGAATGCCGCCATGATGTGCTCGACGGCCGCGACCCGCGGTCCACCCGGCAGGCCGAGGCTCGTGCACAGGTGGGTGTCGACCACGTTGTCGACCCGCGCCGGGATGGCGGCCGTGCCCGGCCTGTCGCCGCGGCGGAAGCGGATGCCGTGATAGACCGGTGCCGGATGCAGTGTGAGCGCCACGCGGGCCCCGCTGTGCAGGCCGACACCGACGCAGCCGATCGCGGTTCGCAGGGTACGCTGCCGCTGGGTCGCACGGTCGCTCCGGCTCGATTCCGCCATGCGCTCCGCATCCTCCCGCTTGACCGGCCGTGTCTCCGCCACCGACCCCCCATGAGGTGAATCGCGAACGGAAAACTCCCACTAACCGCCTAGCAGCAGCAGTGGGAGCCCCCCAATCACAAAGAGTTGCAGAATGTTACAGGGCCTTTCTCAAGGCCCTGCTCAGCTCAGGCATGCTCGCGCTCGCGACGCAGGAACGCCGGGATCTCGCCGATCTCGTCCTTGCTCTCGGCGACCGGAGCCCGCTCGCGCGGCTGGGCCGACTCGATCGGACGGCCGACGCGGCCCGGCTGCGCGGGCGTGCGGTTGAGGCCGAAACCCTTGAGCATGTCGAACAGGCCGCTGCTGCGCGGGCTCGCCTCGGTTGCGGCCGCGGGAGGAACCGCTGACGGCGCCACCGGCGCCGGCGCCGGGCTGAAGGACGGAGCCGCCGACGGCGTCGGCTCGGCCAGCGGATCGATGCTCGCCCGCGATACCGGCGGCTCGGACGGACGCGGCGTCACCCGCGGCGCCGGGGCCGGAGCAGCGGCCGGCGCGGCGGCCGGACGGTTGCCGGCCGGCTGGAAGCGGAACACCGGCGTGTTGCTCGGCTGGACCCGGACCTGCGGCTCCGGCGCGGCCACCGGCTGCGCAGCCTGGGCAGCGGCCCGCAGGCGGTCGGCCTCGCTGGCGATGCCGGTGGCGACCACCGACACCCGCATCTTGCCCTGCAGGCCCTCGCTGAAGGTCGAGCCGAAGATGATGTTGGCGTTGGGATCGACCTCCTCGCGGATGCGGTTGGCCGCGGCGTCGACCTCGAACAGGGTCATGTCGAGGCCGCCGGTGATGTTGATGAGGACGGCGCGCGCGCCCTTCATCGACACCTCGTCGAGCAGCGGGTTGGAGATCGCCGCCTCGGCCGCCTCCAGCGAGCGGCGCTCGCCCTCGGCCTCGCCGGTCCCCATCATCGCCTTGCCCATCTCGCTCATCACCGTGCGGATGTCGGCGAAGTCGAGGTTGATCAGGCCCGGCATGATCATCAGGTCGGTGACGCCGCGCACGCCCATGTGGAGGACCTCGTCGGCCATCCGGAAGGCCTCGCCGAACGTCGTCCGCTCGTTGGCGAGGCGGAAGAGGTTCTGGTTCGGGATGACGATCAGCGTGTCGACGTGCTGCTGCAGCTCCTCGAGGCCGGACTCGGCGAGGCGCATGCGGTGCGCGCCCTCGAAGTGGAACGGCTTGGTGACCACGCCGACGGTGAGGATGCCCTGCTCGCGCACGGCGCGGGCGATGACCGGGGCGGCGCCGGTACCGGTGCCGCCGCCCATGCCGGCGGTGATGAAGACCATGTGGCTGCCGGCGAGGTTGTCGAGCAGCTCGTCGAGCGACTCCTCGGCCGCGGCACGGCCGACGTCGGGCCGCGCACCGGCGCCGAGGCCGTGGGTGATGGTCGTCCCGAGCTGGATCTTGCGATCCGTCAGGCACGCCGCCAGCGCCTGCGCGTCGGTGTTGCAGGCGATGAACTCGACCCCCTCGAGATGCGAGGTGATCATGTTGTTCACGGCATTGCCGCCGGCACCGCCGACGCCGACCACCGTGATCTTGGGCTTCAGCTCGTGCGTGACCGGCAAACTCAGGCTGATCGTCATCTTCCCCTCTTCTCCTCCTCGACGTGGCGACCCCGACTCTTGTTCGGTGGCCGGGTGACGGACGCGGGCAAGGCGCCGTCAGTTACCTGAAAAACACCTAGAAGTTCTGCCGCAGCCAGTGACCCATGCGGGCCAGCGTCTGGCGCAGCGGCGGCACCGCGACCGTCTCGCCCCAGGCGAGCCCGCCATCGTCGCCTGCAGCAAGCGCCAGGCCACCGACCACGCTGGCGCAGCACAGCCCGGCGTCGCCGCCGATGCCGCTGGCCGGGTCCGGCCGGCCCAGCCGTGTCGGCAGGCCCAGCATCTCCTGGGTCAGCTCGGCGGCACCCTCGATCTCGCTGGCGCCGCCGGTGAGCACGATGGTGCGCGGCGGACAGGCTTCCAGCAAGTCCCGCGACGCACCCAGCCGTTGCTGGACCAGGCCAAGAATCTCCTCGACACGGGCACGGGCGATCTGGGTGAGGCGGGTGCGCGGCACCTCGCCGGTCGGCAGCTCGACATGGTCGCCGATCAGCGGCACCGCGATGCGCTGGTTGTCATCGCAGGCCCGCCACAGGACGCTGCCGTAGATGTTCTTGATCCGCTCGGCATGCTTGCGGCTCGTCGACAGGCCGTAGGCGAGGTCGGCGGTGACGTGCTCGCCGCCGTAGGGGACCTGGTCGACCATGGCGAGCCGCCCCTCGACGAACAGGGCGAGGCCGGTGGTACCACCGCCCATGTCCAGGACGAGGCAGCCGCGATCGAGCTCGTCCTCGGTCAGGCAGCCGAGCCCGGCCGCGTAGGACGCGACCGCAACGCCCTTGACCGCGACATGACAGCGCTCGAGGACGCCCTGGATCGTCGCCAGCGACTGCGCCCGCAGCGAGACGACGTGGGCCAGCATGTCGAGGCGCTGGCCGCTCATGCCGCACGGGTCGCGCAGCGGCCGGCCGCCGTCGATGGTGACCTCGAGCGGCAGGACGTGCACGACCGAGCGCTGCTCGCCGTCGATTTCCTCGTGCGCCTTGCGCATCAGCCCGCGCAGGTCGGTCTCGGAGACGCTGCGGCCGGCGAGGCTCATGCCGACGCGGACGTGGTCGGAGCGGGGACGACCGCCGCTGACGGTAAGGACGACCTCGCGCAGCGGATCCCCGGCCAGCTCCTCGGCCTCGTGCAGCACGGCACGGATCGACTCGTCCGCCGCGTCGGCGTCGACGATGTCGCCGGCCTTGAAGCCGTCGGCGAGCTGGTAGCCCTTGCCGAGCACGGCGAAGCCGCGTCCCGGGCGGACCCGGGCGATGTAGCAGCAGACCTTGCTGCTGCCGACATCGAGCACGGCGAGCGGCGCGGTGCGCGCCACCGGCTGCTCGGCGAGCACGCGGCGCCAGGCCATGGCGGTGGCGGCGAGGCTGGCGCTCATGCCGGCCGGCCCTCGGGCGGCGCCGGGGGCTCCATCAGCTTCAGGACCAGCCAGTCCTTGTGCCGGAGGTCGATCACGTCGATCGCCCGCGCGAGCAAGCCGGTCTCGCGCTGCCGCTGCGCCAGGAAACGCCACGCCTCTTCCCCTCCCGTCTCGGGCAGCCGGACCTCGACCGCGCGGTCCAGCCACACGTTCCAGCGTCGCTCGCCGACCAGCGTCGCCCGCGTCACGCGGCTGGCCAGCTCGGGCGCCGTGCCGACCAGCCTGAACAGCTCGCCAGCCCGCGCCGGCGCGTTCTTGCCGGCCAGCACCGGCAGCCGGCGGAACTGGCCGCCGTCGTCAACCCCGATGACGTGACCGTCGTCGGCCACGATGCGGCGGCGCCCCTCGCTCCACCACACCGCCATCGGCCGGTACTCCTCCAGCCGGACGACGAGCGTGTCGGGAAACCGGCGGAACACGGACGCGGTGCGAACCCAGGGCAGTTCCTCAATGCGCGTTTTCACAACGCCCTTTTCAACTTCCAGTATGTTTTGGCCCCGGTACCGCGCAAGCACGCCGGCAAGGTCCGTCTGCGCGGTCCGCCGGTCGCCGTCGATGACGATCTTGCGCACGACGAGCCCGGCCTCGCCCGACAGCTCCACGGCATACTGCCCGGCCACGGCAAAGCCGCGCCGCAGGATGCCGAGATCGTCGAGCAGGCGGTAGCCGACACCGGCCACGGCGACGAGCGCCACCACCGCCGCGGTCAGCTGGACCGGCAGCAGCCAGCGCGGGCGCGGCCGCTGCCGCGGCGCCGTGCGGTCGCGCTTCCCGCCGCGGCTCACCTGTCGCATCGCGCCTCCTCGACCAGGCGCTCGACGAGGTCGGCGAACGGGATGCCGCAATAGGCCGCCTGCTCCGGCACCAGCGACAGCGGGGTCATGCCGGGCTGGGTGTTGACCTCGAGGATGTAGAGGCCGGCGTCGTCGCCCTCGTCGGGATTGTAGCGGAAGTCGGCCCGGCTCACGCCACGGCAGCCGAGCGCCTGGTGCGCCCGCAGCGACCAGTCCATCACGCGATCGTAGACCGCCGGCGGGAGGCTGGCGGGGACGTCGTGCGCCGCCATGCCCTCGGTGTACTTGGCGCGGTAGTCGTAAAATCCTTCCTTCGGGCGGATCTCGGTGACCGCCAGCGCCCGGTCGCCCATCACGCCGCTGCTGAGCTCGCGCCCGGGGATGTAGCGCTCGACCAGCACCCGCTGCGACCGGTCCAGATCGTTGCGCTGGAACAATGGTGCCGGGTCGTCATCCATCAGGATGGTCACGCCCACGCTCGAGCCCTCGGCGGCGGGCTTGACCACCACCGGCGCCGGCAACGGGATGCCGTCCTCGAGCGATCCGAGAATCGTCGTCACACCCTCGGCGCAGCGCAGGCCGGCAGCCGCGAAGACCAGCTTCGCCATGGGCTTGTCCATGGCGAGGGCCGAGGCCAGCACGCCGGAATGGGTGTAGGGCACGCCAAGGAGGTCGAGCAGGCCCTGGACGCGGCCATCCTCGCCCATCCGTCCGTGGAGGGCGTTGAACACACGGTCGGGCCGCGCCGCGATCAGGCGCTCGGGCAGGTCGCGGCCGGCGTCGATGCGGGTGACCCGATAACCCTTCGACTCGAGGGCAGCGGCGCAGGCCTCGCCGCTGAGCAGCGAGACCTCGCGCTCGACCGAGACTCCCCCGAGCAGGACGGCGACGTGCGTCGTCATGCGGCGGCCTCCGCCGGGGTCTCGCGGCCGACGCGCACGATCTCCCATTCGAGCGTGGTGCCGGTCGCCTCGCGGACCCGGCGCCGCACCAGTTCGCCCAGGGCCTCGACCTCGGCGGCGCTGGCGCCACCGGTGTTGATCAGGAAGTTGCAGTGCTTCTCGGACACCATGGCGGCACCATGGCGGAGGCCGCGGCAGCCGGCGCTGTCGACCAGCTGCCAGGCCCTGCCCCCAGGCGGATTCTTGAAGGTGCTGCCACCGGTGGCGACGCGCAAAGGCTGCGCCGCCTCGCGCTCGTCCCTGATCGCCTGCATGCGGGCCGCGATGGACGGGGGATCGCCCGGCTCGGCCTCGAAGGCGGCGCGCAGGACGATATGGTCCGGCGGGAGGTTGCTGTGCCGGTAGGACATGCCCAGCTCGTCCGGCCCGAGCCGGTGCCGCCGGCCGCCGCGGTCGACGGTCTCGGCCCAGCGCAGGCGATCGCGGGTCTCGCCGCCGAACGCTCCGGCATTCATGCGGACCGCGCCACCGATGGTGCCGGGGATGCCGATCATGAACTCGAGCCCGGCGAGGCCGGCATGCTGGGCGACCTGCGCCACCTTCTGGTCGAGCGCACCGCCACCGGCAATCAGCAGGTTGCCCTCGACCGCGACCTTGGCCAGCGGACCGCCGAGCCGGACGACCACGCCCTCGATGCCGCCGTCCCGCACCAGCAGGTTCGAGGCCACACCCATCGCCATGACCGGCACGGACGCCGGCAATGCCGCGAGGAACGCGGCCAGATCGTCGGCATCGGCCGGCTGGAACAGCCACTCGGCCGGGCCGCCGACACGCAGCCAGGTGAGCGGCGCCAGCGGCACCTGCCGGCGCAGCGTACCGCGGACGGGCGGCATGCCGCTCACTGGGCCGCCTCCTGGCGCTCGAGCGCCTCGAGCTCGCGCGGCAGCGCGTTGGCCCAGGTCGTGATGCTGCCGGCGCCGAGGCAGACCACCATGTCGCCCGGGCGCGCACGCTCGTGGATCAGCGTGGCGAGGCCCGCCTGACCCTCGATGGCGTGCGCGTCGCGATGGCCGTGCGCCCGCAGGCCGGCGACCAGCGCATCGCGGTCGACGCCGGGGATCGGCGCCTCGCCGGCGGCATAGACGGGTGCGACGAACACCGTGTCGGCGTCGTGGAAGCAGGTGCAGAACTCGTCGAACAGCGAGCTCAGCCGGGTGTAGCGATGCGGCTGGACGACGCCGATGACCCGCCCCTTCGTCGAGGCGCGGGCGGTCTGCAGCACGGTGCGGATCTCGACCGGGTGGTGGCCGTAGTCGTCGATGACGGTGACGCCGCCCACCACGCCAGTACGGGTGAACCGCCGCTTGACCCCCTCGAGGCCGGCAAGGGCCTTGCGGATCACCGCATTGTCCAGCTCGAGCTCGCGTGCCACGGCGATCGCCGCCAGCGCGTTCTGGACGTTGTGCCGGCCCGGCAGGGCGAGCCGGACCTGGCTCAGCCGGCGCTCGCCCGAGCCGTCCTTGCGGCGCATCGCGACGTCGAACAGCACGCCCTTGTCGTCGAGCACCGGGTCGATGGCGCGGACGTCGGCCTGCGGGCTGAAGCCGTAGGTGACGACTCGCCGGTCGGTGATCCGGCTGTAGAGCGCCTGCACCTCGGGGTGGTCGATGCAGAGCACGGCGAAGCCGTAGAACGGCAGCCGCTCGACGAAGCCGTAGTAGGCGTCGCGGACCGCGTCGAAGCTGCCCCAGAACTCCATGTGCTCGGGGTCGATGTTGGTGATGACGCCGATCGTCGCCGGCAGGCGCAGGAAGCTGCCGTCGCTCTCGTCGGCCTCGACCACCATCCACTCGCCGGCGCCGAGATGGGCATTGGTGCCGTAGGCATTGATGATGCCGCCGTTGATCACGGTGGGATCGAGCCCGGCGGCGTCGAGCATGGCGGCACACATGGCCGTGGTCGTGGTCTTGCCGTGCGTGCCGGCGACCGCGATCGAGCGCTTGAGGCGCATCAGCTCGGCCAGCATGTCGGCGCGGCGGACCACCGGGATGCGCGCCGCGCGGGCCTGCACGAGCTCGGGATTGTCGGGGCGGACGGCGGACGAGACGACGACCACGCGGGCATCGCCGAGGTTGGCGGCGGCGTGGCCGATCGTGCAGGCGATCCCCTGCCGGACCAGGCGCTGGACGTTGTAGCCGTCGGCGACGTCGGAGCCCTGCACCCGGTAGCCGAGGTTGTGCAGGATCTCGGCGATCCCGCTCATGCCGATGCCGCCGATGCCGACGAAATGGATCGGGCCGACGTCGAGGGACAGGCGGGTCATGCGCGGCCCTCCGGGCGGATCATCGCCAGCATCGTGTCGGCGAGCCGCTGTGCGGCGTCCGGGCGGGCGAGGCCCCGGGCACGGCTGGCCATCGTGTCGAGGCGGGCCGGCTCCTCCATGAACAGGCGCAGCCGCTCGGCGAACAGCCCGGGCGTGAACGACTTCTCCGGCATCAGCTCGGCGGCGCCCGCGTGCGCCAGCTCGCCGGCATTGGCGTGCTGGTGGTCGTCCGCGGCATGCAGGTAGGGGACCAGCAGCGACGGTCGCCCGGCGGCCAGCAGCTCGGCGATGGTGGAGGCGCCCGAGCGCGTGACGACGAGATGCGTCGCCGCCAGCAGACTGGGCACGTCGGCGAAGAACGAGGAGAGCTCGGGCTTCATCCCGAGCGCCGCATAGGCCGAGCGGGTACGCTCGAGATCCTCGGGCCGGCACTGCTGGGTGATGACCAGCCGCCGGCGCTGGATCTCCGGCAGCAGCGGCATCGCCGCCGGGACCACGTCGCTGAACACCCGGGCGCCCTGGCTGCCACCGAGCACCAGCACACGGAACGGCTCGCCGCGCATCGGCGCCCGGTAGCGCTCCCCGCCGACGGTGAAGCCGATGCGCACCGGATTGCCGGTGACCACCATCCGCTCGTGCGGCAGGCGGCTGGTCCGTTGCGTGTGCTCGAAGCTGAGCGCGATCCGTGCGGCGAACCGGGCGACCATCCGGTTGGCCTTGCCGACGACCGCATTCTGCTCGTGGATCATCAGCGGCCGCCGGCTTGCCGCGGCGGCCAGCGCCGGCGGCACCGAGGCGTAGCCGCCGAAGCAGGCGGCCGCCTCGGGGCGGATGCGCAGGAACAGGGCGAGGCACTGGGCGAGGCCGACCGACAGCCGGCCGACGCCACCGAGGCGGCTGCCGATCGAGCCCGACGGGCTGCCGGCCTGGATGAGCTGGCAGCTCACGTCCTTGTCGACGTAGCGGGCGCCACGGCTGTCGGTCAGCACCATGACGGAGCGGCCGCGCTGGCGCAGCTCGCGGGCAAGCGCCAGCGCCGGGAACATGTGTCCGCCGGTGCCACCGGCGGCGATGACCACCGGCCCGCTCACCGGTCGAGCTCCAGCCGTGCGTTGCGCCGCGTCACCGCCAGCAGCATCCCGGTGCCGATGGCCAGCGCCAGCATCGACGAGCCACCGTAGCTGACGAACGGCAGGGTCATGCCCTTGGTTGGGATCAGGTGGAGGTTCACCGCCATGTTGATCATCGCCTGGATGCCGATCTGGGCGACGAGGCCGACCGAGGCCAGCTGGCAGAAGCGGTCGGTGGCATCGTGCACGCGCCAGAGTCCGCGCAGGATGATGAAGCCGAACAGGGCGAGGAGCGCCATGCAGGCGAGCACGCCGAACTCCTCGGCGGTCGCGGCGAAGATGAAGTCGGCATGCGCGTCGGGCAGGCGGAACTTGGTGACGCCCTCGCCCGGACCGCGGCCGAACAGGCCACCCTGCTCGACCGCGCGCAGCGCCTGGTCGATCTGGTAGCCGACCGCGTCGGGATCCATGAAATCGTCGACGCGCTCGCGGAAATGCGGCCAGAACACGTAGGCCTGCCAGGCGCCGAGGGCCCCGATGCCGCCCATCGCGAGGACCCAGGCCCAGCCGATGCCGGCGACGAACAGCTGGACGCAAAAGACGAAGCCGATCACCGCCGACATGCCGATGTCGGGCTGCTGGACGAGGATCATCAGCACGAAGGCGACGAGCGCCGTGGTCTCGGGCAGCGCCCGCAGGCCGCCCTTGCGGGTCAGCAGGTAGGCGACGACGACGGCGCAGGCCGGCTTCACGAACTCGCTGGGCTGCACCACCAGCCCGCCGAGCGACAGCCAGCGCCTGGCACCCTTGACCTCGGCCGAGAAGAACAGGGTCAGCACCATGAGCAGGCCGAACACCGCGAGCATGCCGACGGCCAGCCGCAATACGCCGCGCGGCGCCAGCATCGAGACACCAAGCAGCAGCAGCGCCGCCGGTCCGAGGAACATCACGTGCTTGGTGACGAAGTGCATGCCGCCGCCATAGACGCGCTCCGACACGGCGGGGCTGGCGGCGAAGACGAGGATGACGCCGACCGCGGCGAGGAGGGCGATGCCGCCCAGCAGCATGCGGTCGACGGTCCACCACCAGCCGGCGACGATCGAGCGGTCGGTGCGCGGGAAGGCGATCATGCGGCCGTCCTCGCGTCACCGGCCCGGGCCCGGGCGAGGCTGCGGAAGACGTCGCCGCGATGCTCGAAGCTGCGGAACTGGTCGAAGGAGGCACAGGCCGGCGCCAGCAGGACGACCGCCGGCTCGAGCCCGCTGGCCTCGGCCGCATCGCTGGCCGCGGACAGGGCCGCGTCGAGCGTCCCGCTGCGGTGGACGGGCACGAGGTCGCCGAGATCGGCGGCCAGCGCGTCCGCCGCCTGGCCGATGGCGTAGGCCTCGCGCACCGCCCCGAGATAGGGCCGCAGGCTGCGGAAGCCGCCGGGCTTCGGCTTGCCGCCGGCGATCCAGAACAGGTTGTCGAAGCAGCCCAGGCTCTTCGTCGCCGAGTCCGGATTGGTCGCCTTGCTGTCGTTGATCCAGACGACGCGGCCGGCGCGGGCGACCTCCTCCATCCGGTGCGCCAGTCCGGCGAAGCTGGCGAGGCCGGCGACCGCCTCTTCCGCCGCCAGCCCGAGCGCCCGGACGGCGCCATAGGCCACGGCCACGTTCTGGTGATTGTGCGCGCCGCGCAGCGTCGGCAGACCGGTCAGGTCGGCGACCGCCACCGGCGCACTACCGGTGGCGTCGTAGAGCCGGCCCTGCTCGACGTAGACGCCGGCAGCGAGCCGCCGCTCCACCGAGACCGCGACCGTCCGCGGCCGGGCCAGGCCGGCGAGCACCGCGGCGCTCGGCGCATCGTCGACACCGATGACGGCAGTATCGCCGGCGCCCTGGTTGCGGAAGATCCGCCGCTTGGCGGCGATATAGCCGTCGAGGTCGCCGTGCCTGTCGAGATGGTCGGGCGTCAGGTTGAGCCAGCAGGCGACGCGCGGGTGCAGCCGCGCGCAGAGGTCGAGCTGGAACGAGGACAGCTCGAGGACGACGATGCGGTCCTCGGGACCGGGATCGAGCTCGAAGACGGCCTTGCCGATGTTGCCGCCGAGGACGGCGTCGCGGCCGGCGGCGCGCAGCAGGTGATGCGCCAGGGCACTCGTCGTCGACTTGCCGTTGGTGCCGGTGATCGCCAGCAACGGCCGCGGCCCGAGCCCGTCCGCGAACAGCTCGATGTCGCAGGTCACCTCGACGCCGGCCGCCTGGGCAGCGGCGATGACCGGGTGCGGTGCGGGATGGGTCAGCGGCACGCCCGGGCTGGCGACGAGTGCGGCCAGCGACGGGATGTCGGCAGCCGTGCCGGCGCGCGCGCCGAAACGCGCGGCCTCGGCCAGCGGGCCGGGCTGGTCGTCCCATGCGAGAACGTCGGCACCGGCCGCCGCCAAGACGCGCCCGGCGGCCAGGCCGCTGCGCGCCATTCCGAGGATCCCCACCTTCCGACCAGCGAACCGGGCAAGGCTCTTCATGGCCATCACCGCAGCTTCAGCGTCGACAGCCCGACGAGGGCCAGCACGACGGCGATGATCCAGAAGCGGATGACGATCGTCGGCTCCTTCCAGCCGAGCTTCTCGAAATGGTGGTGCAGGGGCGCCATCCGGAAGACCCGGCGGCCGGTGGTCTTGAACGACACCACCTGGACGATCACCGACACCGCCTCGAGGACGAACAGGCCGCCGATGATGGCGAGTACCAGCTCGTGCTTGACGATCACGGCGACGGCACCCAGCGCGCCGCCCGCGGCCAGCGAGCCGGTATCGCCCATGAACACCATCGCGGGAGGCGCGTTGTACCAGAGGAAGCCCAGCGAAGCGCCGACCATGGCGCCGCAGAACACGCCGAGCTCGCCGGTGCCGGGCACGTAGGGAATGCCGAGATAGCCCGAGAAGATCGTGTTGCCGACGAGATAGGCGATGAGCGCGAAGCAGCCCGCCGCGATCATCACCGGCACGATGGCGAGCCCGTCGAGCCCGTCGGTGAGGTTCACGGCGTTCGAGGCCCCCACCATCACCAGCATGGCAAAGAACGGGAAGGCGTAGCCCAGCGGGATCAGCACGTCCTTGAGGACCGGCACGGCCACGCCGGTGGCCAGCGGCGGCTTGGTCAGCATGATGATGACGAAGGCCGCGACCAGGCCGATCAGGCACTGGCCCAGCAGCTTCAGGCGGCCCGAGAGCCCCTTGCTGTTGCGCTTGGTGAGCTTGAGGAAGTCGTCGACGAAACCGATCAGGCCGAAGCCCAGGGTGACGATCAGGATCACCCAGACGTAACCGTTGGAGAGATCGGCCCAGAGCAGGGTCGCGATCGACACCGCCATCAGGATCAGCACGCCGCCCATGGTCGGCGTGCCCTTCTTGGTGAGCAGGTGGTGCTCGGGACCGTCCTCGCGGATCGGCTGGCCCTCGCGCTGCTTGGCGCGCAGCCAGCGGATCGTCGCCGGCCCGGCGAGGAAGCTGACCAGCAGGGCGGTCATCACCGCCGCGCCGCTGCGAAACGTCAGATAGCGGAACAGGTTGAAGAAGCTGAACTGGTCGGCGAGCGGGACGAGGAGGTTGTAGAGCATCGGCCTCACCCCGCCCGGCGCGGGGAGGCGGCGGCCGCCCCCTGCTGGAGAGCCTTGACGATCGGTGCCATGCGGCTGCCCAGCGACCCCTTCACCAGCACCACGTCGCCGTCGCGCAGCGCTGCCAGGACCAGTGGCAGCAGGGCCTGCGAATCCTCGGCATGGGCGCCACGCAACGCCGCCGGGATGGCGGCCTGCAGGCGGGCCATCAGCGGCCCGCAGGTGAAGAGGCGGGCCACGCCGGCCGCCTGCAGCGGGCCGGCCAGGGCGGCGTGCAGGTCGGGTGCGGTCGGCCCGAGCTCCCGCATGTCGCCCAGCACGGCCACGCGCCGGCCGGGCAAGCGGCCGAGCACGTCGAGCGCCGCCCGGACCGAGGCCGGATTGGCGTTGTAGCTCTCGTCGAGCAGCGTCGCCGTTCCGTCGGCAACCAGCACCGCACCGCGGACGCCGCGGCCGGCCGGCGGCCGGAGGTCGGCGAGCGCCGCGGCCGCGGCCGCCACGTCGGCACCCAGCATGTCGACGGCAGCCAGCACCGCGAGGCTGTTCAGCACCCAGTGCGCCCCGGCGATGCCGACGCGGTACCGTGTACGGCGGCCGCCGAGATCGGCCTCGATCGTGCTGCCGTCGGCATCGAGATCGGCGTCCAGCGCCCGGTAGGTCGCGGCCGGGTCGCGGCCGAACGAGACGATCCGCGCCGCTCCGTCGCGGCGTGCCCGCGCCTCGAGCCGCCCGTGCTGGGGATTGTCGCGATTGAGGACGACAGCACCGCCGGGCTCCAGACCCTCGAAGATCTCCGCCTTCGCGTCGGCGATGCCCTCAACGGATCCGAAGAACTCCAGATGTGCCGGCTCGACCGTGGTGACGACGGCGACATGCGGCCGGACCTGGCGGGTCAGGACCGCGATCTCGCCCGCATGGTTCATGCCGAGCTCGAAGACCCCGAAGTCCGCTTCCGCCGGCAGCCGTGCGAGGCTGAGCGGCACGCCCCAGTGATTGTTGTGGCTGGCAGCGCTGGCATGGGTATGGCCCTGCCGCGACAGGACGTGGCGGAGGGCCTCCTTGGTGCCGGTCTTGCCGACGCTGCCGGTCACGGCGACGATCCGCGCCCGGGCGCGGCTCCGGCCGGCGATGCCGAGCTGCTCGAGCCCGTGCAGCGTGTCGCCGACCAGCAGCAGCGGCGCATCGTCGCCAAGCCCTGCCGGCCGATGGTCAACCAGCGCGGCCGCGGCCCCCGCCTTCAGCGCATCGGCGACGAAGGCATGCGCGTCGTGGGTCGGACCGCGCAGCGCCACGAACAGGTCGCCGGCAGACAGCGTGCGGCTGTCGATGGCGACGCCGGTCGCGGCCCAGGCACCTAGGGCCGAACCGCCGGTCGCGGCGACGGCCTCGGCCATGGTCCACAGCGCCGTCATGCGGCGGCTCCGCTCAACGGCCCCGCCAGCCGACGGCAGACCGCCGCGTCGTCGAAGGGCAAGGTCCGACCGGCGACGGTCTGGCCGGTCTCGTGCCCCTTCCCCGCCACCAGCAGCACGTCGCCCGGACGCAGGCCGGCGAAGCCAGCCTCGATCGCCATGGCCCGGTCGCCGATCTCGACCGCCTGCGATCCGGCGGCGGCGGCGATGGCGCGCCGGATGAGCGCCGGATCCTCGCTGCGCGGATTGTCGTCGGTGACGATCACCCGGTCGGCAAGGCGGCCGGCGATGCCGCCCATCAGCGGCCGCTTGCCCGGATCGCGATCGCCGCCGCAGCCGAAGACGACGACCAGCCGGCCGCCGGTGTGCGCGCGCAGCGCCTTCAGCGCCTGCTCGAGCGCGTCCGGCGTGTGGGCGTAGTCGACATAGGCGCTGGCGCCATTGCGCCGCGCCACCAGCTCCATCCGGCCGGGAGCGCCGACCAGGTGACCGAGCGCGTCGACCGCGCGCGCGACGTCGCCGCCGGTGCCGATGACCAGGCCCAGCGCCGCCAGCGCGTTCCAGGCATGGAAGGGCCCGACCAGCGGCAGCTCGATCCGCTGCGGTCGCCCGTCGATCTCGACCTCGAGGCTCTGCCCGTCGCCGTGCAGCTTCTGGTCGACGAGCCGCAGGACCTTGGCCGACCGGCCATAGTCGATCAGCCGGACGCCGCGCCGGCGGGCGTCGTCGGCGAGTGCGGCGAACTGCGGCACGTCGGCGTTCAGCACCGCCGCCGCCCCGGCCGGCAGCAGGACACTGAACAGCCGCCGCTTGGCGGCGAGGTAGGCGGCCTCGGTCCCGTGATAGTCGAAATGGTCGCGGGTCAGGTTGGTGAAGGCGCCGGCGGCCAGCCGCAGCCCGTCGAGACGGTGCTGGTCGAGCCCGTGGCTCGAAGCCTCGATGGCGAGGTGCTGAACGCCGGCCGCGGCCAGCTCGGCAGCGATCCGGTGCAGGACGACCGCATCCGGCGTGGTCAGGGCGCCCGGCCGGTAGCCGGACGGCGCGTGCAGGCCGAGGGTGCCGAGGCTTGCCGCCTTGAGGCCGAGCCGCTCCCAGATCTGCCGGGTGAACACCGCCGTGGAGGTCTTGCCGTTCGTCCCGGTGACGGCGACGATGGTCTCCGGCTGCGCGCCGAAGAAGCGGGCCGCCATGCGCGCCAGGGCCAGCCGCGGCTCGGCTGCCTCGACCACCGGCACCGGCAGGCCGGCCGCGGCCAGCCCCACCGGCCCGAGCACCGCCACGGCACCCTTGGCCACCGCATCGGCAACGAACTGCCGGCCGTCGGTCCGTGTCCCGCCGAGTGCCGCGAACAGGTCGCCGTCGCGGACGGTGCGCGAGTCGACGCAAAGGCCGCCGATCTCGGCGGCCCCGTCGCCGACCAGGCGAGCGCCGTCAGGGATCAGCGACGACAGACGCAAGTCGCTGCTCCTTGCCGCGGGGGCGGGCGTCGGCCCGCTGCTGGGTGTCGTAGCGGTCGTGGAAGTGCGCCTCGTCGACGGGCTCGGACGGCGGCATGCCAAGCACGGGCCCGATCCGCGCGACGATATCGCGGACGACCGGTGCCGCCGTCCAGCCGCCGTAGCGCAGCCCGTGCGTGCCCGCGTCGCCGCGCGGATCGTCGAGCATCACGAGGACCACGTAGCGCGGCTTGTCGATCGGGAAGACCCCCACGAACGAGGCCAGCACGGAGCCGTGCAGGTAGCCGCCGTTGACCGGGTCCACCTTGTCGGCCGTGCCGGTCTTGCCGCCGAGCAGGTAGCCCGAGCCCCGCGCCGAGGTCGCAGTCCCCTTCTCGACCGTGAGCCACATCAGGAAGCGCAGCGCGTCGGCGGTCTTCTGGCTGACCAGTTGCGAGCGCTCGGGCTGCTCGCCTGGAGCCCGCTTCAGCAGCGTCGGCCGGACCATCGTGCCGTCGCCGGAGATCGCGGCCACCGCCTCGACGAACTGCAGCGGCGTCACGGCGATGCCGTGGCCGAAGGAGGTCGTGGCCGTGGTGATGTCCGGCCACTTCTTGGGCAGCTGCGGCCGGGCGAGCTCGGGCACCTCGAGGACCGGCTTCTGCATCATGCCGGCGCGCTCGAAGAACGACTTGAGCGGCTCCGCACCACCTGCCGCGAACACCATCTTCGCCGTGCCGATGTTCGACGAGTAGCTGAAGATCTCCGGCACGCTCAGCGGCCGCTTGCGGGCATGGTCGTCGCGGATGGTATAGCGGCCGATCTTCAGCGGCAGGGTCGCGTCGAACATGTCGTCCATGCCGACGCGACCGGTGTCGAGCGCCATGGCGACGCTCAGGATCTTGAACAGCGAGCCCAGCTCGTAAGTGTTGCCGGTCGCGCGGTTCTTGCGCCCCTCGGTGGACGCCTGCTCCAGCCGGTTGGGGTCGAAGTCCGGCAGGCTCACCAGCGACAGCAGCTCGCCGCTGTCGCGGTCCATGACGATGCCGACGGCACCCTTGGCCTGGAAGCGGTGGTAGGCGCGGGCGACCTCGTCGTGGACGATCTGCTGGACCCGCATGTCGAGGCTGAGCGCGACCGGTCCGTTGCCGGCCGCGGCACCGCCGGCGAGGCGCGCCTGCATGCCGTACTCGATGCCGGCGAGGCCCTGGTTGTCGACATCGACGTAGCCGATGACGTGGCTGGCGAGGTTTTCGCGCGGATAGATCCGCTGCTCGGTGAAGCGGAAGCCCACGCCGGGAATGCCCAGCGCCAGCACGGCCTCCTGCTCGGCCGGCGTGACCTTCGGTGCCACCCACGCAAAGCGCTTCGAGGCGCGGAAGCGCCGCTTGAGCTCGCTGGGGTCGGTGCCGGGCAGCACCGCGGCCAGCCGTTCCGCCGCGCGGTCGATGTCGGCGAGCTGGCTGGGATCGGCGAAGACCGAGGGGACCCGGAGATTGGTCGCCAGCAGCTCGCCGTTGCGATCGACGATGTCGGCACGGCGCGGGTCGGGACCGACCTCGCCCTGCGCCACCGGCGGCGGCGCCACCGCCTCGCGGCCGATCACGGTGTCGGCAAGCCGGATGCCGATGCTGGTCAGGCCCAGCGCGAAGAACAGGCCGAGCACGACGACGCGGCGCCGCCCGAGCTTGACCGCCGGGTCGACGGGCCGGACCTGGGGGATCAGCAGCCGCATCAGCGGTGCTCCGCCGCGACGTCGGCGAAAACCGGCATCGGCCGGAGGCGCAGCTCGGCCGCGGTGCCCGACGGCAGGGTCACCGGGATGCCGATGCCGGACAGCATCACCTCGGCGCGGTTGCCGATACGGTCGACGTCGACGATCTGCGCCGCGCGCGCTGGGTGCAGGCCCAGCTGCTCGGCCTGCTGTGCGAGCCGCTCCGGACGCGTCAGGTAGGCGAGGTCGGCCTTGCGCGTGCGCACCAGCCAGCGCTCGTTGTCGAGCTCGCGGCGCAGCTGCGTGAGCTGGCGCTCCAGCCCGACCACGGCATAGCTCAGCTGGAACACCGCGGCGGCGGCGGCGACGATCAGCAGGACGGCGACAAGGGCCTGGCGCAGCATCAGGCAGCTAGCCTCCACCCGTCGGCCGGATCGTCGGCATCGGCCTCGCGGCGGCGGACCGCGACCCGCATCCGCGCCGAGCGGGCGCGCGGGTTGCTGGCGGTCTCGGCGGGGCCCGGCATTACCGCCTTGCGCGACACCCAGGACCAGCGCGGCGCCGCCTGCGCCACCGGCGGCGCATGGCGCGAGCCCGAGGCCGGCCGGCCGCCGCGCTCGTCGACGAAGCGCTTCACGCGCTCGTCCTCGCCGGAGTGGAAGGCGACGACGACCAGCCGACCACCGTCGACCAGCAGCGCTTCCGCCGCCTCGAGCGCGCGATCGAGCTCGCCGAGCTCGTCGTTGACCCAGATGCGCAGCGCCTGGAAAGTCCGCGTGGCTGGATCGGTCGGTCCGCGCCGGCCGCCCTTGGCGGCAGCGACCAGCTCGGCCAGCTCCTCGGTCCGCCGCAGCGGCGCGGTCTCGCGCCGGCGGACGATGGCCCGCGCGATGCGCTTGGCATCGGGCTCGTCGCCGAACGCGCGCAGCACGCCCGCGATCTCGCCTTCGGACGCGGTGGCGAGCATGTCGGCCGCCGTCGGGCCCTCGCGGCTCATGCGCATGTCGAGGGGCCCGGCATGGCGGAACGAGAACCCGCGCTCGGCCTGGTCGAGCTGGAAGGACGAGACCCCGACATCCATGACGATGGCATCGACCCGCTCGACGCCGATGCCGGCGAGGAGGTCGACCATGGCGCCGAAGCGGCCATGCAGGATGCGGAAGCGCGGCTCGGCCGCCGCCAGGGCCTCGCCCCGGGCGACAGCTTCCGGATCGCAATCGATCCCGATGACGCGGGCGCCCGCCGCCAGCAGCGAGCGGCTGTAGCCGCCGCCCCCGAACGTGGCATCGACGACGACCGCGCCGGCGACCGCCGCTACCGCCTCGACCACCGGCCCCAGCAGGACCGGCAGGTGACCCGCCTCAGTGTTCCACACCCGAGTTATCCACAGGCTCGGAAGGACGCGATTCCGAGACGCAAGCTTCAGCCCTGCCTGCACAGTAATACTTGGCCGCTACCAAAGTCCTGCAGCCTAGCCGGCGACGCCGGCCGCCACTGTCCGTGCCGGCCGCGCCAGAAACACGCCGGCCCGACGCAAGCACCCGCGTCAGGATTCGAGAGGGCGACTGGCGCCGGTTCCTCACCGGGCCAAGGCGATTATCAACGCTCTCGGGCAAGTTTTTCTTCCGTTGACTTGGCTGTCATCGAAATGACTTGCCAAGTCCTGAGCAGAGCGCGGTGACAGGATTTCGTGAAAAACTAGTCAGACAGGGCAACAGGGTCAAGAACGTTTTTGGGAATCAGCCTGAAATGCATGGGAAAAGTACTCGCCGAGCCCTGAAGAATGAATCTGTGGATAAGTGGGGGACAAGGCTCGCACACCCGCAACAGCAACAGCCGGCGTGACCTCAACTTCGTTCCATTGATGTTCTCTCGATGCCCG
Organism: Geminicoccaceae bacterium; assembly: GCA_046349355.1. Taxonomy (GTDB): domain Bacteria; phylum Pseudomonadota; class Alphaproteobacteria; order Geminicoccales; family Geminicoccaceae; genus CALKJU01. Next base: position 33,907 of record JAXMCM010000019.1, read on the forward strand.
TCAGTGATGCAGGCGGCCTGTAAGCCGGGTTCTGTCCCCGAGTCGGGCTCGGGGGACGGCCATTCCTCTGGGGCACGCGTTGCCGCGCGCCTCACGCGACCCACCCGGACGACCGGCCCGGAAACGGGCCTGTGCCGCAAGGGCACCGTCGTCCCTACTCGGTCTTGCTCCCGGTGGGGTTTGCCGAGCCAGTCCTGTCGCCAGGACCGCGGTGCGCTCTTGCCGCACCCTTTCACCCTTGCCCGCAACCGGCCGAAGCCGGTCCGGCGGGCGGACTGCTCTCTGTGGCACTTTCCCTGGGGTTGCCCCCGCCGGACGTTGCCCGGCACCGTGTTTCCGTGGAGCCCGGACTTTCCTCCCCCGCTTGCGCGGAAGCAGCCGCCCGACCGCCTGCATCGACATTAAGCTATGGAAAAATTATGCGCTGTGCAAGGGGCTTAGAGCGAGAATCGCACCCATTGTCTCGGGATCGAGCGCGCCGTTGACGAGGCGCTGGCGGTAGTGCCGCTGGAAGGCGGTCACGACCTGGATGAAGGTCACGCCAGGCTGGTCGAGGGCGTAGCCGATGGCGGAAAGATGCCGGCGCGCCGCCAGCGGGTCGACCGGCGCCGGCACGATCCGGTCCGGCCAGCGACCGATGCCGGCAGCGGCCAGCCTGACCCAGTCGAACAGCTCGCCCGGATCCTCCTTGCGATTCGGCGCGATGTCCGCATGCGCAAGGACTTGCGCCGGCGGAATCGGCCAGCGCGCGAGGATTCCCCGGCAAAGCTCAGTCAACGCCTGCATCTGCGCTTCGGCGAACGGCCGGTAGCCCCACTCGTGCCCGGGGTTGACCAGCTCGATGCCGATCGACGTGTCGTTGAGGTTGCTGCGCCCGCCCCAGGCGCTGCGTCCGGCATGCCAGGCCCGCCGCTCCTCGGCCACCAGCGCGTGGATCGTCCCGGCCTCGTCGATGACGTAGTGCGCGCTGACCTCGGCGGCGGGATCGCACAGGCGGGCCAGCGCGGCCTCGCCGGAAGCCATCCCGGTGTAGTGCAGCACGAGCGTGTCGACGACGCCTGCCGGCCGCTCGTTCCAGTTCGGCGAGGGCCGCTCGACGCGTCGCACCGCGCGGCTCAGAAGCGGTCGAGCAGCCGGTTGTAGTAGTCGAGCTCGAGGGGCGGCCGGCCGCGCTCGCCGGAGCGCCGGTACAGCTCCTCGAGCACGCCGCGGGCGCGCCCGAGATCGCTCTCCTCGGGCACCAGCTCGCCGTTCGTATCGGCACCGCCGTCGTTCTGCACCGACCGGCCGAGCGGATCGCGGCCGCGGCGCTGGCCCGGCTGCGGCTCGCCCTGCGCCTGGCCCGGTCCGTTGCCCATCTGCTGCTGCATCTGCTCGACCAAGGCCTGGCCGCCCTGCTGCATCTGGTCGAGCGCCTGGCCCTGCGCCTCGGCGGCGCTGCCCGGAGCCTGCTGCTGCAGCGCGTCCCGGGCGCCACGCATCGACAGCTCGGCCTGGCCGAGCGAGCGCGGGATCTCCATGCCGGACTCGCCCAGCCGGCGCATCAGCTCGCCGAGCGCACGGCGCAGCGCGTCCTGCTCGCCGGCCGCCTGGCCCATGCCGTCCTGCGGCATGCCCTCGCCCTGCTGGCCTTGCTGGCCCTGCTGCTGCCCCTGCTCGCCGGGCTGGGGCGACCCGTTCTGCTGGCGCTGCATCTGGAAGCTGCGCTCCAGCAGGTTGCGCTGGAGCTGGATCATCTTCTGCAGGTCGCTCAGCGCCTGCGCCTCGGGCGACAGCTGCCGCTGCGCGGTCATCGTCTGCAGGTTCTCGAGCATCTCGCGCAACTGGGCCAACATGTCCTGCGCCGCTTCGCGGGCGCCGCTGCGCATCAGCTCGCGGGCCCGGTCGAGCATCTGCTGCAGGTCCTGGCGATCGACCATCTGGTTCTGGTCGAACGGCATCGGCTGCATCTGCTGCGGATCGGCGTTCTGCGCATTCTCCATGGCCTGCCGGGTCAGCTCGTCGAGATAGCGCTGCATCGCCTGCTCGAGCTCGGCCATCAGCCGCTCGATCTCGGCGTCCTCGGCACCTTCGCTCAACGCCCGCTCGAGCTCGTCCTGCAGCGCACGCAGGTCGCGCTCGGCGACCGAGAGGGCGCCGTCCTCGATGTAGAGCGCGAGGTCCCAAAGCAGGTCGGCAACGGCTCGCCGTCCGTCGTTGCCGTCCGGCGCCGGCTCCGTATTGCGCAACCGGGCCGAGCCGGAGCGCAGGCCGAGCTCGACGGGTGCGCCGAGCTCCTGCGCCATCTCGGTGTCGGCCAGCGCATCCAGGCGGCCGGCAACCGTATCCTGCTGTTGCGGATCACGCATCAGCGCCTTGCGCTGCTCGATCACCGCCCTCGCCATCGGATGCGTGAACTCGCGTTCCGGCAGGAGGACCTCGACACTATCGCTCTGCCCGGCCTGCCCGATCGCATCGACCGCCTCCAGCCGCATCGCCACCTTCAGGCCGGCGAGCGGGTGCGAGGTGAGATCGAGGTAGCTCCCGCCCTTCAGCGAGGCAACCTGGCCGGTCGGCTTGGCCAGCACCCGGCGCTCGACCTCCTCGGGCCGGTCGGCCGGACTGATGAGGACCGCCAGCTCGGCGATCCCGTAGTCGTCGGCGGCATCGTGGGTGACCCGGAGCACACCCCGACTGGTCGCGCGAGGCTCGCTGCCGAACGCGACGGTGGGGACCTTGTCGGGCAGGACCTCCAGATTCCATGCGGCGGGCTCGGTCCCGTCCGGCAGCAGGACGGAAAGGCGCAGGCTTTCCGTCATCGCCACCTTGCCCTCGGCGCTGCCGTTGCCGAGGAGCTGGAACGGCGTCGGTGAGGCTCCGGCCTGCAGGATCGGCGGCGGCGTGTCGGCATCCCCCGGCAGATGATGCACCTGCACCAGCGCCTCGCTGCCCACGGGCACCTGATGGGCTGGAGCATCGGGAGCGCTCACGGGAATTCCGACCGGCACGAGCCCGGTATAGGCCGGCGGCGTCACCCAGAGGGTCGTCTGCAGCGGCTGGACCGGCCGCGTGTCGGGCCGTGTCAGGGTCACCGCATCGGCCAGCCGCTGCGGCCAGAGCCCGCCGGCGTCGACCAGCGCGATGGCCAGCACCATCAGCAGGGCCGCCCGCAGCGCCCACGGATCGCGCCGCGGCAGGTCCGACCGCGGCGGCGCCAGCTTCAGACGGCCGAGACCGCTCGTCAGCCTGGCCCGGTGCGCCTCCCACAGCGCGCGCGTGCTGGAATCGCCGAGTTCGTCCGGCAGGTCGTCCTCGAGCGCCTGCAGCGGCTGGTTGCGGGCACCGCTGTCGGCCTCGATGCGGGCCAGGGCCTCACGTCGGGTCGGCCAGCGCAGCGACGGGACAAGCCAACGGACGATGGCGGCAACGAGCGCGGCGCCGAACAGCGCCAGCCCGACCGCATGCAGCCAGACCGGCAGGCGATGCCACAGGCCGAACAGTGAAAGAGCGAGGAACAGCCCGGCGATGCCGAGTACGGGCCAGAAGGCCGGCCAGGCGCGCTCGAAGCCGAGCACGGCCGCGGCGGCGGCGACCCGCGTGCGGAACGATCGCGTCTGGCGAGGGTCGCGCTGCGGGGCCGCCATGTCACCGCTCCTCGGTCAGGGGCGCGAGGTCTCCTGCGCCGGTCCAAGCCAGTCGGGCACGACCTCGTCGGCGAACTGCGTCTCCGGTTCCCGGCGTCGCTTCACCACCGCCCATCGCGCCCCGTCGACCAGCACCTCCGCTGGTCCCGGAAAGCTATTGTAGTTCGAGGCCATCACCGCGCCATAGGCGCCGGCGGTCAAAAACGCGAGAAGATCGCCGCTTGCGAGTTCGGGCAGGTCGCGCCCGCGCGCCAGCACGTCCGAGCTCTCGCAGATCGGGCCGACGACGTCGGCAGGGCGCAACGGAGCACCGGCGGCCGGCTGCCGGACCGGCTGGATGCCGTGATAGGCGCCATAGAGGGCCGGTCGCATCAGCGTGTGCATCCCGGCATCGACGATGGCGAAGCGCCGCTCCTCGGTCTCCTTCACATAGATGACCGAGGCGACGAGCACGCCGGCCTCGGCGACGAGATAGCGGCCGGGCTCGAGCCAGATCTCGGCGTCCAGACCCTCGGTGACGCGGCGGACGAGCCGCGCCAGCTCGTCCGGCGGCACCATCACCTCGTCGTTGTAGCGAACCCCGAAACCGCCGCCGAAATCGATCCGCCGCAGTGGCACGCCGGCGGCACGCAGCTCGCGATAGAGGGTGACACCGCGGACATAGGCCGGCTCGAACGAACTGAGCTGGGTGATCTGCGAGCCGATATGCATGTGCAGGCCGGCCGGATCGATCCCCGGCATCGTCACCGCCCGGGCGTAGATTTCCGCCGCGGCGGTGTACGGGATGCCGAACTTGTCCGTCTTGCGGCCGGTGGCGATCTTGTCGTGGGTGGCCGCGGCGACGTCGGGGTTGATGCGCAGGGCTATCGGCGCGCGCTTGCCGACGGCGGCCGCGATCGCGCCGATCCGCTCCAGCTCCGGCACCGATTCGACGTTGAACTGGGCGATGCCGACCTCGAGCCCGAGGCTGATCTCGTCGTCGCGTTTGGCCACGCCGGCGAACACGATGGAGCCGCCGGCTACGCCGGCCGCCAGGGCCCGGCGGATCTCGCCGCCCGACACCACCTCGATCCCGGCGCCGGCGCTGATCAGCGTGCGCAGCACGGCGAGGTTGCTGTTGGCCTTGGCGGCGAAAAAGACGCGCAGCGGCTGCCCGGCGAACGCCGTCAGGAGGGCCTGCAGCCGCTCGCGCATGGCCGTGGCGCTGTAGGCGTAGAACGGCGTGCCAACGGAGGCGGCGATGTCGGCCAGCGGCACCTGCTCGATGGCGAGGGCACCGTCACGGTAGCGAATGGGGTTCTGCACGCCCGGCGGCTCCCTCAATTGTCGCTCGCGTTGTTGTCGTCGTTGTCGTTCCGGTCGTCGGTGCGGTTGTCCTCCGGCACGGTGCCTTCGGGGGCCTCGGGCTGGTCGGGGAGATAGAGGTCGCCCTTCTTGCCGCAGCCGGCGAGGGCGACGGCCCCGAGCAGCACCACCGCGAGGCGCCGCCGCGTCAGCTCCGGACCGGTCGGCTCGGCCTTGCCCATCAGGCCGTCTCCGCCAGCCTGGCCCGCGCCGCGGCCACGGCCTCGCGGACCCGGGCCGGCGCCGTGCCGCCGAAGCTCGTCCGGCTCGCGACCGACCGGTCGACGCCCAGCACCTCCAGCACGCCCGCATCCAGCCGGGGGTCGATGCCGGCGAGATCCTGGGCGCCAAGTCCCTCGAGCCCGCATCCGCGGCTCTCGGCCAGCCGCACCGCGCGCCCGGCGACGGCGTGCGCGTCGCGGAAGGCGCAGCCCTTCACCCGGACCAGCCAGTCGGCGAGGTCGGTGGCGGTGCTGAAGCCGACGCCGGCGGCGGCATGCATCCGTTCGGTGTTGACCCGCATCCCCGGCAGCATCGCCGCCGTCGCCTCGAGGCAGAGCTCGAGGGTGTCCGCGGCATCGAACACGCCTTCCTTGTCCTCCTGCATGTCCTTCGAATAGGCCAGCGGCAGGCCCTTCATGGTCACCAGCAGCGCCTGCAGGTGGCCGAGCACGCGGCCCGACTTGCCGCGCACCAGCTCGGCGGCGTCGGGGTTGCGCTTCTGCGGCATGATCGAGCTGCCGGAGGTGAACTCCTCGCTCATCCGCACGAAGCCGAACTGCGGCGTCGACCACAGCACGAGCTCCTCGGCCAGCCGCGACAGGTGCACGGCGCAGATCGCCGCGGCGGCGAGGTACTCCAGAGCGAAGTCGCGGTCCGAGACGGCATCGATCGAGTTGCGCATCGGCCCGGCGAAGCCGAGCTCGGCGGCGGTCATGTGCCGGTCGAGCGGGAAGCTCGTTCCGGCGAGCGCCGCACCGCCCAGCGGGCTCTCGTTCATCCGCGCCCTGGCATCGCCGAAGCGGCCGAGATCGCGCCCGAACATCTCGACATAAGCCATCAAATGATGGCCGAAGGTGACCGGTTGGGCGGCCTGGAGGTGCGTGAATCCCGGCATCACCGACGCGGCATGCGTCTCGGCGAGGTCGAGCAGGACGCCGATCAGGCCGCGCAGCGCCAGCCGGGCGCGGTCGGTGGCGTCGCGGACCCAGAGGCGGAAGTCGGTCGCGACCTGGTCGTTGCGCGAACGGCCGGTATGCAGCCGGCGCCCGGCCTCGCCGATGGCGTCGGTGAGCCGGCCCTCGATGTTGAAGTGGATGTCCTCGAGTGCGGTGGAGAACGCGAACCGACCGGCCTCGATGTCGGCCCGGATCGTGTCGAGGCCGGCGAGGATGGCGTCGCGGTCGGCGGCGGTGATGACGCCGGCCTCGGCCAGCATCCGGGCGTGGGCCTTCGATCCGGCGATGTCCTGCCGGTAGAGGCGCTTGTCGAAGGGAATCGAGGCGTTTATCCGCTCCATCAGCGGCGCCGGGCCCGACGCGAAGTGGCCACCGCCCCACAGCTCGCGGGCGGATGCGGGCTTGTCCGTCACGATACCCTTCCGGAGATCGCCATGCGCCAGCTCCTGGCGTGCTGCTTCAGTCTCATGCTCCTGGCCCTGCCGGCCCGCGCGCTCGAGCTCGCGGCCGGCACCGGCGAAGCGCTGCCGCCTCTACGCTTTCTCGACCTCGAGGGCAACGAGACGGGCCTCGATGCCTACCGCGGCAAGGTCGTCGTGCTGAACCTGTGGGCCACCTGGTGCGCGCCCTGCCGCGAGGAGATGCCCTCGCTCGACCGCCTGTCGACGATGCTCGATCCGGACAAGGCGGTCGTCGTCGCCCTGTCCGTCGACCGGGCCGGCCCCGACCGGGTGCGCAAGTTCGTCGACGAGGTCGGCGTCAGGAACGTGCAGATCATGCACGATCCCAAGGCGCAGGCGGCCCGTCAGCTCAAGGTTCCGGGCCTGCCGGCCACCATCATCGTCGATGCCGACGGCAACGAGGCCGGCCGCCTGCTCGGCATCGCCGAGTGGGACAGCCCCGAGGCGGTGGCGGCCGTCGAGAAGGTCATCGGCGAGTAGCCGCTACTCCTGGAAGGCCTCCTCGCGCTTGGCGCGGATGTTGGGCAGCAGCACCATGACCAGCACGCCGGCCGCGACGACCAACAGGGCCAGGCTCAGCGGCCGGGTCACGAACACCGTCGGATCGCCGCGGCTGATGATCATCGCCCGGCGCAGGTACTCCTCGAGCATCGGCCCGAGGACGAAGCCGAGCAGCAGCGGCGCCGGCTCGAAATCGAGCCTGATCAGCAGGTAGCCGACCAGCCCGAACAGGGCCATGGCGTAGACGTCGAAGGCGTTGTTGTTCACGCTGTAGACGCCGATGCAGCAGAACGCGATGATCGCCGGGAACAGCAGGTGGTACGGGATGGTCAGCATCCGTACCCACATGCCGATCAGCGGCAGGTTCAGCAGCACCAGCATCAGGTTGCCGACCCACATCGAGACGATCAGGCCCCAGAACAGGGCCGGCTCGTCCGTCACGACGCTGGGGCCGGGGGTGATGCCCTGGATGATCAGGGCGCCGATCATCAGGGCCATCACCGGGTTCGACGGGATGCCCAGCGTCAGCATCGGGATGAACGAGGTCTGCGCGCCGGCGTTGTTGGCCGATTCCGGTGCCGCCACGCCCTCGATGGCACCCTTGCCGAACCCGGCACGGTTGGGCGACAGCCGCTTCTCCATCGTGTAGGCGGCGAACGAGGCGAGCATGGCGCCGCCACCGGGCAGGATGCCGAGGATCGAGCCGAGGCCGGTGCCGCGCAGCACCGGCCCGACGATCCGCCGGAAGTCCTCGCGGGTCAGCAGCAGCCCCGAGACGTGCTTGACCATCACGCTGCGGGTGCTCTCGTGCTCGAGGTTGCGGATGATCTCGCCGATGCCGAAGACCCCCATGGCCACGGCCACGAAGTTGAGCCCGTCGGCGAGCTCGGGCAGATCGAAGGTGAAGCGCGGCGTCCCGGTCTCGAGGTCGGTCCCGACCATGCCGAGCAGCAGGCCCAGCACGATCATCGTGAACGCCTTGAGCAGCGAGCCGCTGGCCAGCGCCACCGAGGCGACGAGGCCCAGCACCATCAGCGAGAAGTACTCGGCCGGGCCGAACTTGAGGGCAAGGTCGGCGAGCGGCGGCGCAGCCAGGGCCAGCAGCACCGTCGCCACCGTGCCGGCGAAGAACGAGGCGAGGGCGGCGGTGGCGAGGGCCGCTCCGGCCCTGCCCTGCCGGGCCATCTGGTAGCCGTCGATCGCGGTCACGACGGACGAGGATTCGCCGGGCAGGTTGATCAGGATGGCGGTCGTCGAGCCGCCATACTGGGCGCCGTAGTAGATGCCCGAGAGCATGATCAGCGCCGCCACCGGCGGCAGCGAGAAGGTCAGCGGCAGCAGCATGGCGATGGTGGCGATCGGACCGAGGCCCGGCAGCACGCCGACCATGGTGCCGAGCAGCACGCCGATGAAGCAGTAGACCAGGTTCCACGGGCTCAGCGCGGTGGCGAAACCGAGGCCGAGGTTGTCGAGCAGCTCCACCGTGGGCTCCCTAGGCCGGCTGCGGCGCTTCGGCGACGGGCGCCGGCTTCAGCCACGGGCCGATCAGGGGCAGCGGCAGGCCAAGTCCCTTGATGAACAGCAGCACGCAGAACGCCGTCAGGCCGATGGCCAGCGGCAGCGAGGCCTTCCACGAAGCGTAGCGGCTGGCCCAGGCGGTGACGAAGACGACCACCGCCAGGGCCGGCAGCAGGCCGAGCCCGCGCAGCGTGGCACCGAACACGGCGACGGCGCCGATGATCAGCAGCAGGCCGCGCCAGGGCACGCTGCCGCTGCCGCCGTCGCTACGCGGTGCCCTTAGGCCGACGATCGTCAGGGCGACGCCAAGCAGGAACAGCAGCGCGCTCAGGACGGTCGGGAAGTATCCCGGCCCCATCCGGAAGGAGGTGCCCATCTCCAGGTCCCGGCCTAGGGCCATGAAGCCCAGGCCGGCGGCCATCACAAGGATGCCCCCGACGAGGTCACGAGGCTTCTCGGAGGATGTCGGCATCGCGATGGGCCCCGGGAGTTGGGCGGCCTGGCTCGTCAGTCGGCGTAGACTCCGGCCGCCTCGATCACCGGCTTCCACCGGGCGATCTCTGCCTTCAGGTGGGCGTCGAGAGCTGCCGGCGTGGCACTGTCGGCGCCGACCGGCTCGGTCCCCAGGGCCGCGAAGCGCTCGATCACCTTCGGGTCCTTGAGCGCGCCCTGGAGGGCGGCCGCGAGCTTGTCGATGTCCTGCTGCGGCGTGCCGGCCGGGGCGTAGAGACCGTGCCAGACCGCGACCTCGAACCCGGGGACGCCCGAGGAATCGAGCGTCGGCAGATCGGGCAGCGCCGGCACCGGCGTCTTCGTCGTCACCGCATAGCCCTTGATCTTGCCGGACTGCAGGTGACCGGTCGTGTTGGTGGTCTGGTCGCACAGAAGGTCGACCTGGCCACCGAGCAGGTCCGTCATCGCCGGGCCTGTCCCCTTGTACGGCACCGTCGTCATCGGCGTGTCGAGCGCCGCCATCAGCATCATGCCGCACAGGTGCGAGGCCGCGCCGATGCCGGCATTGGCGAGCGTGATCTTGTCGCCGTTCTCCTTGATGTAGGCGAGCAGCTCCGTGACGTTGGCCGGCGGCAGGTCGGCCCGGCCGACGATGGTCATCGGCACGTCGGTGACGAGCCCGATCGGGGCGAAGGCGGTCAGCGTGTCGTACGGCAGCTTGCGATAGAGCGTGGCGCTGGTGGCCTGGCCGATGTGATGCAGCAGGATGGTGTAGCCGTCGGGATCGGCCTTGGCGACGCGCGCAGCGCCCAGCGTGCCGCCTGCGCCTCCGACATTCTCGACCACCACCTGCTGCCCCAGCGCCTGGGTCATCGGCTCGGCGATCAGCCGGGCCACGGTGTCGGTCGGCCCGCCTGCGGCGAACGGCACGATCATCGTAATCGGACGCGACGGGTAGTCGTCGGCCGAGGCCGTGCCGACCGCCAGCAGGGTGGCAACGGCTGCCGCCGAGAGAACGGCGCGACGGGTGACGATCATGGTACGGCCTCCCGATAGTTGCCGGCGAGCCAGCCCGGCCCGGCGGAGCCGCGTGGTCGCGGCCATTTGCTGTCGCGCATCTTGTCGCAAGGGCGGGAGCGGGGCAAAGCCAAAGGATGCGCCGGAAGGGTTCGCTCGCCTCTACGCCAGCCTGGTCGGGACCCGGATTCGTCCTCCTGATGCTCGTCAGCCTCGTCGGCTGCTCGGGGACGGCCGAGCGCCGCGCGACGCCGGTCACGCAGGGCTACCCGACCGGTGCCGCCTGCCTCGCCGCCCTCGACGAGCTGGGGGTCAGGGTGCGCCCCTGGAACGCGCCCGATCAGGGTGCCTGCGCTGTCGATACGCCGGTCCAGCCGCTTGGCGGGACCTCACGCCTGCTTCCGCCGCCACCGACAAGCTGCAGCATGCTCTATGCCTGGATGGCGGCCCTGCCACAGCTGGACCAGCTGGCGCGCCAGCAACTCGGCTCGCCGATCAGGGCCGTCGAGACGCTCGGCAGCTATTCCTGTCGGCGAATGACCGGTAACTCGAGGCGCATGAGCCTGCACGCCTCGGCCCGCGCCCTGGACATCTCCGCCTTCGATCTCGCCGATGGCAGCCGGGTGGTCGTCGAGAAGGAGTGGCGATCGCGCAGCCCGCGCGGCCAGTTCCTGCGCTCTGCCGCCAAGGCCCTGTGCCGCCCGTTCTCCGCCGTGCTCACGCCGAACTCCGACCGCTTCCATGCCAATCATATCCACGTCGACATCGGGCGCTGGAAGCTGTGCGACGTCTGAGCCCGGCCTTCGTCTTCGAGCAGGCTCCCTTTCCGGCCTGCCATGCAGCGACCGTCGCCGAGGACGCCGGAACGACCGTGGCAGCCTGGTTCGGCGGCGCCCGCGAAGGGGCCGCCGACGTCGGCATCTGGCTCTCCCGACGGCGTGGCGAGGAGCCGTGGAGCGATCCGGTTCAGGTCGCCAGCGGTCGCGGCCTGCCCTGCTGGAACCCGGTGCTGCACCGGCCGGCCGCTGGCGGCCTGCGTCTCTACTGGCGGGTCGGGCCGTCGCCGAGGCGTTGGTGGAGCCTCACCGCGACCAGCAGCGACGCCGGCCAATCGTGGTCGGCCGCCGAGCCGCTGCCCCGCGGCATGCTGGGACCGATCAAGAACCGGCCGCTGGAGCTCGCCGACGGCACGCTGCTGCACGGCTCCAGTACGGAGCATCTCGGCTGGCGCTGTCACATCGAGCGCAGCGATCGCGACGGCAACGGCTGGCGCCGCGTCCAGGTGCTCAACCGGCCGTGGCGCTGGGTGGCCAACCAGGCCAGTGTCGTCGACCTCGCCGACGGGACCCTGCTTGCGCTTTGCCGCACCCGCCAGGGCGTGGTCACAGCCTCCCGTTCGGGCGACGGCGGCGCCAGCTGGAGCGCGATGACGGCGACACGGCTGCCCAACCCGAACAGCGGGATCGATGTCATCCGCCTTGCCGACGGCCGCCTCCTCGCCGCTGCCAATCCGGTCCGCCGCGGCCGGTCCCCGTTGTACTTGCTCCTCTCCGACGACGGTCATGCCTGGCGCTGCGGCGCCCTGGTCGAGGATGCGCCCGGCGAATACTCCTATCCGTCGCTCGCCCCGGCCGGCGATGGCCGCGTCCATCTCGTCTACACTTGGAACCGCACGCGCATTGCGCATGCCCTGGTCGATCCCGGCGCATTGCCACCGTGACCCCGGCGGGCTTGCCCCGGCGACGCCGGTCGCGCAGGCTCGCGCCCTCGCCAACCAACGGACGGGCCCATGTTCCGGATCGGCTGCGGCGCCGGCTTCTCGTCCGACCGGCTGGAGCCGGCGATCGACCTCGTCCGCGAGGGTGCGCTCGACGTCATCGTCTTCGAGTGCATTGGCGAGCGCACGATGGCCTTCGGCCATCGTGACCGGCGTGCCGATCCGCGCAAGGGCTACAACGCCTTCCTCGAGCGCCGGATGCGCTCCGTCCTGCCGGCGGCCCGCGCCAGCGGCACGCGCATCGTCACCAACATGGGCGTCGCCAACCCGCGCGCCGCCGGCGAGGCGACGGTGGCCGTTGCCCGCGAGCTCGGCCTCGCCGGGCTGCGCGTCGCCGTGGTCGAGGGCGACGACGTGCTCGCCCGGCTCGATCCCGAAAGTGAGCTCTGGGAGACCAGCCGACCGCTCCGCGAGCTGGCCGTCCGCCCGGTCGGCGCCAACGCCTATCTCGGCATCGACGCGGTTCTGCCGGCGCTCCGGGTCGAGGCCGACGTCATCGTCTCCGGCCGCGTCGCCGACCCTTCGCTGTTCCTCGCTCCCCTCGCCCACCGCTACGGCTGGCGCAGCGACGACTGGCAGCGCCTCGGCCGCGGAACGCTGGTCGGACACCTGCTCGAGTGCGGCATGCAGGTGACCGGCGGCTACTTCGCCGACCCGGGCTACAAGGACGTGCCCGGCCTGGCCCGTTGTGGCTACCCGATCGCCGAGGTTGCGGCGGACGGCGGTGCCGTCATCACCAAGCTCGCCACCGCCGGCGGCTGCGTCACGCCGGAGACGGTCAGGGAGCAGCTACTGTACGAGGTTCACGACCCAAGCCGCTACCTGACGCCCGACGTCACCGCCGATTTCTCGCAGGTCGAGATCGCCACCGAGGCCGCGGACCGCGTCGCCGTCTCCGGAGCCGGCGGCCAGCCGCGCCCCGACCGGCTGAAGGTGACCCTCGCCTGCGATGGCGGCTTCCTTGCCGAGGGCGGAATCTCCTATGCCGGACCAGGCGCTCTCGCCCGCGCCGAGCTCGCCCGCGATATCCTGCGCGAGCGGCTTGGGCCGGCTCCGCGCCTCGACCTGATCGGCGTCGATTCGATCCACGGTACCGCCGGCCGGCGCACCCTGGCCGAGCCCTACGAGGCCCGCCTGCGCGCGGCGCTGCGCACCGCCACCCGCGAGGAGGCCGAGCTGATGCTCTGGGAAGTCGAGGCGCTGCTGTGCTGCGGCCCGGCAGGCGGCTGCGGCTACCGTGGCGCCATCACCCCTTCGGTGGTCACCTACTCGACCACCATCGACCGGGCGGCAGTCGAGCCCTCGGTCACGGTGCTGGTCGCGTGAGCCGGCGCGTTCCGCTGCGGGAGGTTGCCCACGCCCGTGCCGGCGACAAGGGCAACACCTCCAACGTCAGCGTCTGGCTGCGCGATCCGGCGCACTTCGACGCCGTGCGCCGGCAGCTGACGCCGGCACGCCTGAAGCGCGAGTTCCCGAACCTGCTGAAGGGCTCGATCCGTGTCTTCACGGTACCGCACCTGGCCGGATTGAACATTGTCATGGAAGAAGCCCTCGAAGGTGGCGTCAACGGGTCGCTGGGCCTCGACGGGCATGGCAAGAGCTGGAGCTTCCTGATGCTGGGCCTCGAGGTCGAGATCTAGCCCAGCTCGTTCCAGGTCCCGGGCAAGAATTGCGCAGACAGGGCCCCCCAGCGCCTATCCGTTCCCGCGGCGCTGGCTTCGGCTCAAACGTCGTCATGACGGACATCTGCCGCGGGCACCAATTCGGCCGAACGGCGAGGCATCGCGGATCTCGCGTCAAGGCGCAACCAGCGGACGCTTCAGCTCAGGTCGCTGGTCAGCGCGTAAGGCACGAACTCGCGCGCAAAGTCGCCAGGATGGCGCGCGCGGCATCGCTCCAGCCAATCGTGGCCCTGCATCTCGAGCAGCCGGCTCACGGTCCTCTGGAACTCGAAGGCACCGTCGCCCTCGGCATAGAGCGTCTCGGCAGGAGCCTCGGCCGACAGGACCAGCACCATCCGCCGCTCGTAGAGCGCGTCGACGAGGGTCATGAACCGCCGGGCCTCGTTGCGGCGGTCGGGCGTCAGGACGGGGACTTCGCGGACAATCAGGGTGTGAAAGCGCTCGCTGAGGGCGAGGTAGTCCGCCGCGCCGAGTGGCTGGGCGCACAAGTCGGCAAAGCCGAACATGGCGACACCATGGGCTGCCCGCGGGACGGCAAGTCGCCTTGTCCCGACGGCGAGTGTTTCCGCAGCGCCGGGCTCCCCGTCGGCCAGAGCGGCGAAGATCTGCTCCAGCCGGGCGTCAGCGGCGGGTCCGGTCGGGGTGACGTAAACCGCGAGATCGCGGAGACGCTCGAGCCGGTAGTCGGTCGGACCTTCAAGGGCCAGCACGTCCAGCCGCTCCTTGAGCAGGGCAATGAATGGCAGGAAACGATCGCGATTCAGCCCGTTCTCGTAGAGCCGGTCCGGCGGCCAGTTGCTGGTGGCCACGACGGTGACGCCGCGCTCGAACAGCCCGCTGAACAGCCGGCCGAGGATCATCGCATCGGCGATGTTGACCACGTGGAACTCGTCGAAGCAGAGCAACCGGCTTTCGGTGGCGAGCCGGCCGGCCAGCTCGATCAGAGGATCCTCGCGCCCGCCGACCTCGCGCATCTCGTGCAGCCGCTTCTGCACCTCCAGCATGAACTCGTGGAAGTGCACCCGGCGCTTGCGCTCGATGGTGGCGATGCCGAAGAACATGTCCATCAGCATCGACTTGCCGCGGCCGACGCCGCCCCAGATGTAGAGCCCGCGTGGCGCCGGCGGCGTGGCGGCCTCGCGGCCGCGGAACAGGCGACCAAGCAATCCGGTGCCACCAGCGCTCGTTGCGGGAGCGGCGGCACGCAGCTCGTCGACCAGCCGCTGCAGCCGCTCGGCCACGGCCCTCTGCGCCGGGTCGAGCTTCAGCTCGCCGGCCGTGATCTTGCCCTGGTAGGTCTTCAGCATGGCGGCGCGGTGGTTAGCCGGATCGATCCCGTCTGCGAAGCTGCGCAATGGCCGCGCCGGCGAGGACCAGGGCTGCTCCGGCGACCTGGCCCGAAACGACACTGCCGCCCAGCAGCACGGCCAGCAACATGACATACAGCGGCGCCAGGTTCTGGTGCATCGACGCGACGGTGATGCCGAGCAGCCGCACGCCGAGAAACCATGGCGGCAGCGTCAGGCCGACGGCCACGCCACCGAGCCAAAGCAGCCAGGCAATGCCCGACGGCGTCACGTCGGCACGCAAGTCCACGAGCCCCAGCGAAAGGCCGGCGATCGCCAGCAGGCCTGAGACGACCGCGGACGCCGCGAGGAGCAGGGCCGAGCGGGCGAGATCGCCCATGCCGGGCAGCCGGCTGATGCCGGCGTGCGAGTACCACGTCCACAATATGACGGCCGCGAGCACCAGCAGCTCACCGCCGCGAAAGCCGGCGCGCAGCTCGGCTCCGGCCAACGTCACCAGAACGCCGCCGGCGACGGCCAGTACGACCCCGACGAACGCGGCAAGGCCAGGCCGTCCGCTTCCGCCGAGCCAAGCGACGACGACTGCGACGACCGGCCCCATCGTCAGGATGATCGACGCAGTCACCCCGTCGGACAGACTTTGCCCGACGATGAACAGCACCGATGCAATGCCCCCGCCGAGGCCACCGACGAGCCAGACCTGACGCCACGGCACGCCGCACAGCGCGCCGGGTCCCGCCGTCGCCAGCAGCAGTGCCAGCAGCACGAGGCTCGCGATGCCAAGCCGGAAGGGCGTGAGCAGCACCGGGTCCCAAGTCTCGAGCAACCTGTCGGTAGCAGGGAATGCCGTCGACCACACCAGCACGCTCACGGCAATCACGAGGTTACCGCGAAGAATGCCGGCGCGGCTGCTAGCCGTGTCCGCCGTGATGTTGGCCCGCATGCGCGCCTTGAAGCCGAGCTCGCGCCTTCTCGCCAGCATGATTTGCGCATGGCTGCGCCCCCATCCGGGACGACGTAGCGTTCGGAAGGAAGCTTCGACACTTGACAACGCAAATCGTGGCCAGCAGACCGAGGTGCTTGTTCACGAGGTGTCATGATAGCGACAATCTATGCCAGCCTGCTGGGTCTCGTTTATCTCGCGGCCAGCTGGTACCTGATTCTGCTGAAGCGACTGGCTCGGCGCTGGCAGAACGACAAGCCGCTGCGGTTCTATGATCGCGCGTCGCACGGCCGCGATCATCTTGCGGACTACGTACCATTCGGCGTCGTTATGCTCGCCTTGCTCGAGTACGACGGCATGCCGGGCTGGTGGCTCAACCTGCTGGGCCTGCTGCTACTGTTCGGCAACCTCGTCCACGTCTACGCCTTCGTGTGGTTTCCCGGCGACCGTCGTGCCGGCATGATCGGTATGGTGCTGATCAGTGCGATGTATGCCCTCGCCTGCGTCAGCGGCATCGCCGCCGCCTTGCAGTGGCTGGGAGAGCGGCCGTGAGCGCACCGCTGGGCCTTCCGGACGCCGAGGAGGCGCTGAACTTCATTCTCGACGACTTGCGCGCGCGGGGGCCGGCCACCCATGGGCAGCACGGCTACGACTTGACCGTGATGGACATGGCGGTCCGGTGGCGTCGAACCAAGGAGCCCGGCCTGCGCGGCAACGTCGTCGACAGCGACCGCACGTACGACGTTTCCGTGGCATTCTACGATGCCGCATGGGAGCTCGCGCGCCGCGGCGTGCTGCGGCCCAGCGTGCGTACCTCCTTCATGCAGTGGAGCGGCTTCAATGCCGCGGGCGGAGGGTTCACGCTGACCGCCGTCGGTCAAGCTTGGCTCAAGAGGATCGGTGCGGCACCGCTTCGGCTGCTTGATCCCTGGGGACCGTTCGAACGGGGTTAGTGGGCTCCCTGCGGCGCCGACATCGGTGCCAGCCCGTAGTTCGGCAGCCGCAGGAAGCGGCCGTTCATCCACATGAACGGCGGGATGAAGCAGCCGACGACGATGAGGAAGGCGATCGTCCCGACACCGACCGGACCGCCCAGCAGCCACCCGATGGAGAGGAAGGCGCATTCCTGCAGGAGCTTGGCGGCCAGAAACGGCCAGCCGAGGCGGCGGACCATCGCGATCGCCACGAGGTCCATCACCCGGATGCCGATGCCGCTCATGATGATCAAGGCGCAGGCATAGGCATCGAACACGACGGCCGCGAGCATCATCGGCACGGGATCGAGCAGCGCGCCGGTAATTCGTTCGAGGCCGACCATGTTCCAGAGGTCGACGAGGTAGCCGACCAGCGCCATCGTCACGAACGTCGATAGCGGCGGCCACCGCCGGTTCCAGACCGACCAGAACAGCAGGAAGGTCGCGGTCACCACCGCGGACACGAAGCCAAATCCCACCCAGGGCAGATCGACCTGGCCCACGATTCCGACGATCATGCTGCTGAGCGGGTCCGCTCCCATGGCGGCATCGAGGAAGAGCTTCACACCGAGCGAGAAGATTACACAGCCGCCAGCATACATCGCCAGTTGCTGGGCACTCCAGGCCAGCTTCCGGTCGAGCCAGTCGACCATCGGCTGCCCTTCGAAGGGCAGCGGGGGCACCCGGGGCGAGATTTCTGGTCGGACCGGTGGCGCCGACGGGGCCGGCAGCAGTCGGGACGCGCGCTGCACCGCGGCTTTGACGATCGGCCGCGGCACCGCGCCCGAAACCAACAGCAGGATGAGATAAAGGACCCC
Organism: Geminicoccaceae bacterium; assembly: GCA_046349355.1. Lineage (GTDB taxonomy): Bacteria > Pseudomonadota > Alphaproteobacteria > Geminicoccales > Geminicoccaceae > CALKJU01. The sequence goes on from JAXMCM010000019.1 coordinate 51,503, forward strand.
GCACGCGGCGATCCCGACAAGCCAGGGCCAACTGCCGAGCGATGTCGTCAGCCAAGCCAGCATCACCACAGCGGCACAGCCAATCGACTTGGCCATCGCCGAATAGGACGGCGAGACATCGTGTCGACGCAGGATCGAGATCGAGGCGCCGAACAGGATCAGCTCGCTGACGATCAGGCCGGCGGCGGCGCCTCCGGCACCATACGGCCGGATCAGGAAGAGAAAGCTGCCGATCCCGGCGATCGCGGCCGCCACATAGGCGGGCAGCAGGGCCTTCTGGTGGTCGATCGCCGTCACCGCATACCGGCAGATCATGCAGAGGGGATAGATCAATATCATCGCAGCCAGCACCCGCAGCGGGGTTGCTGCGTCACGGAACGCCTCGCCGGCGATGAGGTTCGCGATGTCCGGCGCAAACAGCAGTGTCAGCATCGCCGCGCCAACGGACCCGAGCGCCAGGACGTCGAAGCCGTCACGCAGGTGGCGCTCCATGGCAGGTCGGTCCCGCTTGGCCTCGCGCGACATCAGCGGCATGACCAGACCAGTGTAGAGAGCTGCAATGCCGACGAAGGTGTCGAGGATACGCGTGGCAACGCCGTAGAGCCCGACCTCGGTGGCTGGCCAGGCCATCCCGAGGAAGACGGTATCCGCGCGGTAGTAGACGAGCTGGAGCAGGTTGGCTCCGGCCAGCGGCAAGGCCGGCAACATCAGTCCGCGCCAGACCCCCAGATCCCAGGCCGGGCGGAACGGAACCAGCCGCTGTGCGAAGCGCCAGGCGATCGCGAGCGTCAGCAGGTTGCCGAAGACGAAGACCGCCAGCATGGGCAGCACGCCGGCTCCGGCAAGCCCCAGCGCCAGCGTCAGCGCCAGCATGAGGATGCCGCCGGCGAGCTCGGCGACGACCACACCGGCCTGGCGCAGCTTCTCCTGGAAAAGTCCGCCCAGCAGCTGGGACAGGGCCAGCGCGACGAAGCCTGGAACGCACAGAAGGATGCCGAGGCGCACGGCGTCGCTGTAGGGCAGGACCCAGGCCACGGCGGCAGCTGCGACGAGCACAACGGCCGCCGTGACAAGACGCAGGGTAACGCCGCTGCTGATGATCCGCGCCTGGTCAGCCCCCTCGGCGGAGATCTCGCGGACGAAGATCAGGTAGAGCCCGAGGTTCGAGGCGAGCAGGGCGAGGTTGAGGTAGGCGGTGACGTTGCGGAAGTCGCCGAAGCCGTCGGTGCCGAGCGAGCGGGTGAGCAAGCCCAGCGTCGCCAGGCTGAGCGCGATGCTCGCCACCTTGGCGATCGAGAGCAGGGCCATGCTGCCGGTGAGCCGGCTCGCGGTGGACATCGTCGGCAGCACTCGTCCGGGCCCCCGGGGGGACCGCCGTCGGCAATCTCCGGAACGCCCGGCATCCGTTCGGGCGCCACGTTCCGGACCAGTTGCGAACCCGTCGCCGCTAACACATCGTCGACGGTTGCGGCAAGTCGCGCGGCCGTGCGAGGACCCAGGCCGGCTCCCGGGAGGTAGGCAATGGCATCGGCAAGGTTTCGCGCAGGACTGATCGGCTGCGGCTTTTTCGCAACCAATCACCTGCATTCATGGAAGGCGCTCGCCGACGACGTCGACCTCGTCGCCGTCTGCGACATGGACGGCGCCAAGGCCGCGAACGCCGCGGCGACCTTCGGCGTGCCGAGGAGCTACACCGACGCGCGGGCGATGCTGGCCGCCGAGAAGCTCGACTTCGTCGACATCGTCACCACCATGCCGTCGCACAGGGGCCTCGTCCTGCTCGCCGCCGAGCACAAGGTCCCGACCATCGTCCAGAAGCCGTTCGCGCCCACCTGGCAGGAATGCGTCGACATGGTCGAGGCCTGCAAGGCCGCGGGCATCCCGTTGATGGTGCACGAGAACTTCCGCTTCCAGGCGCCGATGCTGGAGGTCGACCGGGTGCTGCGCAGCGGCGCCATCGGCGAGCTGACCTGGGCGCGCCTCACCTGGCGGACCGGCTACGACGTCTACGCCGGCCAGCCCTACCTCGCCCGCGAGAAGCGGTTCATCCTCCTAGACCTCGGCATCCACGTGCTCGACATCGCCCGCGTCTTCATGGGCGAGGTGGCGCACCTGAGCGCCGAGACGCAGAGCATCAAGCCGGGCATTGCCGGCGAGGACATGGCGACGATCATGATGCGTCACACCAACGGTGCGGTCAGCGTCGTCGACTGCACCTACCAGGCCAAGCGCGACCCGGACTCGTTCCCCGAGACCCTCCTCGAGATCGAGGGCCGCGAGGGCAGCCTGATCCTCTCGGCCGGCCTGCAGCTGCGGGTCACCACCCGCAAGGGCGGCACCGAGCAGCGCCATGTCGGAACGCCGCTGCTGTCATGGACCAGCGAGCCCTGGCACGTCGCGCAGGAGAGCGTGCTCAACACCCAGCGCCACTGGGTCGAGTGCCTGAAGGCGGGGCGCGAGCCGGCCACCTCGGGTGCCGACAACCTGAAGACCTACGCGCTGGCCGAGGCCGCCTACCTGGCGGCTGCCGAGCGCCGGGCGGTGGTACCGATCGCCTGGCAGGGATGAGCGCCGCCGCGGACCGCCGCGGATGACGGTCCTCGCCCTCGTCCTGCCGATCTTCATGGTGATCGTCACCGGCTGGATCGTCGGCCGGACCGGCATCCTGCCGGCCGGCATCGGCGACGCGCTGGTGCAGTTCGCCTACTGGATCGCGATGCCGGCCCTGCTGTTCGCGACCATCGCCCAGGAGCCGGTCGAGCGCATGCTCGAGGTCCGCTTCCTGCTGGCCTTCGGCGGCGGCTCGCTGCTGGTGCTGGCGGTCGTCGCCGCCTGGGCGAGGTCGCGGCATGCCGACCTGCCGGCTGCCTCGGCCCAGGGCTTCGCCGCGTCGATGACCAACACCGGCTTCGTCGCCCTGCCGATCCTGCACGGCATCTTCGGCACGCCGGCGCTGCTTCCGGCCGCCGCGGCGACGCTGTTCGTCGCCATCGTCATGTTCCCGATGAGCATCGTGATGCTGCAGGGCCACGGCGCCAGCATCGCCGGGGCGCTGCGCAAGTCCGTGCTCAACCCGATGGTCCTGTCGACCCTTGCCGGGCTCGCCGTCGCGATCCTCGACCTGCCGTTGCCGCGGATGCTGACGGACTACCTGAACGTTCTGGCCGGCGCGCTGACGCCCTGCGCGCTGTTCGCCGTCGGCTTCGGCATGCACCTCGACGCGCTGAAGGAATCGGCGGGCGAGGCGGTGGCCCTGACGCTGATCAAGCTCGCGGGCCTGCCCGCCGTCGTGCTGGCCCTCGGCCTGCTGCTCGGCCTCGAGCCGTTCATGCTGGTGGCCGCGGTCGTCTGCGCCGCCGTGCCGACCGCCAAGACCCTCTACATCCTGGCCGCCGAGCTGCAGGTCGAGCGCGACCTGGTGGCGACGACGATCTCGGCCACCACCCTGGGCTCGCTGCTGTCGCTGCCGCTCTGGCTGGTGGCCCTGGGCGGCCTCTTTCCCGAGGTTTTCGCCCGCCCCTGAGCCCTACTCGGGCACCAGCCATCCCGCGACGGACGGGCCCTTCGCCTCGAGCGCCCGGGCCAGCCAGGCGAGCCCGGCCGGGGCCGTCGCCGGCATGGTCCATGGCGGATTGATCACCACCACCCCCGACGCCGTCATGCCGCGGCCCTCGCTATCGGCGCGCGTCGCCAGCTCGATCCGGTACTGCCGCCGGATGCCGCTGGCCCGGAGCAGGCCGAGCAGGTGCTCGCTCGCCGCCCGCTGGATGACCGGATACCAGAGCAGGTAGACGCCGTTGGCGAAGCGCCGGTGGGCGCGGACCAGGGCCGTCGCCACGTCCTCGTAGTCGCTCTTGATCTCGTAGCTCGGGTCGATCAGCACGATCCCGCGCCGCTGCGGTGGCGGCAGGCGGGCCAGCATCACCTTGAGCCCGTCGTCACGCCGCACCCGGGCGTTGGCGACGCCACGGAAGCGCTCGGCCAGCGCCGCGTGGTCGGTGACGTGCAGCTCGACCAGCTCGACCCGGTCGGTCTCGCGCAACGCCTGCCGCGCGAGCTCGGGCGAGCCCGGATAGGCATCGGCACCGGCGGCCACGCGATAGCGCGCGACGGCGTCGAGGTAGGGGCGCAGCAGTTCCGGCGGGCCGGCGGCAGTCAGGACGCGGTCGATCCCATGCCGCGCCTCGCCGGTCTTGGCCGCCATCGCCCCGCCGAGGTCGTAGCCGCCGGCGCCGGCATGGGTGTCGAGCAGGTAGAGCGGCGTCGGCTTGCCCAGCGCATAGGCGAGCACGAACGAGAAGACGGCGTGCTTGAGGACGTCTGCCGGGCTGCCGGCGTGAAAGCCGTGACGATAGCTGAGCATGACGGTCGGCTGCGGCTCAGACGGTCCAGCTTGGGCCGCGCGCCCGGATGGCGCGGGCCCGCTCGGTCACCTCGCCGATCGAGCCGATGGCCGCGGCGTCGAGGATCAGCTCGCGACCGAGCTCGAGGTTGAGGCGCTCGCAGGCGGCCCGCCGGTCGGGATCGGCAATCCGCTCGAAGTCGATGTTGTGGGCGAGGCCCAGGGTCCGCCGGATCATCGCCGCACCGGCGAAGCCCAGCGCGTCCGCGAGGATCCGGTCCATGAACGCGGCCTGGGCCCGGCGCAGGGATTCGCGTCCGGCCGCCCCGTCGAACAGCGCCGCCGGCCAGGCGTCGCCGGCGCGCGGCGCGTTCCACAGGGCCACGAACTTGCGGCGGAAGCCGGTCCAGACCTGCTCGACGGTCTCGAGGATCCAGCGGCGATAGGCATCGCGGCCGCCCGGCTCGGTCTCGTGGCCGTCCTGGCTGAACCAGCAGAGCAGCAGATTGCCGATGACCTTGCCGACGTCGAAGCCGATCGGCCCGAAGAAGGCGAACTCCGGATCGATCACCCGGGTGTCATCGGCCGTCACCATGATCGAGCCGGTATGCAGGTCGCCATGCAGCAGCGCCTGCGTCTCGGTGAGGAACTTGTGCTTCAGGACCGATACCGCCCGCTTGAGCGCGTCGTCGTCGCGGATCGCCGCCGCTGCGCCGTCGAGCTGCGGGCTGGTCCAGTGGTTGCGCTCGTGCACCATGTACGGATCGGTGAAGATCAGGTCCTCGGTGATCTTGCACAGGTCGATGTTGGCGCAGAAGACCGCGACCTCGGGCCGCTTGGCCGCCGCCGGCATGGCGAGGTCCGAGGTCCCGAACAGTGTCGCCGCCATGTAGTCCGTGATCGCCTCGGCGAAGCCCGGGTAGACGACGGCGTCGATCATGCCGCGGCGCATGATGATGTGCGGGCTGAGGCGCTGCATCACCATCAGGAAGAGCGCCGGCTCGTAGTGCAGCATCTCCGGCACCAGGCGCGGTGCGAAGCGGGCATGGACGGTGGCGGCACGGTGCTCGAAGAAGGCGCGGTTCAACGGAAACGGCCAGCTCTCGCCGACCAGCCGGACATAGGGCAGCGCCTGCTTCACGCAGACGTCCCCGTCCGGCCCCTCGACGATGAAGACGAGATTGAGGTTGCCGTCGCCGACCTCGTGGACGCGCCAGGCATCGGGATTGCCGCCGAGCCGGTGCCGGATCGGCGGCAGGCCGGCGAGGAACGCGGCGACGCCGCGCTCGTCCAGGGCTCGGTAGCCTGGCGGCGTGTCGAGTGGCAAAGGTTGACCTCCCAGGGACGACGGCGCATTAGCCCCTGCGGTTCAGTCCCGCCGGGCGCGGGTCGCATGCTAGGGCAGGTTGTCGTGAGCAGGCAAACCGACGCCTCGGGATCCTCGGTCCGCAGCGCCAGGACCGGCTGGCTCGTCGCGTTCGTGCTGGCGTTCCTGACCGTATGCGGCAGCGCCGGGGCCGACGAGATCGCCCAGCTGCAGCAGAAGGGTCTCGAGCTGTTTCGAGCCGGTCGCTACGCCGAGGCGATTCCCGTGCTGGCCAAGGTCGTCGACCTCAGCGAGGCGCAGCGCGGCTCCGACGACCCGACGCTCGCGGTCGATCTCAACAACCTCGCCGAGGCCAACCGGCTTGCCGGCAACAACAAAGCCGCCGAGGAACTCTACCTGCGCGCCCTCGCCATCGACGAGAAGGCGCGGGGCCCGAACACGTTGGGCCTCGCAACCACCCTCAACAACCTGGCGCTGGTCTACCGCTCCGAGAACCGGCTTCCCGACGCCGAGCGTTTGTACCTGCGCTCGCTGTCGATGCTCGAGCAGGCGCTCGGCCCGACCCATCCGGACGTCGCCAAGAGCCTCAACAACCTGGCGATGCTCTATGTGGCCGAGGGCGAGCCCGAGAAGGCGCGGCCGCTGCTCGAGCGGGCCACCGGCATCGCCACCAAGGCCCTGGGTGCGCGCCACCCGACGACCCGCACGCTGAGCGCCAACCTGGCCGCTGTCGGCGGCACGGCTCCGGCGGTCGCCGCGACGTCGGCCGGCAAGCCCCGCCCTGCGGGCCAGGCCGCGCCCCGGGTCGCCGGCACGGCTCCCGTCCCGAAGCTGCGGCCCGGCAGCGTCCCCGCGGCTCCGGCGACGGTGGCCGTCAGCGAAGCATCTCCGGCGGTCCAGCCGGCAGCACGGCCGGCGCCGGAGGCCGAGGCACCGGCAGCCGTCGCGCCGGCCGCGGCGCCGGCGGGCGTGGCCATCCAGCTCGCCTCGGTGAAGGAAGCCGACGCGGTGGCGCAGGAGTGGAAGACGCTGGTGCGCAAGCACCCGAGCCTCGCCTCGCTGAAGCTGCTGCCGCCGCGCGCTGTCGAGGTCGCCGACAAGGGGACCTTCTACCGGGTCATGGCCGGCACCTTCCCCGACCGCAGCAGCGCCGCCGCGGCCTGCGCCCCGATCCGCGCCGCCGACGGAGACTGCATCGTCGTCGGCCGGTGAGCCCGGACCTGCCACTCCTCGCCCAGCTGCAGGGTCAGCTCCGGCGGGCGCTCTTGGCGGGCAGCGAGGTCGTCGACACGGCCACCTTCCGCCTCCACGTCTGGCCGCACGGCGACCTGTTCTACCGCAACATCGCCGTGCCAAGGCGCCGGCCGGCCGACTGGGATCCGGCGATCGGGGAACTGCTCGACCGCCTGGCCGAGCTCGGCCGCAGCCCGCGGCTCGAGTTCATCGAGGAGTTGTGGCCGGACCTGCCCGCCGCGCTCGAGGTGGCCGGCCTTCGCTGCGAAATGCGGGCGCCGGTCATGGTCCTCGACGTGATACGGACCCCACCAGGCCCCTCGGCCCCGGCCGTTCGTCTGGCCCCTGACCTGCCGGACGAGAGCCTCGCCCGCTTCATCGCCAGGGGCGAGGCGGTGTTCGGCATGTCGCCCCGCGCCATCCCGACCCGCGAGCTCGACGAGCTGCGCCGCGACCTCGCCACCGGCCGCACTATCGCGACCGTCGTGCGCGCCGGCGAGGATCCCGTCGCCGCCGCCAGCCTCGCCGGCTGCGATCGCGAGGCCGAGCTTGCCGGCGTCTGGACCGCTCCGGCGCACCGGCGGCAAGGCCTTGCCACGGCCTGCTGCCGACTGGCCATCGCCGCATTCGCGCGGTCCGGCGGCGCACTCGTCTGGCTGTCGGCGCCGGAGCCGGACGGCGAGCGGCTCTACCGCCAACTCGGTTTCGTGCCCGTCGGCACGCAGCTGAACTATGCGTGGTAGCGCCGACGTTTCGCCCTTTTCAGTGCCGGCCTTTGCGCCTACCCGTCGGCGCGTCACCGCGCCGTCCGGGATCTCCGCCATGAGCGATGCCACGCCTCTCGCCGTCACCCATGCCGACGTGCTGGCGGCGGCCGCGCGTCTCGACGGTATCGCCGTCCGCACGCCGCTGCTGCGCTCGGACGCGCTGGACGCGATGACCGGGGCAACGCTGCTGCTGAAGGCCGAGCCGTTGCAGCGCACCGGTTCGTTCAAGTTCCGCGGCGCCTACAACACCGTCGCCCAGATCGATGCCCCGGCGGTCGTGGCCTTCTCGTCCGGCAATCACGCCCAGGGCGTGGCGCTGGCCGCGAGGCTCCGCGGCAAGCGGGCGACGATCATCATGCCCGCCGATGCCCCGAAAGCGAAGATCGAAGGGACCCGCAGCTACGGTGCCGAGGTCGTGACCTACGACCGCTGGACCGAGAACCGCGAGGCCATCGGCGCGCGCATCGCCGCCGAGACCGGCGCCGAGCTGGTCCGGCCTTACGACGATGTCCGGGTGATGGCCGGCCAGGGAACGGTCGGCCTCGAGATCGCGCAGCAGGCGAACGAACTTCGCCTCACCCCGGATGTCGCCGTCGTCTGCGCCAGCGGTGGCGGCCTCGTCGCCGGCGTCGCCACGGCGCTCCTCGCCCATGCCCCGGGCGTCCGCGTCTACACCGCCGAACCGGCCGGATTCGACGACCACGCTCGCTCGCTGTCGGCCGGCGAGCGCCTCGTCAATCCCGCCGGCACGCCGCCGTCGATCTGCGACGCGCTGCTGTCGCCCTCGCCCGGCGTGCTCACCTTCCCTGTGAACCGGCAGTTGCTGGCCGGCGGGCTCGTCGCCACCGACGACGAGGTCCGGGCGGCGATGCGGGCCGCCTTCCGCCACCTGAAGGTCGTCGTCGAGCCCGGCGGTGCCGTCGCCCTGGCCGCCATCCTTGCCGGCCGCCTCGACGTGCGCGGCCGCACCGTTGCCGTCGTCCTCTCGGGCGGCAATGTCGACGCCGAGCTCTACGCCGAGATCCTGCGCGCCAATTGAAGGGACTTGCCATGGCCGATGTGATCGATGCCGGACCGCGACCGTCGCTGCCGGTCGAGGGCGGCGGGACCTTCCCTGTCCGCCGCGTCTTCTGCGTCGGCCGCAACTATGCCGAGCACCAGAAGGAGATGGGCCATTCCGGACGCGAGGCGCCGTTCTTCTTTGCCAAGGGTGCGGAGGCGCTGACCCTCGAGCCGACCGTGCCCTACCCCCCGCAGTCGAAGGACCTGCACCACGAGGTCGAGTTGGTAGTCGCCATCGGGCGGGGCGGCAGCGACATTCCGGCCGACGCCGCACGGGATCACATCTGGGGCTACGCGGTCGGGGTCGACCTGACACGCCGCGACGTGCAGGCCGAGGCCAAGAAGCTGGCGCGTCCCTGGTACCTGGCCAAGTCGTGGGTCGGCGCCGCCCCGATCGGTCCGCTGGTGCCGGCGTCCAGGGCCGGCCACCCGCGCAAGGGCCGGATCATGCTGAGTGTCAACGGCAAGATCCGCCAGGATGGCGATCTCGCCGAGATGATCTGGTCCGTCGACGAGATCATCGCCGCGCTCAGCAGTTACGACCGGCTGCTTGCCGGCGACCTGATCTTCACCGGCACGCCCGCAGGTGTCGGCGCCATTGTCGCAAACGACAGGGTCGAGGCGACGGTCGAGGGTGTCGGCCGGATCGACTTCTCGATTCGCGGGTAAGCGACAGGACAGCAAAATATTGCATGCCGCATTTTGCGGCAGGGCGGCAACCTCAAGTGGATTCCGCCCTGTCACATTCCAGTCGCGGGTAAGATTCGCGGCGTTGCGACAGCGCCTTCACCACGCTCTGTGATAAAGGTCACAGCCGCTCCGCGCTCCGGTATTGACCTCCATCAAGTCGCGGCGCAGGTTCGCCGCGGGTGTTGCGATGCGGCGCCGTTCCCTCATGGCATGGCGATTGCGTCCGGTGGCGTCCTCAGTCGGGGTGGTGCACTGGGTTGGCGGTGACCACGCCCGTGGAGTCGACGACGTGGGCCAGGCTACCGTTCCTTTGACCGAATTGTTCCGTCGAATTCTCCTGCTGGGTGGATCGCGTCTCGCGCAGATCGTTCCCGTGATGCTGGCGGCCGCGGCGACGCCGGCTCTTGCCGCCGTGTGCGACGACCCCGTTGGCACGCTCGAATCGGCTGAGGGCGACGTCCAGGTCCAGGATTCCGGCGACTCCGACTGGCGTGCCATTGGTCCCGGCGAAGCGCTGTGCAAGGCCGCCACCATCCGCACGGGCAGCATGAGCCGGGCGGCAGTCGTGCTGCTGAACGACGAGGTCCTCCGCCTCGACCAGGACACCACGCTGAAGCTGGAAGATGTCCCGGTCGACGTCGAGAAGCCGTCCCTGCTGGGCCTCGCCGCCGGTGCCGTCCAGTCATTCAGCCGCAAGCCGCGCAAGGTCAACGTCGACACCGCCTACATGACGCTGGCGATTCGCGGCACCGAGTTCGTCATTCGCGCCGACGCGGACAAGAGCACCCTGACCGTCTTCGAGGGCGAGGTGGTCGCCGCCAATGCGAAGGGCGAAGTGGCGGTTCCGCGTGGTCAGGCGGCGGTCGCCACGGCCGACAGCGCCCCGCAGGCCTTCATCGTCGCGAAGCCCCGCGATGCCGCGCAGTGGTCGCTGTACTTCCCGCCGATCTTCTCCGCACCGCCTGCCGGAGGTGCCGCCGTCGACGAGGCCCGCCGCCTTGTCGCGGCCAACGACTTCGCCGGGGCGATCGGCGCTCTCGAGGCCGTGCCGGCTGGCGAGCGGACGGCCGGCATCGACACCTATCGCGCCGCCCTGCTGCTGCAGGTCGGCCGCGTCGGCGAAGCGCAGGCCGCCATCGATGCGGCCCTGGTGGCGGATCCTGCGGCAGCCGATGCGTATGCGCTGCGCAGCGTGATCGCGATCGTGCAGAACCAGCGAGACCAGGCCCTCGCCGACGCCCGCAAAGCCGTGGAGCTGGCACCGTCGTCGGCACCCGCGAAGATCGCCTTGTCCTATGCCCAGCAGTCCGCGCTGGACCTCGAAGGCGCGCGGGCGACGATGGAACAGGCGGTGGCCGAGCAGCCCGAGGACGCGCTGGCCTGGTCGCGACTGTCCGAGCTGTGGCTGATGGCCGGGTTCCGCGACAAGTCGCGCGAGGCTGCGGACCGGGCGGCGGCGCTGGTGCCGAAGTCTGAGCGGGTGCAGACGGTTCGCGGCTTCGCCGACCTCGTCGAGTTCCGCACGAACACGGCCATCGCTTCGTTCGAGAAGGCGCTGGAGCTCAATCCGTCCGATCCGATGGCCCGCTTCGGCCTGGGCCTCGCCCAGATCCGCAACGGCGACCTCGCCCAGGGCCGTGGCAACATCGAGATCGCGGTCGGCCTCGATCCCAGCAACGCGCTGCTGCGCACCTATCTCGGCAAGGCCTATTTCGAGGAGCGCCGCCAGGACATCGACGGGCAGCAGTACGAGATCGCCAAGGAGCTCGACCCGCTCGATCCGACCCCGTACCTCTACGATGCGATCCGCCTGCAGACGATCAACCGCCCGATCGAGGGCCTGAAGCAGCTGCAGACCTCGCTGCGCCTGAACGAGAACCGAGCGGTCTACCGCAGCCAGTTGCTGCTCGATGCCGACCGCGCGGCCCGCGGCACCAGCCTCGCGAGGATCTTCCAGGACCTGAGCTTCCTCGGCGTCGGCGTCGACGAGGCGACGAACTCGATCCGCAACGACCCGACCAACCCCGGCGCCCACCGGTTCCTGTCGGACGTCTATGCCGGCCTCGAACGACGGGAGACGGCCCGGGTCAGCGAGCTCCTGCAGGGGCAGCTGTTCCAGGACATCAACATCAATCCGATCCAGCCGGCCTTCGCCGAGACCAACCTGAACATCGTCACCAACGGCGGCCCGGCGACGCCGGGCTATAGCGAGTTCACGCCGCTGTTCGAGCGCAATCAGGTCGTCGCCAATACCACAGCGGTCGTCGGCAACAATCAGAGTTACGGCGGCGAGGCGGTCGCCTCGGCGCTGCATGACCGGTTTTCCGTCAGCGGCGGTGTCTTCGACTACCGGACCGATGGCTGGCGCGACAACATGGACATCCGCCACACCATCTACGATCTCTTCCTCCAGGCCGCCCTGACGCCCGAGCTTCAACGCCCAGTTCGAGTTCCGCCGGCGCGACTCGCACCAGGGCGATCTCGACATGATCTGGGACAAGGACAACTACTCGCCGAACGACCAGCGCGACCTGACCCAGGACTCGGTGCGCTTCGGCGGACGTTACTCACCGAACCCGAACCACGACGTCCTCGTGTCGGCGATCTACACCCACGTCAACGACAAGACCTACGTCGGTCGCCGACTTCGGTGATGGACCGGAGACGCAGACCGCGCAAGACGTCACCGAGGACGGCTACCAGCTCGAGGCCAGCACATCTTCAAGAACGACAGCTGAGCAACATGATTACCGGCGGTGCCTTCAACTACGTGAAGAGCAACGACAAGTTCGACGTCACCGGCGAGGATGCGACGACCGAGGAGATCTTCTCGATCTTCGAGGACCAGGGGACAGCGAGAACACCAAGCAGGCGCACCCCTACCTCTACGGCAACATCAACCTGCCGCAGCCGGTCACCTGGACCGTCGGCCTCAGCTACGACCATTACGAGCAGGGCCCGATCGAGGAGGAGAAGCTCAACCCCAAGCTCGGCGTGCGCTGGTCGGTCACCGACAGCCTCGACCTGCGCGCCGCCGCGTTCAGCGTGGTCAAGCCAGGCCTCACGACGAACCGGACCATCGAGCCGACGCAGGTGGCCGGCTTCAACCAGTTCTTCGACGACGCCAACGGTACGCCATCGAAGCGCGCCGGTGTCGGCTTCGACTGGCAGGCGGCGGAGACCGTGTTCTTCGGCGGCGAGGCGTCATGGCGCTGGGTCGAGACCCAGTACCTCTACGGCGAAGACGAGACCCAGCACACCAACTGGGACGAGCAGACCCACAGCCTCTACGCCTACTGGGCACCGCTGGACTGGCTCTCGCTGCGGGCGGACTTCGTCTACGACTACTTCCACGCCGAGGACTCGCTGCTCACCGAGCAGTTCATCGTGCCCGAGGAGCTGACGACCTACTCGGTGCCGGTCGGCTTCAACGTGTTCCTGCCGAACGGCCTGTTCGCCGGACTGACCACGACCTTCGTGCACCAGAAGGTCGAGCGCTCGAGCGGCAACGTCCTCGACATCGGCGAAGGCGACGACTCCTTTGCCCTGGTCGATTTCCAGGTCGGTTACCGCCTGCCCGAGCGCTTCGGGGTACTGTCACTCGCGGTTAACAACCTGTTCGACCAGTCCTTCAAGTATCAGGACAACAGCTTCCGCGAGTTCAATGACTCGGTCTCGGTGAGCCCCTATGTCCCCGAGCGGCAGGTCATGGCCCGATTGACGCTGAATTGGTGAGGCACGAGACGCGCATGCAGGGAAGGAAGTGCCCATGAGAGCTGGCAGGCTGGCCGCACGCGGAGCTTGGCTCCTCGGCGCGGTGCTGGCCCTGACGGGCGGAGGTTCGTGGTCGGCCATGGCGGCCAGCGGCGAACCGTTCGACACGACAGGCCTGTTCGAGGTCGACAACACCACGTGCCAGAACCTGCGCACCGCGACCTCGGTCGACTACGGCGCCATCCTGTTCGCGTGCAACGCCGACCGCTCGACCACGAACGGACGGGAGCCGTGCGACATCTACTCGCTGTCCACGCTCGTCAACGGTCCCGCCATCGGCGTCTGCACGGACATTCTGCCGGACATCAGCGTCGTCGAGTTCCCCGAGGAGGGGAACCTCGACTCGCTCGAGACCGAGCGCACGCTTTCCGCCACCAGCTACGGCGTCAACAACGGCATGACGCTGCTGGGCGAGGGCAATTCGGGAACGACCGTCGACACGGTCTGCACCAGCTTCTCGCCGACGGTGACCACGCCGGGACCGACGGCCCAGCCGGGCGTTCGCGCCTGCAGGCAGGTCGTCAAGTGCGGAGAAGGCGGTTGCCCGGCGACGCCGCCCGCGGCGTGTGACGACGATGGCGCCGGCCCGGCCGGCGAGATGCTCACCACCCTGCCCTCGCTGGCCTCTCCCAGCACCGATGTCGCAGCGCTCTGCGCCGAAGTGCAGGCGCGGCTGGCGGCGACCATCACTGGCAGCGAGACGCCGGACCTGTCGCACGTGCTGTTCCTTTCGGCCACCCAGGAGGTGGGGACCTCGGGATCGCAGGCGCTGCTCGTCTGTCCGGGCTACACGTGGAAGTGCGGCTATCCAGCCACCGCGGACAAGCCCGACAATGCCAGCTCGCTCGACTACCAGATCGATTTCGGCGTGATCCAGACCCCGGGATGCGGCTTCCGCAGAGGAAGATACATATGCTGGAAGTAACCAACATGGTGGCGGTCGCGGGTCGTGCGGCTCGGCTCGCAGCGTGTGTATTGGCCATCGGCTGCGGAATGACAGGTGCCGAGGCACAGGCGCACACGTCGGTGGTTCCGCCGAAGGCCGACCGTCCGTGGGGCGGCTGCCGGCTGAACCTGAACACGACCAACGCCCTCGTCACCGAGACCGGCGGTCCCGTCGACTTCATCGTCGCCTATTCGTTCAATCCGAGTGCGGGCCAGGCGGTCGGGACGACGGTGCCGCAACCCTACACGGGTGCCGTCCTCTGCGGCGCGCCCAATACCTGGGTGACGTCCTATACCGAGCGGACGCCGCTGCCGAACTCGCAGACCGGCGGCACCAGCATCAACATCCTCAATACCGAGCAATCTCAGTTCGTTCGCTACAAGGACACGCAGGTAAACGGGCAGATCTGCAACCAGATCGGCGAAGCCTCGGCGTGCTGGTCGGTGACGCCGGGTACCGGGTCGAGCATCTGCAGGCTCTCCACGTCGAGCTACAATGCCATCGTTACGGCCATCAAGGCGGGCACCGGGATCGTCAAGAGCAAGGTGAAGTTCAATTTCATCATGGCTTATTCGATCGACTCTCCGGACGCCGGCCGGATCTGCAGCGCCCCCACCTTTGCCGCCACGGCCAAGACCTCGGGTGCGATCGCTGGGCCAATCGACGTGCAGGATACCGAGGATATGCTGCTGATGCGCTACAGCATCAACGGCGGAGCCAGAGACGGCGAGGTCGAGAAGCGACTTTGCCTGACGGCTGGCGAGCAGGCGGACTGCTTCCGCCTCTACTTCAATTGAGCGGGGGAACCCACGCAATGCTCAGCCTGCTCAATGGCAAGCTCGGCGGACGAGACTTTCGGCCGCTGGCGTTTGTTCTCGCGCTCGTCTGCATGACGGCCGGACCGGCCTGGGCGGATCGCGACGACGACGACGACCATCCCAGTCCCGCCACCGAGTTCAACGACTTCCTTTGCGTCATCGACCTCGCCGAGAACGGCCTCAATACGACGACCTACGTCCGCGAGCCGATCGACACCGGGAAGGTGAGCACCTTCAACTCGAGCAAGCTCTGCACCAACAGCCGCTCCGAGGAAGTCATCAAGCTCAGGTGTAGAGCCCGCATTGACGGCTGGATCGGCGGCCGGGTCAGCAAGCGCAATGTCGCCTGCGACGTCAGTGCCGCGGCCTGTGGCGTGCAGACTCCGGACAATCAGCCCATCCGCGTGACCAACGCGTCGCTGCGGGTTGACAGCTACGGCAATGCACAGCTCGAATGCGAGGTAAAGAAGCGGAACTCGAGCAGCCCGCGCTGAGCAAGGCACAGTATTCGGCGCACTAACGAACCCTGACATGGCGACGGCAGCTCCGTCACGGCCGGGGGCCGTTGGTGCCACGACGGGCGAGCGGACCGGCAGCCGCATCGATCTGCCGACAAGCCTGATCGGCTCGGTGCTGATCGTCCTGCTTGCGCTCCTGCAGTTCGTCAATCCCGCCGTCATCGAGACCGTCCGGCTCAAGGTCTTCGACGAGCTTCAGGCGCGCTACCCGCGGCCGGCGCAGGATGCCCTGCCGGTCACCCTCGTCGACATCGACGACCTCAGCCTGTCGCGGGTGGGCCAGTGGCCGTGGCCGCGGTCCGTCTTCGCCCAGCTGTTCGACCGGCTGGGCGAGTACGGTGCCGTCGTCATCACCTGCGACATCCTTTTCGCGGAGGCAGACCGCTACTCGCCGCCGGTCTATGCCAACGAGATCGCACGTCTGGCGCCCGACGTTGCCCAGTCCCTGCGGACCCTGCCGGACTACGACGCCAGCATGGCCGAGGCCATGGGCCGCAATACCGTCGTCCTTGGCGTCGCCGGCATTCCGACTGTCCTTGACGAATCGCAGACCATCCGCCGCCCCTCGCCGGTCGTGGCACTGGGGGAGGATCCCCGCAACTTCCTACCCGAGTTCGACGGGATGGTCGGCGCCCTGCCGGTCCTGGCCGAGGCCGCCAGCGGCGTGGCCCTGGTGACGCTGACCCCCGACGTCGACGGCATCGTCCGCCGCGTGCCGCTGGTCGGGGCCGTCGGCGGGCAGCTCCTGCCCAGCCTGTCCCTGGAGACGCTGCGGCTCGCCGTCGGCGCCGACAAGGTCTTCGTCCGCAGCTCCGCCGGCGGGCTAGAATCCGTCATCATCTCCGGCGTGTCGATCCCGGTCGACCCGCTTGGCCGCGCCTGGGTCCGCTATGCCGGACGCCAGCCCGAGCAGTACGTCTCGGCTGCCGACGTCCTGCAGGGCAAGGTGCCGGCCGACCGGTTCGCCGGCCACGTCGTCTTCGTCGGCGCCTCGGCCGCCGGGCTGGGCGACATCAAGGCCGCGCCGATCGTCGGCACGATGCCCGGGGTGGAGATCCAGTCCTCGCTGCTGCACACGCTCCTGGCGCCGCAGGTGCTGCGTCGGCCGCCTGCCACCGTCCAGCTCGAGATCGCGGCCCTCGTCCTGATCGGCCTCGTCCTGGCGTGGGCCGGCCCGTTCCTTCGTGCCGGCTACCTGCCGGCGCTGCTGGGCCTCGCCGTCGCCGGCGGCGTCGGCGTGACCTGGTATGCCTTCCGCTATCATCAGGTCTTCGTCGACGGCATCTACGTCGCGGCGGCGCTCGGCGTGCTGCTGTTCTGGCTTGCCATGGCCCGGTTCGTCCGCGAGGAGGCGCGCCGGCGCACCATCCGCAATGCCTTCAGCCGCTATCTGTCGCCGGTCATGGTCGACCGCCTGACCAGCAGCGCCACCGCCTTGAACCTGGGCGGCGAACGCCGCGAGCTGACCGTGCTGTTCTCCGACATCCGCGGCTTCACCACGCTGTCCGAGCACTACGAGGACGATCCCGAGGGCCTGACCGCGCTCCTGACCCGCTACTTCACCGCGATGACCGAGACGATCACCGTCAACAGCGGCACGATCGACAAGTACATCGGCGATGCGATCATGGCGTTCTGGAACGCGCCGCTGCCGGTGCCGCAGCATGCCCGGCAGGCCTGCCTCGCTGCGCTTGGCATGCGCAGCCGCCTGGCCGAGCTCAACGACACCCTCACGGCCGAGGCGGCCAGGCACGGCCTCGACCCGCGGCCCCTGCGGATCGGCATCGGCCTCAACACCGGCATCTGTTTCGTCGGCAACATGGGCTCTGAGCAGCGCTTCAATTACACCGTCATCGGCGATCCGGTGAACGTCGCCTCGCGCGTCGAGGGCCGCAGCAAGACCTACGGCGTCGACATCGTCATCGGCGAATCGACCCGCGAGGCGGCCCGCGACCTCGCCACGCTGGAGGTCGACCGCGTCCGCCTGGTCGGCAAGACCAGCGCCACCCGCCTGTTCGCCCTGATCGGCGACGCCACGGTGGCGCAGTCCGAGAAGTTTCTGGAGCTCGCCGACGAGCACAAGGCGATGCTCGACGCCTACCGCAGCCGCAACTGGGACGCTGCCGAGGCCAAGCTCCGCCGGTGCCGGGTCCTCGGCAGCGAGTTTCGCCTCGACTACTTCTACGCCACCCAGGTCGAACTCATCGAGAACGCCCGTCACGCCGACCTGCCCGACGACTGGGACGGCTCGGTCATCGCCGAAGGCAAGGGCAGCAAGACCGGCGACTGAGCCGTGCGCGCAGTTCGCGGTTGCCTAGCGGCATCGCGGGCTGATAGCGCCGCGCCGTCGCCACACACGAGGTCCGCCGCGCATGCTGACGCCGATCCTGCTGCTGCCGAAGCTGGTGGAGCTGGCCGACCGGGCCGGCGAGGTCGTGCTGAAGCACTACCGCGAAGGCGTCGTTGCTCAGCGCAAGGCCGACAACTCGCCGGTCACCGCCGCCGACCAGGAGGCCGAGGTGCTGATCGAGGCGGGCCTCAAGGAGATCGCCCCGACGATCCCGATGATCGGCGAGGAGGCGGCGTCGGCGGGCCGCGTCACCGACATCGCCGGCAGGCCGTTCTGGCTCGTCGACCCCCTCGACGGGACCAAGGAATTCCTCTCCGGCAACGGCGAGTTCACCGTCAACATCGCCCTGGTCGAATCGGGCCGGCCGATCCTCGGAATCGTCACCGCCCCGGCGCGCGGCCTCGCCTGGTGGGGTGCGCTGGGCCAGGGTGCGGTCCGCCGCGAGAACGGCGGCGTCCGCGCCATTACCGTCCGCAAGCGCCCGGCGACCGGCGTCGTCGCCGTCGCCAGCCGCTCGCACCGCGACGCCGAAACCGACCGCTGGCTCGGCGAGCAGGGCATCACCGACACCGTGTCGGCCGGCAGCTCGCTCAAGTTCTGCCTCGTCGCCGAGGGCACGGCCGACGTCTACCCGCGCTTCGGACCGACCATGGAGTGGGACACCGCCGCCGGCCACGCCGTGCTGCTCGCCGCCGGCGGCAAGGTCTCGACCCTCGACGGCCAGCCGCTGGCCTACGCCAAGCCGACCCTGCGCAACCCGGCCTTCGTCGCCAGCGGCGGCTGAGGGACGCCGCGCCGGTGCTCCGGCTCCTGCAGCGGCTCGAGCCGGAGACGGCGCACCGTCTGGCCATCCGCGGCATGCCGTTCCTGCCCGCCGGCAGCACGGTCGCTTCGCCACGCCTGCGCGTCCGGTTCGCCGGGCTCGACCTGCCGCATCCCGTCGGTCTCGCCGCCGGCTTCGACAAGAACGCCGAGGCCTACGCCGCCGCGCTCCGCCTCGGCTTCGGCTGGGTCGAGGTCGGCACGGTGACGCCGCGCCCCCAGGCCGGCAACCCGCGCCCGCGCGTCTTCCGCCTCGTCGAGGACCGGGCGGTCATCAACCGCATGGGCTTTCCCAACGAGGGCCTCGACGCGGCGGCGGCCCGGCTCGAGCGCCGCGACCGCGGGGCCGGCATTGTCGGCGCCAACATCGGGATGAACAAGGACGCCGCCGACCCCGCCGCCGACTATCTCGCCTGCCTGCGCCGCCTCTACCCGCTGGCCGACTACGTCACCGTCAACGTCTCCTCGCCCAACACGCCGGGCCTGCGCGGCCTGCAGCAACGTGCGCCGCTGACCCGCCTGCTGTCGGTGCTGCTCGATGCGCGGGCCGGCCTGCCGGGCCCGGCGAGGCCGCTGTTCCTCAAGATCGCCCCGGACCTCGACGACGAGGCCGAGGCCGCCATTGCCGAGGTCGCCACGACCGTCGGCGTCGACGCACTGATCGTCAGCAACACCACGGTGGCCCGGCCAGCCGACCTCCGCTCGCCGCACAAGGGGGAGGCCGGCGGGCTCAGCGGCCGGCCGCTGCTGGCCCCTGCGACGGCCCTGCTCGCCCGGCTGGCCCGCCGCCTCGACGGCGCCCTGCCACTGGTCGGCGTGGGTGGCATCGCCTCGGGTGCGGACGCCTACGCCAGGATCCGTGCCGGCGCCTCGGCCGTCCAGCTCTACACCGCGCTGGTCTACGGCGGCCCCTGGCTGGTCCGGCGCATCGCCGCCGACCTCGACCGCCTGCTGGCCCGCGACGGCTTCGGCAGCGTCGCCGCTGCCGTGGGCGCCGACCTCGCTTGACCGCGGGCACGCGCACTCCTATCACCGTGCTGTCGCGATTTGAGCCGGCCGGCTTGCGGGCGACGTTAAACAATCCGCTAAAAGGTCGGGACGCGTGAAACCGCCCTGGCCGTCCGGCCGGGGTGTTTTTGTTTCGGGGGACGCGTCGATGAGCCAGGACTGGGGACTGCGCACCAAGCTCGTGCATGGCGGGCTGCGCCGCTCGCCCCTGGGCGAGACCTGCGAGGCGCTCTGGCTGACCTCGGGATTCACCTACAACCAGGCCGAGGACGCGGAAGGCCGCTTTGCCGACCGCATGCCGGGCTTCATGTACTCGCGCGTCGGCAATCCGACCGTGCGCACCTTCGAGGAGCGGATGCTGCTCCTAGAGGGCTCCGAGGAGGCGGCCGCCACCGCAACCGGCATGGCGGCGGTCAATGCCGCCCTGATGTGCCAGCTCCGCGCCGGCTCCCGCGTCGTCGCCGGGCGCTGCCTGTTCGGCTCGTGTCACTACATCCTGACCGAGATCCTGCCGCGCTTCGGCGTCGAGGTGGAGCTGGTCGACGGCCCGGACCTCGAGGCCTGGCGCCTCGCCCTGTCGCGGCCGACCAACGCCGTCTTCCTCGAGACGCCCGGCAACCCGACCCTCGAGCTCGTCGACATCGCCGCCGTGGCGAAGCTGGCGCATGCCGCGGGTGCCCGGGTCATCGTCGACAACGTCTTCGCCACCCCGGTCCTGCAGCACCCGCTCGAGCTGGGTGCGGACATCGTCGTCTACTCGGCGACCAAGCACATCGATGGCCAGGGCCGCTGCCTCGGCGGCATCATCCTGTGCGATGCCGCCTTCAAGAAGGACCACCTGCAGAACTACCTGAAGCACACCGGACCGGCGCTGAGCCCGTTCAACGCCTGGACGCTGACCAAGGGGCTGGAGACCCTGGACCTGCGCGTCCGCGAGCATGTCGCCAACGCCACGGCGGTGGCAGGCTTCCTCGAATCGCATCCGAAGGTCCGCCGCGTTCTCTATCCGGGCCTGCCGAGCCACCCGCAGCACGCCCTCGCCAGGCGGCAGATGTCGGCCGGCGGCGGCCTCGTCGCCTTCTATGTCGGCGGCGGCCGCGAGCGCGCCTTCGCCGTGCTCAACCGCCTCAAGCTGATCGCCATCTCCAACAACCTCGGCGACGCCAAGAGCCTCGTCACCCACCCGTGCAGCACGACGCACTCGCGCATCCCCGAGGCCGAGCGCCGGCAACTCGGCATCGACGAGGATCTCGTCCGCCTGTCGGTCGGCCTGGAGTCGCCGGACGATCTCATGGCCGACCTCGACCAGGCCCTGCGCGGCTGAGGAGCGGCGGCGATGAGCGAGCCCTGGACGGACTGGGTCGGGCGCAGCGAACGCGTCGAGGAGCGCATCGATCCCTGGCCCGCCGCGGCCCTGACCGCGGCCCTCGGCCGCGCCGACCCGCCCGCGAGCGGCGAGCCGCTGCCGGCCTACTGGCATCACCTCTACACCCGTCCCGTCGTCGCGGCCGACGCCACCGGCCCGGACGGCCACCCGGCGCGCGGCAGGCTCGTGCCGCCGGCTCCCGGCCGCCGCATGTGGGCCGGCGGCCGGGTGACCTGGCAGGCGCCGCTGGTCGTCGGCAGCAGCCTCGTCCGTACCACCACCGTGCGCTCGGTCACCGAGAAGGCCGGCCGTTCCGGGCGCCTCGTCTTCGTCCTGCTCGAGCACCGCTACGAAGCCGACGGCCGGCTCGCCATGGTCGAGGAGCACGACGTCGTCTACCGCGAGGGCAGCGGCACCGGCGCTCGCCAGGAGCCGCCGGCCGGCGCGCAATGGCGTCAGCCCTGGCAGCCCGACCGCGTCCTCCTCTTCCGCTACTCGGCGCTGACCTATAACGGCCACCGCATCCACTACGATCAGGCCTACGCCCGCGACGTCGAGGGCTATCCCGACGTCGTCGTGCACGGTCCGCTGCTCGCCACGTTCCTGCTGGACGGCCTGCGCCGCCATCGCCCGGACTTCGTTCCGTCTCGTTTCGCGTTCCGAGCGCAGGCGCCGGTCTTCCCCGACCGCCCGCTGCATGCCTGCGGTCTGGTCGACGGCAGGACCGCCCGCCTGTGGATCGAAGGCGCCGATGGCGAGCTGGCGATGAGCGGGGAGTGCGAGCAGGGCTGACCCGCCACCGCGGCGATGTACGCCGCCAAGGCGGTGGATTACGGTAACGCCGCGTTACCGGGGGAACGACGCCATGGACATCCGCGCCGCCGACAGCAACTCGCCGAACGACAGCCTGCTGCTGGGCTTCAGCGACCTGCGCCGGCTCAAGACCGAGCGGCCACTGGTCATCTCCCGGGGCAAGGGCATCTTCGTCTACGACGAGGACGGCAAGGACTACATCGAGGCCGTCTCCTGCTTCTACTGCGTGGCGCTGGGCTTCTCCGACGAGGAGCTGATCGAGGCCGCCGTCCGCCAGTTGCGGACGATGCCGATGTACCCGTCGGCGCTCCATCGCAGCACGCCACCCGTCCTGGAGCTTGCCGAGCGCCTTGCCGCCCTGTCGCCGATGCCGGGCTCGCGGGTCAGCTTTGCCACCACCGGCTCCGAGGCCAACGACCACCTGATCAAGTTCATGTGGTACGGCAACGGCTTTGCCGGCCAGCCCCAGCGCCGCAAGATGATCTCGCGGCAGGCCAGCTATCACGGCACCACGATCGCCACGGCGGCCCTGGGCGGTGCGTCCGACCTGCACAGCAGCTTCGCCCTGCCGATGGTCGAATCGATCCATGTCAGCCACCCCAGCTGGCCGAACGGTGCCTTGCCCGGCGAGGACGAGGCCGCGTTCGTCGCCCGGCTCGCCGAGGAGCTCGACCAGGCCATCCAGGCCGCCGGGCCCGAGACCATCGGGGCGATGATCGCCGAGCCGGTCTCGGTCTCGTCGGGCATGTTCCCGCCGCCGGCCGGCTATTTCCCGGCGATCACCAAGGTCCTGCGCAAGTACGGCATCCAGCTGTTCATCGACGAGGTCGTCACCGGCTTCGGCCGGTCCGGCTCGATGTGGGCGACCGAGGCCATGGGCCTCGAGCCCGACTGCATGACCACCGCCAAGGGCCTGACCTCGGCCTACATGCCGCTGGCCGCCGTCATCATGGGCGGCCCCTTCGCCGAGCGCCTCGACAAGGGCAGCGATGCCAAGGGCTGGTTCGCGCATGGCGGCACCCACCAGGGCCACAGCGTGTCCGCCGCCGTGGCGCTGGAGGTGCTCAACATCTTCGAGCGCCGCAATATCCTCGGACATGTCGGCAAGGTCATCCCGAAGTTCCACGCCATGCTGGACGGGCTGCTCGACCACCCGCTGGTCACCGGCAACCGCAAGTTCGGGCTGATGGGTGCCCTGTCCGTCGCCCAGCCGGGCGAGCAGCCCGGGACGGCCGCCACCAGCCTCAAGATCGGCGGCATCAGCAAGGTGATCTACGAGGCCGGGCTCGATGCCGGCATCATGGTCAGGCCGCTGGCCGGCTGCGTCGTGATGGCCCCGCCGCTGATCGTCACCGAGGGCGAGATCGACGAGATCGGCCGGCGCCTGCGCCGCGCCCTCGACATGGCCCTGGCCGAGGTCTCGCGCGGCTGACGCTCGGCGTTTGCCGGTCATTCACCGGTTGCGCGTAGGCTGCGCCCGGGAACAATTTGGTGTGCCCGCCTTCAACCGACGCTTGCCGGGTGCAGGTGCCGGTATAGAACGCTTGTGGGGAACCGCCATCAGAACGGCTCGCATGCTGCTTCGCCTCGTCGCCGGCTCCGCCTTGCTGTGCATCACGCTGCACGGCCAGCCGACGCTTGCCGATCAGCCGACGGCCGTTCCTGCCGCGACCGCCGTCGCCCCCGGGCCGGCCGGCGTCGAGGGGATCTATCAGGCGGCGGGCACGAGCTCGTTGTGGGCCGGCGCCGGTCCCGCCGCCGATCGGCGGGCCGCGCTCGCGGCCCTGCTCGCCCGGGAATCCCCCGTCGACGTCACCTTGCTGAAGCGCCTCGGTGGCGCCGACGGGCCGGACCGCCGGGCGGCCGATCGGGCGATGAGTGCGGCCTTTCTCGACTATCTCACGCGACGCGGCGGCGGCGTTCCGCCGACTTCCGCAGACGTCGAGACGGTCCTGCGCCTGCTTCAGCGTCCTGTCCCGGCCGAGCCACTGGCCTTGGCCCAGCTCGACCTGCGCGTCGTCGAGGCGCTGGGGGGCTGGGTGCCCGTCGACACCTTCAGGCCCGAGCCGGTGGCGGACGCTTCGCCCGCCGAGCTGCGCCTCGTCGCCTTCGTGAACGGTGCGCCCGTCGAGCCGCCGGCTGCGGCGAAGCCCTTGCCGGTCGAGAGCAGCCTGCGCGCCCGGCTCGTCCAGTCGGGCGATCTCGCTCCGGACGGTGCCGAGCCGGTCGAGGCGGGGATCCGCCGCTTCCAGGACCGGCACGGGCTGGCGCCGGACGGCGTCGTCGGCGCTCAGACGCTGGCCGCGCTCAATGCGCCGGTGTCCTGGCAGATCCGCCAGATCGACCTGAACCTCGCCCGCTCGGCGCAGCTGCGCGGCCGCTCGTCGAGCGATCGCCATGTCGTCGTCAACGTCCCGGCCTACCGCCTCGAGGTCGTCGACCAGGGTCGCGTCGTCCTCGAGGCGCGGGTCATCGTCGGCGACGAGGAGACGCCGACGCCGATCTTCGACGACAACATCCGCTACATCGAGCTGAACCCGTCCTGGTACGTGCCGCCGTCGATCGTCGAGGAGCTGCAGGCCAAGGAGTTCCGCAAGGCCGGCTACTTCGAGAGCAACGGCTTCGAGTGGCGCGGTGGCGGCGAGACCGGCAAGCCGCTGCGCCTCGTGCAGCGGCCGGGTGCGACCAATGCCTTGGGGCAGATGAAGTTCCTGTTCCCCAACCATCACGCCGTCTACATCCACGACACGGCGAAGCGCGGGCTGTTCGGGCGCAGCGAGCGCAGCCTCAGCCACGGCTGCATCCGGGTCGAGAACCCGATGGCGCTGGCGCTGGCGCTGGCTGGCGACGAGGGCTGGGACCAGGCCCGCTTCGAGACGGCGCTCGCCACCGGCAAGACCCGGCGCGTCACCCTGCAGCGACCGGTGCCCGTCTACCTCGACTACATCACGGCGTTCGTCGACGCTGCCGGCCGCCTGCAGCTGCGCCAGGACCTGTACGGCCACGATCGCGACGGCATCGCCCTGTTCCCCGACAAGGCCGGTGCCGCGCCGCCGCCCCCGTCCGGACGGCCGACGGTACCGGACGCCCGCCCGGACGACGACGGGATCGAGGCCAACGGGCCCGTCGCGCCGCTGCCGGAGCCGGCCCAGCGGGCCGACGCCGAGCCCGCGCCTGCCGCGCTGAACTGACCACGGACACCCCGGTCCCGCCGTCGCCCGCAGGCGAGCCCGACGCGGCGCGCGTGGCGCTGCCCGAGCTCGCCGTCATCGTCCCGACCTTCAACGAGCGGGAGAATGTCGCCCGGCTGGTCGAGCGGCTCGACCTCGCCCTGCGTGGCCTGCGCTGGGAAGCCATCTTCGTCGACGACGACAGCCCCGACGGCACCGCCGCCCGTGTCCGCGAGTTGGCTGCTGCCGATCCGCGCCTCCGCTGCATCCGCCGCATCGGCCGGCGCGGCCTGTCCTCGGCCTGCATCGAGGGCATGCTCGCCACCTCGGCCCCGTTCGTCGCCGTCCTCGACGCCGACCTGCAGCACGACGAGACGCTGCTGCCGGCCATGCTCGACATCCTGCGCCGCGGTGACGCCGACCTGGTCGTCGGCAGCCGCTACGCCGCCGGCGGCGCCGTCGACGGCTGGCAGGCGTCGCGGCAGCGGCTGAGCCGCACCGCAACGGCCATCGCCCGCGTCCTCGGCGGGGGCGCCATCGACGATCCCCTGAGCGGCTTCTTCATGCTGCCACGCGCCAAGCTGGATGCGCTGGCGCCGCGCCTTTCCGGCATCGGCTTCAAGATCCTGCTCGACATCCTGGCATCGGCGCCGGCCCCGTTGCGGGTCACCGAGCTGCCCTACCGGTTCCGCCCGCGCCATGCCGGCCGGAGCAAGCTCGACATGCGGGCGATGTCGGACTTCGCCCTGCTGCTCGCCGACAAGCTCGTCGGCCGCTGGCTGCCGCCGCGCTTCGTGCTGTTCGGCGCGGTCGGCGCCGTCGGCATCGTCGTCCATCTCGTCACGCTGGCGGCCCTGCATCGCGGGCTCGGCGAGGCCTTCACCAGCGCCCAGGCAATCGCCACGCTCGTCGCCATGGTGTTCAATTTCGCCCTCAACAACGCCTTCACCTATCGCGACCGGCAGCTGCGCGGGATCGCCTGGTGGCGCGGCCTCGCCACCTTCGTGCTGGCGTGCGGCATAGGTGCGGCGGCCAACGTCGGTGCTGCTTCGGCGTTGTATCGCGGTCACGCGTCGTGGCTACTTTCGGCGCTCGGCGGCGTCGCGGTCGGCGCCGTGTGGAACTACGCGATCACGTCGATCTTCACTTGGCGTTCATCCCGTCGGCGCTAATTCAATGCTGCAGTGCACTTTGCCGACAGTGGCGGAGGCGCACCCAAGGCCGCGCTTGCGTCATCGCTTCAAGGAGTTCGGAATAACCTCTTGTCCTGTATCGTTGTTCGTGCGTATCGTTTCGACTCAGTTTCCGTCGGAGCCCCGTCATGCTGGAGGCGGCTACCGCCGAGGCAGCGCGTCGGGCGGAGAGTAATCCGTTCGAGCTGCCCTTCGGCACCTATCGGTACTGCGAGGACCATACCGAGTCCCTCGTGACCATCGAGGCTGGCCGCAAACCTGTACTTGCGCTCGGCAATGAGGCCATGCCGGGTCGACTGGCCTGGCGCTTCCGCTCCTGTCCTGACGGCATCCCCGTCACGCGTGCCATCGTCTACGATCACGTCGCCGTCTTCGCCGCCGCGTTCGACAGCCATGGCAACCTGGCGACGTGCCTCCTTCCCTATCGCGGTGCTGCCTGCGTCGTCTCGGTGACTTGGCTGACCGACGACCAAATCCAGGAAATCCTGCGCAGCGACGGACCCTGCGAGCGCACGAGCTTCGTTTCACTGGACCGCGTCGCCGTCGACGACGTTGCCGGGCCGATCCCGAGCGTCGGCGTGCAGATCGTGCGCGCCGGCCTGCTCGCGCATGACGGCAGCCCGATCCGCTCGGCCGAGGTACCGGCGACCGGCTGCCCGCTCCCGGCACTGACCCAGCATGCGGCGATGCGCTGGGTGCAGCCGCGCCTGGCGCTCGGCCTCGACTTTCCGACCTTCGCGCGCCGGCTTGCCGAGGATGCCAGCTTCCGCCGCGCCTCCAACGTGGCCCTCCGTCGCCTCGCTCTGCCGGGCGGTCTCGACTGTCCGACGGCGCCGGCCGCCCCTGCCGTGGCCCTCGCCCGCTAGCCAGCCGCGAAGAACCGCTCGAGCGCCGCCGTGGTCTCGGCAGGCGCCTCTTCCGGCAGGAAGTGGCCACAGGGCAGTGCTGCGCCCTCGACCGGCCCTGCCGCCTTCTCGCGCCACGTCGCCAGCACGTCGAAATGCCGGTGCATCAACCCGTGCTCGCCCCACAGCACGAGCAGGGGGCAGGCGATCCGCGCCTGCGCGTCGGCCTCGTCGTGGACGAGGTCGATGCTGGCCGCCGCCCGGTAGTCCTCGCAGGTGGCGTGGATCGTGGCCGGATCGCGAAAGGCCCGGCGGTAGGCCGCCATCGCCTCGGGCACGATCGGCGACGCGCCGCCGCGCGACCAGGCACCGAGCAGCCGGTCGAGCCAGAAATCCGGCGCGCCGCCGATCAGCGTCTCCGGCACCGGATCCGGCTGGATCAGGAAGAACCAGTGGAAGTAGCCGGTGGCGACGGCCTTGCTCGTGGCGGCGTAGAGGGTCCGCGTCGGCACGATGTCGAGCACCGCGGCCCGGCTGATGCGCTGCGGATGGTCGAGGCACATCCGGTGCGTGACCCGGCCGCCGCGATCGTGCCCGGCCACCGCGAACCGCGCGAAGCCGAGGCGCTCCATCAGCGCCACCATGTCCGCGGCGGAGCTCCGCTTGCTGTAGGCCAGGTGCAGGGCATCGCTCGGCGGCTTGCCGCTGTCGCCGTAGCCGCGCAGGTCGGGGCAGACGACGGTGTGCGTCCGCGCCAGCACGGGCGCCACCCGATGCCACATCACATGCGTCTGCGGGTAGCCGTGCAGCAGCAGGAGCGGCGGCCCGTTGCCGCCGATCCGGTAGTGGATGGCGATCCCGTCCAGGTGCTCGGTCCCGACCTCGAACCCTTCGAACATCTCATGTATCTCCCCATTCCGGCAGCAGCCCGGCCATCGGGCAACCTGTTGTCAGGAAACCGCTATTCCCCTGCCAAGCATTGACCGTACGGTCAGGTTCGCCCGATTCCCCACATCGCTGCAATGCAAAAACGCGGGCTGGCAGCCGGGCCGGCAGACGCCATATCGGAGCCTGTGAGCGCGTCGCATCGGGCGGCCGCTCGATCGGATGGAACCTGGACGACTATCATGAGCACGCAGACCCTCACCACCACGGGCATGATCGGCGGCTCCAGCCTGCCGAGGAGCCTGTTCGCGCGGGTGCTGGCGTGGCTGGACGAGCAGCGCCGCTACCGCCGCACCGTCGACGAGCTGGCGCAGCTGAGCGACCGCGAGCTGAGCGACATCGGTCTCAGCCGTGCGGAGATCGATCATGTGGCGCGCCGCTGTGCGCACTGCGCCTGAACGGCGCCAGCCTCGCCTTCCCCCGAGGGGCCGGACCGACAAGGTCCGGCCCCTTTCGTTTGTGGCAACGCTCACAGCACCGCCGAGGTCAGCTCCATCCGCACCCGGTCGCGGAGCGCGTTGACGGCCTTCAGGCTCTGGCGGAGCTCGCCCCGCTCGCGCTCCGGCAGGCTTGCCGGATCGACGAAATTGCCCGGTACGCGGCCGCCTCGATAGTCCTGCACCTGCTGGCGGAGCTGCAGGCGCGTCAGCGTGCCGAAGGCCGACGCGCAGGCTTCCGCCTCGTCGCCAGCGAGCAGGCCGCGAGCGCGCAAGCCCTCGATCCGGTCCAGCGTCCCGGTCGCCGGGACCTCGCCGCGCAGGGCCAGCAGCCTCACGGCCTCGCTGAGCGGCAGCGTGCCGGACCGCTTGAGCTCGATCTCGCCTCGATGCGCCGGATCGTGGCGCTCGGTCAGGAAGCGTCCGAACCAGCCGATGCCCGCTCCATGCCCGGCAGCGAGGCTGTGCATCGCGTGCAGGAAATGCGGCGAGCCGGCCGCCCGCTCGGTGACCGTCCGGCGCAGCGCCGCTGCCAGCGCCGTCTCGCCATACACCGGCACGAAGTCGAACAGGATGTCCGCGGCCAGCATCATGGCCTCGTGCCGGCGCCGGACCCACAGCTCCACCTGCGCCTGCCATTGCGGCAGCGTCTTGCGCCAGAGGGGGTTCGTCGCCATCACGCCGCCCCGGCACAGGGCGAAGCCGACGGCAGCCATGGCCGCCGTCAGGCGCTCGGCCAGCTCGCGGAACCAGCCGTCGATCCGGTCATGCTCGGCATCGGGATAGTCGGCGAGGATCAGTCCATTGTCCTGGTCGGGAAAGAGCAGGCTCTCGCCGCGACCGCCCGAGCCCATGACGATGGCCGCGAACGGGACCGGCGGCGGGCCGGCCTCGGCAACGAGCAGCCGCAGCACGCGCCGGTAGAGATCGTTGTTGATGTCGGATACCAGCGCCTGGATCTCCGGCGCCGGGACATGATCGGCCAGCAGGGTCTCGACGAGATCGACCTGGGCGGCCTTCACCTCGGCCAATCCTTCCAGCGTGTCCTCATGGGTCAGCCGGTCGATGTGCCGGGCCAGCGCGCCGACGGCGACGCCCAGCGCGGCGTGGAGATCGAGCACGCCGGAGGGCGTGCCGTCGGCCGCGGACACGGCGAGGTGCCGCAGGCCATGCCGGCGCATCGTGCCGATCGCCGCATAGAGCCGCTCCTCCGCCGACACCGCCAGCACCGGCGTCGTCATCACCCGCTCGACCGGCAACCCGGCGACGTCACGACAGGCGACCCGTGCCACCACGTCCCGCTCGGTCAGGATGCCGGCGAGCCCGCCGTCAGCTGCCCTCACCAGCGCAGCCGACTGCCCGCCCGTCGCCATCTTCGCCACGACATCCGACACGGCCGCATCGGCAGGAACGACCAGCGCCTCGCTCTCCATCCGGTCGCGCACCTGCAACCGGAACAGCGTCGTCTGTGTCGTCATCGTCGCCGCCTCCCGCCAACCATCGCCGCAAGCCTGCAACATTCCCACGGCCAGCGGAACCGCAAGCGCCGCCATGCGCGGATTGCCGGTGAGGTCCAGCACGTTCAGCGGTAGGGTGCCGGGCAAGGCGCTGCGTTCCCGCTGGCGCCGGGCCATGCGACGACCATGTCGACCCTGCCGGAATCCCGCGAGCGGCTCGCGTCACCGGCGGCGGGGGTGAGCACACCCCGCGCCGCCGACGCCGATTCCTACGGCCGCGGCGTCGCCATGGTGCTGGGGGCGACGCTGTTCTGGTCGCTCGCCGGCGTCATCGTCCGCTCGATGGACGCCGCCGCCGGCTGGGAGATCGCCTTCTGGCGGGCCCTCTGGCTCGGCGTCACCATCCTCGTCGTCGTCGGCTTCCGCTACCGCAGCCGCATCGTCGTCACCTGCCGCCAGGCCGGCTGGCCGGCCCTCGCCGCCGGCCTGTTCTCGGCCTTCGCCGGCATGTTCTATCTGCTCTCGCTGCAGCACATCACCGTCGCCAACGCGCTGTTCATGTCGGGCTTCTCGCCGCTGGTGGCGGCCATGGTCGGGCGCTGGTTCCTCGGCGAGCCGGTGGCACCCGCCACCTGGGTCGCCATGGGCATCGCCCTGCTCGGCATCGGCGTGATGGTCGACGGTGCCGTGGCGCTGGGCAAGCTGGGCGGCAACCTGCTGGCCCTGTGCTCGTCGATTTGCTTCGGCATGTTCGGCGTCATGGTCCGCCGCGGCCGCCAGACCGACATGATGCCGTCGATCCTCGCCAGCGCCACGATCACCACGCTGGTCGCCGGCAGCGTCCTGCTGGCGCGTGGCGTCGCCATCGGCGACGGCTGGGCCGGGTTCTCGATCACGCTGCACGATCTCCTGCTGTGCTGCTTCCTCGGCGCCGTGCAGCAGGGCGTCGGGACCACGCTGTTCACCCGCGGCGCCCGTTCGGTCCCGGCGGCCCAGCTGCAGCTGTTCGCGACCTGCGAGATGCTGCTCGGACCGACCTGGGCCTGGCTCGTCGTCTCCGAGGTGCCGGCCGGCACCACCCTGATCGGCGGCGGCCTGATCCTGCTGGCGATGCTGGTGCAGGGACGCTATCGCAACCGTCGCGCCTGACACCCCCGCCCCGGCAGGGAGACCGCCTTGGAGATCGATGCGTTTCGCCGCGAGGCGCACCGGCTCGTCGACCGGATGGCCGACTACCTGCGGGATCTCGAGACCCTGCCGGTCCGCTCGCAGGCGGCTCCCGGCACCCTAGCCGCCGCCCTGCCGCTATCCGCACCGGAACGGGGCGAGCCGTTCGACGCCATCATGGCCGACACCGAGCGCCTGATCCTGCCCGGCCTCACCCACTGGCAGCATCCGCGCTTCTTCGCCTACTTCCCGGCCAATTCCAGCCCGCCCGCGGTGCTGGCCGAGATGCTGACAGCGACCTTCGCCGCCCAGTGCATGCTCTGGCAGACCTCGCCGGCCGCCACGGAGCTCGAGACCCGGGTGCTCGACTGGCTGCGCCAGCTCTGCGGCCTGCCCGAAGGCTTTCACGGCGTCATCCAGGACACCGCATCGAGCGCCACGCTCTGCGCCGTCCTGACGGCACGCGAGAAGGCGACCGGCTGGCGCTGCGACGTCGAGGGGCTCGGCAGCTGCCCGCCGCTCGCCGTCTACACCACCGCGGAAGCCCATTCCTCGGTCGAGAAGGCCGTCCGAATCGCCGGCCTCGGCCGCCGCAGCCTGCGCGCCGTCGCCGTCGACGATGCCTGGCGGATGCGCCCCGACGCCCTCGAGGCTGCCATCCTCGCCGACCGGGCCGCCGGCATCGCCCCCGCCTGCGTCATCGCCAGCTTCGGCACCACCGCGGTCGGCGCGCTCGATCCTGTAGGTGCCATCGCCGACGTCTGCCGCCGCCACGGCCTGTACCTGCACGTCGACGCCGCCTGGGCCGGCAGCGCCCTCCTCCTCCCCGAGGTCCAGGCGCTCGCCGAAGGCCTCGGCGGGGCCGACAGCATCGCCCTCAACCCGCACAAGTGGCTGCTGACCAACTTCGACTGCACGGCGCACTGGGTCCGCGACCCGGAGGCGCTGACCCGCACGCTTACCGTGGCCCGGCCCTACTTCCAGTCTTCCGAGACCGGCCAGGTCATCGACTACCGCGACTGGGGCGTCCCCCTCGGCCGTCGATTCCGCGCCCTGAAGCTCTGGTTCGTGCTGCGCAGCTACGGTGCGGAGGGCCTGCGCGCGAAGCTCCGCCGCGACATCGCCATGGCCGAGGACTTCGCCCGCGCCGTCGCCGCCGAGCCCGGCTTCGAGCTGGTCACCCGCTCGCTCGCCCTGGTCGTCTTCCGCCACCGCCCGCCGGGCCTCGCCGGCGCCGACCTCGACGCCCACAACCGCGCCCTGGTCGAGCGCATCAACGCCGACGGCCGCACCTACCTGACCCCCGGCGCCTGCGACGGCCGCGCCACCCTCCGCCTCGCCACCGGCGGCACCTGGACCGAGCCCCGCCACGTCGCCGAGGCCTGGGCCGTCATCCGCGAGCTGGCGCGCGGCTGACCGTTCAGCCCGCCAGCACCGCCCGCGCGATGTCGAGCAGGCCCTCGGCCTGCCAGGCGGCGCGGCCGATGAACAGGCCGTCGATCTCGGGCCGGGCGAACAGCTCGACGCAGTTGCCGCGGTTGACGCTGCCGCCATAGAGCACGGGCGGGCTGGCGCCGAGCAGGTCGGCCGCGGCCGCGCGGATCTCGCGGTGGATCGCGGCGGCATAGTCCGGCGTCGCCGGCGTGCCGCCCTCGCCGATCGCCCAGACCGGCTCGTAGGCCAGCAGCACGCGCCCGGCATCGCCGGCGCCGAGCCCACTAAGCGCCATGCGGGTCTGCCGCTGCACCGTCGCCACGGCAGCGCCGAGGCCGCGCTCCTCGGCGGTCTCGCCGACGCAGACCAGCGGGATCAGCCCGTGGGCCAGGGCCGCCCTGACCTTGCGGTTGATGGCGGCGTCGGTCTCGGCGAAATGCGCCCGCCGCTCGGAATGGCCGAGCTCGGCGATGGTGGCACCGCAGTCGCGGACCATCGCCGCCGAGACCTCGCCGGTCCAGGCGCCGCTCTCGGCCCAGTGGATGTTCTGCGCCCCCACCCGCACCGGCAGGCCGGCCAGCCGCTCGCAGACCGCGGCAAGCGCCGTGAACGGCGGCAGCACGAACAGGTTGACGTCGAGCCGGTCGAGATCGGGGGCGGCGCGCAGCGCATCGGCATAGGCGCGCGCCTCGGCCAGCGTCTTGTTCATCTTCCAGCCGGTGCCGAGCCACTTCCGCCCGGCCCCGCCGGCGTCAGATCTCGACATGGCCGCGCCAGAACTCGACCGATTCGCGCAAGGCCGGCACCACCGAGCTGTCGGTCGGCTCGCGCTCGCGGAAGGTGAACTCGAAGACCAGCTCGTTGTCGGTGCCGCCGCCCTCGCGCAGGGCCTTGAGCAGCGGCTCGGGCGTGATCCGGCCGTCGCGGTTGTGCTGCGCGGTGAACGGCCAGTGGCCGCCCTTGTTCATCGAGCTCTGCTTGATGTGGACGACCGGCGAGAAGCGGGCCAGCGCCCGTGCCCAGGCGTAGGGATCGGTGTCGTCGGGATTGGGCGAGGTCACGTCGCCATGGTCGATGTCGGCGTTGATCAGGATCGGGATCGGCATGTCCCGGTTGATCTCCTCCTGCAGCCGGAGCGTGTCGGCGATGGTGTGGCCGAGCTCGCGCCGCACCGACATCGGCTCCCACATCAGGTACTTCAGCCCGCGCTCCTTCGCGTGCAGCGCCAGCTCGCGCCACAGGTCCATGCACTGGGCGAGGCGCTCCGCCCGACGCTGCGGGTCGGTGTCGTCGCGGATCGTCAGGATGCCGATCTGGCTGCCGGTGCTGGCCGCCCCGAGGTCGGCGGTGATGTCGACGAACCGCTTGAACCAGCCGAGATAGTGCCGCCGCACCGCCGGATCGGGATGGGCCATGGCGTTGAGGCGGGAATAGTTGCCGGTGAAGGTGAAGGTGATCCGCGCGCCGTGCCGCTCGCAGGCCCGGTTCAGGCGGCGGACATGGTCGGCGACGATCGCACCCGGCCAGTCGGGGCTCAGGATCTCGGGCGTCAGCTGGATCCGCCGCATGCCGATCTCGTCGGCGATCGTCGCCACGAGGTCCTCGGGCTCGACGTAGCGGTTGACCATCGCATTGGTGTTGAGCCCCAGCGTGAACGGCATGGCCCGTCTCCCTGCTGCGCTCAGCGCTGCCCGCGATAGTCGGCGTCGATCTGGTCCATCTTGGCGACCTTGGTGCCCGAGCGCTGCGCCTGGAACTCGTTGGCCAGCCAGATGTCGACCAGCATCTTCGCAACGTTCGGGCCGGTAGTGAGCTGGCCCATGCAGATCACCTGGGCATTGTTCGAGGCGATCGCCCGCTCGGCGGTGTAGGGATCGGCTACCAGCACCGCGCGCACGCCCGGGACCTTGTTGGCGGTGATCGACATGCCGGCACCGGTGCCGCAGATCAGGATGCCGCGGTCGTACTCCCTGGCCGCAATCCGCTCGGCGAGGCGGCGGCCGACGTCGGGATAGTCGACCGGCTTGGCCGGATCGCCGACGCCGATGTCCTCGACCTCGTGCCCCTTGCCCCGCAGATGCTCGACGATGGTGCTCTTGAGATCGACGCCCAGATGATCGGCGCCGATGATGACCCTGGCCATGGCCTGCTCCCCTGGTGGCGGCGCGATCATGCGCACCGGGCGGCGGCATGCAAGCGCGACACGCACAAAAGATCGGCGCCTGCACAAAAATTCACTGTCCTCTTGACTCCATGGACGCAAGGGGCAGGATGCCGCGCAAATGTACATAGACGAAAAAATGTTCGGGGAAGGCGACGGAGAACCGGTCGGAGCCGAGGAAAGCTTGGCATCGCGGGCCGCGTGGCTGTCCTATGTCGGCGGCCTCAAGCAGGAAGAGATCGCCGACCGCCTCAATCTCAGCCGGGTCAAGGTCAACCGGCTGATCGCCTACGCCCACCGCCGCGGCCTGGTCCGCGTCTTCGTCGACGGCAGCCCGGCCGAGACGGTGGCGCTCGAGGACCGGCTGGTGAAGGGCTACGGCCTCGACTTCTGCAACGTCGCGCCGAATGTCGGCGAGCCGGACGGCGAGATCCCGCTGCGTTCACTGGGCGTCGAGGGGGCCCGCTTCCTGCATCGCCGGCTCGAGCGCGGCGGCAATCCGGTGATCGGCTTCGGGCATGGCCGGACCCTCGCCTCGGTGGTCAGCCACCTCCCCCGCCTGCCGCAGCGCGGCGTGCGCTACGTCTCGCTGCTCGGCAGCCTGACCCGCAACGCCGCCGCCAATCCGTTCGACGTGATCCACCGCCTCGCCGCCCAGACCGGCGGCGAGAGCTACTTCCTGCCGGTCCCGTTCTTCGCCGACAGCGCCGCCGACAAGGCCGTGTTCCTCGCACAGAAGATCGTGCGCGACGCGTTCGAGCTGGCGCGCGCGGCCGAGCTCGTGATCATCGGCATCGGCGAGGTGACGCCGTCCTCGCACATGGTCCGCACCGGGATGATCACCCGCGACGAGTTCGCCGAGGTGCGCGAGCTCGGTGCCGTCGGCGAGGTGCTGGGCCAGTTCGTCGACAGCGAGGGCCGGCTGGTGCCGGCCGAGATCAACGAGCGGTCGATCGGCCTCGGCCTGGGCGACCTCGCGGGCAAGTTCGTGGTGGCCGTCGCTGGCGGCCGAATCAAGGCAGCGGCGATCGCGGCCGTCCTCCGCACGGGGATCATCCGCGGTCTCATCACGGACGAGCTGACGGCCGGCCTGCTCGCGAGCGAGCCGGTCGAGAAGCCGAAGGCAGCGGCTGCCGTTACCGTCGCGTCAACAGTGGAGGTAGTCAGATGACAGACAAGGCACGCGATCTGGTCGACAGGTTCCTTGCGAAGCAGATGGGACGCCGCGAGCTGGCGCGCCGGATGGCGCGGCTCGGCTTCGGCGCCTCGGCCGCCGCCTTCATGCTCAACCGGGGCATGAGCGAGGCGATGGCCGCCGATTTCGACTGGAAGAAGTTCAGCGGGCAGAAGGTCAACCTGCTGCTGAACAAGCATCCCTACGCGGATGCGATGATCGCCAATCTCCCGACCTTCAAGGAGATGACCGGGATCGAGGTCACCTACGACATCTTCCCGGAGGACGTGTACTTCGACAAGGTCGGTGCGGCGCTCGGCTCGTCGAGCGACCAGTACGACGCCTTCATGACCGGCGCCTACCAGACCTGGCAGTACGGCCCGGCCGGCTGGATCGTCGACCTCAACGAGTTCATCGGCGACGCCACCAAGACCAGCCCGACCTACAACTGGGACGACGTCCTGCCGAACCTGCGCGCCTCGACCTCGTGGTCCGGCGTGCCGTTCTCGCCGCTCGGCGGCGACGGGGCGAAGCAGTGGGCGATCCCGTGGGGCTTCGAGCTCAACAACCTCGCCTACAACCGCAAGTACTTCGAGGACAACGGCATCTCGGCCCCGCCGAAGAACCTGCCGGAGCTGGTCGAGGTCTCCAAGAAGCTGACCGACGCCGGCAAGGGCTACTACGGCGTCGGCGTGCGCGGCTCGCGCAGCTGGGCGACGATCCACCCCGGCTACCTGTCGGCCTTCGCCAACTACGGCGCCAGCGACTTCAACGTCGCCGACGGCAAGGGCAAGGCGGCGATGAACAGCGCCGCCGCCAAGGAGATGACCAAGCTCTGGGTCAAGATGATCCAGGACTCGGGTCCGAAGAACTGGGCCACCTACACCTGGTACCAGGTCGGCACCGACCTCGGCGCCGGCGCCTCGGCGATCATCTACGACGCCGACATCCTCGGCTACTTCATGAACGGCGGCGACAACAAGGAGAAGGGCAACATCGCCTACGCGGCGATCGCCCCGAACCCTGCCGCCACCGCACCCACGCCGAACGTCTGGATCTGGTCGCTGGCCATGTCCAACTTCAGCGCCAGGAAGGACGCCGCCTGGTACTTCATGCAGTGGGCCTCCTCGGCCGAGCACGGCCTGTTCGGCGCGCGCAAGATGGACTTCGTCAACCCGGTCCGGCAGAGCGTCTGGGCCGACCCGGAGTTCCGCGAGCGCATCGCCAAGTCCTACCCGGGCTATGTCGAGCAGTTCGACCAGTCCTCGGCGGGCTCGAAGATCTACTTCACCCCGCAGCCGCTGTTCGAGGCGGTCACCACCGAGTGGGCGGCGTCGCTGCAGAAGATGGTCGCCAACGAGGTGCCGGTGGACGAGGGTCTCGACCAGCTCGCCGCCAGCATCGACGAGCAGCTGGCGCAGGCCGGCCTCGGCTGAGCCCGAGCCTCTAGGACGCAACTTGCGGGCGGGAACTCCTCGGGGTTCCCGCCCCTGCGACAGGATCCATGGCGACCACGACGCAGACCGCCCTGATCGTTCCGCGCCGGCGCAGCCTCGGCCGCGCCATGCTGCCCTATGTCCTGTCGCTGCCCGCGCTGCTGGTCTGCATCGGCATCCTCGTGCCGTTCTTTACCGCCGCCTGGTACTCGCTGCAGCGCTACAACCTGAACCTGCCGCAGCTGCGCGCCTTCATCTGGTTCGACCAGTACATCCAGCTGTTCACCAGCAGCGCCTTCTGGAACACGCTGCGGGTCTCGCTGCTCTACACCTTCTTCACCGTCGGCATCGAGCTGGTGCTCGGCCTCGGCATCGCGCTGCTGCTGCGCCGCTCGACGAAGCTGAACAACGCGCTGTCGATCGCCCTGCTGCTGCCGCTGATGGTGGCACCGGCCATCGCCAGCCTGATGTGGAAGCTGATGACCCATCCCGACTTCGGGATCCTCAGCTATCTGCTGTCGCTCGTCGGCATCACCGACTTCCGCTGGGCCTCGTCGCCCAGCACCGCGCTCTTCACCGTGATCCTCGTCGACGTCTGGGTCTACACGCCGTTCATCATGATCCTGCTGCTGGCGGGCCTGCGCGGCCTGCCGCGCCAGCCCTTCGAGGCGGCCGAGCTCGACGGCGTCCCGGCCAGCTTCGTCTTCTTCAAGATCACCCTGCCGATGCTGACGCCCTACATCATCACCGCGGCGCTGTTCCGGATGCTCGACAGCATCCAGCAGTTCGACATCGTCTACGCCATGACCCAGGGCGGGCCGGGCGACGCCACACTCGTCTTCCAGGTTCAGGCCTACCTCGACTTCTTCAAGAACTTCAACGTCGGCCGTTCCGCCGCCCTGCTCATGGTGCTGTGGCTGATCGCCAACGTGCTCTCCAACGTGTTCATCAAGCAGTGGCTGCGCCTGCGCGAGCGCGCCCACGGGAGCGTCGGCTGATGGACCGCCGTACCCCGCTCGCCGTCGTCGTCGAGGGCGTGCTCAAGATCCTGGTCGGGCTGTTCTTCCTGTTCCCGATCCTCTGGGTCTTCCTGATGTCGTTCCAGACGAACGAGCAGATCCTGCGGATCCCGCCCTCGATCGTCTTCGAGCCGACCCTCTCGAACTACGTGGCGCTGATCTCCGGCAAGCTCGAGACCGCCGCCGGCGTGCTCGAGATCCCGTTCATGAACAACCTCAAGAACAGCGTGGTCCTGTCGACCGTCTCGGTGCTGATCTCGCTGCTTCTGGGTGTTCCCGCCGCCTACGCCTTCGCCCGGTTCCGCTTCAGGATGGGCGAGAGCATCGCCTTCACGCTGCTCTCCTTCCGCTTCGCTCCGCCGCTGCTGGTGCTGCTGCCGCTGAGCCTCTACTACCGCCAGCTCGGCCTGACCGACACCTGGATCGGCCTGTTCTGGGTCTACCAGCTGATCACCCTGCCGCTGATCCTCTGGATCGTCCGCGGCTACTTCGAGGACATCAGCCCCGACATCGAGCACGCGCACCGCATCGACGGGCATGGCTGGTGGTCGACGCTGACCCGCGTCGCCATCCCGCTGGCCCGCCCCGGCATCGCCGCCGCCGGCCTGCTGGCCTTCATCTTCGCCTGGAACAACTTCGTCTTCGCCCTGATCCTGGCGTCCGCGTCGAAGCAGCCGGTGACCGTGGGTGCCCTCGCCTTCGTCACCGCCTCGGGCATCCAGTACGGCCAGATCGCGGCCGCCGTGGCGCTGTCGGTGACCCCGACGCTGCTGCTGGCCCTCTACGCCCAACGCTATCTCGTCGAGGGCCTGTCGCTCGGTGCGGTGAAGGGCTGATGACCTACCTGTCGCTCGACCGCCTCTCGAAGGGCTTCGCCAGGAAGCCGCTGCTGAAGGACGTCAGCCTCGACGTCCCCAAGGGCGAGACCGTGGTCATCTTCGGCCCGTCCGGCTGCGGCAAGACCGTCCTCCTGCGCCTGATCTCCGGGATCATGGAGCCCGATTCCGGCGACGTCCGCATCGACGGCGCTTCGGTCCTCGACAAGGGCCCGGAGTACCGGGACGTCGGCATGGCGTTCCAGAACTTCGCGCTCTACCCGCATTTGCCGGCCTACGAGAACATCGCCAGCCCGCTGCGCGCCGGCGGCGTCGGGGACGCCGAGATCCAGCGCCGCGTCGGCAAGGTCGCCGAGCTGCTGAAGATCTCGCATGTCCTGAAGCACCTGCCGCGCGAGCTCAGCAACGGGCAGAAGCAGCGCACGGCGCTGGCCCGCTCGCTGGTCAAGGGCCCGTCGGTGCTGCTGCTCGACGATCCCTTGCGCAACGTCGACGCCAAGCTGCGCTACGAGATGCGCCTCGAGCTGCCGCGGGTGCTGCGCGAGGTTCGCTCGACCGTCCTCTACGTCACCCAGGACTACAAGGAGGCGATGGCGCTCGGCGACCGGGTCGGCGTGCTCTACGACGGCACCTTCCGCCAGATCGACCGCCCCGGGCAGATCTACCGCGACCCGGACGACGTCCGCATCGCCCGCCTGTTCGGCGACCCGACCATCAACCTCTACCCGGTCCGCCCGACCCGCACTGCCGCTGGCCTCGTCGTCTCGCTGTTTGGCGACAGCGTCCCGCTGCCGGCGAGCCACGCCAACCTCGCCGACCGCGCCTGCCTCATCGGCCTGCGTCCCGAGGACGTCGCCGTCGCCCTCGACGAGCAGCCCGGCACCATCCCGGTCGAGCTCGACGCGGTGACGCCGCTCAGCGTCCGCACCGTGCTTTTCCTGCGCGCCCGCGACCGCAGCGAGATCCTCGCCACCACCAGCGAGCAGGCCGGCATCGCCTTCGGCCGCGGCCATCGCCCGGCATTCGCCCGCATCGACACCGGCCGGGCCCTGTTCTTCGACGAGGCGACCGGCGCCCGTCTGCGGCCGGCGGCCTGAGACCCATGGCAACGCTCACCCTCGATTCGGTCGACAAGATCTACCGCAGCCGCGGCAAGGAGCCGGTCCACGCCGTCCGCCAGGTCAACCTGCGCATGACCGACGGCGAGATCGTCGGCCTGCTGGGCTCGTCCGGCTGCGGCAAGACCTCGACGCTGCGGATGATCGCCGGCTTCGAGGACGTCTCGGCCGGCGAGATCCGCCTCGGCGACCGGCTGCTCAATCCCCTGCGCCCGGCGCAGCGCAACGTCGCCATGGCGTTCGAGGGCTACGCGCTCTACCCGCCGCTGACGATCCGCGACAACATCGCCTTCGGCCTGCTCCGCGACCGCCGTCCCAAGTCCGAGGTCGACGCGAGGGTCCGGCAGATCGCCGAGCTGCTCGAGATCACCGACATCCTCGACCGCTACCCGCCGACGATCTCGGGCGGCCAGCAGCAGCGCACCAGCCTCGCCCGGGCGCTCGTCCGCAATGCCGACCTGTTCCTGCTCGACGAGCCGATGTCGCAGCTCGAGCCGCAGCTGCGCGCCGTGCTCCGCGCCCGCATCAAGGACTGGCTGATCGAGCACAAGATGACGACGGTGTTCGTCACCCACGACCAGACCGAGGCGCTGGCGCTGGCCGACCGCATCGCGGTGATGGAGGGCGGCGTGCTGCAGCAGCTGGCGACGCCGCGCGACCTCAAGGACAAGCCCGCCAACCTGTTCGTCGCCTCGTTCATCGGCGAGCCCCCGATGAACACGCTGGAGGCCCGCGTCGAGCGGACCGGCGGCGGCCTGCGCCTGGTCGGCCGCAACCCCGCCGGCGCCGACGCCTTCGCCCTCGACCTGCCGGTGTCGGCCGACGAGCCGCTGTCGCGATCCGTCGGCGCGCGCACGAAGGTCGTCATGGGCATCCGCCCGCACCTCGTCGAGGCCGACCCGTCGGGTCCGCTGACCGGCACCGTGTTCTCCAACCAGTGGCTCGGCGACCAGACCCATCTCGGCCTCGACGTCGGCGGCGTCTCGCTGATCACCGTGACCGATGCCGCCATCG
Source organism: Geminicoccaceae bacterium (assembly GCA_046349355.1). GTDB lineage: Bacteria > Pseudomonadota > Alphaproteobacteria > Geminicoccales > Geminicoccaceae > CALKJU01. Next base: position 92,745 of record JAXMCM010000019.1, read on the forward strand.
AGGCGCCGCTGCAGGCCGCCCTCCGCCTGCGCCTGCCCGTCGAGGCGCTGCACCTGTTCGACGTCGACAGCGGCGTGGCGCTGACCCACGGACGGGAGGCCGCCTGACCGGCGGCGGCCGCAGCCATGCACCGTGACGTCATCATCGGCATCGATGCCGGCACCTCGATGATCAAGGCCGTGGCCTTCGCCGCCAACGGCAGGCAGCTGGCGACGAGCGCCGTCGCCAACAGCTACGAGACCCTGCCCGGCGGCGGGGTCGAGCAGGACATGCCGCGCACCTGGGCCGACGCCGCCACCGTGCTGCGCCGCCTCGCCGCCGAGGTCCCCAACCTCGCCATCCGCACCGTCGCCGTCGCCGTTACCGGCCAGGGCGACGGCACCTGGCTGATCGACCGCGACGGCGAGCCGGTCGGCGGCGCCTGGCTCTGGCTCGACAGCCGCAGCGGTGCCTTGGTCGACGCCCTTCGCCAGGATGGCACCGGCCAGCGGCTCTACGCCGTCACCGGCACCGGCCTGAACGCCTGCCAGCAGTCGGCGCACCTGCTCTGGCTGCACCGCCATCAGCCGGAGCGCCTGGCCCGCGCCGCCACCGCCTTCCACTGCAAGGACTGGCTCTACTTCAACCTCACCGGCGTGCGCGCCACCGACTATGCCGAGGGCGTGTTCACCTTCGGCGACTTCCGCAGCCGCGCCTACGCGCCCGAGGTCCTGGACATCCTGGGCGTCCCGCAGCTCGCCCGGCTGCTCCCGCCGCTGGTCGAGGGCAGCCGCGAGTCGCACCCCCTGAGCCCGGCCGCAGCTGCGGCCACCGGCCTGCTCGCCGGCACGCCGGTGGTGCTCGGCTATCTCGACACCGTCTGCACCGCGCTGGGCGGCGGCGTCTACGACCCGGTCCGCAATGTCGGCTGCTCGGTGATCGGCTCGACCGGCATGCACGCCCGGCTCGCCCGCGGCCTCGACGACATCCGCCTCAACGACCAGCAGACCGGCTACACCAAGAGCTTCCCGGTGCCCGGCTGCTGGACGCAGATGCAGTCCAACATGGCGGCCACGCTCAACATCGACTGGATCGTCGCCTGCGCTGGCGAGCTTTTGGCGGCGGCCGGGTCCGCGCTCGAGCGTCGCGACGTGCTGGCGCTGGTCGATGCCCGCATCGCCGAGCGCGAGCCCGGCAAGGCGCTGTTCCATCCGTTCATCTACGAGGCCGGCGAGCGCGGCCCGTTCGTCGATCCCCTGGCCCGCGCCCAGTTCCTCGGGCTGACCACGGCCACGGGCTTCTTCGACCTCGCCCGCGCCGTCTACGAGGGCCTGGCCTTCGCCGCCCGCGACTGTTACGCGGCCATGGGCCACGCGCCCGAGGAGATCCGCATCACCGGCGGTGCGGCGCGCTCGGCCACCTTGCGCGGCATCCTCGCCGGCGTGCTCGGCAAGCCCGTCCGGCGCAGCCGGCGCGACGAGGCCGGTGCCGCCGGTGCGGCGATGATGGCTGCCGTGCAGCAGGGCCACTTCCCCGACATGGCCGCCTGCTGTTCCGTCTGGGTCGACCCGCAGCTCGACGCGCCGGAGCCGCCGGACCCAGCCCTGGCGGCCCGCTACGACGCGCTGTTCCCGGTCTACCGCAGCGGCTACCGGCAGATGCGTCCGGTCTGGCGCGAGCTCGATGATGCACGCAAGGGCGGAGCCTTTCATGGTTGAGGTGGCGATCGTCGGCGATCACTTCATGCGCGCGGACTTCTTCGCCGCCGCGCTGGAGGCGATCCCGGGTGCCTCCTTCCGCATCCGCACGATGAACCTGCCCTGGCCCGACGTGCCGTTCATCCACGGCGCCCCCGGCACCGAGCTCGCCGGCCTCAGGGAGCTGCAGGGCGATCCCGACGAGATTGTCCGGTTCATCGGCGACGCCGAGATCTTCGTGACCCACCTGGCGCCGGTCGCGGCCTCGATGCTGACCCGGCTGCCGAAGCTGCGGCTGATCGGGGTGTCGCGCGGCGGGCCGGTCAACATCGACATGAAGGCGGCGCGTGCCGCCGGCATCGCCGTGGTCAACGCGCCGGGCCGCAACGCCTCGGCCGTCGCCGAGTTCACGATCGGCGCCATCCTCGCCGAGACCCGGCTGATCACCAAGGGCCACGTCTCGCTGTCCCGCGGCGAGTGGCGCGGCGACCTCTACCGTGCCGACACCACCGGCGACGAGCTGTCGGCCATGACCGTGGGCCTGATCGGCTACGGCCACATCGGCACGCGCGTGGTGAAGCTGCTGAAGCCGTTCGGCTGCCGCATCCTCGTCGACGACCCCTACGTCACCCTGTCCGACGACGATCGCCGCGACGGCGTCGAGCAGGTCGACCTCGCGACGCTGCTGCGCCGCTCCGACGTCGTCAGCCTGCACGCGCGGGTGACGCCGGAGACGACGGGCTTCCTCGCCGCACCGCAGTTCGCGCTGATGAAGAAGGGCAGCTACTTCATCAACACCGCCCGCGGGCCGATGGTGAACTACCCTGACCTCTACGACGCCCTGGCCTCCGGTCACCTGCGCGGCGCCATGCTCGAGACCTTCTGGACCGAGCCGCCCGAGCCGGACGCCCCGATCCTCCGTCATCCGAACGTCACCCTGACCCCGCACATCGCCGGGGCCTCGCTCACCACGGTCCGGGTCGCCGCCCGGATGGTGGCCGACGAGGTCGGCCGCTACCTGCGCCACGAGCCCTTCGCCAACCCCTGCTGAGATGACGCCGATCCCCGAGCCGACTGCCAGCTCCACCCCGGTCCTCGACGTTCTCGTCGTGGGCGGCGGCGTCAACGGCGCCGGCATCGCCCGCGACGCCGCCGGCCGCGGCCTGAAGGTCCTGCTCTGCGAGAAGGACGACCTCGCGCAGGGCACCTCCTCGCGCTCGGGCAAGCTGGTGCATGGCGGCCTGCGCTACCTCGAGTACTACGAGTTCCGCCTCGTCCGCGAGGCGCTGATCGAGCGCGAGGTGCTGCTGCGCGCCGCCCCGCACATCATCTGGCCGATGCGCTTCGTCCTGCCGCACAGCCCCGAGCAGCGGCCGGCCTGGCTGATCCGCCTGGGCCTCTTCCTCTACGACCACCTGGGCGGCCGCAAGCGCCTGCCGCCGACCCGCGCCCTCGACCTGCGCCGCGACCCCGAGGGCCGCCCGATCCGCGAGCAGTTCACGAAGGCCTTCGAGTACTCGGACTGCTGGGTCGACGATTCCCGCCTCGTCGTGCTCAACGCGCTCGACGCCGCCGAGCGCGGGGCGGAGGTGCTGGTCCGCACCGCCTGCGTCAGCGCCCGGCGCGAGAACGGCCACTGGCGCGCCGAGCTGGCCGACGCCGTCACCGGCGAGCGCCGCACCGTCCTGGCCAAGGTCCTGGTCAACGCCGCCGGGCCCTGGGTCGAGAAGGTGCTGGGCAACGTCGCCGGCGTGAACAGCGCCCGCAACGTCCGCCTCGTCAAGGGCAGCCACCTCGTCCTGCGCAAGTGGTGGGACGGGCCGCAGGCCTACCTGCTGCAGAACACCGACAAGCGGGTGATCTTCGTCAACCCGTACGAGGGCGACCTCGCCCTCATCGGCACCACCGACATCCCCTACGAGGGCGCTCCCGACGACGTCACGGCCGACGACAACGAGGTCGCCTACCTGCTGGGCGTCCTGAACCGCTACTTCAAGGTCGAGCTGCGCCCCGAGGACGTGCTCTACCGCTTCTCCGGCGTACGCCCGCTCTACGACGACTCGGCCGCCAACCCGTCAGCCGTCACCCGCGACTATGTGTTCGACGTAGACGGCGGCGACGGCCGGGCCCCGATCCTGTCGATCTTCGGCGGCAAGATCACGACCTATCGCAAGCTCGCCGAGCACGCGCTGGAGCGGCTGAAGCCGTTCCTGCCGCACATGCGTGCCGCGTGGACGGCCGGCACGGTGCTCCCCGGCGGCGACATGCCGGACGCCGACGCCGACCGTTTCCTCGCCCGCCTGCGCACCGAACGGCCCTGGCTCACGGAAGAGCTCGCCGGCCACTACACCCGTCTCTACGGCACCCGCCTCGACCGCGTGCTCGGCGACGCGCGCGGCATCGCCGATCTCGGCAGGCACTTCGGCGGCCTGCTATACGAGCGCGAGGCCCGCTATCTCCTCGCCAGCGAATGGGCTGCCAGCGCGGAGGACATCCTCGAGCGCCGGACCAAGCATGCACGGCACCTGACGCCCGAGCAGGCGAGGGCCTTCGCCCGCTGGCTCGACGATGTGCGCCGGACGGCGCCCGCGGCCCGCGTGGTCGCCTGATGACTAGGCTGTTCGCCGGCATCGACGTCGGCACCTCGGGCGTGCGCGCCATCGCCATCGACGCCGCCGGCGCCGTCCACGGCCAGGCCTCGCGGCCGATGCCGGCGCCGGTCCAGGCCGGCGGTGCGCTTGTCCAGGACCCTGCCATCTGGTGGGACGCGGTCGACGGCTGCCTCCAGGCCCTGGCCAACATCCTGCCGGCCCGCTCGATCGCCGCCATCGCCGTCGACGGCACCTCCGGCACGCTGCTGCTGGCCGACGCCGCCAGTACGCCGCTGGCACCGGCGACGATGTACAACGACGGCAGCGCCGCCGCGCTGGCGCCGAAGATCCGCGAGATCGCCCCGCCGGAGAGCGGTGCGCACGGCGCTTCCTCGCCGCTGGCCCGCCTCCTCGCCGCCCAGCCGCACCACCCGGGTGCGGTGCACGCCCTGCACCAGGCCGACTGGATTGCCGGCCGCCTGCTCGGCGCGTTCGGCCGCACCGACGACAACAACGCCCTGAAGCTGGGCTTCGACCCGGTCACCCGGACCTGGCCCGGCTGGATGGATGCGCTGGGCGTGCGCCGCGAGCTGCTGCCAGCGGTGGTCCCGCCCGGCACCGCCTTTGGCCCGGCGGCCCGGCCGCATGTCGCCCGCTACGGCCTTGCCGAGGGCTGCGTCGTCGTCGCCGGCACCACCGACGGCTGCGCTTCGTTCCTCGCCACGGGAGCCGACACCTTTGGCGACGCCGTCACCTCGCTGGGCTCGACGCTCACCGTCAAGCTGCTGTCCGACCGACCGGTCTTCGCCCCGGCCTACGGCGTCTACAGCCACCGCCTCGGCGACCGCTGGCTGGTCGGTGGTGCTTCCAACAGCGGCGGTGCCGCGCTCCTGCGCTTCTTCACTGCCGCGCGGATGGGCGAGCTGACCCCGCTGCTCCGGCCGGACCTGCCCACCGGCTACAGCTGGCACCCCCTTCCCGCCCGCGGTGAGCGCTTCCCGGTGGCCGATCCCGCCATGGGCTTCGAGCCCGATCCGCGGCCTGCCGACGACGCCCTGTTCTTCCAGGCTCTGCTCGAGGGCATCGCCGACGTCGAGGCCCGCGCCTACCGGCTGCTGGTCGAGCTCGGCGCCCCGCCGCTGCGCTCGCTGCGCACCGTCGGCGGCGGTGCCGCCAACCCCGTCTGGACGCAGCTGCGCGCCGAGCGCCTGAAGGTGCCGATGCCCGCTCCCACCCATCTCGAGGCGGCCTACGGCACGGCCCTGTTGGCCCGCCGGGGAGCCGCCGCGTGAGCCGCCCGTCCGCCCTCGCCCCGCTCGACCGCCTGTCGGCCCGCCTCGGCGTCGACCCCGAGCAGGTGCAGGCCGCCGGCGGCAACACCTCGCTCAAGGAGGACGGCATCCTCTGGGTGAAGGCGTCGGGCCTGTGGCTCGCCGATGCGCTGGAGCGCGACGTCTTCGTCCCGGTCCGCCTACGCCAGGTGCTCGATGCCGTCGCCGCCGACGCCGCCGATCCGGTCGGTCCCGCCGTCGTCGCCGAGCGCAATCCGGCGGGCCTGCGCCCGTCGATCGAGACGACCCTGCACGCGCTGCTGCCGCACCGCGTCGTCGTCCACACCCATTCGGTGCGGACCATCGCGCTGGCCATCCGCGAGGATGCCCGCGCGCGCGTCGCCGAGCGGCTGGACGGCCTCGCCTGGGCCTTCGTCCCGTATCGCAAGCCCGGCCTGCCGCTGACCCGGGCCGTGGCCGAGGCGCTGCGTGCCGGCCCGGCCGACGTGCTGGTGCTGGGCAACCATGGCCTCGTCGTCGGCGGCGACAGCGTCGACGCCGTCGAGCGCCTGCTCGCCGAGGTCGAGCGCCGCGTCGACGCGCCGGTGCAGCCCGAGCCGGTGGTCGATGCAGCCGCGCTGGCGGCGGCCGCGCAGCGGCTGGGCCTGCGCCCCGTCGCCCATGCTCGCGCCATGCCGCTGGCCGGCGATCCCCGCCGCATCGCCCGCGCGACCGCCGGCTCGCTCTATCCCGACCACGTGATCTTCCTGGGGCCCGCCGCCGCCACGCCGGAGTCGGCCGCCGCCGGCCATCCCGGCAAGCTCGTCATCGTCGAGGGCGCCGGCCTGCTCCTGCCCGAAGGCGCCAACCGCTCGGCCGACGAGCTCGCCTTGTGCCTCGCCCTCGTCCTCGAGCGCGTCCCGCCCGACGCGGCACTCGCCCGCCTTACCGCCGACGAGGAAGCCGAGCTGCTCGACTGGGACGCCGAGAAGTACCGCCAGCAGCTGGCCCGCTGACGACCTCAGAGACTGAAGTCGCCGCCCGCCAGCGGACCCGCGAAGTTCTCGAGCAGGATCTCGAAGTCGGCCGCCGCGTCGGCGTCGTTGTTGCCCTGGACGATGATCGACGCTCCGGACTTCACGTAGCGGATCTGCGCGATTCCGCCGAAGGCCGTGCCCGTCGACGCCGCCTGGCCGACGAAGGTGAAGTCCTGGTCGCCGGCGACGCCCAGCCGCGCGTCGATGCTGTCGACATCGATCACGTTGCCCGGATCGTTACCGAAGAACTCGATGGTATCGCGGGCGGCGCCGGTGCCGGTGTCGCCGTCGTCGAAGAAGATGCGGTTGATGCCGCCCATGGCACTGAGCCGGTCGACGCCGCTGTCGCCGTCGAGGGTATTGGTGCCGCCGCCGCCGTAGAGCGTATCGTTGCCGGCACCGCCGAACAGCACATCGTTCGTGTTGCCGCCGTCGACCGTGTCGTTGCCGGCTTCGCCATAGACCCGGTCATTGTCCTGGCCGCCGAAGACCCGGTCGTTGCCGTTACCTCCGTACACGGTGTCGACGCCGATATCGCCGAAGGCCGAATCGTTGCCGTCACCCGCGTACAGCCTGTCGTTGCCCAGCCCTGCCCGGATCCAGTCGTCGCCGCTGTTGCCGCCGATCAGGTCGTTGTCGTTGCCGCCGTCGAGGCCAAGGTCGTTGCCGGAGCCACCGTAGACGCTGTCATTCCCGTCCTGGCCAGAAACGGCATCGTTGCCGCATCCCCCGAACAGGACATCCTTGCCGAACCCACCGCGAATCAGGTCGTTGCCGAGATCGCCGTAGGCCGTCTCGAAGGTTCCGCTCGTCTGGATGATGTCGTCGCCATTGCCGCCGTAGCTCAGGTCATTGTCCAGCCCCCCGTCGAAGAAGTCGTTGCCCTCGCCTCCGAAGAGGGTGTCGTTGCCGGAATCGCCGATGAGCGTGTCGTTGCCGTCGCCCGCGTAGATGCTGTCGTTGCCGGATCCGCCGTACATCGTGTCGGCATTGCCGGAGCCGGGCAGGCTGTCGTTGCCGGTGCCGCCGGTGAAGAAGCCCATGATCGTTTCCCCCGCCGCGTCCGGTACGGTACCCGGATCAGCTTGCGTGACGCCTACGAATCGAAAGGTACCGCTCCTGCTTGCCGCTCTTCTTGCCAGGGCGCAAGGCACGCTCATATCGGCATGCCGGCGGCCGGATCGAGCGGTACCGGGCTGCGCCCGATGACGGCACGCGGCCCGGCTCGCACTTGACCGGCTGGCGGGACCGGACACGTGGTCCGGCCCCGCCGCACGGCTCAGAGGCTGAAGTCGCCGGCGTTCAGCGGTCCGTTGAAGTTGAGCAGCTCGATCTCGAAGTCCGCGGCACTGTCCGCGTCGTTGTTGCCCTGGATGAGGATTGAGGTGCCGATGTCGACCCAGCGGATCTGCGCCACGGCTGCGAAGGCCGTGGCGGCCGATACGGCCTGGCCGATGAAGTTGAAGTCCTGATCGTTGGCCAGATTGAGATTTGCATCGATGGCATCGACATCGATGATGTTTCCGCCATTTGCGCCGAAGTCGGTCACCTTGTCGCGCGCGGCACCGACGCCGGAATCACCGTCATTGAAGAAAAATCGGTTCGCCTCAGTACCGCCCGTCAGGATATCGACGCCCGAGTCACCGTCTACCGTATCGTTGCCAGCATCACCATTGACGGTGTCGTTGCCACTTCCTCCAAACAGCGCATCATTGTTTGATCCGCCACTTACGGTATCGTTGCCGCTGTCGCCCGAGACAAGGTCGTTTCCTTCGGCTCCATAGACCGTGTCACTGCCGTTTCCGCCGTAGACCGAATCCTGGCCGACCTCGGCATAGGCGTAGTCGTTGCCGTCACGCCCGAAGAGCTTGTCGTCGCCCTCGTAGCCGTTGATCAGGTCGTTGCCGGTGCCGCCGTCGACGAAGTCGTTGCCGATCCAGCCGTCAAGATTGTTGTCATTGCCGGCACCGCCATAGATGCTGTCGTTGCCATCGTTGCCGAAGGCGGCATCGTTGCCGTTGCCCCCGTAGAGGACGTCCTTGTCCAGACCGCCGCCGATGTAGTCGTCGCCGTTGTCGCCATAGGCGGTATCGAGACCGCTGCCGGTCTCGATCTGGTCGTTCTGATTGCCTCCATATATTTTGTCGTTACCCAGACCGCAGTCGAGGCTATCGGCGCCATTGCCACCATAGATCGAATCGTTGTCGATCCCGCCGATGAGCAGGTCGTCGCCATTGCCACCGTACAGGGTGTCATTGCCGGCATCGCCGCTGACGGTGTCGTTCCCGCCACCGCCGTAGAGCGTGTCGTTCCCCCCATAGCCGTAGATGCTGTCGCCGCTACCGCCACCCGACAGGCTGTTGTTGCCGCCGTTGCCAGGAATGAACGCCATGGTCGCTTCCCCCTTGTCGCAGGTCAGGGCGGCGCCCGGTGGCGCCGTCCCCGACTTGCTAGCATTAGCACAAGGGGAAGCCTGTGACTGCCGGCACATTCCGTGGACGGCAAGGTTCACCTAGAGCGCGATGAAGTCCTCGATCGCCGGCGGGATCACGGTATTCTTGATGACGATCTCGAAATCTGCCTGCGCATCGCTGTCGTTGTTGCCCTGGATGACCATGTCAGCCCCCGACTGCACGTAGCGCAGCTGCCCGATGCCGTCGAAGCCGAACGGCCCGCGCCAGGTGAACGCCTGATCGCCCGCCTTGCCGAGGTTGGCATCAATCGCCGCCACATCCAGCCGGTCGCCGGTGATGCGCGAGAAGTCGAAGATCGAGTCGGCTGCCCCGGCCGAGCGCAGGCCGGTATGGCCATCGTCGAACACGAACAGGTCGGCGTCATTGCCGCCATACAGCTCGTCCCGCCCGGACCCGCCGATCAGCGAATCGATCCCGTCGCCCCCGTAAAGGTAGTCGTTGCCCGAGCCGCCATAGGCCTTGTCGTCGCCATAGGAGCCCTGGACGAGGTCGTTGCCGGCGTCGCCATAGGCCGTATCGTTGCCGAACCAGCCATTGACGTTCCCGTCGTCGCCATTCCCCCCGAAAAGGGTGTCGTTGCCCTCGTTGCCGTCGAGGTAGTCGGTGTCGTTGCCGCCGTAGAGCCGGTCACCCTGCAGCCCGCCGCCGATCAGGTCGACGCCGGCATCGCCGTAGGCGGTGTTGTTGCCGCCACCGGCCTCGATCTGATCGTTGCCGGTACCGCCGTAGATGGTGTCCCGGCCCTCGCCACCGCCGATCTGGTCGTGGCCGGCATCGCCATAAACCTTGTCGTTGCCGGAACCGCCATTGACGGCGGCGTCATTGCCGTTCCCGCCATAGACGGTGTCGTTGCCGTCACTCCCGTCGAGCTGGTCGCTGTCATTGCCGCCGTAGAGCAGGTCGCCCTGCAGGCCGCCGACAATCTGGTCGGCACCGGCCTCGCCGTTGGCGACGTTGCTGCCGTTGCCGGTGATGAGGGTGTCGTTGCCGCTGCCGCCGAAGAGCGTGTCGTTGCCGGCGTCGCCGAAGAGCTGGTCGTCCGCCGAACCTCCGTACAGGGTATCGTTGCCATTGCCTCCGTAGAGGACGTCCGCCCCGCCGTTGCCGCGGCCGAGATCGTTGCCGCCGAACAGGCTGATGATGTCGTTGCCGTCGTCACCGGTCCGGGTGTCGTTGCCGTTCGTGCCGTCCGCCATGGGATGCTCCCGCTGGGTCGTCTTGCCTGCGGGAGATCGTCAGCGTGGCAGGTATCCGGCCAATGTCGCAGAGGGCGCTGCCCTGTTTCGATTGTGTCGCCCCGACCGCCCGCGCGGGGACCTCTTGGGCTACTCGGCCACGCGCTGCGCCGTCGCGCGCGGCTCGAAGCCGGCCGCCACCCGCTCGGGGTTGGTCTCGACGAAGACGAACGTCGCGCCGTCGGGCGCGACGAACAGGTCGTAGATGGTGCCGTCGGCATAGGTGACGGTGCCGGTGCAGTCGGCGGCGACGGTGTAGGTGCCGGGCTGACGGACGTTGCGCTCCAGCTTGCCGTCGGCGTTGGTGGTGGTGACGCTGCGCATGCCGCCGGCGCCGTCATAGACCTCGTAGCCGGCGACGGCGAACGGGCGCGAGCCGCCGGCGCTCACGTTGATGCCCGAGAAGGCGAAGAGATAGGTGCCGTCGAGAGTCGCCGCCGAGCATGTCGCGGTCCCGGCGTCGGCGGCCCGGGCCACCTGCGGCAAGGCGACGGCGAGGGGCAGCAGGATGGCCGTGGCGGCAAGGCGGATGCGGCAGCGCATGTCGGTCGGTCCAGCGCGGGGAAGGTTGAATCCAGCCTAGACCGGCGCGGCCTGTCGGCAAGCCTCCGGCCGGGCCCTGGCCGAGCCGCTACACCGTCATGTGCTTGCGCACCGCCGCCTCGTCGAGGCTGTCGGCGGGCCCGTCGAGCACCACCTGGCCGCGATCCATCACGATCATCCGGTCCGCCAGCTCGCGGGCGAAGTCGTAGTACTGCTCGACCAGCAGGATGGCCATGTCGCCGCGCTTGCGCAGGTCGGCCAGCACCCGGCCGATGTCCTTGATGATCGACGGCTGGATGCCCTCGGTCGGCTCGTCGAGGACCAGGAGCCGCGGCTTGGTCACCAGCGCCCGGGCGATCGCCAGCTGCTGCTGCTGCCCGCCCGACAGGTCGCCGCCGCGCCGCTTGAGGAAGTCGCTGAGGATCGGGAACATCTCGAAGATCGTCCCGCTGATCGTCCGCTCGCGCCGCGGCAGCACGGCGAAGCCGGTCTCGAGGTTCTCCTTGACGGTCAGCAGCGGGAAGATCTCGCGGCCCTGCGGGACGAAGGCGATGCCGCGCCGCGCCCGCTCGAACGAGGGCAGGCCCGAGATGTCCTGCCCTTCCCACTTGATGCTGCCGCGGCTGGGCTTCGCATGCCCGACGATCGCCCGCATCGTGCTGGTCTTGCCGACGCCGTTGCGCCCGATCACGCAGGTGATCTTGCCGACCTCGGCGGCGAGGTTGACGTTCCACAGCGCCTGCGAGGCGCCGTAGTGCAGGTCGAGGCTCTCGACGCTCAGCATCTCAGCGGCCCAGGTAGACTTCGATGACGCGCTGGTCGTTCTGGACGTAGTCCAGTGTGCCCTCGGCCAGGACCGAGCCCTCGTGCAGCACCGTGACCTTGCAGCCCAGCGCCCGGACGAAGGTCATGTCGTGCTCGACCACCACCACCGAGTGGTTGGCGGCGATCCGCCGGAGCAGCTCGGCCGTGGCCTCGGTCTCGGCATCGGTCATGCCGGCCACCGGCTCGTCGACCAGCAGCAGCTCCGGGTCCTGGATCAGCAGCATGCCGATCTCGAGCCACTGCTTCTGCCCGTGGCTGAGGTTGCCGGCGAGACGCTGCGCGTGCTCGCCCAGGCGGATCGTCGCCAGCACCTCGTCGATCCGTGCCTTCTGCTCGACGGACAGGCGGAAGAACAGGCTCGAGACCACGTCGCGCGGCGCCTTCAGGGCGAGCTCGAGATTCTCGAACACCGTGTGGCTCTCGAACACGGTCGGCCGCTGGAACTTACGGCCGATGCCCAGCAGCGCGATCTGCGCCTCGTCGAGGCGGGTCAGGTCGTGGGTGTTCTTGAACACCGCCGAGCCGCTGTCGGGCCGGGTCTTGCCGGTGACGACGTCCATCATCGTCGTCTTGCCGGCCCCGTTCGGGCCGATGATCGCCCGCATCTCGCCCGGCTCGACGACGAAGCTCAGCGAGCGCAACGCCTTGTAGCCGTCGAAGCTGACCGAGATGCCGTCGAGGTAGAGGATGGAGTTGGTACCGCCGATCGCCTCGGAGTCGCTCATCGCGCGGCTCCCGGAGCGGGCGAGGCGACGGCGGGGGTCTCCGCCTTCTTCGCCCGCAGGTTGCCGACGATGCCGACCAGCCCCTTGGGGAAGAACAGGGTCACGGCGATGAACAGCACGCCGAGGCAGTAGAGCCAGACCTCCGGCAGCGCACCGGTGAGCCAGGACTTCGCGGCGTTGACGCCGAGAGCCCCGATGATCGCACCCCACAAGGTGCCGCGGCCGCCGACCGCCACCCAGATCACCGCCTCGATCGAGTTGGCGGGCGAGAACTCGCTGGGGTTGATGATGCCGACCTGCGGCACGAACAGCGCCCCGCCGATGCCGGCGAGGACGGCCGAGAACGTCCAGACGAACAGCTTGTAGTCCTCGACCCGGTAGCCGCAGAACCGGGTCCGGCTCTCGGCGTCGCGGATTGAGATCAGGACCTTGCCCAGCTTGGAGGTGGTGATCATCGAGCAGACCACCAGCGCCGCCGCCAGGACGATGGCGGTGATCGCGAACAGCGCCGAGCGGGTCGCGTCGGCCTGGATGTCGAAGCCGAGGATGTCCTTGAAGTCGGTCAGGCCGTTGTTGCCGCCGAAGCCCATGTCGTTGCGGAAGAAGGCCAGCAGCAGCGCGAAGGTCAGCGCCTGGGTGATGATCGACAGGTAGACGCCGGTGACCCGCGAGCGGAAGGCGAACCAGCCGAAGACCAGCGCCAGCACACCCGGCACCAGCATCACCATCAGCATGGCGTAGGGGAAGTGCTGGAAGCCCCACCAGGTGACCGGCAGCTCCTGCCAGTTGAGGAACACCATGAAGTCCGGCAGCTCGGGATTGCCGTAGACGCCGCGCGAGCCGATCTGCCGCATGAGGTACATGCCCATGCAGTAGCCGCCGAGCGCGAAGAAGGCGCCGTGGCCGAGGCTGAGGATGCCGCAGTAGCCCCAGATCAGGTCGATCGCCAGCGCCAGGATCGCGTAGGACAGGTACTTGCCCAGGAGGCTGACGACGTAGGTCGGCACCTGCCCGGTCGCGAGGTGGAGCACTGGCACGACGACCGCCGCCGCGACGAGCAGGGCGACCACGATCCAGATGGTGACGGGGACGCGCCGCATCTCAGCTCTCCACCGCCCGGCCGCGCAGCGCGAACAGCCCGCGCGGGCGGCGCTGGATGAAGATGATCAGGCCCGCCAGCACCAGGATCTTGGCGAGCACGGCGCCGGCCAGCGGCTCGAGGAACTTGTTGAGGATGCCCAGTGTCAGCGCACCGGTCAGGGTGCCCCACAGGTTGCCCACGCCGCCGAACACCACGACCATGAAGCTGTCGATGATGTAGCCTTGGCCGAGGTTGGGGCTGACATTGTCGATCTGCGCCAGCGCCACGCCGGCGATCCCGGCGATGCCCGAGCCCAGCCCGAAGGTCAGCGCGTCGACCAGCGGCGTGCGGATGCCCATCGAGCCCGCCATCCGCCGGTTCTGCGTCACCGCCCGCATCTGCAGGCCGAGCGGCGTGCGGCGCATCGCCAGCAGCAGGGCCGCGAACACGGTGCAGGCGAAGATGACGATGACGATGCGGTTCCAGGTGAGGTCGAAGCCCGGCATCACCTCGAGCGTGCCGCTCATCCAGGACGGCGTCACGACCTCGCGGTTGCTGGGCCCGAACAGCGAGCGCACCGCCTGCTGCAGGATCAGCGACAGGCCGAAGGTCGCCAGCAGCGTCTCCAGGGGACGGCCGTAGAGGAAGCGGATGATGCCGCGCTCGATGGCGACGCCGACCGCACCGGCGATGAGGAACGCCGCCGGCAGGGCGATCACGACGGAGGCGTCGAGCATGCCCGGGGCGTAGGCCTTGATCAGCTCCTGCACGACGACCGTCGTGTAGGCGCCGAGCATCACCATCTCGCCATGCGCCATGTTGATGACGCCCATCACCCCGAAGGTGATGGCGAGGCCGATCGCGGCCAGCAGCAGGACGGAGCCGAGGCTGATGCCCTGGGCGATGTTCTGGGCGATGCCGACGAAGGCGAGACGCCGCTCGATCTTGGCGACCGCCCGCTCGGCGGCGGATCTCACGGACTCGGGGACGGTGTCGGGCAGCGTGCGCAGCATGGCCGCCGCCTCGGGGTCGCCACGTGCGGCCAGGATCTCCACCGCCGCGACGCGATCGGGCTCGGCCGCATCGTCCTTGACGATGATGATCGCGGCGCGGGCCTGCTCGAGGACCCTGGCGATGGACGGCTCGGTCTCCTTGGCCAGGGCGGCGTCGAGCGTCGGCAGCGCGTTGGCGTCGCGCGAGCGCAGCACCGACTGCGCGGCCTCGAAGCGGACCGTCGGATCCGGCGACAGCAGCGTCAGACCACCCAGCGCCGCCTCGATCGCCCGCCGCACCCGGTTGTTGACGCGCACCGGCTTCAGCCCGGCGGCGGTGACGTCGGTCGCGGCGGTGCCGGTCACCGGGTCGATGACGGCATCGCCGTCGCCGAGGATGAACACCGCCTTGTCGGACTGGCGGAAGACCAGCTTGCCGTCGGAGAGGGCCTGCAGGATCGCCTGCGCCTGCGGGTGGCCGCTGCCGGCGATCTCCTGGATGCCGGCCTCGACGTCGTCGAACTTGCCGCCGGTGAACTTGGCCAGCGAGCCGCCGATCTCCTGGGCCAGCGCCGGCGTGGCGGAGGCGAGGAGCAGCACGACGAGCAGCCGTAGCAAGGCGATCATTGTTGGTCTCGGCCCGATGGGGGGACGGAGCGTGGCCCCGTCCCCCTTCGTTCAGGTTCCAGCGTGACCCGGGCTCAGCTGCCCTGGCCGCCGCACTTGCCGGTGGCGACGTTGAAGTTCCCGCACGACAGCGGGGCCCGCCAGTCGGAGATCAGGTCCTTCGAGCCCGGCAGGTAGTCCGACCACTCGTCGCCGACGACGAGGCCCGGGGTCTCCCACACCGTCGAGAACTGGCCGTCGGCCTGGATCTCGCCGATCAGCACCGGCTTGGTGATGTGGTGGTTCGGCATCATCGCCGAGTAGCCGCCGGACAGGTTCGGCACCGAGACGCCGATCAGGGCGTCGATGACCGCGGTCGGATCGGTGGTGCCGGCCTTCTCGACCGCCTCGACCCACATGTTGAAGCCGATGTAGTGCGCCTCCATCGGGTCGTTGGTGACGCGCTTGTCGTTGCCGATGAACGCCTTCCACTTGGCGATGAACTCGGCGTTCTCAGGGGTGTCGACCGACTGGAAGTAGTTCCAGGCGGCGAGGTGGCCGACCAGCGGCGTCGTGTCGAGACCGGCGAGCTCTTCCTCGCCGACCGAGAAGGCGACCACCGGGATGTCGGTCGCCTTGATGCCCTGGTTGCCCAGCTCCTTGTAGAACGGGACGTTGGCGTCACCGTTGATCGTCGAGACCACGGCCGTCTTCTTGCCGGCCGAGCCGAACTTCTTGATGTCGGCGACGATCGTCTGCCAGTCGCTGTGGCCGAAGGGGGTGTAGTTGATCATGATGTCCTCGGCCGCGACCCCCTTCTGCTGGAGGTAGGCCTCGAGGATCTTGTTGGTCGTGCGCGGGTAGACGTAGTCGGTGCCGGCCAGCACCCAGCGCTCCACGCCTTCCTCGTTCATCAGGTAGTCGACCGCCGGGATCGCCTGCTGGTTCGGCGCCGCACCGGTGTAGAAGACGTTCTTCGAGCTCTCCTCGCCCTCGTACTGGACGGGGTAGAACAGGATGCCGTTGAGCTCCTCGAACACCGGCAGGACCGACTTGCGGCTCACCGAGGTCCAGCAGCCGAACACCGCGGCGACCTGGTCCTTGGTCAGGAGCTCGCGCGCCTTCTCGGCGAACAGCGGCCAGTTGGAGGCCGGGTCGACCACCACCGCCTCGAGCTTCTTGCCGAGGACGCCGCCCTTCTTGTTCTGCTCGTCGATGAGCATCAGCATGACGTCTTTGAGCGTCGTCTCGGAGATCGCCATCGTGCCGGACAGCGAGTGCAGGATCCCGACCTTGATGGTGTCGTCGGCGGCCACGGCCGACAGCGACGTGCCGGCAAGCAGCGCCGAGGCGAGCAGCCCCCCGAAAAGCATCTTGCGCATGTGCTTCCTTCCCCGTTCTGGGCTTTGGATGACGGTGCGCCCGCATGTCCCAAGTTTCATGCCACGCCCCGGGGCCGTGTCCGTGCGCAGCCCTCGTACCGCGGCCGCCCAGAAAAAGGGCACCACATGAGAGGCTGGCGAATAAGTAGGCAGCGCGGGCGCCATCGACCGCGCCTTGGGCGCGCGCTAGACCGTAGCCCAGCAACGGGAGGACAGCGCATGCGCAGACTGTTGGCGACGACGGCCCTGGCCCTCGTGGCCCTCGCCGGGACGGCGGCGGCCCAGGAGATCAAGCAGGGCGGCAGCATGACGGTCACCTACAAGGATGACGTCAGCACCCTCGATCCGGCGATCGGCTACGACTGGCAGAACTGGTCGATCATCAAGAGCCTGTTCGACGGGCTGATGGACTACAAGCCGGGCACCACCGAGCTCGTCCCCGACCTCGCCGAGAGCTTCACGATCAGCGAGGACGGCCAGACGTTCACCTTCAAGCTGAAGCCCGGCGTCAAGTTCCACAACGGCCGCGCCATGACCGCGGACGACATCAAGTGGTCGATCGAGCGGGTGGTGCAGCCCGAGACGCAGAGCCCGGGCGCCGGCTTCTTCGGCTCGATCCAGGGCTTCGCCGACGTCGCCGGCGGCACCTCGAAGACGCTGTCCGGCATCCAGGTGACCGCGCCTGACACCATCGTCTTCCAGCTGTCCCGGCCCGACGCCACCTTCATGCACGTGATGGCGATCAACTTCGCCCACGTCGTGCCCAAGGAGGAGGTCGAGAAGTACGGCGCCGACTTCGGCAAGCATCCGGTCGGTACCGGCGCCTTCAAGCTGGCGGAGTGGACGCTGGGCCAGCGCATGGTCCTCGAGCGCAACGCCGACTACCGCGATGCCGGCCTGCCCAAGCTCGACAAGATCGTCTTCGAGTTCGGCCAGGAGCCCCTGGTGGCCCTGCTCCGGCTGCAGCGGGGCGAGGTCGACATCCTCGGCGACGGCATCCCGCCGGCCAAGTTCCTCGAGGTGAAGAACGATCCGGAGTGGGGCAAGCAGGTCATCGAGGGCGGCCAGCTGCACACCGGCTACCTGACGATGAACGTCAACGTGCCGCCGTTCGACAACGTGCTGGTGCGCCAGGCGGTCAACCACGCGATCAACAAGGACCGCATCGTCCGCATCATCAACGGGCGCGCCAAGCCGGCGAACCAGGTGCTGCCGCCGGCCATGCCGGGCTACGACACCACCTACCAGGGCTACGCCTACGATCCCGGCCAGGCCAAGGACATGCTGGCCAGCGCCGGCTTCTCCGGCGGCATCGAGACCGTCCTCTACGCCAACAACACCGATCCCAACCCGCGCATCGCCCAGGCCATCCAGCAGGACCTGGCCGCGGTCGGCATCAAGGCCGAGCTGAAGACGCTGGCGCAGGCCAACGTCATCGCCGCCGGCGGCGAGAAGACCGGGGCGCCGATGATCTGGTCCGGCGGCATGGCGTGGATCGCCGACTTCCCGGACCCGTCCAACTTCTACGGGCCGATCCTCGGCTGCGGCGGTGCGGTGCCGGGCGGCTGGAACTGGTCGTGGTACTGCAACCAGGACCTCGACGCCAAGGCGACCCAGGCCGACGCCATGACCGGCGCCGGCGTCCAGGCCGACCGCCTCGCCCTGTGGCAGCAGGTCTACCGCTCGGTGATGGACGACGCGCCCTGGGCGCCGGTCTTCAACGAGCAGCGCTTCACCATGAAGTCGGCCCGCCTCGGCGGCCCGGACGCGATCTTCGTCGATCCCGTCCACATCCCGGTCAACTACGACGTGGTGTACGCAACCGATGCCCAGTAACCACTACATCAAGCGCGAGCATCACCACTTCGGCTGGGACAACAGCCTGAAGCCGGTGCTGACCGTGCGCTCCGGCGACAGCGTCGAGTTCGAGACGATCGACGCCTCGGGCGGCCAGCTCAGCCGGACCTCGACCGCCGCCGACGTCGCGAAGATCGACTTCGGCAAGGTCAATCCCGCCACCGGCCCGGTGTTCGTCGACGGCGCCGAGCCCGGCGACACGCTGAAGGTGACGATCCTCGAGATGACGTCGGCCGGCTGGGGCTGGACCGCCAACATCCCGGGCTTCGGCCTGCTGGCGCACCGCTTCACCGAGCCGGCGCTGCACATCTGGGAATACGACGCCAGGACCATGGCCCCGGCGGTGTTCAAGCCGGGCGGCAAGGTGCCGCTGCAGCCCTTCCCCGGCGTCATCGGCTGCGCCGTCGCCGAGCCCGGCCTGCACAGCGTCGTCCCGCCGCGCCGCGTCGGCGGCAACATGGACACCCGCGACATCGTGGTGGGCTCCGAGCTCTACCTGCCGATCGAGGTCAAGGGTGCGCTGTTCTCGCTCGGCGACACCCATGCCGGCCAGGGCGACGGCGAGGTCTGCGGCACCGCCATCGAGAGCCCGATGAACGTCGCCGTGCGGATCGAGCTGATCAAGGGCGGGGCGCCGCGCTTCCCGCGCATCCTCAACCCGAAGCCGCGCTCGCGGCACATGGACAGCCACGGCTACGAGGTCACCACCGGCATCGGCCCGGACCTCATGACCGGGGCCAAGGAGGCGCTCGACCAGATGGTCGACCTGATCGCGCACCAGCACCGCATGCAGCCGGTCGAGGCCTACATGCTGTGCTCGGCCTGCGCCGACCTGAAGATCAGCGAGATCGTCGACCAGCCCAACTGGGTGGTCAGCTGCCTGTTCCCGCGGGTGGTCTTCGCCTGAGAACCGAGGGTCCGTTCAGCCGCCGGTAGCGAAGTCGTAGAGGAGCTTGAGGTTGAGGACGACGATGACCGTCGCCGTCAGCCAGCCGAGCAGCGCGACGAAGCGACCGACGGCGAGCGGGCCCATCCGGCGCCGGTCGGTGGTGAACATCACCAGCGGGATCACCGCGAACGGCAGCTGCAGGCTGAGGATCACCTGGCTCAGGATCAGCAGCTGGGCGGTGCCGCTCTCGCCGTAGAGCGCGGCCACGATCACCGCCGGCACGATCGCCACGAGCCGCGTCACCATCCGCCGCAGCCAGGCCGGCAGCCGCAGGCCGAGAAAGCCTTCCATCACGATCTGGCCGGCCAGCGTGCCGGTGACCGTCGAGTTCTGGCCCGAGGCCAGCAGCGCCACGGCGAACAGCGTGCTCGCCAGCGACACGCCCAGGGTCGGCGCCAGCAGCCGGTAGGCGTCCTGGATCTCGGCGACCTCGGTCTGCCCGGTGGCGTGGAAGGCGGCCGCCCCGAGGATCAGGATGGCCGCGTTGATGAACAGGGCGCCGATCAGGGCCACCGTCGAGTCGATCGTGGCGTAGCGGATCGCCTGGCGCTTCTCCGTGACACTCGGACCGATCGCCCGGGTCTGCACGATTGCCGAGTGCAGGTAGAGATTGTGCGGCATCACCGTGGCGCCGAGGATGCCGATGGCGATGTAGAGCATCGCCGGGTTGGTGACGATCTCCGGGCTCGGGATGAAGCCCAGCGCCACGCCGCCGAGGTCGGGGCCGGCCAGCACCAGCTCGACGGCGAAGCAGGCGGCGATCGTCAGGATCAGCACGATCACCACCGCCTCGAGACGGCGAAAGCCCTTCTGCTGCAGCAGCAGGATCAGCAGCACGTCGGCCGCGGTGAGCAGCACGCCGAGCGTCAGCGGCAGGCCGAACAGCAGGTTGAGCGCGATCGCCGCACCGATCACCTCGGCGAGGTCGCAGGCGCAGATGCCGATCTCGGCCAGCACCCACAGCGCGGCGGCCACCGGTGGCGGGAAGGCGTCGCGGCAGGCCTGGGCGAGGTCGCGCCCGCTGGCGATGCCCAGCCGCAGCGACAGCGCCTGCAGCAGGATCGCCATCAGGTTCGACAGGAAGATGACGCTGAGCAGGGTGTAGCCGAAGGCCGAGCCGCCGGCGATGTCGGTGGCCCAGTTGCCGGGGTCCATGTAGCCGACGGCGACGAGGTAGCCCGGGCCGAAGAAGGCCATCAGCCGGCGCGCGGCGGAGGCGCCGCCGGCTATCCGGATGCTGCCGTGGACCTCGGGCAGGCTGCGCTGCAGGCGCGGCCGCCAGCCATCGGTCGGGAGGGCGCTGTCCCCGCGGAGCATGGACGCAGACTAGGACGGCCAAACCTTGTTAGCCAGACCTAAGATCGTACCTTTCGGCCTTGCCGGCGACCGCGGAACGGCGCCGTGCTACCAAGCCGCCGGGCGCGTCCCCGGAGATCCCGCCGCCTTGTCTCCCCTCCTCGCCGTCGAGGACCTGACCGTCGCGTTCGCCGCCGAGGACGGCCGCCACGCCGTCGTCGACCGGATCTCATTCGCCGTCGGCAAGGGCCGGGTCGTGGCGCTCGTCGGCGAATCGGGCTGCGGCAAGAGCGTCACCGCGCGGGCGATCATGCGCCTGCTGCCGGCACCGGCCGCCCGCATCGCCGGTGGCCGCATCCGCCTCGCCGGCACCGACCTCGTGACGCTCGACGAGCCGGCGATGCGCGCCATTCGCGGCGACCGCATCGCCATGATCTTCCAGGAGCCGATGACCTCGCTGAACCCGGCCTGGTCGGTCGGCTTCCAGATCGACGAGGCCCTGCGCCTGCACACCGGCTTGTCCGCCGCCGCCCGCCGTACCCGGACCATCGAGCTGCTGGGCCTCGTCGGCATCGGTGCGGCCGGGCGCCGGCTCGCCCAGTACCCGCACGAGCTGTCGGGCGGCCTGCGCCAGCGGGTGATGATCGCCATGGCGCTGGCCTGCTCGCCCGAGCTCCTGATCGCCGACGAGCCGACCACCGCGCTGGACGTCACCGTCCAGGCGCAGATCCTCGACCTGCTGGCCCGGCTGCGTGCCGAGCTGGGCATGGCCATCCTGCTGATCACCCACGACCTCGGCGTGGTCGCGGAGATGGCCGACGAGGTGCTGGTCATGTACGCCGGCTCGCTGGTCGAGCGGGCGCCCACCCGGGCGCTGTTCGCACACCCGCGCCACCCCTACACGGCCGGCCTGATGGCGGCGATCCCGCGCCTCGGCGAGCGCCGGCGGCTGCAGGCCATTCCCGGCACGGTGCCGCCGCCCGGCCGGCGCCCGCCGGGCTGTGCCTTCGCCGAGCGCTGCGCCGTCGCCCTGCCGCGCTGTGCCACCGACCGCCCGGTCCTGTCCGGCGAGGACCACGCCGTCGCCTGCTGGAACCCGCGGTGACGGCCCCGCTGCTCGAGGTCCGCGACCTCGTCGTCCGCTACCGCACCAAGGCCGGCGGCACCGTCCGCGCCGTCGACGGCGTCGGCTTCGACCTCATGGCCGGGGAGACGCTCGCCATCGTCGGCGAGTCGGGCTGCGGCAAGTCCACCCTCGCCCGCGCCGTGATGCGCCTGGTCGAGCCCGCCGCCGGCACCGTCCGCGTCGACGGCCGCGACCTCGCCGGCCTCGCTCCCGCCGCCCTGCGCGCCCAGCGCCGCGTCATGCAGCTGGTCTTCCAGGACCCGCTGGCCTCGCTCGACCCGCGCTTCACCATCGCCCGCTCGCTGGCCGAGCCCCTGGTCATCCACGGTATCGGCGAACGCGCGGAACGCGCCGCCCGCGTCGCCCGGCTGATGGCCATGGTCGGCCTCGATCCCGGCATGGCCGACCGCTACCCGCACGCCCTGTCGGGCGGCCAGCGCCAGCGCGTCGGCATCGCCCGGGCCCTGGCGCTGGAGCCGCGCCTGCTCGTCCTCGACGAGCCGGTCTCGGCACTCGACGTCGCCATCCAGGCCCAGGTCCTCAACCTGCTCCTCGACCTCAAGGAGCGTCTCGGCCTCGCCTACCTGTTCATCAGCCACGACCTCGGCGTGGTCAGCGCCGTGGCCGACCGCATCGCCGTCATGTACCTCGGCCAGCTGGTCGAGCAGGGCCCCGCCGACGCCGTGCTGGCGGCGCCACGGCACCCCTACACCCAGGCCCTGCTCGCCGCCGTCCCCTCGCCCGACCCCGACCGCCCGCGCCCGCCCAGCCGCCTCGCCGGCGAGCCACCCAACCCCGAGCACCCGCCGCCAGGCTGCCGCTTCCATCCGCGCTGCCCGGTGGCGATGGCACGCTGCGCCACCGAGGCGCCGGTCGCCGGAGCCGGGCGCCACGCCGCGGCGTGCCATCTCGCCACGGCCGGGACAGAGCTGGCCGCCCCCCGTTGACGCCGGCCCGTCGGCCCGCATTTCTGTCGGCAACCCCCTCCCGCGGAGAGTTCCCGATGCGGTCCCACCGTCTGCGCCTCATGGGCGTCGCCAGCGTCCTCGCCACCCTGGCCGCCGCCCCGGCGTCGGCGACCGAGGAGCTCAACGCGCTGGTCTGGTGCGACCATACCGACCCGGCCTTCCTCGAGCCGTTCGAGAAGGCGCACGACGTCAAGGTCAACACCAAGGAGTACGAGGGCACCGGCACGGCGCTGGCATTGATCGAGCAGAGCCAGCCTGGCGACTGGGACGTGCTCGTCGTCGACAGCGTCGACGTGCCCCGCGTCTCGGCCGCCGGCATCCTCGCCCCCTTGCCCGAGGACGCGCTGCCCTGGGACGACATCTTCCCCGAGCTGCGCGAGCCCGAGCTGCATTTCCGCGACGGCGTCGCCTACGCCGTGCCCGAGAAGTTCGGCTACAACGCGCTGGCCTACAACAAGGACAATGTCGACCCGGCCGACATGCAGACGACGTCGATCATCTGGGATCCGTCCTACCAGGGCCGCGTCGCCATCTACGACTACTACATCCCGGTCATGGGCATGGTGGCGGTCGGCCTCGGCATGCGTCCGTCCGAGATCTCCGAGGCGACGCTGCCGCAGATCAAGGACAAGCTGTTCGAGATGAAGCAGAACGCCAAGCTGATCGGCGACGTGGTCACGGTGCAGACCGCACTCGCCACCGGCGACGTCGACATCATCGTCGGTGGCGGCGAGTACGTGACGGCCGGCCTGCACAAGGACAACCCCTCGCTCGACTGGGTCCTGCCCGACGACGGCGGCGTGCGCTGGATGCAGGCGATCGGCGTCTTCGCCAACAGCACGAAGAAGGAGCTCGCCACCGAGTTCGTGAAGTACGTGCTGAGCCCCGAGGGCCAGGCGCGGCTCGCCACCTCGTCCTGCTACTGGGCGATGCCGGCCAACAGCAAGGCCGCCCTGACCGACGAGCAGAAAGCCATCCTGCGCTGGGACCAGCAGCCCGACTTCATCAAGAGCTCCTATCCCTACTTCATCCCCGACCCGGCCCTCGACGCGAAGATGCTGGAGGCCTGGCAGGAGGCGATCCAGCAATAGGGGCGGAGGGCCGCCTTGCGGCAGCGCCGGCTGGCCGGCTGGGGCCTCGTCGCCCCGGCCGTCTTGTGGACGCTGGCCTTCTTCGTCCTGCCGCTGGGCCTGATGGCCCTGCTCAGCCTGCGGGTGAAGCAGGGGACGGAGACCCTGCCCGGCCTGTCGCTCGCCAACTACGCCCGCTTCCTCGACAAGGGCTTCTTCGGCCAGGCGCTGCTCAACTCGCTCGAGGTGACGGCGCTCGTCTGCGTCGTCAGCCTGGTGCTGGCCTACCCGCTCGCCTGGATCCTCGCCTACCGCGTGCCGCCCCGCTGGCAGCGCCTCGCCCTGCTGCTGGCGCTGCTGCCGTTCTGGACCTCCTACATCGTCCGCTCCTACGCGTGGCTGCTGGTGCTGGGCGACAACGGCGTGGTGCTCGGCACCCTGCGCGGCCTCGGCCTGCCGGTGGACGGCCTGTCGCTCGTCCACAACCGCACCGGCACGGTGATCGGCTTCGTCCACTTCTTCGTGATGCTGCTGACGCTGACGATCTGGGCCAGCCTCGTCCAGATCCCGGCCAGCTACCTGCGCGCCGCCGCCGACCTCGGCGCCTCGGCCTGGTCGGCCTTCTGGCGGATCACCCTGCCGCTCAGCCTGCCGGGCGTGGTCGTCGGCGTCTTCCTCACCTTCGTGCTCGCCATCGGCGACTACATCACGCCGCAGATCCTTGGCGGCAACCGCGAGCAGCTGCTGCCGCAGTCCATCATGCTGCAGATCGGCCGCAGCGGCGATTTCCCGATGGCCTCGGCCCTGGCCCTGGTCCTGATGCTGGTGGTGACGCTGGCCTATCTCGCCTGCGCCCGCTGGCTGAAGCTCGACCGGGTCTGAGCCGATGCCCCGTCCCGGCACCCTGCTCGCCTGGGCCTACGCCGTCGCGGTCTACGGCTTCATCCTGCTGCCGGTGGCCGTGCTCGTGCTGTTCTCGTTCCAGGCGGGCAGCGTGCCCGTGCCGCCGTTCAACGGCCCGTCGCTGCGCTGGTACGGCCGCGTGCTGGCCGACCGCGACCTGCTCGAGGCGCTGGGCAACTCGCTGCAGGTGGGTCTCGTCTCGGCGGCCGTCGCCACGGCCCTGGGCTTCCTCGCCGCCTGGGGCCTCGCCCGCCACGCCCTGCCGGGCTCGGCCGGCCTGCGCCTGCTGCTGACCGCCCCGCTCACCGTCTCCTACCTGATCATCGGCATGGGCCTGCTGATCGCCTTCAACGGCGCCGGCGTGCCGAAGTCGCTGGCCGCCGTCGGCATCGGCCACGTCGTCATCAACCTCCCCTTGTGCTTCGCCATCCTCGCCAGCCAGATGAATGCCCGGCAGGCCGGGCTCGAGCGCGCCGCCCGCGACCTCGGCGCCGCCGAGTGGCAGGTCCTGCTGCTGGTCACGGTGCCGTTGCTGTGGCCGGCCCTGTTCGCCGCCTTCTTCCTCGCCTTCACCCTGTCCTGGGACGAGTTCATCATCGCCTTCCTGCTGTCGCGCTTCGACGTGACCCTGCCGGTCGAGATCTGGTCGATGCTGCGCACCGGCCTGAACCCGACCACCAACGCCGCCGGCTCGCTGGTGTTCGCCGTCTCCATCGGCCTTGTGCTCGTCGGCGAGCTGGTCCTCGCCCGCAGCCGGCGGCGGCGCTGAGATGGCCGTCCCGCTCGCCATCGACCGCATCGGCCGCCGCTTCGGCTCGACCGTGGCGCTGGCCGCGGTCAGCCTCGACGTCCCGGCCGGCAGCTACGTCGTGCTGCTGGGCCCGTCCGGCAGCGGCAAGACCACCCTGCTGTCGATCCTCGGCGGCTTCCTCGAGCCGTCCGAGGGCCGCGTCCTGATCGGCGGCGACGACGTCACCGCCCTGCCGCCGGCGCGCCGGCCGACCACCACCGTCTTCCAGGACTACGCGCTGTTCCCGCACCTCTCGGTCGGCGGGAATGTCGGCTTCGGGCTTGCCATGCAGGGCGTGCCCCGGGACCAGCGGGCCCCGCGTATTGCCGCCGCCCTCACCCTGGTCGGCCTCGACGGCTACGCCGCGCGCCGCATCCACGAGCTGTCCGGCGGCCAGCGCCAGCGCGTCGCCCTCGCCCGCGCGCTCGTCGTCGAGCCGCGCGTGCTGCTGCTCGACGAGCCCCTGGGTGCCCTCGACGTCGCCCTGCGCCGCCGCATGCAGGACGAGCTCAAGGCCATCCAGCGCCGCGTCGGCACCACCTTCGTCCACGTCACCCACGACCAGGAGGAGGCGCTGGCGCTCGCCGATCTGTTGGTGGTGATGGACGCCGGCCGCATCGAGGACGCCGGCCCGCCCGACCGCGTCTACGCCCGGCCCGCCAGCCGCTTCGCCGCGACCTTCCTCGGCGAGGCCAACCTCATCCTCGGCACCGTCACGCGCAGCGATGCCTCGGGCGCGGTCGTGCGGACCGCCCTGGGCGACCTGCCGGCGTCCGGCGATGCCCCGCCGGGAGCACCTGTCGAGCTCGTGCTGCGGCCGGAAGCCGTGGCGGTCGCCCCGAGGAGCGGCCTCGCGCTCGGCACCGCCGAGGTCGTCGACTCGACCTTTCTCGGCACCCACCACCGCGTCCGCCTGCGCCACCCTGGCCTGGCCGGCGAGCTGCTGGCGAGGCTGCCGTCGGGCCTCGCCCCGGGCGCCACGGCCACGCTCGTCGCGACCGCGGAGCGCCTGCCGATGGTCGCCGGCGAGCGCTCGGACTAGGATCGGGCACAGTCCCCTTCGCCGAACCCCGCCCGTGACCGTCCGCCGCCTGCTCGCCCTGCTCGCTCCCCTGGCCATCGCCGGTTGCCTGCAGCTCGACCAGGGCAGCGGCGGCGGCTTCGGCGGACCGGCCGACTTCGGTTTCGGCGGCAGCGCCTTTCCGGGCCTCGGCTCGGCCGGCGGACGGCCCAACACCGACGACCAGCTGCAGCGCGGCACCCGTGCCTGCGTCCAGGCCGCCAACCGGGCCGGCTACCGGGTCGAGCGCATCCGCGACGCCGGCCGCTCCGGCAAGAACAACGTCGAGGTCACGATGAAGGCCCGCCGCAAGGGCAAGTCGGGCAACCTCGACTGCGTCTATGACGGCGGCCAGGGCCGGACGCGGCTCTACGACTAGAGGCCCTTAGCCCGCAGCCACGCCTCGATCAGCCGGCGGTGGCGGTGCCCCGAGTAGCTCGGGAAGTGGCCGCCATGGACGAGGCGCACCGGCACCTCCAGCAGCCGCCGCATGCTGCGCACGTAGGCGGCGGCATCGGAATGCACGAGGTCCTCGATCAGCGCGCCGTCGTAGACGATGTCGCCCGAGAACAGGATGCCGGTGGCCCGCTCGAACAGCGCGATGCCACCCGGCGAGTGGCCGGGCGTGTGGATGACCTCGAAGCGCCGGTCGCCGAGGTCGAGGGTGTCGCCGTCCTCGAGGAGCCGTGTCGCCGGCGCCGCCCGCACCGTGTAGGTCTGCGAGCTGTAGGGCTCGGGCGGCAGCGCCAGGAAGATGTCGTCGCGGACATAGTCCTCGATCAGCAGGTTGGCGCGCGTCGGCGCCGCGATCAGCGCCGCCTCCTCCCTGTGGACCGCCCGCTCGGCGAACTCGTGATGCATGCCGACATGGTCGAAATGGGTGTGGCTGGCGACCGCCACCAAGGGCCGCTCGGTGACCAGCGGCACCTGGGCCCGCAGCGAGACCACGCCCATGCCCGAATCGACCAGCATGTCGCGATCGCGGCCGCGCACGTGCCAGACATTGCAGCGGTAGAACTCCCGGATGAACGGCTCGCGGATCCAGGTGACGCCGTCGCCGACGCTGCGCGTCTCGTACCAGCTCGCCGCCGTCGCTCGCCGCATGCTGCCCCGCTCCCGTTCTGGCGTCGGCGACATGGAGGCTTCTGTCGCGTCCGCCGCTCGGCTAATGCTCTGCTCAACGGCGGCCGCCCACGGGCCCGGCCGCTGGACATCTGCTGACAACACCAACGGGAGGTCGCTGTGAAGCGCCGACTCGCTCAAGTCTCGCTGTTCGCCCTCGCCATGGGCGTGGCCGTTGCCTCGGCCGAGGCCAAGACCCTGGTCTTCTGCTCGGAAGGCAGCCCCGAGGGCTTCAACCCGCAGCTGTTCACGTCGGGCACCACCTTCGACGCCAGCTCGCGGCAGATCTACAACCGGCTGTTCCAGCCGAACCGCGGCGAGACCGCCCCGCAGCCCAAGCTGGCCGAGAGCTTCACCGTCTCCGACGACGGCCTGGTCTACACCTTCAAGCTCCGTCCCGGCGTCAAGTGGCAGAAGACGAAGACCTTCACGCCGACCCGCGACTTCAACGCCGACGACGTCGTCTTCTCGATCGAGCGCATGTGGAGCAAGGACAACCCTTACCACATGGTCAGCGGCGGCAACTACGAGTACTTCGCGGGCTCGGGTCTGCCTGAGCTCATCAAGGGCGTCCGCAAGGTCGACGACCTCACCGTCGAGGTGACGCTGGCCAACCCCGACGCCACCTTCGTCCCGCTTCTGTCGCAGGACTTCATGTCGATCCTCTCGGCCGAGTACGCCGACGCGATGCTGAAGGCCGGCACGCCCGAGAAGCTCGACCTCGACCCGGTCGGCACCGGGCCGTTCCAGCTCGTCGCCTACCAGAAGGACGCGGTGATCCGCTACGCCGCCAACCCCGACTACTTCGAGGGCAAGGCGGCGCTCGACAGCCTCGTCTTCGCCATCACGCCCGACGCCTCGGTGCGCTGGCAGAAGGTCAAGGCCGGCGAGTGCCACCTGACGCTGCAGCCCAATCCGGCCGACCTCGAGGCGATGAAGGCCGATCCGAACATCACGCTGATGAGCCAGCCGGGCCTCAACGTCGGCTACATCGGCTTCAACGTCGAGAAGGCCCCGCTGGGCGACCAGAAGGTCCGCAAGGCCCTGACCATGGCGATCGACAAGGCCGCGATCATCCAGGCGGTCTATGCCGGGGCCGGCGTCGCCGCCAAGAACCCGATGCCGCCGACCGTGTGGGGCTACAACGACGCCATCGTCGACACCCCCTACGATGTCGAGGGAGCCAAGAAGCTGCTGGCCGAGGCCGGCGTGGCGCCGGGCACCAAGATCGACCTGTGGGCGATGCCGGTGACCCGTCCCTACAACCCCAACGCCAAGCGCATGGCCGAGCTTGTCCAGGCGGACTGGCAGAAGGTCGGCATCGAGACGCAGATCGTCTCCTACGAGTGGGGCGAGTACCTGAAGCGCACCCAGGCCGGCGAGCAGATGGCGTTCATGCTCGGCTGGACCGCCGACATCGCCGATCCGGACAACTTCCTCGGCGTGCTGCTCGGCTGCGACGCGGTCGGCGCCACCAACCGTGCGCGCTGGTGCGACAAGAGCTACGACGACCTGATCAAGCAGGCCAAGCGGATCACCGACCAGGCCAAGCGTACCGAGCTCTACGCCAAGGCCCAGGAGATCTTCAAGGAGCAGGCCCCCTGGGTGACGGTCGCGCACTCGATCGTCTACCAGCCGGTCCGCAACGAGGTCGTGGACTGGAAGATCGATCCGTTCGGCGGCAACGTCTTCTACGGCGTCGACCTGAAGGGATAAGGCGGCAGGCTCCGCGCGGGCCGGCCGGACGGGGAGGGCGCGCAGCCCTCCCCGTTTCCGTATCGGCCCGGCGCGGCCCTGCGCCGGCGGCAGCGACCCGGGCCCGCGACGTGCTCAATCGCCTTCGTTTCGAGCTGACCGGCGCGCTGATCGGCGCCGCGCTCGTGACGCTCGTGCGCCCGACCGAGATCGCGATCGAGCCCTTGCATGCCAGTCTGGTCGCCGCCCTCGTCGGCGCGCTGATCGGCATCTACGCCCGCACCACCTGGGCCATGAACAATTTCCGCCGCGTCCTCGAGGACCGGCTGCAGCCCTACCGCGTCCGCGACCGCCACCGCTGGGAAAGCTTCAGCCGCATCCTCCTGCCGACGCTGGCCATCGAGGAAGGCTGGCGCTCCGGCCCCTGGGCGATGACCTCGCCCGAGTTCGCCCACACCGCGGCGCTGGCCGGCGAGGCCGTCGCCCGCTGCCTCGTCCCCGGCCGGCGCGCGGTGCCACTGA
This sequence comes from Geminicoccaceae bacterium, assembly GCA_046349355.1. Classification (GTDB taxonomy): domain Bacteria; phylum Pseudomonadota; class Alphaproteobacteria; order Geminicoccales; family Geminicoccaceae; genus CALKJU01. Next base: position 122,541 of record JAXMCM010000019.1, read on the forward strand.
CGCCGCGCGATACCTACGAGGTCGCCAGGCTCGGCCGCATCGTCGAGCCGCTGCTGCGCGACCACGGCATGCTGCCGTGAGGCCCGGCTAGAAGCCGATCCCGATCCCGGCGCCGCTGCCGCCGCCGCTGCCGATCGCACCGCCGAGCCAGACGCCGGGCGCGCCCATCGACCAGCCCGCCGGGCTCGTCTCGTTGCCGCCCAGCCGCGGGAACAGCCGCTGCGTGGTCTCCAGCACCAGCCGCTCGGCCGAGGCCCGGTCGGCGGTGGCGCCGATGCCGACGCTTTCCGCCACGGTCCGCGTTCCGTCGCACAGCGCCGCCGTCAGGCGCTCTGGCACGTCGGTCGCCGCCGCCGCTGCCGGCTGCAGGCAGGCGTTGCCGCTGCTGTCCCCGAAGCGCATGACGACGCGCTGCGCCGCCGCCTGTCCGCTCGGCACCGGCGTGAAGCCGGCCGCCGCCCAGCTGGTCGCGTCGGAGGCCAGGCGCGCCACCGTGCCGGGCGCATCAGGCCCCAGCGCCGCCGGCGCGTTCTCGACCGCCATCGGGATCGGCCCGCTGCTGCCGAGCAGGGTCTGCCGTGCCGCCTGCAGGTCGGGCGGCAGCGGCGCCGGGTTGGGCTGCCCCGACGCGCAGGCGGCGAGAAGGAGGAGTCCCGCTGGAAGCCATTGGCGCATGCACGTCGTTCCCTGCTGTATCCCGCCCCGGATCTGGCGCATGGTGCGACCCTGCCAACGGGCGGAGTCCCTGCTGATGAACGAGCGGCACCTTGCCACGTTCCGGCGGCACATGGTCGAGCTGATCGAGATCCAGGTCGAGATCGCCGCCGACGAGCTCGGGAAGGATGCCCTGGACCCGCGGGTGATGGCGACCATGGCGGTCGTCCCCCGCCACGAGTTCGTCCCCCCGCCGCTGCGTGCGCACGCCTACGAGAACTCGCCGCTGCCGATCGGCATGGGCAAGACCATCTCGCAGCCCTTCATCGTCGCGGTGATGACCGACCTGCTCGACGCCAGGGCGGACCATGTGGTCCTCGAGGTCGGCACCGGCCTCGGCTACCAGGCGGCCATCCTCGCCGACCTCGTCCGCCAGGTCTGGAGCGTGGAGATCGTCGAGGAGCTGGCGACCGAGGCGGAAGCGCGGCTGGCGGAGCTCGGCATCGACAACGTCACCATCCGCGTCGGCGACGGCTCGCACGGTTGGGCCGAGCACGCGCCGTTCGACCGGATCCTCGTGGCCGCCGCGGCGCCCGCGGTTCCGCCCGATCTCCTGCGGCAACTGCGGCCCGGCGGGCGCCTCGTCATGCCGACCGGCAAGGGCGACGGACAGCGGATCACCGTCGTCGACAAGGACGCCTCGGGACAGACCCGCGAGCGCAGCCTGCTCGCCGTGCGGTTCAGCGAGCTCGAGACCGTCCGCTGAGGCGGGGGAAATGCCTGTACCGTTTCCAGGCTGCGGTCTAGGCTCCGCTCCGGCCGCAGGAAACTGCCAGAAGGACCGCGCCGAGACGCCTGCATGCTGCGCTTCCTGCTGACCAAGCTCGGCTTGCTGGTGCCGACCTTCCTGGGCGTCACCTTCATCGCCTTCATCTTCATCCGCCTGCTGCCGGGCGATCCGATCGAGCTGATGGCCGGCGAGCGCGGTGTCGACCCGGAGCGCCACGCCCGGCTGATGGCCGAGCTCGGCTACGACAAGCCGGTCTGGCAGCAGTACGCGATCTACATCGGCGACGTGCTGCAGGGCGACCTCGGCAAGTCGATCGTCTCCAGGCAGCCGGTCGTGCAGGAATTCCTCACCCTGTTCCCGGCGACCATCGAGCTGTCGGTCTCGGCCATGCTCTTCGCGGTGGTCCTCGGCCTGCCGGTCGGCATCCTTGCCGCCCTGCGCCGCGGCACCGCCTTCGACCATACCGTCATGGCGGTGACGCTCACCGGCTACTCGATGCCGATCTTCTGGTGGGGCCTGCTGCTGATCATCCTGTTCTCGGGGATGCTCGGCTGGACACCGGTCTCGGGCCGGCTCGACCTGCTCTACTATGTCGAGCCGGTGACCGGCTTCATGCTCATCGACACGCTTTTCTTCTCGGACGAGTCCGGCGCCTTCCGCTCGGCGCTGTCGCACCTGATCCTGCCGACCATCGTGCTCGGCACCATCCCGCTCGCCGTGATCGCCCGGCAGACCCGCTCGGCGATGCTCGAGGTGCTGAGCGAAGACTATGTCCGCACCGCCCGCGCCAAGGGCCTGGCGCCCTGGCGCGTCGTCGGCGTCCACGCCCTCCGCAACGCCCTGATCCCGGTCGTCACCACCATCGGCCTGCAGGTCGGCACGCTGCTCGCCGGCGCCATCCTCACCGAGACCATCTTCTCCTGGCCCGGCGTCGGCAAATGGCTGGTCGATTCGATCTTCCGCCGCGACTACCCGTCGGTGCAGGGCGGCCTGCTGCTGATCGCCAGCGTGGTGATGGTGGTGAACCTGATCGTCGACCTGCTCTACGGCCTGATCAACCCGCGCATCCGGCATCGAGGCTGAGGCGATGGCCAGCGGCTCCCCCGAAGCTCCCGAGCTGATCGTCGACCCGGCCGAGCCCGAGGCCGTCCTCGCCGGCGCTCCCCCGCATCCGCTGGCCGAGTTCTGGCACTACTTCCGCCAGAACCGCGGCGCCGTCGCCGGCCTCGCCGTGTTCCTGGCCCTGATCCTGATCGCCCTGTTCGCCGACGTGCTGGCGCCGCATGCGCCCGACGTGCAGGACCGTGCCGCCCTGCTGCTGCCGCCGGCCTGGCAGGACGGCGGCCTGTGGACCTATCCGCTGGGGACCGACGCCACCGGGCGCTGCCTGCTGTCACGGATCATCTACGGGGCGCGCTACTCGCTGGCGATCGGCTTCGTCGTCATCCTGCTGTCGCTGGTCGGCGGCGTCACGATCGGGCTCCTGTCGGGCTTCTTCCAGGGCTGGCCCGACAGCCTGATCATGCGCCTGATGGACATCCTGCTGGCCATCCCGAGCCTGCTGCTGGCGCTGGTCGTCGTCGCCATCCTCGGACCCGGCCTGTTCAACGCCGTCTTCGCCGTCGCCATCGTCTACCTGCCGCACTACGTCCGCCTCACCCGCGCCGCGGCGATGAGCGAGCTCGGCAAGGACTACGTCGTCGGCAGCCGCGTCGCCGGCGCCGGCCTGCTGCGCATGATGTTCCTCACCGTCCTGCCCAACTGCATGCCGCCGCTGATCGTCCAGGCGACGCTGGGCTTCTCGACCGCCGTGCTCGACATGGCGGCCCTGGGCTTCCTCGGCATGGGCGCCCAGCCGCCGACCCCCGAATGGGGCACCATGCTGGCCGACGCCCGCGAGTTCATCCTGCGCGCCTGGTGGGTCGTCACCTTCCCCGGCCTCGCCATCCTCGTCACCGTGCTGGCCATCAACCTCATGGGCGACGGCCTGCGCGACGTGCTCGATCCGAAGCTGAAGCGCTCATGAGCCTGCTCGACATCCGCAACCTCACCGTCGAGTTCCCGACCGCGGGCGGCCGGCTGCGCGCCGTCGACGGCGTCGATCTCGAGGTGGCGGCCGGCGACATCGTCGCCATCGTCGGCGAGTCGGGCTCGGGCAAGTCGGTGTCGATGCTGGCGGTCATGGGCCTGCTGCCGCCGACGGCGCTGATCACCGCCGACCGCATGACCTTCGACGGCCAGGACCTGCTGCGCCTCGACGCCGCCCGCCGCCGGACGATCATCGGCAAGGACATGGCGATGATCTTCCAGGAGCCGATGACCTCGCTGAACCCGTGCTTCACGGTCGGCTACCAGATCGACGAGGCGATCAAGGTCCATCTTGGCGGGACCCGCGCCGAGCGCCACCGCCGCGCCGTCGAGCTGCTGGGCCTCGTCGGCATCCCCGCACCCGAGAGCCGGCTCGCCGCCTTCCCGCACCAGATGTCGGGCGGCATGTCGCAGCGGGTGATGATCGCCATGGCGATCAGCTGCAACCCGCGCCTGCTGATCGCCGACGAGCCGACCACGGCCCTGGACGTCACCATCCAGGCGCAGATCCTCGAGCTTCTGGTCGACCTGCAGCGCGAGCGGCAGATGGCGCTCGTGCTGATCACCCACGCCATGGGCGTCGTCGCCGAGACGGCGCAGCGCGTCGTCGTCCAGTACGCCGGCCAGCAGGTCGAGCGGCAGGACGTCGTCGGCCTGTTCCGCGACCCGCACCATCCCTACACCTCGGCCCTGCTGGGGGCTCTGCCCGAGCGTGCTGCCGGCGGCCGGCTGGTCTCGATCCCGGGCGTCGTCCCCGGCCTCTACGACCGGCCGCGCGGCTGCCTGTTCAACCCGCGCTGCCGCTTCGCCACCGACCTGTGCCGGAGCACGCCGCCGAAGCCGGCGTCCGACGGGCTCGGCAAGGCGCTCTGCCACTATCCCCTGCTCGGCGGCGTGCCGCAGGGCCATCCCGCCACCGGGCAGGCGGCATGAGCGCCGTCGTCGCCGCCACCGATCTCGCCAGGCACTACCGCGTCGGCGGCGGCCTGCTGCGCGGCGAAGGCACCGTGCTGCGCGCCTGCGACGGCGTCAGCTTCACCCTCGACGGCGGCCGCACCCTCGCCGTCGTCGGCGAATCGGGCTGCGGCAAGTCCACGCTCGCCCGCATGGTGACGATGATCGAGCCGCCGACCTCGGGCGCGCTCGTCCTCGACGGCACCGACCTCGCCACCGCCACGGCCGGCGACCGCAAGCGCCTGCGCAAGGCCGTGCAGATCGTCTTCCAGAATCCCTACGGCTCGCTCAACCCGCGCCAGAAGATCGCCACGATCCTGGCCGAGCCGCTGGCCATCAACACCGGCCTCGGCGGCGACGAGCGCCGCGAGGCGGTCACCCGGATGATGCGCAAGGTCGGCCTGCGCCCCGAGCACGCCGAGCGCTACCCGCACATGTTCTCCGGCGGCCAGCGCCAGCGCATCGCCGTCGCCCGGGCGCTGATGCTGAGCCCGAAGCTGGTCGTCCTCGACGAGCCGGTGTCGGCGCTGGACCTGTCGATCCAGGCCCAGGTCCTCAACCTGCTCGTCGACCTGCAGGACGAGCTCGGCCTCGCCTACCTGTTCATCAGCCACGACCTCTCGGTCGTCCGCCACATCGCCGACGACGTCCTGGTCATGTATCTCGGCCGCACCGTCGAGCAGGGCCCGCGCGACGCCATCTTCGACGCCCCCCAGCACCCCTACACCCGCGCCCTGCTCTCGGCGACGCCGGTCGCCGACCCCGAGCGCAAGCGCACCCGCATCCGCCTCCAGGGCGAGCTCCCCTCGCCCCTCAACCCGCCCGCCGGCTGCGCCTTCAACCCCCGCTGCCCGCTCGCCAACGCCCGCTGCCGCACCGAGCGCCCGGCGCTGCAGGCGATGCAGGGCCGGCTGGTGGCCTGCCACGCGGTGGAGGAGGGGCGGGCGGGATAGCGCTTGCGCACCCGCCGCTGACGGTCCATCTGCTGTGATGTGTAGAGTGTTCGACGTTCGCTACACATCAGGACTGCGTCAATGCGCACCAACATCGATATCGACGATGCGTTGATGGAGCGAGCGCTCCGGCTGACCGGCCTGGGTACGAAGAAGGCCGTCGTCGAACGGGCGCTTGTCGAGCTGATCGACCGCCGGGCTCGGGACGCCCTGGCCGATGCCTTCGGCAAGCTGCCAGCCGATCAGGACCCGGAGGAGCTGGACGATACGCCTCCCTGGGTTGTCGTCCGTGATCGTCGATAGCTGCGTCTGGATCGACTTCTTCTCGGGGCGCAGCAATGCGGCCACCACCCGCCTCGGCGACGAGCTTCGCGGCGTGGCGACCATACTCGTCGGCGACCTCGTTCGCCTCGAGGTCCTTCGCGGCTACCGCGAGCCAAGGCGCGCGGCGAAGGTCGCCGCGTTCGTCGACGGTCTGCCGCATGTCGACCTTCTCGGACGCGGGCGCGTCGAGCAGGTCTGCAGCCTCGACCATGTGCTGCAGCGGAACGGCCTGCGGATGAGCACCGCAGATCTCGTCATCGCCGCCTACTGCGTGGCCGAAAAGTTGCCGCTGCTGACCCGCGACAAGGCCTTCGCCGCGGTCGCCGACCTCGCCGGGCTCAGGCTTGTCGTTCCGGCGGGTAACTGAGCAGCGGTCCCTTTCCGACGCTATCGCTTTTCAGGCGGACGGATCCGAACCTATTCTAACCATGCTCGCCACCATGGTCATCGCCCCATGCCCTCGATCAAGGCCTCCGAGTTCAAGGCGCCCAGCCCGCAGCTGATGGACGAGGTTGCCGCCGGCGGCGAACCCGTCGGGAGCACCGGGAACGTCCAGCCGGTTGCCGGTTTGGTGGCCGTTCCCGCCCGGCGGAACGGCCTGCTCGGGGCGCATCTCGGCCAGGTGAGGATCGATGCCGCTCCGGGCGACCCGGCCATCGAGCGGTCGGACTGGCAGGTCGAGGCCGGTGAGGCGGCGCCTGGCGTTTGATCCTCCTCGACACCCGCGCCAGATCGATGATCGTCTCCGAGCAGGAAGCCTGCATGGTCGCGGGCAGCGCCATCGCGTTCTCTGAGTTCGGCGCGATGCGTCGGAGCGGCCGGTTGTCGTCCGCCCGGCCCGGCGAACGCTGGCGTGGCGCCCTGCGCCGTCACGACGCCCGAATCTGACCCTCACCCGCCCGGCTTCAGCACCCCCACCCAGACCATCCCGTCGGTGAAGTACCGGTCGCCGCCCGCGTTTCTGCCGTCCTGCGTCGCGCCCACCCCCGGCCAGGTGTACTGCCGCTCCAGCAGCCCGGCCTTGTCGAGCTCGCCGAACAGCAGGTCGCGCTCGGCGTCGATGTCCGGGTCGATGTGGTGGGTGATCTGGCCGGTGAGGTGGCTGAGGCCGGAATCGCGGTCGTAGGTGGCGTCGCCGACCCACAGCGGCCGCGTCGCGTCGGGGCTCGCCGGCGCCTCCCACCAGCGGACATGGTGGCGATGGTCGGCGCTGCCGCCGACCTCCTTCTCGAACGCCAGGTCCTGCTTGCGGCCGAACACGAACAGCGGGCTGACCGGGGCGTCGGGATCGGGCCGGTGCAGCACCACGCTCTCGGCGATCTTGAGGCTGCTCTCGAGGGTGATCGGATCGGCCGGCACCCAGCCGGTCGCCAGCATGGCGCGCACCAGCTCCTCGCGCGTCCCCTCGAGCGCCACGTTGATGGCATCGCCGGGGATCCCGTCGGCATTGACCGTCACCTTCGGCATGCCGTCGAGCGCCTGGTGGTGCCGTTCCTCGTGCCGCTTCCAGATCATCGGCAGCGTCAGGTAGGCGATCAGCAGGTAGAGGACGGCGACGCCCAGGAGCGCCATGGTCAGCCGCCGCGAGCGGCTGCGCTTGTGCTCGCCGTGCCGCGGTGTCGTCATGCCGGGACGGTCCTTATGGCGCGTGGCGCGCGAACCCGGAGGCAGCGGAGCTGAATGGCTCGTGGGCGGGGCAGGCTGACGTGGCGCATCGCCGGCGGCATGCTCGGTCTCATGATCCTCGGCCTCTCGATACCGGGGACGAAGGCGGTCCTGTCAAGCTACAGCCGTTCCGCCTGCGGCGACATCGCCCGCCGCTGGCCGGCGCTGCCGGAGGGTCTCCCGAGGCTGCTGCGGCGCCTTGCGGCCCCCTGCCTGAAGCCGGCGCCGGCGATCGTCCCGCCGAGTCTCGATCTGTTCCGCCCCGGCCCCGGCGCGCCAGCCCCCGGCAGCGCGCAGCTGGTGGCGGAGGCGCAGCATCTGCTGGGCCGGCTCGGCTTCGACGCCGGGCCGCCCGACGGCAGCGCCGGCGCGCGCACGCGCCAGGCGATCGAGGCCTGGCAGCGCAGCCGCTACCGGCCTGTCGATCCGATCGTGACCGCCAACCTCGTTGCCGCCCTGCGCCGCGAGGTGCGGCGGATGCAGCCACCGGCTGGCGGCTGAGCCTTCTCCCCCGTGGCGCGGCGGGACGGACCGGAGACAGCCGCCCGCGAGCGCTCTATCCTGCCGCCATCGGACGTTGCGCCGGAGGGTCCCTGACGATGCGGCTGAACATCTTCGCGGCGGCGCTGCTGGCCGCAGGGCTCGCCGGAGCGGCACACGCCAAGGACACGCTGGTCCTGGGCATGGTGCTGGAGCCGCCGCACCTCGATCCCACCGCCGGGGCCGCCGCCGCCATCGACGAGGTGGTCTACGCCAACGTCTTCGAGGGCCTGACCCGGATCGACGAGACCGGCACCGTCCGGCCGGCGCTGGCCGAGAGCTGGACCGTCTCCGACGACGGCCTGACCTACACCTTCAAGCTGCGCCAGGGCGTGACCTTCCAGGACGGCACGACCTTCGACAGCGCCGACGTGAAGTTCTCGCTCGAGCGCGCCATGGCGCCCGACAGCGTCAACGCCCAGAAAGCGCTGTTCGAGCCGATCGCCACGGTCGCGACCCCCGACGCCACGACCGTCGTCGTCACCCTGAAGCGCCCGACCGGCGACTTCCTGTTCAACATGGGCTGGGGCGATGCGGTGATCGTCGCCCCCGAGACCGCCGCCGGCAACAAGACGAAGCCGGTCGGCACCGGTCCCTTCGCCTTCAAGCAGTGGGTCTCGGGCGACCGCGTCGAGCTCGTCCGCCGCGACGGCTACTGGGGCACGCCGCCGGCCCTCGCCTCGGCCACCTTCAAGATCATCAACGACCCGGCCGCCGCCACCGCCGCCCTGCTGGCCGGCGACGTCGACGCCTTCGCCAATTTCCCCGCCCCCGAGGCGATGGGCCAGTTCGAGAACGACCCGCGCTTCAAGGTCGTCATCGGCACCACCGAGGGCGAGACCATCCTCGCCATCAACAACGGCGCCAAGCCGCTCGACGACCTGCGCGTGCGCCGCGCCATCGCCCATGCCCTCGACCGCCAGGCGATCGTCGACGGGGCGATGTACGGCCACGGCACGCCGATCGGCAGCCACTTCGCGCCGCACAACCCGGCCTATGTCGACCTCACCGGCCTCTACCCGCACGATGTCGAGAAGGCCAGGGCGCTGCTCAAGGAGGCGGGCGCCGAGAACCTCAAGCTCACCCTCAAGCTGCCGCCGCCGCCCTACGCCCGCCGCGGCGGCGAGATCGTCGCGGCCCAGCTCAAGGAGGCCGGCATCGAGGTCGAGCTCATCCCGGTCGAATGGGCGCAGTGGCTGGAGCAGGTCTTCAAGAACCGCGACTACCAGCTGACCATCGTCTCGCACACCGAGCCCAACGACATCGGCATCTACGGGCGGGACGACTACTACTTCGACTACCACAATCCCGAGTTCAAGGCGGTGCTGGCCGAGCTCGCCGCGACCACCGACTCGGGCAAGCGCGACGCGCTGCTGGGCTCGCTGCAGACCATCGTCGCCGAGGACAGTGTCAACGGCTTCCTGTTCCAGCTCGCCAAGGACGGCGTCTGGGACGCGAAGCTCGAGGGTATGTGGGCCAACAGCCCGATCCAGGCCAACGACCTGACGGGCGTCCGCTGGGCCGAGTGACAGGCGCCGCGGCGTGACGGTGCTCGTCGCGCGGCGGCTTCTCGCCCTTCTGCTGACCCTGCTGGCGGCCTCGCTGGTCGTCTTCGTCGTCCTCGAGGTGCTGCCCGGCGATCCGGCGGCGGTGATGCTCGGTACCGGCGCCCAGCCCGACACGCTGCAGGCGCTGCGCGCCGAGCTCGGCCTCGACCGGCCCGTCGTCGAGCGCTACCTCGGCTGGCTCGCCGCCATGCTCCGGGGCGATCTCGGCCGCAGCTACACCTACGGCGTCCCGGTCAGCCAGCTGGTCGCCGAGCGCCTCGCCGTCAGCCTGCCCCTGGCACTGCTGGCCCTGACCCTGGCCGCCGCCATCGGCATCCCGACCGGCGTGCTGGCCGCCCGCTGGCGCGGCAGGGCCGCCGACACCGGCATCATGGTGGCGACCCAGCTGGGCGTCGCCATCCCGAACTTCTGGTTCGCCATCCTGCTGGTCCTGCTGTTCGCGGTGCAGCTGCGCTGGCTGCCGGCCGGCGGCTTCGCCGGCTGGGGCGACGGCTTGTGGCCGGGCCTGCGCTCGCTGCTGCTGCCGGCGGTGGCGCTGGCCCTGCCGCAGGCGGCCATCCTCGCCCGCGTCACCCGCTCGGCGGTGCTGGAGAGCCTGGGCGAGGACTATGTCCGCACCGCCCGCGCCAAGGGCCTGCCGCGCTCGGCCGCGCTGTGGCGGCATGCGGTGCCCAACGCGCTGATCCCGGTCGTCACCATCCTCGGCCTGCAGTTCTCGTTCCTGCTCGCCGGTACCATCATCGTCGAGCAGGTCTTCTACCTGCCCGGCATCGGCCGGCTGATCTTCCAGGCGATCGCCCAGCGCGACCTGATCGTCGTCAAGTCGTTGGTCGTCCTGCTCGCCGCCGCCGTCGTCGTCGTCAACTTCGTCGTCGACCTCGCCTACGCCTGGCTCGACCCGCGGCTGCGCACGCATGGCTGAGGCGACCGCCCTGCCACCACGCGCGACGCCGGGCCTCGTCGCCGGTGCCGCCCTCACCGCCCTGCTGCTGGGTCTGGCCCTGCTGTCGCTGGTCTGGACGCCCTACCCGGTCGACACCGTCAACGTCGCCGCCAAGCTGCAGCCGCCCTCGGCGGCGCACTGGCTGGGCACCGACCAGCTCGGCCGCGACGTGCTCTCGCTGCTGATCGTCGGCGCCCGCAACTCGATCCTGGTGGCCGTCGTCGCCGTAGCGGTCGGCGCCGGCCTCGGCGTGCCGCTGGGGGCGCTGGCCGCGGCGCGCGGCGGCTGGATCGACGAGCTGGTGATGCGCACGAGCGACTTCGCCTTCGCCTTCCCGGCCCTGCTGTCGGCGGTGATGATCACGGCACTGGCCGGGCCGGGGGCGGTCAACTCGATCCTCGCCATCGGCATCTTCAACATCCCAGTCTTCGCCCGGCTCACCCGCGGCGGTGCCCTGGCATTGTGGCGGCGCGACTTCGTCATGGCCGCCCGCATCGCCGGCAAGGGCTCGGTGCGGATCACCGCCGAGCACATCCTGCCCAACATCCAGAGCGTGCTGGTCGTCCAGGCGACGATCCAGTTCGCGCTCGCGATCCTGGCCGACGCCGGCCTCTCCTACCTCGGCCTCGGCGTGCAGCCGCCCGCCCCCAGCTGGGGCAAGATGCTCAACGACGCGCAGACCCTGATGTTCGTGGCCCCGCGCCTCGCCCTGTTCCCCGGCCTCGCCATCGTGCTGGCGGTGCTCGGGCTCAATCTCCTGGGCGACGGCCTGCGCGACCGTCTCGACCCGCGCCTCGCCCGGCTGCGCGGATGAGCCTGCTCACGGTCACGGGCCTTACGCTCTCCGTCCCGACGGCACGCGGCGAGGCCTCGATCGTGCGCGGCATCGACCTCGCCATCGACCGCGGCCAGCGCCTCGGCCTCGTCGGCGAATCGGGCTGCGGCAAGTCGATGACCGCCCTGGCGCTGATGGGCCTGCAGCCCGACAGCGCCCGCCTCGGCGGCAGCATCCGCCTTGACGGCGAGGAGCTGCTTGGCCGCGACGAGCCAGCCTGGTGCCGGATCCGCGGCCGGCGCATCGCCATGGTCTTCCAGGAGCCGATGACCGCCCTCAACCCGGTCATGGCGATCGGCGACCAGGTCGCCGAGGGCCCGCTGCGCCAGCTGGGCCTCGACCGTGCCGCCGCCGCCTCGCGGGCGCGGACGCTGCTCGACCGCGTCGGCCTCGGGCGCGTGTCGCCGGCGCTCTACCCGCATCAGCTCTCCGGTGGGCAGCGACAGCGCGTCGTGCTGGCGATGGCGCTGGCCAGCGACCCCGACCTCCTGATCGCCGACGAGCCGACCACCGCCCTCGACGTCACCGTCCAGGCCCAGATCCTGCGGCTGCTCGACGAGATCGTCGCCGAGCGCGGCATGGGCCTCCTGCTGATCACCCACGACCTCGGCGTGGTCGCCGCGATGACCGACCGGATGGCGGTGATGTACGCTGGCCGGCTGGTCGAGACCGGGACCACGGACGCGGTCTTCGCCGGCATGGCGCACCCCTACACCCGGGCCCTGCTCGCCGCGCGGCCGCGCGAGGTCGCCGGCGGCGCCGGGGGCACGGCCCTGGTCGCCATCCCCGGCCAGGTCGGCAGCCCGCTCGAGCAGCCGCCGGGCTGCGCCTTCGCCCCGCGCTGCGCGCGCGCCGATGCCGCCTGCCTGGCGACGCGGCCCATGCTGGACTCCGTCGGCGACGGCCACGCCGCCGCCTGTTTGCACCCCCTGGCCTGGTCGCGGGCTCAGACGTAGCCGGCGATGGCGTGCGGGACGTAGGGCTCCTCGAGGCGGAACACCTCGTCGAGCGAGAGCCGCAGGTCGAGCGCCGCCACCGCGTCGTCGAGATGCTCGATCCGCGACGCCCCGATGATCGGCGCGGTCACCCCGGGCTTCTGCAGCACCCAGGCCAGCGCCACCTGCGCCGGCGGCACGCCGCGCTCGGCCGCGACCTCGGCGACCCGTTCGATCACCTGCCGGTCGGCATCGGCGGTGGCGTCGTAGAGCCGCTGCCCGACCTCGTCGGTCCGGGTCCGCTCGGTCTCCTCCTTCCATGGCCGGGTCAGCCGGCCACGCGCCAGCGGGCTCCACGGGATCACCCCGATGCCCATGTCGGCGCACAGGGGCAGCATCTCCCGCTCCTCCTCGCGATAGAGCAGGTTGACGTGGTTCTGCATGGTGACGAAGCGGGTCCAGCCGTGCCGCTCGGCGACGTGCTGGGCCTTGGCGAACTGCCAGGCGTGCATCGACGAGGCGCCGATGTAGCGGGCCTTGCCGGCCTTCACCACGTCGTGCAGCGCCTCCATCGTCTCCTCGATGGGCGTGTTCGGGTCCCAGCGGTGGATCTGGTAGAGGTCCACATAGTCCATGCCGAGGCGGCGCAGGCTGTGGTCGATCTCGGCCATGATCGCCTTGCGCGACAGCCCGGCCCCGTTCGGCCCCGGCGCCATCCGGCCATGCACCTTGGTCGCCACCACGATCTCGTCGCGCCGCGCCAGCTCGTTCAGCACGCGGCCGACGATCTCCTCCGAGGTGCCGTCCGAGTAGACGTTGGCGGTGTCGAAGAAGGTGATGCCAAGCTCGAGCGCCCGGCGGATCACGACGCGGCTCGGCTCCTCGGGCAGGGTCCAGGGATGCGTCCCGCGGTCGGGCACGCCGAAGGTCATGCAGCCCAGGCAGATCGCCGAGACCTCGGTGCCGGTCCGTCCCAGCCGCACGTAGCGCATCGCCCCGTCCTCCCCGTCGTCTAGGTCTTGTCGCGCGGCGGCGCACCGGCCAGCCGCATCGTCCGTTCCAGGAGCAGCTCGTAGAGCGGCCGGCCGCCCAGCGTCGCCGCGGTCAGGCTCGCCGTGACCACGCTCACCCCGGTCGCCAGCGTCGCCGCATAGGCGTCGAACAGCTCCGCCACCAGCACGATGCCGACCAGCGGGGCCCGCACCGAACCGGTGAACAGCGCCGCCATGGCCGCCGCCGCCACGGCCTGGTGCTCGGGATGGAAGCCCGGCAGCAGCGCCGAGCACAGCTGGGCGATGACCAGCCCGGCGGTCGTCGCCAGCGCCAGGATCGGCGCGAACACGCCACCCGGCGTGCCCATGGCGTAGCTGCCGAGCGTGAACAGGTAGCGGGCGAGGAACAGCATGACGAGGAAGCCCAGCCCCGGCACGCTCCCGGCCAGTGTCGGCACGATCGCCTCGCCGCCGGTGGTCGCCGCCGGCATCACCTGCAGCAGCGTCGCCAGGACCAGCGCCATCACCACCACCTGCGACCAGCCGGCGACGCGGTTCCACGCCGCGAACAGGTCGAGCGTCCGCAGGACCATCCGGTTGAACAGCACGCCGAGCGCGCCGAGGGCTGCCCCCAGCAGCACGAAGAACGGATAGTGCGCCAGCGACGGCGCCTGCATCGCCATCGGCAGCTCGGGCCCCAGGCCGGCCATCCGCTCGGTGACGAAGGTCGCCGCGAAGCAGGCGATGAAGACGGCATGGTAGCCCTGGAAGCTGTAGCGCGCCTCGCGCCGCATCTCCTCGATGACGAACAGCACGCCGGCGATGGGCGCGTTGAACGCGGCGGCGATGCCGGCACCGGCACCGGCCGCCACCAGCGCCATGGCCTCGCTGTGTCGGCTGCCCGAGAGCTCGGCGACTGCCAGGCCGGCAGCCCCGCCCATGTGCACGGTCGGCCCCTCGCGGCCGAGCGCGAAGCCCGAGCCCAGCGACAGCAGGCCGCCCAGGAACTTGACCGGGATGACGCGGGCCCAGCGGAGCGGGCGCTCGCCGAGCATCGCCCCCTCGATCTCCTGCACGCCGCTGCCGGCCGCCTCGGGCGCCAGCCGCCGCACCATCCAGCGGGCGACGGTGATGGCCGCCATGGCGATCAGCGCCATCAGCACGAAGCGCAGCACCGGCATCGGCACCGCAGCCGCCAGCGGTCCCAGCAGCCCCTGCAGCGCCGGATCGAGCCCGCCCGCCATCAGCGCCGTGCGCCAGCCGGCGACGAGGTCGAGCAGCCAGTGGAAGGCGCTGCCGAGGATGCCGACGATCAGGCCGACCAGCAGCGCCAGCCAGAACACCCGGCCGCCGATGTCGGCGGCCCATTGCGCCAGCGGCGGGCGGTCGCCCTGGCTCACGCCTCGTCCTGGGTTCGCAGCCCCGCCCGGTAGCGCTGCCAGTTGGTGACGTACTTGCGCGTCCCGGCGCGCATCCGCTCGACCTGCTCGGGCCGGACCTCGCCGACGATCTTGCCCGGCATGCCCATGACCAGGCTGTTGTCCGGGATCTCCTTGTTCTCGGCGATCAGCGCCTTGGCCCCGATCAGGCAGTTCCGGCCGATCCTCGCCCCGTTGAGGACGACGGCGCCGATGCCGATCAGCGAGCCGTCGCCGATGGTGCAGCCGTGCAGCATGGCGAGGTGGCCGACGGTGACGTCCGCCCCGATGGTCAGCGGGAAGCCGGGATCGGTGTGCAGCACGCAGCCGTCCTGCACGTTGCTGCCGCGGCCGACGGTGATCAGCTCGTTGTCGCCGCGCAGCACCGCCCCCCACCAGACGCTGGCGTCATGCTCGAGCAGCACCTTGCCGACCAGCACGGCGCTGGGCGCCACCCACCAGGCATCGTCCTCGGTGCGCACGCGCACGCCGTCGAGGCTGAACAGCATCAGGCCGCTCCGTCGTAGAGGTTGGCATGGGCGTCGCGCAGCAGCTTCTTCTGCACCTTGCCCATGGCGTTGCGCGGCAGGTCGTCGGCGAACAGCACGCGCTTGGGCACCTTGTAGCCGGCAAGGCTCGCCTTGCACGCGGCGATCACCGCCGCCTCGTCGGGCGTGGAGGTGCCCGCAGCCCGCTTGACCACCGCCGTCACCGCCTCGCCGAAGTCGCGGTGCGGCAGGCCGATCACCGCCGATTCGACCACCCCCGGCAGGGCGTCGATCACCGTCTCGACCTCGGACGGATAGACGTTGAGCCCGCCGGTGATGACGAGGTCCTTGGCCCGGCCGACCAGCGTCAGGTAGCCGTCCTCGCTGAGCGTCCCTAGGTCGCCCGTGCGGAACCAGCCGTCGGCGGTGAACTCCTCGGCGTTCTTCTCGGGCATCCGCCAGTAGCCGGCGAACACGTTGGGGCCCTTGACCAGCACCGCCCCCACCTCGCCCGCCTGCAGCGGCCGGTCGGCCTCGTCGACGATGCGGACTTCGGATCCCTTGAACGGCGGCCCGACCGAGCCCGCCCGGCGCTCGCCGTGCAGCGGGTTGCCGCAATGCATGAGGATCTCGCTCATGCCGTAGCGCTCGAGGATCGCCTGCCCGGTCCGCCGCTCGAACGCCTTCCACGTCTCGGCCAGCAGCGGCGCGCTGCCGGAGACGAACAGGCGGACGTTGCGGCACAGCTCCGGCCCGAACGAGGGCTCGTCGAGCAGGCGGGTGTAGAAGGTCGGCACCCCCATCATCACCGTCGCCTGCGGCAGCAGCGCCAGCACCTTCGGCGCCTCGAAGCGCGGCAGCCACCGCATCGACGCACCCGACACCAGCACCGTGTGGCAGGCGACGAACAGGCCGTGCGCGTGGAAGATCGGCAGCGCGTGCAGCAGCACGTCGTCGCCGGTGAACCCCCAGGCCTCGGCCAGCACCAGCGCGTTCGAGGAGAGGTTGCCGTGGCTGAGCGGCGCCCCCTTCGGCCGCCCGGTGGTGCCCGAGGTGTAGAGCATGGCCGCCAGCTCATGGGCCGCCATCGCCGCGGGCTCGAGGTCGGGCGTCTCCCTTGCCGCCGCCTCGGCCAGCTCGCCCCGGCCCTGCGCATCCAGCGTCAGCACCGCCGGCACCTTCGGCTGCAGCTCGGCCAGCTTTGCCGGATCGCAGACGAACACCGCCGGCTCGGCATTGCCCAGCATGTAGCCGGCCTCGCCGGCGTGGTAGGCCGGGTTCATCGGCAGCGCCACCAGCCCGGCCCTGAGGCAGGCGAGGTAGAGGACCAGCGCCTCGGGCGACTTCTCGGTCTGGAAGGCGACGCGGTCGCCGCGCCGGGCACCGCGCGCCAGCAGCACCCGGGCGTAGCGCGCCGTCGCCTCGTCGAGCTCGCGGTAGCCGATCCGCCGGCCGTCGCCGGTGACGATGACCGGCTTCGCCGGGTCGGCCGGGAACCGGGAGCGGAGCAGGCTGAAGAACGAGGCGTCGGGCATGGCCGGTCAGGTTTCGACTGCCGCCGCCGCCCTTGTCAACGCGGCGGCAGCCGCTGCGCCCACGGCACCGGCGCCCACAGCACCTGGTCGATCGCCGTGGCGCCGGTCGCCAGCATCACCAGCCGGTCGAAGCCCAGCGCGATCCCGGACGCCTCAGGCATCAGCGCCAGCGCGTCGAGGAACTCCTCGTCCAGCGGGTAGCGCTCGCCGTAGATCCGCTGCTTCTCTCCCATCTCGGTGGCGAAGCGGCGGCGCTGCTCGGCGGGATCGGTGAGCTCGCCGAAGGCGTTGGCCAGCTCGACGCCGCAGGCATAGAGCTCGAACCGCTCGGCCACCCGCGGGTCGGCGGCCGAGGGCCGCGCCAGGGCCGCCTCGCTGACCGGGTACTCGCACAGGATTGTCGCCCGGCCGAGGCCGAGGTTGGGCTCGACGCGGGCCACCAGCACCCGGCTGAAGATGTCGGCCCAGCTGTCGTCGGCTGCCACCCGGATGCCGGCCGCCATCGCCGCCGCCGCCAGCGCGTCGCGGTCGGTCTCGCCGTTGCGGTGCACGGTCGCCAGCAGGTCGATGGCGGCGTGGCGGTCGAAGGCCTCGGCCAGCGTCAGCCGCTCGGCCGGCACCTGCGGGTCGACCTCGACACCCTTCCAGCGCAGCACCCGCTGTCCCGCCGCCTCGGCCGCCAGCGCCACCAGCTCGGCACAGTCCTCCATCAGCACCGTGTAGGGCTCGTCGGCACGGTACCATTCGAGCATGGTGAACTCGGGATGGTGCAGCGGCCCGCCCTCGCGGTTGCGGAAGACGTGGGCGAAGTCGAACAGCCGGCGCTCGCCAGCAGCCAGCAGCTTCTTGCAGGCGAACTCCGGCGAGGTGTGCAGGTAGAAGGTCGCCCGCGCCGCGGCGTCGATGCTGAGCAGCTCGGTGGCGAAGGCGTGCAGGTGCGCCTCGTTGCCCGGCGAGACCTGCAGGCAGGGCGTGTCGACCTCGACGAAGTCGCGTGCCGCGAACCATTGCCGGAAGGCCGCCTGGATGCGGCCGCGGGCCAGCAGGAACGGCCGCCGGTCGGCGTGGACGTGCGGCTGCCACCAGGGCGAAGGGCCGCTCATCGGGCGCGGCGCTGGACCGCAGCGCCTCCAGCGGGTATGGCGACGCGCAACCTGAATCCCTTCACCCGACGGATACCATGCCGAAAGTCCTCGCCAGCTCGCTGCGCAAGGGCAATGTCGTCGACCTCGACGGCAAGCTCTACGTGATCCTCACCGCCCAGAACATCCATCCCGGCAAGGGCACCCCGGTCACCCAGCTGGACCTGCGCCGGATCAGCGACGGCGTGAAGATCTCCGAGCGCTACCGCACGACCGAGCAGGTCGAGCGCGCCTACGTCGAGGAGCACGAGCACACCTTCCTGTACACCGACGGGGAAGGCTCGCACTTCATGAACCCGGAGAGCTACGAGCAGATCGTGGTGACAGCGGACGTCATCGGCGATCTGGCCCCCTACCTGCAGGAAGGCATGGCCTGCCAGCTCAGCACCCACAACGGCATCGCCATTGCCATCGAGCTGCCGCAGCGCGTCACCCTCGAGGTCGTCGAGACCGAGCCCACCGTGAAGGGCCAGACCGCGTCCTCGTCCTACAAGCCGGCCGTGCTCTCGAACGGCGTCAAGACGACCGTCCCGGGCCACATCGCCCCGGGTACGCGCATCGTCGTGATGACCGCGGACGGCTCCTACGTCGAGCGCGCCAAGGACTGAACGACCGGACATCCAGGGGGGAGTGCCGTCGATGGCCGAGGTTACCGAGATCACCCGAGGATTGCGCTTCCCGGAAGGTCCGGTGGCGATGCCCGACGGCACCCTCCTCGTCGTCGAGATCGAGCGGCGCACCGTCACCCGGATCCTGGCCGACGGCAGCCACCGGATCGTCGCCCGCCCCGGCGGCGGCCCCAACGGCGCCGCCATCGGTCCCGGCGGGGCGATCTGGGTCACCAACAATGGCGGTTTCGAGTTCCACGAGGACGAGCACGGCGTCCGCCCGACCGTCCAGGCGCTGAACTATGACGGCGGCCGGATCGAGCGCATCGATCCCGCCAGCGGCGAGGTCACCGTCGCCGCCCGCGACAACGGCGCCGGCATCGGCCTGCGCGGCCCCAACGACCTCGTCTTCGACCGCCACGGCGGGCTCTACTTCACCGACCTCGGCAAGCGCCGGGCGCGCGACCTCGACTATGGCGGCGTCTACTACCTGCCGCCCGGCGGCGGCCCGGTGCGCGAGCTGGCGCATCCCTTCATGAGCGCCAACGGCATCGGCCTGTCGCCCGACGAGCGCACGCTCTACGTCGCCGAGACCGAGGGTGCGCGGCTGTGGGCCTTCGACCTCGCCGAGCCCGGCGTGGTGACACGGCAGGCCTGGCCCAGCCCGCATGGCGGCCGGCTGCTCTACGCCGCCGGCGGCGCCTACCAGCGCTACGACAGCCTCGCCGTCGAGGCCGACGGCAACATCTGCGTGGCGACCCTGATCCGCGGCGGCATCACCGTGATCTCGCCGAAGGGCGAGCTCGTCGAGTTCGTGCCGATGCCGGACTTCTACGCCACCAACATCTGCTTCGGCGGCAGGGACCTGCGCACCGCCTACATCACCCTGTCGCACAGCGGCCGGCTGGTGGCGATGCCGTGGCCGCGCCCCGGCCTGCCGCTGAACTTCCTCAACAGGTGACCGCTCAGCTGGCGCTCTTGGGCAGCACGAGGTAGCGCCGCGCCTGCGCCGGATCGAGGTAGCGGTCGGCCAGCGCCTGCACGTCCGCGAGGCTCTGGCCCTCGATGTCGGCGATCAGGCGGCGCGCCATGTCGAGCCGCTGCGGCAGCCGGTTGAGCCCGGTCAGCACGCCACCCAGCCAGTAGTCGTTGCTCTGCAGCGCCGTGCGCGCCTGGGCCAGCCGCGGCTCCTTGGCACGCACGAGCTCGTCCTCGGTGATCCCGCCGCCGCGCATCGAGGCCGCGGTGGCGACGATCTGGTCGAGCACGTGCGGGGCATCGGCCGGGGTCGCCGAGACCGCCGCCCCGATCGTGCCGAAGCCTGGCAGGATGAGCGAGCTGTCGGCTCCGGCTGACGGCGAGTAGGTGGCCCCTTCGCGCTCGCGCAGCTCGGTGAGCAGGCGATCGTCGAGGATATCGGCGACGAGGTCGAGGCCCTGCGCCACGCGCGTGTCGTTGCCGTCGGTCGTCGGCCAGTAGACCGCCGCCAGGGCCTGGTCGGCCGCCCCTTCATGGCCGAGCTGCGCCGCCGCGGTCTGGGCCAGCGGCCGCAGCACCGGCCCCTCGACATAGGGCACCGCCTCCAGCGCCGGCAGCGCGCCGAAGGTCCGCGCCACGTCCTCGACCAGGCGGTCGGGATCGAACGCGCCGACCACGGCCACCTGGATCGGCCCCTGGCGCAGCATCGGCCCGAGCCACGCCTTGAGCTCGTCCATCGTCCGCTTCTGCGCCTCGGCCTGGGGCGCCACCCCGTAGCGCGGGTCGCCGCCGTGCAGCTCGCGCGTCACCGTCAGGCTCAGCGCACCCTCCGGCTCGCCGGCGAGGCGCGGGTAGAGCCCGGCGATGGTGGCGCGGAACATGTCCATGCCTTCCGGACGGAAGCCCGGGTCGCTGATCTGGGCCGCCAGCAGCTGCAGCTGGAGGAGGAGATCGGCCGGGGTCGTCTTGCCGGTGAGCAGGATGCCGCTCTCGGCGATCACGAGGTTCGAGCTGACGCTGTGCTCCTCGAGGATGTCGGCGAGGTCGGCGATGCCCTGCCGGCCGAGCCCGCCGCCGACGAAGGCGGCGCTGGCCAGCAGGTCGAGCCCCGGCTTGTCGGGCGGCAGGCCGATGCGGCCGCTGCCGAAGCGCACCGCCACGCGGATCGTGTCGGCCTCGAAGTCGGTGCGCTTGTAGTCGAGCAGGACACCGTTGGCGAAGCGCAGGCGGACGATGCCGAGATCGTCGATCGTCTCGCGGCTGACCACCGTGCCGGCCGGGCCGAAGTCGTCGTAGAGAAAGGTCTTGGCCGCCATGGCCGGCCCGGCCACGACCGCATTGCGCGTGCTGTCGGCCCAGGCCGCCAGCACCTGGTCGCGGTCGGCCTTGAGCTCCGGCGGCCCGCCCAGGACCAGCCGCACCCGGTCGCCGCCGAAGGCCCGGTGCAGGGCGGCGTTGACCGTGCCGGCGTCGAGCTGCGGCGCCAGCGCGTCGAGCACCGCGAGGTCGGTCGCCGGCGAGCTGGCGACGTCGCCGTCGGCCACGACGTCGGTCAGCTGGTCGGCGACGTCGGCACTCTCCCGCGTCGCCGCCGAGCGGGCGGCGGTCTCCAGCTCCTGGCGGAGGGCCGCCAGCGACGCGTCGAGCTCGCTTTGCTCGAAGCCGTAGGTCAGCGCCCGCCGCAGCTCCTGCTCGACGGCCGCCATGGCCTCCCGCCAGCGGTCGCCGCTGATCGTCAGCTGCAGGAGCGCGAGGCGCGCCACCGGCGGCATGTCGCTGGTGCCGGCCATCGCCGCGACGAACGGCGCGCCGGGCTCGAGCCCCTTGCTGCGCAGGCGGCGGTTGAGGCTGGTGAGTGCCAGGTACTCGGCGACGCGGTCGCGCTGCAGGGCGAGGCTGTCGGGGCGGT
Organism: Geminicoccaceae bacterium; assembly: GCA_046349355.1. Classification (GTDB taxonomy): domain Bacteria; phylum Pseudomonadota; class Alphaproteobacteria; order Geminicoccales; family Geminicoccaceae; genus CALKJU01. The sequence goes on from JAXMCM010000019.1 coordinate 143,860, forward strand.
CGTCCGGCGGCAGCACCTGGGCGATGGCCAGCGTCGCCGGCAGGGCCGGATCGAGGACCACAAGCGCGTCGGTCGCGGTCGTGGCCGGCGGGCTCGCGGCGGGTGGCGGCGGCTCGGTCGCCGGCTGCGGCAGCGGGCCGAACTGCGCCTCGATCATCTTGGCAACGGCCGCCGGGTCGACGTCGCCGACCACGACGACGATGGCCCGCTCGGGCACGTACCAGGTCGCGTAGAAGTCGGCGAAGCGGGGACGCTGGGCGGTGCGGATGACGGTCTCGTCGCCGATCGGCTGGCGCAGCTCGTAGGGCGTGCCGGGCAGCAGGAAGGCCAGCATCGCCTCGCCGAAGCGGGCCTGGGCGCTGTCGCGCTCGCGCTTCTCGGCGAGGATCACGCCGCGCTCGGCATCGATTTCCTTGGGGTCGAGGGTCAGCCGGCCCTGGATCTCGGCGAGGATACCCAGCGCCTTGTCGAGCAGCGCCGGGTCGTTGCGCGGCAGGTCCAGCCGGTAGACCGTCCGGTCGAAGCCGGTGGCGGCGTTGGTGTCTGGGCCGAACGCCAGGCCCTCGCGCTGCAGGAAGCGGACGAGCTCGCCCGGCGGCAGGTTGGCCGAGCCGTTGAACGCCAGGTGCTCGAGGAAATGGGCGAGGCCGCGCTGGTCCTCGGCCTCCATCATCGAGCCCGCGTCGATCGCGAGGCGCAGGCTGACATGGTCGTCAGGCGTTGCGTGTGGCAGGATCACGTAGCGCTGGCCGTTGGCCAGCCGGCCCCAGACCAGCTGCGGATCGTGGGTCAGCACGCCATCGGTCGGCGGCGGCCACGCCACCTCGGCCGCTGCATCGGCAGCAGGTCCGGCGAGTGCGAGCCAGAGCCCGAACAGGCCTGCCGCCAGCCGTCCCGGTACGATCGTCATGCGTTCTGTCCGTCCTGCGCCCGCTGGCGAGTGATTTAGCGCAACTTGAAGTCCGGCAAAGTGCTCTTTGGTTGATTCCGGCCGGCTCGCCCCGTCTTGACGTCGTTCCGGCCGGCCGGACACCTTGGCCGCCCATCCGATCCGCAGGAGATCCGACATGTGCGCGCCCGGTTGCCTCGAGCACGTCCACCAGCGGCTGATGAGCCGCCGCACGCTGTTCGCCACCGGAGCCGTCGCGGCGGCGGCGGTGGCGCTGCCGCGGCCGTGGGCGCCGGCGCAGGCGGCCGAGCGGAAGTTCTCGCGCGTCGTCGACCTGACCCACCCGCTGCCGCCGGACTTCCCCACCTACTTCGGCAAGCCGCAGCTCGAGATCGAGGTGCTGGCCAGCTACGACCAGAAGAAGTTCAACATGAAGAAGTGGTCGCTGGTCGAGCACACCGGCACGCACCTCGACGCGCCGTTCCACTTCTCGGCCGACGGGCCGAGCGCCGACCAGATCCCGATCGAGGACTTCGTCGTGCCGCTGGCGGTCATCGACATCGCGGCACGCGCCGCCGAGAACGCCGACGCCCAGGTGACCCCTGACGACATCAAGGCCTGGGAGGCCGCCAACGGCCCGCTGCCAGAGGGCTGCTGCGTGGCCATGCGCAGCGGCTGGGACAAGCTGGTCAGCGACCCGAAGTTTCGCAATGCCGACGACAAGGGGGCGATGCACTTTCCCGGCTTCCATCTCGAGGCCGCGGCTCTGCTGATGGAGCAGCGCAAGGTCGTCGGCATCGCCGTCGACACCCTGTCCCTCGACTTCGGCCCGTCGCCCGACTTCGCCACGCACTACGCATGGTTGCCGTCAGGCCGATGGGGCCTCGAATGCGTCGCCAATCTCGCCGATGTCCCGGCGGCCGGTGCCACCCTCGTCGTCGGCGGGCCGAAGATCGTCGGCGCCACCGGCGGGCCGAGCCGGGTCATCGCGCTCGTCTGAGCAGAAAACCGGCGACACCTGCGAGCTTTATGGGCGGACATTCTGCAACGCCGGGTTGCAGGATGGCCGTTCCTGTGTTCAGGTCCCCGCGCCCAAGCGGAGGATCGCCTCATGCCCGCGACCGATGTCGATTCCGGTGAACTGCGCCATCTCTACGGCGAGGTCCACCCGCTAGCGGTGCGTAAAGTGCTGGGCCGCCTCGACGGGCATTGCCGGCGCTTCATCGGCTTGTCGCCGTTCCTCGTGATCGGCACGAGCGATGCCGATGGCCGGCAGGACGTCAGTCCGCGAGGTGACGCTCCCGGGTTTGTAAGGGTCCTCGACGACAGGACGCTGCTCCTGCCAGATCGACCCGGCAACAACCGTGTCGACACCTTGGGGAACATCGCGACCCAACCCAATGTCGCGCTGATCTTCTTCATCCCGGGCGTCGACGAGACGTTGCGGGTGAATGGCCGGGGTCGCATCACCACCGATCCCGATCTGCTCGCGCCGTCGGCCGTGCAGGGCAAGGCGCCACGCACGGCTCTGGTGGTCAGCATCGAGGAGTGCTTCCTGCATTGCGGCAAGGCCCTGATCCGCTCGCACCTGTGGGATGCGGATCGCAAGATCCCGCGCAACAGCTTCCCGAGCCTCGCCCGGATGATCAGCGACCAGATCGAGGGCGTGAAGGTCGACGATGCGGAAGCTGCCGTCGATCATTCCTATCGCAATACACTCTATTGATCCGCATGAGACGCATGATGTTCCTTGTCAGGCGTGGCGCAGCGCAACTGCGGGGCGTGATCTCAAGGTCTGCGGTTGCTGCCGGCCTGCTCGTTTCGGCGACGTTCGGCATCCCTTCCGTCGGGCTCGGTGCGGTCACCATCTATCAGGCGGAAAGCGCCGCCCGCAGCAATGCTACGGTCAGGACAAATATCAGCGGATTCTCGGGCCAGGGCTACGTCGACTACGAGGATGTCGCGGGGAGCTATGTCGAATTCACGGTATCCGTCGGAACGTCCGGAAGGGCGCGACTGACCTTTGTTCACTCGGACAACGTGGCGCTCAACCGCATCGTCGAGATCAGGGTCAATGGCACGGTTCTCGCCAACCTGTCGCCGGTGTCGTTCGGCCGGACAACGACATCGGGTGCGAACTGGCAAACGCGAAGCGTATGGACCATCTTGAATGCCGGGTCGAACAAGATCCGGCTTACGGCCGTGACCGCTGCGGGCGGGCCGAACATCGATCGCCTCGAGGTCGACGACAACTACACGCCAGGGACGCTTGATCTTGCCCAGGCCGTCAGCAAGTCGATCATGACCCGTTTCCCCACGCCGGCGAGCTTCGGCCCGTGGGACTATACGCGCACGCTGCTGATGCAGAGCCTGCTTTCCGTTGCGACGGCGAGCAACAACACGGCCCAGCGCAGCTACGTACGCACCTGGGTCGATGCGAGGTTGGACAGCAATGGCAACGTCAAGTCTACCTTCGACGAGCTCGACGACTTTCAGGGTGGTGTCCTGCTCCTTCGGCTCTTTGATCTGACCGGCCAGGCCAAGTATCGCAATGCCGCAGCCGCCATGTTCGCTCGGTTCGGCGCCTACCCCACCACGAGTGACGGGGCCTGGCTGCAGCGGACGACCCTCCGCGGTGCCCAGCTTTGGCTCGACGGAACCTTCATGGCGATGCCGTTCGCGCTCGAGTACGGGCAGCGCTTCGACAACGCCGCGAGGATCAACGACAAGGTCGCCGACCAGCTGCTGACCTACGCCGGGCACCTCCAGGACGAGGAAACCGGCCTGCTGTTCCATGCGTATGACGAGCTCGGTGAAGCCGGCTGGCTCGGCTTGGACGGAGGCAACCGCTCCGCCAACTTCTGGTGCCGTTCGAACGGCTGGTACGGCATGGCGCTCCTGGAGACGCTATCGAGGCTGCCTGCCGACCATACCCGTCGCGCCGCCCTGGTCGAGGTTTTTGCGGCGCTGGCTCAAGGCATCATCGACTTTCAGGATCCGATCACAGGCCTGTGGTTTCAGGTGGTCGATCGGGGCGGCGATGCCGACAACTGGACCGAGACCTCGTGCTCGGCCATTTATGCGCTGATCCTTTCGCGCGGAGTCGACCTCGGGCTTCTCGACGAACGGGTGATTCCCGCCGCCAATCGGGCCTTCCAGGGCGTGCTGCAACGGACCTGGCTGAGTGGCGACCGTTTACCCCAGGTCGAGGAAGTCGTGATCGGGACCAGTCCCGGCAACCTCGCCCAGTACTACACGAGGCCGCGCACCGCGGACGACTTGCACGGCCTCGCCGCGTTCATTCGCATGTACGACCGGATGGGGACCTTGCCGCCCGGCACGGTGGCGAGATGGTTCGAAGCCGAGAGCGGTACGCGGACGGCACCGCTGACGAAGCGCTTCAGCGCCAGTGCCACGAACTCGAACTTCCTGCAGGCGCAGGGAGCGGCAGCGAGCACGGTCGTCCCGCCGGCTAACGGGATCGCCCGCTACACCGTAAGCGTTCCGCGTTCCTCGACCTATCGACTGTGGGCGCGAATGAACGCCCAGGACCCGGCCGTCCCCGCCTTCTGGATCAGGTTCGATGGCGAGGAATGGATCCCTTGGGGCTCCGTCGGGAACAGATCAACGCTCTGGTACTGGGACGTGGCGCGGGATGCCGCGGACCAGGGTCTGCCGGCTGCGTTCGAGCTCGACGAAGGCGACCATGTCCTCGAGATCGCCTATGCCCAGCCATCCGCGCGGTTGGACAGGCTCCTCGTGACCGACTCCCTGCAGTTCTTCCCCGGCAACGGCGGCTTCTGACGCCGCTCAGGGTCCGAACAGCCGGTCGCCCTGCTCGTCGATGATCTGGCGACCCTTCTGCACCGCGAAGCTGGCGGCGTCGGCCGCCGAGCTGTGGGTGTCCGCCCGGATGAACTTGTGCTCCTTGCGGCCGTTCGGAAAGTCCTTGGCGATGACGCCCGAGGTCAGGAACTGCCCGCCTTGCGGCAGCGGCGTCGGGGTGATGGTGTAGTCCTTGTAGGCGACCGGCTCGCCCTTGGCCGGACCGGCCTCTTTGGCGGCGCCGCCGCCGAACAGTCCCTTGAGCAGTCCACCCAGCACCATCGTCAGGTCCGCCGTCAGTAGGTGATGATCGGCGGCAACCCCTTGGCCCGCTCGATCCAGCCGGCCACCATCTTCTCCGCCGGGACCGCCCGTGTCAGCTTTTTCTCGGCGTTGATCTCGGCCAGACGCTGAGTCAGCGCTGCCGCCTTGCGGGTCTTCAGCTCCTTGACCGTGTCGACGCCGGCAGCCTCCAGCAGGTCGGAGTACTGGCTGCCGATGCCCTTGATGCGCATCAGGTCGGCGCGGTTGGTCCACTCAAGCAGGCGGCGCTCGTCGATCCCGGTGCCGGCGGCGGTGGTGCGGCGGCCCTTCGGATCGCAGCAGGCCTTGAGCAACTCGGCGGTCGTGGCGATGCCCGCGGCGCGCAGCTTCTGGCCGAAGACGTCGCCGACGCCTTCGATGCGCTCGATTGGGTAGACCACGAAGGGTCCCTCCCGGCTGGTTTGCTTGCCCCCCGCCGCCATGATTCCGGCCGACAGGCCGGCGCGCAAGGCTGAACCGCGCCGGGCGCATGCTTTGTGAAGCCGTGCACCGCGCTCGCGTCTTGGCGATGGTCACGGTTTCGCCGATGTTGCGACGACGACAACGAGGGAGGCCACCCGATGCTCGACGAACCGCCGCTCCTGCGCATCCGCCGCGAGTTCGCCCGCCCCCCTGCCGAGGTCATGGCGGCCTTCCGCGACGTGCCCGCCGGCTTCATCGTCGACGCCCAGAACGGCCGCGGCTCGCTCGACCGCGCCATCAAGCCGCTGTTCCCGCATCATCCCGGCATGGACCGCTGCTTCGGCACGGCGCTGACCTGCGCCTGCGGTCCGGACGACAACATGGCCCTGGCCGCCGCCGTTGCCGTGGCGAAGCCGGGCGACGTCATCATGTGCTCGACCGAGGGCTTCGAGCACGGCGCCTGCTGCGGCGACCTGCTGGCCGGCATCGCCCGCAACCGCGGCGTCGCCGGCATCGTCACCGACGGCATGATGCGCGACGGCCAGGGCCTGCGCGACATGGGCCTGCCCGTGTTCGCCCGCGGCATCACCCCGAACTCCTGCGTCCGCAGCGGCCCCGGCACGGTCGGCCTGCCGGTGGTCATCGGCGGCCGCTCCGTCGCCTCGGGTGACCTCGTCATCGCCGACGAGGACGGCGTCGTCACCGTACCGGCGGCCGATATCGCCCGCGTCGTCGCGAAGCTCGAGCAGGTCAAGGCGGCCGAGGCTTCGATGCTGGCCAAGGTCAAGGGCGGGCTGAAGGCGCCACCCTGGATGGAAGCCCTGCTCGCCGCCGGCCACCGCGTCGAGTGGGTCGACTAAGGCCCCTCAGAGGACGAGGTCGGCCTTGACGAGGTCGAGCTGGGTCTGGATCAGGATCTCCAGCTCGGCCGCGCTGTCACTGTCGGTGCTCGCCTGGACGAGGGTCGCGTCGCCTACCTGAGCATAGCGGACCTGCCCGGCGCCGTTGAAGGTGAGCGATCCGCGGAAGACGAACGCCTGGTTGCCCGAGACACCGGTGTTGGCGTCGATCGCTGACAGGTCGAGGCGGTCGAGCTCGTCGTGGAAGAAGTCCTCGATGATGTCGCGGCTGCCGGCTCCCGGTCCGCTCTCGGCGGTCGTGGCGAAGACGAAGCGGTCGGCACCGCTGTTGCCGGCGAAGCGGTCGAGGCCGAGGCCGCCCGCCAGCCGGTCGTCGCCGGACGAGCCCAGCACGCTGTCATTGCCGTTGCCTCCGACCAGCGAGTCGTCGCCGGCATTGCCGTAGAGCGTGTCGTTGCCGCCGGTGCCGAACAGGCGGGCATCATCCTCGCCGGCGATGAGCTCGTCGGCCCGGCTGCTGCCGCTGATTTCCTCGAAGTTGGCGATGACGCCGGACACGACGGTACCGGAGATGATGCCGGTCTCGAGGTCGACGGTGACGCCGGCGCTGAGGCTGGCGAAGGTGAGATGGTCGAAGCCGTTACCGCCATCGAGCGACCCGGTGCCCGTGCCGCCGTCGATGCGGTCGTCGCCCTCGTAGCCGAGCAGCGTGTCGTTGCCGGCACCACCGGCCAGCGAATCGTTGCCGCCAAGCCCGACGAGCAGGTTGTCCGCGCTGCTGCCGACAAGGCGGTCGTTGACGGGACCGCCAACGACGTTCTCGACGTCGATGAGCCGGTCGTTGCCGCCGCCGCCACCGGTCAGCGTGCCGAGGCCGAGATCGGCGACGATGGCAGCGGCGGACGGTGAAACGAGGTAAACGGTATCGGAGCCGCCCCCGCCGTCGACCGTGTCGTTGCCCAGTCCAGGGGCGAGCAGGTCGTTGCCCGAGCCGCCGTACAGCGTGTCGGCGTTCTCGTCGCCCAGCAGGAAGTCGTTGCCGCTTCCGCCGTAGAGCGTGTCGTTGCCGGCATCCCCGATCAGCCCGTCGCCGCCGCCGAGGCCGGTGAGCGTGTCCGCCCCGGTCGTCCCGTTCAGCGTGTTGTCGCCGCCGTCGCCCGTCCTTGCCACCATCGGCGCTCTCCCGATCGGGCGCCACCGGCACCCCGGGCGTGAAGCCTGCGGTCGTTGGTCCGGGCGGTCAAGTCCGGGCTAGAGCAGGAAGTCGGCAGCGCTCAGGCTCGTGACACCCTGGACGATGATCCAGCCCTCCACGCTGGACGTTTGGAAGTTGGTGTTCATTTCGATCAGCAGGCTTCCATCGCCCGAAGTCGACCACCGCAGCTGACCTGCCACGCCGGCAGTAAACTGAGCATTGCCGATGAAGGTGAAGGCCTGATTGTCACCACCCGAGATCGCGTCGATCTGACTGACGTCGATGACGTCGCCCGCGGAGAAGTCGGCGACGAGATCGCCGGCGCCGCCATCCTGCCCAGGACCGTAGCGGAAATAGAAGATGTCCGCGCCGCTCCCGCCATAGAGGGTATCGGCGTTGGCGTCGCCGCTCAGCGTATCGCTGCCTTCGCCGCCGAAGACCTTGTCGTCGCCACCACCTCCGAACAGACCGTCATCGCCGCTGCCACCGTAGGCATTGTCGGAATGGATGGAGTCGTTGCCGTCACCGCCCCACACGGTGTCGGTGCCGTACTCGCCCCGGATGAAGTCGTTGCCGATTCCACCGTCGATCGTGTCGTTCCCGGCACGACCGAACATGGTGTCATCGCCCGCCCCGCCGAAGAGGGTATCGCTCTCGACGATCGCGGTCGTCGTATCCTCGTTGGCCGACAGCCAGTCATTGCCAACGCCGCCGGTGAGCACATCGCGACCGTCGCCACCCTCGATCGTGTCGTCCCCGGTCCCGCCTGTCACCGTATCGTTGCCGGCGAGCGCGTTGATGTAGCTCGACTTCGTGGCAGTGCTCGCCAGGGTCAGCAGATCGTTGCCGGCAGACGTCGTCACCCCTTCCACGCTGACGGTACCGGTGGCCGTGTCCTCGCCATCGGACAGGGTGTAGGTGAAGGAGCCGCCGGCACTGTTCGCGACGATGGAGATCACCCCGCCGGCGAGGGTGACGGTGATCCCGCTCCCGGCCGTCACGCCGGTGATCGACAGCGTGGCGCCGGATCCGGCGGAGTCGTTGGCCAGCAGTTCCGTCACGGGTACCGCCAGCGCGGTGCCGCGTGACACGATCAGCTGATCGGCGCCTGCCGTCGGCGTCGGGCCGGACGCGGCGACATCGATCGTGAAGGTGCGCTCGGCGAAGAGCCCGTCCGGATCGGTGGCGCGAACGACGATGTCGTGCTCGGCGCCACCGGACAGCTGGGCCCCGCTCTTCACCGTGACCACGCCGGTTGCGGCGTTGATCACGAACCGGCCCCCGGCATCGTCGGCGAGGCTGTAGGTGACGCTGTCGCCGTCCGGGTCGGTGCTGCGCGCCGTGATACCGACGGCGGTGCCCGCCGGCGCGCCGGCATTGACGCGGTTGACCGTCGCATCGCCGTCGCTGACCGAGCCGGGCGGGCGGTTCGGGTCCGGAACATCGGTGACGGCGATCGTGTAGGCGCGCTCCGCATAGAGCCCGTCCGGATCGCTTGCCCGCACCATGATCGTGTGGCTCGTTGCCTGGCCGAAGTCGAGCAGGCTGCCGTTCTTCACCGTCACGACGCCGGTCGTCGCATTGATGGCGAAACGGCCGCCGGCATCGTCGCTCAGGCTGTAGGTGAGACTGTCACCATCGGGATCGGTGCTCCGGGCCGTGATGCCGACGGCCGTCCCGTTGGCCGCCTGCTCGGCGACGCTGTTGCCGCCGGCGTTGGCGTCGGCAATCGCGCCGGGGGCCCGGTTCGGATCGGGAACATCGGTGACGGCGACGGTGAAATCGCGCTCGACGAAGAGACCGTCAGGGTCGCTTGCGCGCACGGTGATGCCGTGGCTCGTCGCCTGGCCATAGTCGAGCAGGGCGCCGTTCTTGACCGTCACGACACCGGTCGTCGCGTTGATCGCGAAGCGGCCGCCGGCATCGTCCGTCAGGCTGTAGGTGACGCTATCGCCGTCGGGATCGATGCTGCGCGCGGTGATGCCGACCACGGTGCCGGCACCGGACTTCTCCGCCACGCTGTTGGCCACGGCACTGGCGTCGGAGACCGCGCCTGGAGCCCGGTTCGGGTCCGGCACGTCGGTGACGGCGATGGTGTAGTCGCGCTCGACGAAGAGACCGTCCGGATCCGAGGCCCGCACCGTGATGGTGTGACTCTTGGCTGCGGCGTAGTCGAGCAGGCTCCCGTTCTTCACCGTCACCACGCCTGTCGAGGCGTTGATGGCGAAGCGGCCGCCGGCATCGTCCGAGAGGCTGAAGCTGATCTTGTCACCGTCGGGATCGACGGAGCGCGCGGTGATGCCGACCGTGGTTCCGTTGGCCGACTGCTCCTCGACCCGATCCGTCGCGTTGCTGGCGTCGGAGATCGCGCCTGGGGCTCGATTGGCCGTGTTGGCATAGGTGCCGTCGAGAAAGCGCAGCCACTCGACGTCGACCAGGCGAGCGGTTCCGTCATCGCCGACGCCGCCCGGGAACAGGTCGACGACCGTGACGATGCCGGAGCCGAGGCCGGTAATCTGGTAGTTCTCGCGGTTGCCCGTGAACACGGCCGTGTCGGACCCGGCGCCACCATCGAGCGTGTCGGCGCCGCTGCCGCCGGAAAGGAAATCGTTCCCCGCCCCGCCGTACACCGTGTCCGTGCCGGTGTCGCCAAGCAGCGAGTCGTTGCCGTTCCCGCCGAAGAGGAGATCGTCCTCGCTCTTGCCGTCGAGCTTGTTGGCGCCGGCATTGCCGACGAGGGTGTTCGCGATGCTGTTGCCGGTCGCATCGATGCTGTCGGACCCGAGGAGCACGAGACCTTCGACCGAGCCGACCAGCGTGTAGCTGACCGTGGACCGCGCCACGTCCGTGCCGTCCCCGGAAGCCTCCACGATCTCGTCGTTGATGGTATCGACGAAGAACGTGTCGTTGCCGGAACCGCCTTCGAGCCGGTCCGCGGCCGTTCCGCCATCCAGGGTGTCATCCCCTGAACCGCCCGACAGGGTGTCCGAGGCGGCGTCGCCGTCGAGGCGATTGTCGCCCGCATTGCCGACCAGGACGTTCAGCAGCCGGTTGCCGGTACCGGACGCATTTCCGGAGCCGGTGATCTCGAGGTTCTCGATCGCGTCATCGAGGCTGACGCTGAGACCCGTCCGGATGGTGTCCGTGCCCTCGCCACTGGCTTCGATGACCACATCGCCGGCACTGTCGACGACGAAGACGTCGTCGCCCGACGCGCCGATCATGGTGTCGGCGCCGGAACCGCCATCGACAAGGTCGTTTCCGGATCCTGCCGAGAGCCGGTCGCTGCTCGCCGCGCCGGAAAGCTCGTCGTTGCCGCTGCCGCCGAAGAAGCTGTCGGCACCCGTGCTACCGACGATCTCGTCATCGCCCCCGAGTCCGTCGACGAAGCTGGGCAGCGAGGCGGTGCTCGCGACCTCCAGCCGATCATCGCCAGACGTCGTCGCCGTGCCGGTGATCGTCACGCTGGCCGTGGAAGTCCGGCTGCCATCGCTCAGCGTGTAGGCAAAGGTGGCCGTCGCCCCCGTCACCTCGACACGGATCACATCGCCGTCGAGCAAAGCCCGGCAGCCGCTCTGGCCCGAGACCGCGGTGATGTTGAGCCGATCACCCTGCGGATCGGTGTCGTTGGCGACGAGAAGGCTCGTCGGGATAGCGAACTCTGTCGCACGCGACATGAGGATCCGGTCGGCATTCGCGACCGGGGCATTGCCGTCGGTGACGACGCCGATCTGGAACGTCTCTTCCACCTCGAGGCCGTCGGGGTCCTCGGCCACGACGGTGATGCTGTGGGTCTGGCCGGCGGTCAGCAGCGCGCCGTTCTTGACCGTGACCACGCCCGTCGAGGCATTGATGGCGAAGCGACCGCCGGCGTCCTCGCTGAGGCTGTAGGTGACGCTGTCACCGTCGGGATCGTTGCTGCGGGCAGTGATGCCGACCGTGCTGCCATTGGCGGCGGCCTCGAACACCCGGTTCGCGGCCGCGTTGGTGTCGCCGATCGCACCCGGAGCCCGATTGATGTCACTCGAGATCGTGCCGTCGCGAAAGCGCAGCAACTCGACGTTGACGAGGCGGGCGGTACCGTCGTCTCCGACCCCTGTCGCCAGGAGGTCGACCACGCTGACGACCCCGTTGCCGAGGTTGGTCAGACGATAGTTCGCTAGGTTGCCGGTGAATTCGGCGATGTCGGTGCCGGCGCCACCATCGATGGTGTCGGCGCCGCTGCCACCGCTCAGCACATCGTTGCCGGCGCCGCCGAACAGGCTGTCCGAGCCGGCTGCGCCCTCGACCGAATCGGCGCCGTCGCCGCCGGAGACGACATCGTCCCCGCTGCTTCCGTCGAGCAGGTTCGCCCCGTCGTTGCCGGTCAGCGTATTCGCGAGACTGGTACCGCTGCCGCGAAGATCTTCGCTTCCCGTCAGGACCAGCGACTCGATCCCGCCGACCAGGTCGAACGACGCCGAGCTGCGGACGGTATCGAAGCCCTCGTCGATTGCCTCGACGACGACATCGTTGATGGTGTCGACGACATAGAGGTCGTTGCCGGTTCCGCCGACGAGGCGGTCGACGGCCGTCCCACCGATGAGGACGTCGTTGCCGCCTTCGCCCTCGAGGGTGTCCGAACCGTTGCTGCCGTCGAGCCGGTTGTCACCGGCGTTGCCAACCAGCGAGTTCTCGAACCTGTTGCCCGTGCCGTCGAGGTCGCCGCCGCCGGAAAGGACCAGGACCTCGAGGTCTTCGCTCAACTCGAAATTGACGAAGGAGCGGATGGTATCGGTCCCGCCGTCCGCGGCTTCGATGATGCGGTCGGAAGCCGAGTCGACGATGTAGAAGTCGTTGCCGGTGCCGCCGTCCAGCACATCGGCGCCGGCGGCACCATCGAGGGTGTCGTCGCCCTCACCCCCGGTGAGGCCGTTGGCTCCGGACGAACCGCGGAGGATGTCGTCGAGTGCCGAGCCCGTGACGTTGGCGATACCGGAGAGCGAGTCACCGGCGGCGTCGCCGCCCGCCCCCGTCCCGTCGGCCAGGTCGATGACGACGCGTGCCGCCGAGACCACGTAGACGGCGGTGTCGTCCCCATTGCCGATCAGCCTGTCGGCGTCGGCTCCGCCCGAAAGCGCGTCGTCTCCGATGCCGCCGCGCAACGTGTCGGCGCCGCTGCCACCGAACAGGAGGTCGACCGCGGCACCGGCGTTGGCCGGCCCGTCGGCCGCCAAGATGTCGTCGCCATTCCCCCCGAAGAGGGTATCCCGGCCGTCGCCGCCGGCGAGGTCGTCATCGTCGTCACCGCCGAAGAGCGAGTCGTTGCCGGCACTGCCGTCGATCGAGTCGTCGCCGACATCACCGCTGGCCTGGTCTTCGCCGCTGCCACCGGTCAGCGTGTCGTTGCCGGCGTCACCCGCCAACAGGTCGTCGTCGGCGTCACCCGCCAGCTGGTCGTCGCCGTTTCCGCCGGCGAGGCTGTCGGAGCCGGCTCCACCGCCAAGGGAGTCATCGCCCTCGTCGCCAGCAAGCAGATCGTCGCCAACGCCGCCGGTGGCACTGTCGGCGCCGTTGCCGCCGGCAAGGGTGTCGTCCCCGCCAGCCCCGTCGAGCGTGTCGCCGCCGTCGAGGCCGGCGATGCGATTGTCGGCGTCGTCGCCGGCCACCTCGTCCTCGGCCGACGAACCGATGACATCGCGGATCCCCGTGAGGCTGTCCCCGGCACCATCGCCGCCACTGGCGATGCCGGCGGCAAGGTCGATGGCCACGCCGACGCGCGATGGAGCGTAGCTTGCTAGATCATCGCCATCACCGACCAGTTTGTCAGCGCCGGCGCCGCCGATCAGCAGGTCGACGCCGCTGCCGGCAAACAGCGAATCGGCACCGTTACCGCCAAACAGGAAGTCGTTGCCCTCTCCGCCGTAGAGGACGTCGACGACCTCGCCGCCATACACAAGGTCGTTGCCGCTTCCTCCGAACACGAAATCGCTGTCGTTGCCGCCAAAGGCACGGTCATTGCCGTTTCCCGCGACAAGCTTGTCGTTCTCGTTGCCACCGAACAGCGTGTCGGAGGTCTCGCCACCGAACAGCAGGTCGGACTCGTCGCCGCCATAGAGGCGGTCGATGCCGACAAGGCCGTACAGCGTATCGTTGCCACCGCGACCGGCGAGGGTGTCGATGTTGCCCGACCCGCGCAATACCTCGCCACGATCTGTCCCGTTGCCGACCGCCATTCCATCCCCATGCGTGCCAGCCGGCGACACCGGTAGAGTTGGTTCCTTTCGGGACACAACCGACCATTGAGTCAGGCGTCTGGATAATATCGCGATGGATGTCTAGCCCATCATCACCCCTGTGGCGAGCGCCCGCAGGCAACACAGGCCTTACAAGACGGCCATCTTCCGCGCCGCTAGAGTGTGCTGCCCAGGCCCCGGCCCCGGAACCTCGCCATGCCGCTTTCCGCCTTCGACCTGTTCAAGATCGGCATCGGTCCGTCGAGCTCTCACACTGTCGGGCCGATGCGGGCGGCGCACCGCTTCGTCCTCGAGCAGGAGACCGCGGGCCTCCTGTCGCGCATCGCCCGCATCGAAACCGCGCTCTATGGCTCGCTGGCGCTGACCGGCAAGGGCCACGACACCGACAAGGCGGTCATCCTCGGCCTGTGCGGCGAGCTGCCGGAGAAGGTCGACCCGGACGCGGCGGTGCATCGCGTCGCCGAGGTCCGCACCACCCGGCGGCTGCTGCTGCTCGGCCGCCACCCCGTCGCCTTCGACGAGCCGCACGACCTGCAGTTCCGCCAGCGCGAGACGCTGCCCCGGCATCCCAACGGCATGCGCTTTCGCGCCTTCGACGCCGCCGGCGGGCTGCTGGCCGAGGGTGTCTACTTCTCGGTCGGCGGCGGCTTCGTGCTGAGCGAGGCCGAGGCCGCCGCCGAGGCGCCGCCGGCGAGCAACGTCGCCCTGCCGTTCCCCTTTCGCTCGGCCGAGGACCTGCTCGTCGCCGGCCGCGCCACCGGCAAGACCATCGCCGACCTGCTGCTGGCCAACGAGCAGGCCTGGCGCAGCGAGGGCGAGGTGCGCGAGGGCCTGCTCGGCATCTGGCGGGTGATGGAGGGCTCGATCGAGCGCGGCATGCGCGCCGAGGGCGTGCTGCCGGGCTCGCTGCGGGTCAAGCGCCGCGCCCCCGGCATCTGGCGCGACCTCACCTCGCGGCCCGAGGCCGCGCTGCGCGACCAGCTCACCGTGCTCGACTGGGTCAACCTCTACGCGCTGGCGGTCAACGAGGAGAACGCCGCCGGCGGTCGCGTCGTGACGGCCCCGACCAACGGGGCCGCCGGCGTCATTCCGGCCGTCCTCGCCTACTACACCCGCTTCGTCCCGGGCGCTTCCGATGACGGCGTCGTCCGCTTCCTCTTGACCGCCGCCGCCATCGGCATGCTCTACAAGGAGAACGCCTCGATCAGCGCCGCCGAGGTCGGCTGCCAGGGCGAGGTCGGCGTCGCTTGCTCGATGGCGGCCGGTGCCCTCTGCGCCGTCCTCGGCGGCAGCAACGAGCAGGTCGAGAACGCGGCCGAGATCGGCATGGAGCACAATCTCGGCCTGACCTGCGACCCGATCGGCGGCCTCGTCCAGATCCCCTGCATCGAGCGCAATACCATGGGAGCGATCAAGGCGATCAACGCCGCCCGCCTGGCGCTGCGCGGCGACGGCAGC
This sequence comes from Geminicoccaceae bacterium, assembly GCA_046349355.1. Taxonomy (GTDB): domain Bacteria; phylum Pseudomonadota; class Alphaproteobacteria; order Geminicoccales; family Geminicoccaceae; genus CALKJU01. The sequence continues at coordinate 159,049 of JAXMCM010000019.1, forward strand.
CATTTCGTGCCGCTCGACAAGGTCATCGAGACCATGCGCCAGACCGGCAAGGACATGATGGACAAGTACAAGGAAACCTCGCTCGGCGGCCTCGCCGTCAACGTCGTCGAGTGTTGAATCTTGACCCGAGGTTTAGTTGAATCTTCTCCGTTAAGTAGAATTCGTTTGCGCGCAAATTCGCCGTAGGCGGTTGCTTTCCGAAGCGTAGCGGCTAGGCTGGTGTGAATTAGACACACCGCTTTGGAGTTCCCCCCTTGGCCACCCTCACCGGAACCTCGGCCGCCAACACGTTGGTCGGGGGCACCGCCAACGACGTCCTGTTCGGCCGCGGCGGCAACGACACCCTGACCGGGGGCAACGGCAGCGACAGCCTGCTCGGCGAGGACGGCAACGACAGCCTGTTCGGCGGCAACGGCGCCGACCGGCTGTTCGGGGGCGCCGGCAACGACAGCCTGGCCGCCGGCAACGGAAATGACAGTCTGGAGGGCGGGGCGGGCAACGACAGCCTCGATGGCGGTCTCGGCAACGACACGCTGCTCGGGCAGGACGGCAGCGACCGGCTGCAGGGCGGCAACGGCAACGACAACATCCTCGCCGGCAACGCCGCCGATACGGTGTTCGCCAGCGACGGCAACGACCGGATCGATGGCGGCGCCGGCAACGACAGCCTGAGCGGTGGCGACAGCGCCGACACGATCACCGGCGGGACCGGCAACGACAGCATCGACGGCGGCGCCGGCAATGACGTGCTGGTGCTGGCCGGCAACCGCAGCACCTACACCGTCACCGACCTCGGCGGCGGCGTCTTCCGCATCGTCGACGGCAACACGACCGCCGACGGCAATGACGGCAGCGACCGCTTCGCCGGCATCGAGACGGTGCGCTTCAAGGACCAGACGGTCGCCGTCGGCAGCCTCGTCGGCGGCAACGGCGCCCCGGTCGCGGTCGACGACACCCTGACCGTCGCCACCGAGGACGACCCGCCGCTGGGCATCGCCTTCGCCGACCTCTTGGCCAACGACCGCGACCCGAACAACGACACGCTGACCATCACCGCGGTCGGCAACGCGGTCGGCGGCACCGTCAGCATCGTCGGCGGCCAGATCGTCTTCGACACCACCGACGACTTCTTCGGCACCGCCGCCTTCGACTACACGGTGAGCGACGGCAAGGGCGGCACCGATGTCGGCCGCGTCAGCTACCAGGTCGATCCGGTCGAGGACACGCCGGTCGCGCTCGACGACGTGCTGACGGGGCAGGCCGAGGGGGCGGCACCGCGCACCATCACCTTCGCGGCACTGCTCGCCAACGACAGCGACGCCGACAGCGACCCGCTCGACGTCTTCTTCGTCAACAGCATCGACGGCGGCACCGCCGAGATCGTCGACGGCAAGGTCGTCTTCACCGCCGACCCGGACTTCGCCGGCACGGCCAAGTTCCAGTACGGCGTGCTCGATCCGCAAGGCAACGCCGCGGTCGCCTACGCGACCTTCGCGATCACGCCCGTCAACGACGATCCGGCCGCCGACGACGACGTGCTGGCGCCCCAGGACGAGGATGCGGCCCCCCGCGAGATCGCCGTGGCGGCCCTGCTCGACAACGACCGCGATGCCGACAACGACCCGCTGGACATCACCGCGGTCGGCAACGCCACCGGCGGCACGGTGCGGCTCGAGGACGGCAAGGTCGTCTTCACCGCCACCGCCAACTTCAACGGCACCGCCGGCTTCGACTACACCGTCAGCGACGGCAACGGCGGCACCGACACGGCCAGCGTCAGCTTCAACGTCGTCGCCCAGCCGGACAACCCGGTCGCCGCCGCCGACACCATCGCCGACATCGACGAGGATTCCGGCGCCACCACCATCGCCGCCGAGGACCTGCTGGCCAACGACCAGGACCCGGACAACGGCACGCTGACCATCTACGGCGTCAACAGCGGGACGGGCGGCTTCGTCAGCCTGGTCGACGGCGATGTCGTCTTCACGCCCTCGACCAACTACAGCGGCCCGGCCGAGTTCACCTACTTCATCAGGAACGAGTCCTTCTACACCGCGAGCGCCACCGTCACCTTCACGGTGACGTCCGTCAACGACGCGCCGGTCGCCGTCGACTACAATGGCGGTCCCCAGGCGGAGAACGCGGCTCCGCGCAGCTTCGGCTTCGCCGAGCTGATCGGCACCGCCTTCGACATCGAGGGCGACCCGCTGACCGTCAGTGCCGTCGGCAACGCCGCCGGCGGCAGCGTCGCCATCGTCGACGGCGAGGTGGTGTTCACCGCCACCGCCAACTTCAGCGGCACCGCCGGCTTCGACTTCACGGTCAGCGACGGCAACGGCGGCACCGACGTCGCCCGCGCCTCGTTCACGATCACGGACACCGCCGACGATCCCGTGGCCGGGGACGACAGCCTCGCCGCCGTCGCCGAGGATTCCGGCGACCGCATCATCGCCGCGGCGACGCTGCTCGACAACGACAGCGACCCGGACGGGCAGACGCCGTTCATCACCGACGTCGGCAGCGCTGTCGGCGGCACGGCACTCCTCGTCGGCACCGACGTCCGCTTCGTCCTCGCCGAGAACTTCAACGGCGAGGCGAGCTTCGTCTACACTATCGACGACGGCACCGGCCGGACCGATACCGCCACGGTGCGCTTCGACGTCACCCCGGTGAACGACGCGCCGGTGGCGACCGATGACAGCCTCGCCGCCGTCGACGAGGACTCCGCCCCGCGCCAGGTCACCTTCGCCCAGCTGACCGGGAACGACAGCGACGCCGAGAGCGATCCGCTGACCGTCTCGGCCGTCGACAACGCCACGGGCGGCACCGTCGCCATCGCCGACGGCAAGGTCGTCTTCACGCTCGACGCCGATTTCAACGGCGAGGCCGGCTTCGACTACACCGTCAGCGACGGCAAGGGCGGCACCGACATCGGCCGCGCCAGCTTCACCGTGAACTCCGTCCCCGACCAGCCGGACGCCGCGGACGACACGCTCGACGCCCGTGACGAGGACTTCGGCTCGCGCACGATCTCCTTTGCCGAGCTCAAGGCCAACGACACCCACGGCGATGGCCGGCCGCTCACCCTGACCGCGGTGGGCGGCGCCGTCGGTGGCACCGTGGTCCTCGACGACGGCAAGATCATCTTCACCGCCGAGGACGACTTCAACGGCACCGCCTCGTTCGACTACACCATCGTCGACGATGCCGGCGGCTCGGACTCGGCCACCGTGTCGTTCGTGGTCGACCCGGTCAACGACGACCCGGTGGCGTTCGACGACCTGCTCGACGACTACGCCGGCGGCAGCCCACCCTTGGGCATCGCCTTCGGCGCGCTCACCGGCAACGACGAGGACGTCGACGAGGACCCGCTCACCGTCTCGGCCGTCGACAATGCCGTCGGCGGCACGGCGGCGATCGTCGGCGGCGAGGTCGTGTTCACGCTGGCCGAAGGCTTCCTCGGCCGCGCCTCGTTCGACTACACGGTCGACGACGGGAATGGCGGCACCGACACCGGCCATGCCAGCTTCCGCGTCACCGGCGAGAACCGCGCCCCGGTCGCGGTCGACGATTCGCTCTCGGCCGTCGACGAGGATTCGGCCGACCGGATCATCACCTTCGCCAGCCTCACCGGCAACGACAGCGACGCCAACGAGGATCCGCTGACGGTGACCGCCGTCGACAACGCGGTCGGCGGCACCGCGGTCATCGACGACGGCCGGATCGTCTTCATCCTGTACGAGGACTTCCACGGCACCGCCTCGTTCGACTACACGGTCTCGGACGGCACCGAGTCCGACGTCGGCGAGGTGACCTTCGCGGTCAACCCGGTCAACGACGAGCCGGTCGCCGGGAGCGACTTCCGGACCATCGGCGAGAGCGACGTCGTCACCGGCAACATCCTCGCCAACGACGAGGACGCCGACAACGACACGCTCTTCATCACCCGGGTCAACGGCGTCGATGTCGAGTTCGGCACGCCCATCACCCTCGCCTCCGGCGCGGTGCTGACCCTCGAGGCCAACGGCGACTACACCTTCGACACCAACGGCGCCTTCGAGGACCTCGACCCCGGCGAATCCGCCTTCGAGGACATCACCTACGTCATCAAGGACGGCAATGGCGGCACGAGCGAGGGCCTCCTGTCGTTCGACATCGAGGGCGCGTTCGACGTCGCCTCGTTCAAGCTCGGGTTCTCCGGCTGGCGGCCCGGCTTCGGCCAGGGGCTGTGGATCTACGACGGCACCACCGTGACCGCACAGACGCCGGGTGGCAACTATCAGACCGCTCCCGAATATCTGACCGCGGCCGGCGACAAGCTCTACTACAGTGCCAATGTACCGGTCTCCATTCCCGGCGGCTCGACGGCCAACATCGAGCTCTGGAAGTACGACGGTACCTCCCATTCTCTGATCGAGATCAATCTGAACAACAGTGGCTTGAACCCTAACGCCACGCCCTTGGACATCACCGCCGTCGGCGAAACCATATATCTGAGCGCCTTCGACGGCTCCGACCGGGAGCTGTGGAAGTATGACGGCACCAGCGCCACCGAGATCGAGATCAGGTCCGGCGCCTTCAGTTCCAGCAACCCGAAGGACCTGGTCGCCGTCGGCAGCAACCTCTTCTTCCGCGCCAATGACGGCAGCGGCGAGACCACGTGGAAGTATGACGGCACGACCCTGACCAAGGGTGCCGCCTATCCCGACCTCGCCCCGGTCATCGACGGTGCGCGCTACGTCGTCCAGTCGACGCCCGAGACCGGCAACGAGCTCGTCAGGATCGCCGGCGGCTCCAGCACGGTGATCGAGACCGCCGCGGGCGCCGCCTCGGGCGATCCCCGCGACCTCACCGTCGTCGGCGACACCCTCTACTTCACCGCGTCCAACGGCACCGAGCGCGAGCTCTGGAAGTACGACGGCAGCACCGCCACCGAGATCGACACCTGGACCGGCGGCGAGGGCGATCCCCAGAACCTGGTCGCGATCGGCTCGTCGCTCTGGTTCACCGCCACGGACGGCGATCAGTCGGTGCTGTTCGAGTACGACGGCAGCGCCCTGCATCGGGTCGACGGCGTCGTCAACGACCTGTTCGGCTTCGACATCGACCTGATCTTCCTCGAGGAGTTCACGCCCTTCGACGTCGTCTACCGCTAGCGGCGCTGGCGACTGCTCCCGTTCCACCCGGTGGAAATTCCAGTGGAATTCCACTGGAATTTCCACTCGCTTCCACTCGCGGAGGGTTTACGCGCGTAACGAAGGCTGCCACTGATGGTTGGGTGGAGGGCCCGCGACCCGAGCGGGCCCGGTGTGTGGCGGAAGGCGGCCCATGGCGATCTATACCGGGACCTCGGCGGACAACACCTATACCGGCACCACGTCGGCCGACACCATCGCCGGCCGGGGCGGCAATGACAGCCTCTACGGAGGCAACGGCAACGATCGAATCCTGGGCGAGGACGGCAGCGATCGACTGTTCGGTGGCAATGGCGCCGACGGCCTGGCTGGAGGCATCGGTAGCGACAGCCTGTTCGGCGGCGCCGGCTACGATAGCCTCGATGGCGGAGTCGGCAGCGACACGCTGGTGGGCCTCGACGGCAATGATCGGCTGCAGGGCGGGAACGGCAATGACAGCCTCGCCGGCGGCAATGGCGACGACACGGCGCTCGGCAGCATCGGCATCGACCGCATCGACGGCGGCGCTGGCAACGACAGCCTGGCCGGCGGCGACAATGCCGACAGCCTGACCGGCGGCGCCGGCAATGACAGCATCGACGGCGGTGGCGGCAGCGACCAGCTCGTGCTGGCGGGGGCGCGCGCCACCTATACCTTCACCGACCTCGGCGGCGGCATCTACCGGGTCGTCGACGGCAACGCCACGGCCGACGGCAACGACGGCAGCGATCGCTTCACCGGCATCGAGACCGTCCAGTTCAAGGACCAGAAGGCGGCACTGTCGACCCTGCTGAACGCCCCGCCGGATGCGGTGAACGACACCACCGGCGTCGCCGAGAACGCCACGGTCGGTGGCAATGTCCTGGGCAACGACAGGGACCCGGACAGCGACCCGCTGAGCGTCGTCGCGGTCAACGGCCAGGCGGCCCGGGTCGGCACGACCTTCACCCTGGCTTCGGGTGCGAGGCTCACCCTCGCTGCCGACGGCACCTACACCTACGATCCCAACGGTGCCTTCGACGGGTTGGGCAACGGCGACAGCGACACCGACAGCTTCACCTACACGATCAGCGACGGCCGGGGCGGCACCGACACCGCCACGGTCACCGTCACCATCGACGGGGTCGGGGCGGTTTCGGACCGCGTGCTGTTCCTCGCCCAGGACGCCGTGAGCTACGGGCTGTGGCAATATGCCGATGGCAACCTGGTCAAGGTCGGCGCGTCCCTCGGCCTCACGCCCTCGGACATGGTGGTCGGCGACGGAACGGCATGGTTCTACGACGACGCTGCGGTCTGGTCCTACGACGGATCGGCGGTCCACGAGATCCAGGACGCGTCCGGCAATTCGCTGAACGGCTTCCGGCTGACGACGGCCGGGTCACACCTGTACTTTCTCACCGATACAGGCAGCGGGCGTGTTCTCTGGCAGGCTGACGGCACCGTCGCCACGCGGGTCGACATGCCGGCTACGGATCCTGACTCGCTCTACGGCGCGGGCTCGGACCTGTTCTTCAGGGCTACGGACGGTGACGAGTACAGCATGTGGCGCTACGACGGTAGTGCTGCGACCAGGATCGATCTCACGCCAGGCGTCCTCGAGGACGCAGTCCCTGACAGGTACGTCGGCACGGCGTCGGATCTCTACTTCAGCTACCTGTCCTCGGCAGACTCCTTTAGTGGGAGTCGTCTCGGCCGGTACCACGACGGCACCTTCATGGAGGTCGATCTTGGCATCGACAGCTTGAGGACTTTGGGTGAGCTGACCTTGCTCGGATCGACGCTCTGCTTCAGGGGAGAGGGCACCAATGGCCACGAGTTCTGGACCTACGACGGCACCACGGTCAGGGAGCTCGATATCCTGCCGGGCGCGGAATCGAGCTATCCCTCATCCCTGACCCGTGTCGGCTCCACCCTGTATTTCTCCGCCGATGGCACGGATGGCCGGGGCATCTTCGCCTTTGATGGCACCTCCGCCGAGATGGTCCTGGGTCCGGGCTCGGTCAGCGGCCTGGGTAACCTGTACGCCGCTGGCGCCAACCTCTACTTCACGGCCGAACCCGAGTCGCATGGCTACTCGAGCCTGTGGGTCTACGACGGCACCACGGCGAGCAACGTGCGGACCGACACCGGCGCCTTGCTGGGCGATGTCTACGACGTGGCGATCTCGGGCTCCACGGTCTACGTCTCGGCCATGGACGACGGCGTCATGAACAAGCTGTGGCGTCTCGACGCCGACGGCACGGCCCATGCCATCACGCTTCCCGGCTCGGGTTCCTCGGGCCCCGTCGATTTCGTGGCCTATGGCGACAAGGTCTTCTTCAGCGGTGAAGTCGCCGGTGACGGTTCCCTGTGGTCCTGGGACGGCACCTCGGTGACGCCGATCGACTTCGGTCCGGCGGGGAGCACCGTCGACAGCATGCTGGCGATCGGCGACGACCTCTTCGTGGCACGCGAGGGCTCCGACTACAGCACATGGGATCTGCTGCGCTACGATGGCTCGACCTTCACCGAGATCGATATCGACAACAATCCCGACACCTACAATTGGGTCGATGAACTGACCGAGTTCGGCGGCAACCTTTTCTTCCGCGGCTCGAATGAGTCATATAGCGCGCTCTACCGCTACGACGGCACGGACTTGACCGAATACAGGATCGCGAATACCGGCTATTCCAGCGTGCCGTCGGAACTGACCGTCGCCGGCAACCGGCTCTACTTCAGGGCCTGGGACGGTGGGCCCGAGCAGGACAACGAGCTCTGGTTCCATGACGGCTCCGCCCTGACGAAAATCGACGTCGATAGCGGCAGCAGCAGCTCGCCGTCGGACCTCACGGCGGTCGGCAGCAAGTTGTTTTTCGTCGCCAACGGTTTCTTCGAGTACGGGCTGTGGATGGTCGACGGCACCGCAACCACCGCCTCCAAGATCTCTATCGGCTCGAACGGCGGCTACGCGCCCGGCGACCTCGTCGCTGAGGGCTCTACGCTTTACTTCAGTGCCGCGGAAGGCGACGTTCGCTCGCTCTGGGCCTATGATGGCGGCTCGTCGGCGGAGCGTATCGACTTCGACTCCGCCGGAGCGACCGTCCCGAGGCCGCTGGCCGCCGTCGGCTCGTCCCTCTACTTCACGATGGACGACGGCGCTCAGTCCGACCTGTGGCGCTATGACGGCACCGGGGCCGTGAAGGTGCTCGACGGCATCCCCGGCGTCGACGACATCGCCGGCAACTTCGCCTCGCTCGGCGGCTCGCTGTACATCACCTCCTGGAATCGGTCCGACGGCGAGGTGCTGTGGCGCGTCGACGGCACCGACACCGCCGTCGTCGACCTCGGCGGCGCGGTCAATCCCGACGAGTTGCAGGCCGTCGGCGGCAACCTGTGGTTCTCGGCCGCCGATGTGGCGCACGGCCGCGAGGCCTGGGTCTACGACGGCACCGACGCGCATCGCCTCGACGCCAACACCGACGGCGCGTACCCGGGCTGGCCGGAAAGCATCCTGCCCTTCTGAGCCCTGCCGGCAATCGCCGTGGCGCGCGGCCCGCCCCGACGACGGGCCGCCCACCCGGCTACAGGATCAGCTGCCCCTCGGAAATGCTGCTGACGTTCAGGATGGCGATGATGCCGTAGGCCGCGTCGCCCGATACCGTCCGGAAGTCGAACAGCAGGTAGATGCCCGGACCCGTGGTGTTGTCGACCCAGCTCACCTGGCCCGGCACCGTCGGGTCGCTCGGATCGAACTCGCCGTAGAAGCTGAAGCTTTCGTATGTCCCCGTGGACTGGTCCCAGTCGATGAAGCTGAGGTCGATCCTGTCGCCGGCGCCGAGGTCCGTGATCCGGTCAGCGGTGCTCGTCAGCTGACCGGTTTCGTTAGGGAAATAATATCTGAAGGTATCGGCGCCGTTGTCGCCCGTCAGTGTGTCGGTTCCTGAATCTCCAGCCATCAAATCATTGCCATCCCCGCCGAACACCGTGTCATTTCCGCCCGAGCTGAAGATGATATCATCGCCCTTGTCGCCGTACACCTTCTCGTTGCCCGAGCCACCGTAAAGGTTGTCCGCGCCGTCCCCGCCGTAGACCGTGTCGTTGCTTGCCGCCTGCAGATTCTGCGGGGCCCAATAGTCGTCACCGTTGCCGCCATAGACGGTATCGGCGCCGTTACCCTCAAAAAATCTGTCGTTGCCGTTTCCGCCGTACAGGCGATCGGCCCCCTCGCCACCGTCGAGGCTGTCGTCGCCGGCACCCCCGTCGACGGTGTCGTTCTGGTTCCAGCCCTGCAGGCTGTCATTGCCGGCCTCGCCGAGCACGGTGTCGTTGCCGTTGCCGCCCCGCAGGTCGTCGTTGCCGTTGCCCCCGAACAGCGTGTCGTTGCCGGACCAGCCGAACGCCGTGTCCCGGTCGTTGCCGCCGTAGAGCCGGTCGTTGCCGCCGGCGGCACTGCTGTCGTTGCCGCCGCCCCACAGCGTGTCGTTGCCGGCCTCGCCCAGCACGCTGTCGTTGCCGTTGCCCCCGTCCAGCGTGTCGTTGCCGGTCCCGCCGAACAGCGTGTCCACCCCGTTGCCGCCATAGCCGCGGTCGTTGCCGCCCAGCAGGTTGAGGATGTCGTTGCCGGTCGTGCCGGCCTTGCTGTCGTTGCCCGCCGAGCCGGGGATCGAGGCCATGGGAACGGTCCTTCCGGTGCGGGCCCGGGACGGGCGCGACGGACGTTCCGCATCTCACGCCGGCGCCGGCGCCACAAGGTAAATCTGGAACGTCTTCAAATGGCCGTGCCGGCCGGCCCAAGTCCTCGCGCCGGAGGTGCGCGGTCCTTTGCCTTGTTCGCGCGGGAGATAAGTGTCACCGGAAGAAATCGGCGGCGGGTCGGGTCGCCTTGCACGGGCAGCGCCGGGTGGCGGCGGAGGGTCGCGGCGGGTCGGGCCGAGGCTTGCGTCCGGGTCGCCTCAGCCGCCATAGAGGCGCCCACCGGAAACCCGGGGGCCCGGTTGCCCCCGACCCCGCGCGCGACGGAGTGCCTGCCGATGAACGACCTGCCCGCCGGTGCCGCCGCCGGCTTCGCCCGCTTCTTCGACGCCTCGCTGGCCGACGCCGACCCGGAGCTGGCCGCCGCGGTCGCCGGCGAGCTCGGCCGCCAGCGCGACGAGATCGAGCTGATCGCGTCGGAGAACATCGTCAGCCGGGCGGTGCTCGAGGCGCAGGGCTCGGTGCTGACCAACAAGTATGCCGAGGGCTATCCGGGCAAGCGCTACTATGGCGGCTGCCAGTGGGTCGACATCGCCGAGAGCCTGGCCATCGACCGGGCGAAGGCGCTGTTCGGCTGCGGCTTCGCCAACGTCCAGCCGCACTCCGGCGCCCAGGCCAACGGCGCCGTCATGCTGGCGCTGCTGCAGCCCGGCGACACCATCCTCGGCATGGACCTCGCCGCCGGCGGCCACCTGACCCACGGCGCCCGGCCCGCCCAGTCGGGCAAGTGGTTCAAGGCGGTGCACTACGGCGTGCGCGAGGAGGACCTGCGGCTCGACTACGACCAGCTCGAGCGCCTGGCCCACGAGCACCGGCCGAAGCTGATCATCGCCGGCGCCTCGGCCTATTCGCGCATCCTCGACTTTCCGCGCTTCCGCCGGATCGCCGACGCCGTCGGCGCCTACCTGATGGTCGACATGGCGCACATCGCCGGGCTGGTCGCCACCGGCCTGCACCCGTCGCCGCTGCCGCACGCGCACGTCGTCACCACCACCACCCACAAGACCCTGCGCGGCCCGCGCGGCGGCATGGTGCTGACCAACGACGAGGAGATCGCGAAGAAGATCAACTCGGCGGTGTTCCCGGGCCTGCAGGGCGGCCCGCTGATGCACGTCATCGCCGCCAAGGCCGTGGCCTTCGGCGAGGCGCTGCGCCCCGAGTTCCGCGCCTACAGCGAGCAGGTGCTGGCCAACGCCCGCGCCCTGGCGGCGGTGCTGGTCGAGCGCGGCGCCGCCATCACCACCGGCGGCACCGACAACCACCTCATGCTGGTCGACCTGCGCCCCAAGGGGGTCAAGGGCAACGCCGCCGAGGTGACGCTCGGCCGGGCGCACATCACCTGCAACAAGAACGGCATCCCGTTCGACACCGAGAAGCCGACCGTGACCTCGGGCATCCGCCTCGGCACCCCGGCCGGCACGACGCGCGGCTTCGGGGTCGCCGAGTTCACCGCCATCGGCCACCTGATCAGCGACGTCCTCGACGGCCTGGCCCAGGGCGACGCCGACGGCGTGGCCGACCGGGTCCGCGGCGAGGTCGAGGCGCTCTGCCGCCGCTTCCCGGTCTACCGCTGATCGCCCCTTGGCACTTGGCGGGCAGGTTCGTGGCCGCCGTTGCACTGTGACCGTGCGGTAGCGCAAAGCGACGACCGCCGGCGGCGGCGCCCCTGCCGCCGGCGAGGCCCGGGCGCGGCGACCTCGAACCGGCACGCCGAGGTCGGTCGGGTGGCGATTGGAACGGGTCTTGTATGGGTGCGCGGGCAGACGGACGCCGGCCCGTGTCCGCCGCCGTCAGACGAATCCCGCATCAGGACCCGAATCCCCAGATGACCGCATCATCCACCCGGCTCGATCGCTACATCACTTCCGAGATGCATGGCATCGGCGGATGGCTCGCGCGATGCGACGCCGAGATCATGGCGACGCTGCTGAACGCCCAGGTCGCCGGCGGCCTCGGCGGCGCCGTCGCCGAGATCGGCGTCCATCACGGCAAGTCCTTCATCCTGCTCGCGCTGGGCAACGGCACCAACGGTGCCTATGCCATCGACATCTTCGGCCAGCAGGACCTGAACATCGACAAGTCGGGCTCGGGCGACAAGGACATCTTCCTGGCCAACGCCAGACGCGCCGGTCTCGATACGACCGCCATCACCATCGACGAGCGGCTGTCGACGGACGTCGCACCTGCCGACATTCTGAGCTCGGTCGGCAAGGTCCGCTTCTTCCACATCGATGGCGGCCACCATTTCGAGGCCATCGCCTACGACATGAAGCTGGCCGAGGCGACGATGGCGGAGCACGGCATCATCGCCATCGACGACATGTTCCGCCCGGAATGGCCCGAGGTGACGTTCGGCACCGTGGCGCACCTGTTCTCGGGCACCAGCGACCTCGTCGTCTTCGCCATCGGCTTCAACAAGACGTACCTTTGCAGGAAGGCGTTCGCCGAGCGCTTCCGCGGCGCGCTGCTCGGCCGCGACCTGCTCGATATCTATCTGTCGAAGCGCTACAAGATCTCGGCCGAGGAGATCCTCGTGTACCAGCGCTATCCGCTGCCCGAGTGGAAGCTGAAGAAGCGCGTGTTCCATCTGCTGACCCAGTACGCGCCGGAGCTGGCATCGACCATCTGGAAGAAGGTCAGGCCACGCTGAACCGTGCGAGGTCGACGGTTGCCAGCGCGGCTTGGGATCAGAACTTCTCCTCGCCCTCGACCCGCACCGGATCGGGAAAGTCCCGGTAGAGCGCGAACCGGGCATTCATGACCATGTGGTTCACGCAGTGGTGCAGGATCTCGGCCGAGCCGGAGCGGGCTGCGGCCAGCGCGAAGGCGCGGTCGAGCTGGGCCAGGTTCTCGACCTCGATCATCAGGTGAAACTCGCCGGTGCCGTCGGGGCCGAGGCCGAGCTTGCGGCGGGTGATGCGAAAGCCGGCGATCGCCCCCTGGTCGCGCAAGAGGCCCAGCCACTCGTTGACGGCCTTGACGAAGGCGAGGTCGCGCTGGCCCGGGCGCAGGTCGCACCAGCAATGGTAGAGGTCCATGGGCTCCGTCCGGCGGGTGGCGGGCCTCCAGAAGCCGCAAGGCGGGCGGGCCGGCAACCGGAATCCGGCGCCGGCCCGCACCTGTGGCCTGCCGCTCAGGCGGCGGCGGCGACCGGGGCGGCCGCGTCGGCGCTGGCACCGCGGCAGAAGGCGGCGTAGGCGTCGACCATCCAGGCGGCGAGCGGGCCCACCTTGTAGGCGTGCCCGGCGAGCTCGCGGACGGGGACGATCTCGGCCGCCGTGCCGGCGAGGAAGGCGCCGTCGAAGGTTTGCAGCTCGTCCGGCGTCACCGCCCGCTCGACGGTCTCGATGCCGCGGGCGGCGGCGAGGCGCATCACCGTGCGCCGGGTGATGCCGTCGAGAAAGCAGTCCGGGGTCGGCGTCACCAGCCGGTCGCCCTGGACGAGGAACAGGTTGGCCCCCGTCGTCTCGGCGATGCGGCCGCGCCAGTCGAGCACCAGCGCGTCGTCGTAGCCGTCGCGCACGGCCCGGTGCCGGCTCAGCGTGCTGATGGCGTAGGCGGCCGAGACCTTGGCCTCGTGCGGCATGCAGTCCGGCGGCGGCCGGCGCCAGGCGGCGACCCCGACGCGGATGCCGTCGCGGGTCCTCTTGTGCCCCTCGGTCCCGGCCCAGGGCCAGGCGGCGACGGCGACATGGGTGCGGTTGGCCGGGGCCCCGATCGCCAGCACCTCGCTGCCGCGCCACGCCACCCGGCGCACATAGGCGTCGCCAAACCCGTTGGCGGCGATGACCTGCTCGACGGCCCGGTCCAGCGCCCGCGCGTCCCAGGGGCTCTCCATCTCCATGATGGCGCAGGACCGCACGAAGCGGTCGCCATGCGCCTCCAGCGAGACGACCTTGCCGCCATAGGCGCGCTCGCCCTCGAACACGGCACTGGCATAGTGCAGCCCGTGGCTCAGCACGTGCAGCCTGGCCTCGCGCCACGGCACCAGCGCCCCGTCCAGCCAGATCCAGCCGTCGCGATCGTCCATCGGCAGCATCAGCGTCCCTCCTCCGTCTCCGCCGGCACCGTCAGGGTGCCCTCCGCCACCGGCACGGCGGCGCCCGCCACCCGCACCTCGACCGTCCGCCCGCCCGCCTTCCTGGCACTGGCCAGCAGCAGGCTGGGCCGTCCCATCTCGATCCCCTGCCCGATCCGCCAGCGCAGCCAGCCCTCGGCCGCCGGGTCCTCGTCGCCGAGGAAGCCCGCCAGGGCCGCCGCCCGCACTCCGTCGCCGGGTCCTCGGGAATGCCGTGCAGGGTGCGAACATCCGCGCCCGCAAGTCGACGCCGTTGCCGCCGGTGCGCACCACCAGCAGGATCCCGTTGGCCGCGGCCTCGCCCAGCATCCCCGCCCGGTCCACCGCCGGCGAACGGGCCCGGCCGAGTGCTTCCAGCGAGGCCACCTCGGCCACGAGGAACGGCGTGCCGCAGGACGCCACCCGCGGCAGGCTGCCGGCCACCAGGTCCCCCGGGGCCAGCCCCACCAGCGCCGCGCAGGCCGCCAGCGACGGCGCCGCGCCGCGGCTGGGCGCCTCGGGTGCGGTCAGCTCGGCCTCGACCGGCACCTCGCCGGCGAACCGCACCGTCACCGGCACCGTCCCCGCCGCCTGCTGCATCACCACCCGGCCGGCATCGCCCTCGCGCCGCACCCGCCCCAGCGACGCCAGGGCGATGGCCGTGCCCACCGTCGGATGCCCGGCGAACGGGATCTCCGCCCGCGGCGTGAAGATCCGCACCCGGCAGTCATGCCCCGGCAGCTCGGCCGCGGTGACGAAGGTCGTCTCGCTGAACCCGAACTCCGCCGCCACCGCCTGCATCGTGGCGGGCGACAGCCCGGCGGCGTCGGGCAGCACGGCCAGCGGGTTGCCGCCGAACGGCCGGGCGGTGAACACGTCGAGGATCAGGAACCGGCAGCGCATGACTCGTTTCCGCAACGACAATCGACACAATCCTGTTGCGTCGGCTCGAAGATTGAGTCAATTGCGAAGTTGTCACCATGACAATCACGCCCGACGACCTCGCCACCCTGCCCGGACCGCGCTACCTGGCGCTGGCCGAGGCGATCGCCGCCGCCATCCGCTCCGGCCGCCTCGCCGAGGGCGCGCAACTGCCGACCCAGCGCGAGCTGGCGCACCGGCTGGGGGTGACGGTCGGCACCGTCGGCCGCGCCTACCTGCTGGCCGAGCAGCGCGGCCTGATCGCCGGCGAGGTCGGCCGCGGCACCTTCGTCCGCACCGCCGCCCCGCCCGCCCGCAGCCTGCAGATCGGCGACGCCGCCGACCCCGCGGCCGTCGACCTGCGCGTCAATGCACCCAGCCCGACGCCGGTGGATGCCGAGCTGACCGGGGCGATGGCCGCCTTCCTCGCCGAGCCCGCGGCCCTCGGCCTGCTGCGCCGCTACGCCCCCGGCCCCGGCCTGCTGCGCCACCGCGAGGCCGCCGCCCGCTGGCTGACCGCCGACGGCATCCCCGCCACCGCCGAGGGCGTCGTCGTCACCGGCGGCGCCCAGGCCGGCCTCGGCCTGGCGCTGGCCACCCTGGCCGAGCCCGGCGACAGCGTGCTGGTCGAGCAGCTGGCCTATCCGGGCCTGCGCGAGATCGCGGCCCTGCTCCGCCTGCGCCTCGAGGGCGTCGCCATGGACGGGCACGGCCTGCGCCCCGACGCCCTGGCCGAGTCGGCGGCGGCCAGCGGTGCCCGCACCCTGGTCGTCACGCCGACCCTGCAGAACCCGACCACGCTGGTGATGCCGGACGCCCGCCGCAGCGAGGTCGCCGCCGTCTGCCGCCGCCTCGGCCTGCGCGTCGTCGAGGACGACGTCTACGCCCAGCTCGTCGAGCCGCGCCCGGCCCCGTTCGCCGCCCTGCTGCCCGAGCTGACGCTGCACCTCGCCAGCCTGTCCAAATGCGTGCTGCCCGGCCTGCGGCTGGGCTTCTGCGCCGGCCCGCCGGCCCTGGCGGCGGCGGTCGGCCGGGCGATGCACGCCCTGCGCATCAGCGAGTCGCCGCTGCTGGCCGAGCTGTTCTGCCGCTGGCTGGACACGGGCCTGATCGCGCGCGCCATCGCCGCCCAGCGCGCCGAGGCGACGCGACGCCAGGCGCTGGCCCGCCAGGTCCTGGCCGGGCTCGACCTCGCCGCCCCATCGACCGGCCTGCATGCCTGGCTGCGGTTGCCGGCCGGCTGGCGCGCCGGCGAGGCCGAGCGCGCCTGCGAGGCGGCGGGCGCGTTCGTCGCCTCGGCCGAGCTGTTCTGGTTCGGCAAGGGTGCCGCACCGGCGGCGCTCAGGCTGGCGCTCGGCCGGCCGGAGAGCCTCGAGCTGCTGGGCCGCGGGCTGGCCACCGTGGCCGGCGTGCTGGGCGGTCGCCCGGCGGCGCCGCTGCCGGTGATCTGAGCCCCGTCAGCGCAGGCAGCAGACCAGCTTCAGCTCGACCACCGGGGCCTCGGCGTCGCCGCCGCTCGGGGCGAAGCCGGCCTGGAAGCGGGCGGCGATGCGGTCGGCCGGCAGGCCCTGGGCGATCAGCCGGTCCACCACCGTGGCGATGCGCAGCAGCGCCGTCTCCCAGCCGTCGACGGCGACGCCCTCGCCGGCCGCGGCCTTGCCGGCGAAGCCCTCGACCACCAGGAGCCACTCCTCGCCCTCGGGCACCTGGCGAAGGGCCCGCGAAACGCCGACCACGGCTTCGTCGACGGTCGCCTGCAGCGGCGCGTCGAGCTCGGCCGAGCCCGCCTGGAACGGGATGTCGGTGGCGAACAGCGCCCGGCCGCGTGCCGGGGGCTGGCCCGCCGGCCCGAGGATCTGGTCGATCGACGACAGCGTGCTCGCCCGGTAGCGGGTGCGCAGCTCGTCCTCGCGGGCGACGCTCTCCGCGTGCAGGCGGCCGAGCTCGGCGAGGCGCGCGTCGCGCCGGTCGATCTCCTGCCAGGCCAGCACCAGGAGCGCGCCGGCGACGCACAGCGCGACGCCCAGGGCACCGGCGGCGATCGGCCAGGCGAGGCTGCCGCGCCGGGTCGGCGGTGGCGGCGCGGTGGCCGCGGCGCTGCGCTGCGGCCGCGCCCCGCGCCGGCTGAAGGCGTCGGCCTGCTCGGCGCGGGCCTGCTCGCTGGCAAGCGCCTCGGTGTCGTAGAGCAGCCGGCGGCGCGGGTCCTTGAGCACCTCGTAGGCCTCGGCCAGGCGCTTGAAGCGGTCCTCGTCGTCGCGGTCGGCGGCCTGGTCGGGGTGCAGGACCTTGGCGCGCTCGCGGAACGCCTGGCGAATCTCCTCGGGCGAGGCGGTGTGGTGCACGCCCAGCTCGCGGTAGTAGCCCTTGGGGTCGGATCGCGGCGGCATTCGGGTCCCGGCAGGCCCCGCCGTCAGGATGGGGCAGGAAGCTTATACAGGACCGCAGCGGCGCGCTGCAAAGTGTTGCACGGCCACAGTTGCCGAGGCTTGAGCCCGGCTGCCCGCTGGGGCAGCCTCGGCCGTGCCCATGACGACCTCCGCCGCCGCCCGCCTGCTCGGCACCCTGCTGCGCCGCCTTGCCCGCACGCCGCCCCCGCCGCCGGCGACGCCGGTGCGCAAGCGGGTGTCGCGGCGGCGGACGCCGCAGCCGCGCGACACCCAGCGCCGCAAGGTCTACGGCTGGGAGAACGAGCACGTCCTGCCGCTCGACCGGCGGATCATGAGCATCGGCGCCTGCGCCCGGCTGGTCGAGGAGGCCTACCGCTGGGCCGAGGCCGACCTTGCCGGGAAGCCCGGCTGGCACCCGCCCGAGGTCACCGACGGCCGCGGCCGCCGCCATGCCTGCGGCTCGCGCCAGGTCATCAAGCTGCCGCGCTGGGCCCGCACCGTCCCGGTGGTGCTGCACGAGTGCGCGCACGGCCTCGCCGACGATCGCCACGGGCCGCGCTTCGTTGCCCGCTACGTCGACCTGCTGGTCCGTTTCATGGGCCTCGACCGGTCGATGCTGCTGGCGACCCTGGCCCGGCACCGGATCCGGATCGCCATCGCCGACGGCCTCGGCACGCCGCCGCAACGTTGAGCCTCCGCTTCGGCTCGCAAGGAGCCGAAAGACATCACGGGTGTTGTCCCAGGTGTCATCCCGGAGTGCGACAGATCAGCCACATCTGGTTGACCGTCGACACCCGCTGACCTAGCCCTGCGCCAGTCCACGCCCCAAGTGCAGGGCGAGTTCGACTGTGGAGGACAACGGCGCCGCCCGAGGCGTCGACGGAGGAAACGCTATGAATGTCTACCGGATGACGGTGGCGGCCGGCTCCCTGCTGATTCTGGCCTTTGGCTTTGCCGATCAGGCAGCCAGCTCGCTCAGGCCCACGCTCGATGTCGCGGCCCTGCCCCCCGCCCCGGAAGCCCCCAGGGTGATGCCGCGGCCGGAGCGCGCCGCGAAGCCCAAGGGCGAAGCCCCTGTCTACCGCGAGGTCGGCAAGGCATCGTGGTACGGACCCGGCTTCCACGGCCGGCAGACCGCCAGCGGCGACCGCTTCGACCAGAACGACCTGACCGCGGCGCACCGCAAGCTGCCGCTCGGCAGCGAGGTGACCGTCACCAATCTCGAGAACGGCCGCAAGGTGACCGTCGAGATCAACGACCGCGGTCCCTACGTGCGCGGCCGGCACATCGACCTGTCCAAGGCCGCCGCGCGCAAGCTCGGCATGGTCGGCGACGGCGTCGTTCCCGTGCGGATCGAGGCGACGCGCGGCCAGCTCGCCAGCCTGGAGAACTAGCGCACCCGGAGACCCGGATGCGCCGCAACGGCCCTTGACCGCGGCCGGTACCCCGTCAAGTTTCTCGTCGGGGTGCCGCTGCCGAGGTCGGGGATGCCGCAGACGAACCGCTGGCGGCGCTACGAGGTCTGGGACGAACGGCCGCTCTGCCTCGACCAGCTCGCGGCGGAGGACCCCGACAACGGCTTCTGCGCGGCGCACAGCCCGCACGACCCGCAGCCGTCGCTCGCGATCGAGGGTGGCCGCGTCGTCGCCATGGACGGCCGCGCCGCTGCCGACTTCGACCTGATCGACGCGTTCATCGCCGCCCATCACCTCGACCTTGCCGTGGCACCCGAGGCGATGGCGCTCGACAGCGCCGCCTTCGCGCGGATGCTGGTCGACATCAACGTGCCGCGTGCGGACTGCGTACGGCTCGCCGCCGGGATGACCCCGGCCAAGCTCGCCGACGCGATGAGCCGGCTCACCACCGTCGAGCTGACCTTCGCCCAGACCAAGCTGCGCACCCGCCGCCAGCCCTGCAACCAGGCGCACGTCACCAACGCCAAGGACGACCCGCTGCAGATGGCGGCCGACGCCGCCACCGCGACGCTGCTGGGCTTCGCCGAGATCGAGACCACCGTCCGCGTCGCCCGCAACGGCCGGCTGAACGCCATCGGCTGCCAGGTGGGCGCTGCCGTCGCCGGCGGCGACGTGCTGGTGCAGTGCTCGGTCGAGGAGGCCGAGGAGCTGCGGCTCGGCCTCGCCGGCCTCACCTCCTACACCGAGACCGTCTCGGTCTACGGGACGGAAGGCAGCTTCATCGACGGCGACGACACGCCGTGGTCGAAGGCCTTCCTGATCGCCGCCTATGCCAGCCGCGGCCTCAAGGCCCGCTGCACCTCGGGCTCGGGCAGCGAGCTGCTGATGGGCATCCACGAGAAGAAGTCGCTGCTTTACCTCGAGGCCCGCTGCCTCTGCCTGCAGCGGGCGATGGGCGTGCAGGGCACCCAGAACGGCGGCATCGACGGGGCGCCGGTCACCTGCACGGTGCCGGGCGGCATGTGGGAGATCCTCGCCGAGAACGTGCTGGCGGCGCTGCTCGACCTCGAATGCGCCTCGGGCAACGACACCATCCTGTCGCACTCCGAGATCCGCCGCGGTGCCAAGATCATGCCGTTCCTGATGGCCGGCACCGACCTGATCTGCTCGGGCATGGGCGCCATCCCGCGCTACGACAACTCGTTCAACGCCTCGCTGTTCAACGCCGAGGACACCGAGGACTTCCTGGCGCTGCAGCGCGACTACCTGGTCGACGGCGGCCTGCGCAGCGTGCCCGAGGAGGTGCTGGTCGCCGCCCGGCGGCGTGCCGTCGACGCCATGGCGGCGGTGCTCGAGGGCCTGCTCGGCATCACCGTCACCGAGGCGCAGCGGCTGTCCGTCGTCTACGCCCACGGCTCCGACGACACCGACACCTTCACGCTGGGCGAGGTCGGGGCGCTGAACGACGCCCTGGCGCAGCGCGGCGTCACCGCGCCCGACATCGTCCGCACCCTGGCTGCCGCCGGCTTCGTCGACGAGGCGCAGGCGCTGGTGCGGATGCTGCGGCTGCGCGTCGCCGGCGACTACCTGCAGACCGCGGCCATCGTCCGCGACGGCCGGGTGGTCAGCGCCGTCAACGACCCCAACGACTATCGCGGCCCCGGCTCCGGCTACGTGATGAGCGCCGCACGCCGCGCCGAGATCGCCACCATGCGCCGGGTGCTGGGCCGCGAGGAGGTCGTCGTCGCCCAGGACCGCCGCAGCGGCGAGGAGCGCCGCCGGGTGACGCTGACGCCGACCGGCCCGGCGCAACGGGGTGCTGCCGGCCCCGAGGTCGTCGTCGGGCTGAGCCCGGCCTTCCTCACCCGCATCTTCCGCACCACCGGCGACGTGCCGCTGTCGGACGTCGTCCGCGCCCTGCGCGACGGCATCGCCGAGGGCGGCGGCGTCCCGCGCCTCGTCCGCATCCGCCACACCGCCGACACCTCGTTCCTCGGCCTGACCGCCGCCCGGCTGTCGGCCTCGGGCGTCGGCATCGGCATCCAGGGCAAGGGCACCACGGTCATCCACCGCCACGACCTGGTCCCGCACATGAATCTCGAGCTGTTCCCGACGGCCCCGCTGATGACCGTCGAGGCCTACCGCGCGCTCGGGCGCAACGCCGCCCTCTACGCGCAGGGCCAGTCGCCGGAACCGGTGTTCGTCGCCTACCGCGGCGAGGCGCTGGGCGCGCGCCACCATGCCGAGACCGCCCTGCTCTACGCCATCGAGACCGCGCTGTGCGATCCGGCGGCGGAGCCGGTCGAGCTCGAGGCGCGCTTCCATTGACCGCGAAGCCCGCCTACCCGGTTGCCGAGGCCGATCCCGGCGCGGTGCAGAGCCGCTCCGGCACCCCGCTCGAGGCGATCACGCTGGACGCGGTCGCCGACGGCCGGCTCACCATCGACGACCTCGGCATCGCGCCCGCGGGCCTGCGCACCCAGGCCGAGGTGGCCCGCGGCGCCGGCCGGCCGACGCTGGCCGCCAACCTCGAGCGCGCGTCCGAGCTGGTCGACGTGCCCGAGGCCATGCTGATGCGGGTCTACGAGCTGCTCCGGCCCGGCCGGGCGCAGTCGGCGCAGGAGCTGCTCGACGTCGCCGCCGAGCTGCGCGCCGCCTACGGTGCCGGGCGCTGCGCCGCGCTGGTCGAGGAGGCGGCGCGGCACTACGAGCGGCGCCAGCTCTTCCGCCGGCGCTACTGACGAAGGACAGGCATGACCGACGCGGCGGCCCTGCTGGAGACGATCGGCCGGACGGCGACGGCGGCGCTGCCGCGCTGGGGCGCCTCGCCCGCGGCGACCGCGACGCTGATCAACCACTCCGAGAACGCCACCTACCGGATCGACGATCCGGACGGCCTCGGCACGACCATCCTGCGGGTGCACCGGCCGGGCTACCACACCGAGGCCGCGATCCGCTCCGAGCTGCACTGGCTGGAAGCGCTGCGCGAGGAGGCCGGCGTGGTCACCGCCCCGCCCGTGCCGGCCCGCGACGGCAGCCTGATCCAGCAGCTGGAGTCGCCGGCGCTCGGGCAGCCCCGCTACGCCGTGATGTTCGCCTTCCTCGACGGCCGCGAGCCGCCCGAGGACGCGCTCGTCCAGCCGTTCGAGCGGCTGGGCGAGGTCACCGCGAAGCTGCACGCCCATGCCCGTGCCTGGCCGCTGCCGTCCGGCTTCGTCCGGCAGACCTGGGACTTCGACACCATGCTGGGCGCGCGCCCCATCTGGGGCGACTGGCGCGCCGGGATGGGCGTGCGCGGCGAGCGCCAGCGTGCTGCAGCGCCTCGCCGACGCGATCGAGCGCCGCCTCGCCGCCTACGGCAAGGGGCCGGCGCTTCGGGCTGGTCCATGCCGACCTGCGCCTCGCCAACCTGCTGGTCGACGAGCGCATCACCCGGGTCATCGACTTCGACGACTGCGGCTTCTCCTGGTTCATGTACGACCTCGGCGCCGCGCTGTCGTTCATCGAGCACCGGCCGGACGTGCCGGAGCTGGTCGACGCCTGGGTCCGCGGCTACCGCCGCTCGGCCCCCCTGTCCGCCGCCGACGAGGCCGAGATCCCGACCTTCATCCTGCTGCGCCGGCTCTTGCTGGTCGCGTGGATCGGCAGCCACGCCGAGACCGACCTCGCCCAGTCGCTGGGCGAAGCCTACACCGAGGGCAGCTGCACGCTGGCGGAGCAGTACCTGAGCAGATTCGGCTGACGGCCGGGGCCGCCGGCGGATGGCATGCCGGTTGCGCCGCCCGAGGGAACGGAACGACGCCTCAGCAACCAAGGGGACAGGGATGCAGACCCGACGCAGTTTTCTCGGCAGCGCCGCCGCCGTGGCCGCGTTCGCCGCCGGCGGACCGATGCGCAGCGCCTGGGCCGCGCGCGAGACCGAGCTGAACATCCTCTGCTGGGAAGGCTACAACTCGGCGCAGGTGCTGGATCCGTTCCGCAGCGCCAAGGGGGCGACGGTCCGCGCCGAATCGCTGACCAACGATCCGACGATGATCAACCGGCTGCGCGCCGGCGAGACCAACATCTGGGACCTGATCAACGTCAACAACCCCTGGGCCCGCAAGGTCATGTACCCGGAAGGGCTGATCAAGCCGCTGGACCGGGCCCGGTTCGAGCCGTTCTTCGACAAGATGCTGCCCGACTTCAAGGCCCCCTACCGCTGGGCGATGAGCGACGACGGCAAGGAGCTGCTGGGCATGGCCCAGCGCTTCGGGCCCTACAGCTTCGTCGTGAACACCGACAAGGTCAGCCGCGCCACCGCCGAGGAGCAGGGCTGGGACCTGTGGAACGACGACGCCCTGGCCGGCCGCTACGGCATCCTCGAATCGGACGACTGGAACGTCTTCAACATCTTCCTGATCGCCGGCATCGACCCGTTCAAGGTTCACGACGACGCCGAGATGGCGAAGTTCGACGAGACCGCCAAGCGGGTGTTCAAGGGCGCCAAGCTCATCGGCGACATCGCGACGATGAACCAGGCCCTGGTCTCGGGCGAGATCGACCTGCACCTGACCGGCGGCACCTACTCGGCCTCGCCGGCGCGCGCCGACGGCCATCCCGAGATCCGCGGCGTGACCCCGCTCAAGGGGCCGATGAACGGCAAGGGCGGCGTGTCGTGGATCGAGATCACCTCGACCGTCAACAACCCCGAGCTGTCGCCGCTGGCCACCGAGTTCCTCGAGTTCGTCCAGTCGCCCGAGATGGCGCACACCGTGGCGTTCGCCGAGGGCACCTACAACCCGGTGGCGCAGATGGGCAACAAGGCCTGCTTCGAGCTCTTCACCGCGGACGAGCTCGACGCCATCCAGTGGGACAGCCTCGAGGAGGAGATGGCCCGCTCGGTCGAGTACGACATCGTGCCCGACTACGAGAAGGCGCTGGACATCATGACCGCGGCCAAGCGGGCGCGCGGCTGAGCCGATGACCGAGCCGACGGCGACGCGGCCGATCCTCGAGCTGAAGGGCGTCACCCGGACGTTCGGCAGCCTCAGTGCGGTCGACCGCGTCGACCTCGCCGTCCGCGAGGGCGAGTTCTTCACCATCGTCGGGCCGTCGGGCTCGGGCAAGACGACGCTGCTGCGGATGCTCGCCGGCATGGAGGTCCCCTCCGCCGGCGACATCCTGCTGCGCGGCCAGCGGATCAACGACCTGCCGTCGAACCGCCGGCCGACCTGCCTCGTCTTCCAGTCGCTGGCCCTGTTCCCGCACCGCACCGTCGGGCAGAACATCGAGTTCCCGCTGAAGATGCGCGGCACCGCTGCGGCGGAGCGGCGGGAGCGGGCCCTGTCGCTGATGCGCATGGTGCGCCTGCCCGAAGCCTACTACGGCAAGAACGTCACCAAGTGCTCGGGCGGCGAGCGGCAGCGCGTGGCGCTGGCCCGGGCGTTCGCCTACGACCCGGAGATCCTGTTCTTCGACGAGCCCCTCTCGGCCATCGACTACAAGCTCCGCAAGGCGCTCGAGAAGGAGCTCAAGGACATCCACAAGGAGACGGGCAAGACCTTCATCTACATCACCCACAGCCTCGAGGAGGCGATGGTGATGTCCGACCGCATCGGGGTGATGCGCGAGGGCCGCCTCGTCCAGGTCGGCACGCCCGAGGACATCTACACCCGGCCGAAGGACCGCTTCGTCTCGGAGTTCATGGGCGACGTGAACGTCTTCGCCGTCCGCCCCAACGGCGACGGCCGCCTCGCCGCGGCCGAGGTCGCCGGCCACCTGGTCGCCAGCGGCGCCGGCGACCGCGCCGGCGTCATCGTCGTCCGGCCCGAGTTCCTGCGCTTCGTCGCCGGCCCGGCGGATGCCGACAACGTGCTCGCCGGCACCGTCTACAACGAGTACGCGCTGGGCTCGCGCCTGCAGTACCAGGTCCGCGTCGGCGACAAGGTGCTGGTGGTCGAGCGGACCCGCCGCGACGCCTGGCGGGGCGGCCTCGACGAGCCCGTGCTGGTCGGCTGGGACGCCGCCGACGCCATGTTCATTCCCGACTGACGCCGCATGTCGCCGGGAGCCCGTGCCGCGACGCCCTTGCTCGTCCTCCTGGGACTGGGCTTCGCGGCGCCGTTGCTGACGGTGGTCGCCTACTCGCTGGCGACGCCGCGCAGCTTCGACGTGTTCCGCAGCTTCACGCTGGCCAGCTACGCCGAGATCTTCGACCCGGCGAATACCGTCTGGCTGTCCTTCGTCTGGTCGCTGGGCCTCGCCGCCTGCGCCGTCGTGCTGCTGGCCGTCGTCGCCTACCCGATCGCCTGGGGCCTCGCCCGGACCTTCGGCCGCTGGGCCGGGCTGGTCAGCCTGCTGTTCGTCTTCCCGCTGTTCATCTCGGAGAACATCCGCCTCTACGGCTGGGTGCTGTTCTTCATCAAGGGCGGCGTGCTCGACGGCACGCTCAAGTCGCTGCTCGGCCTCGGCGGGCCCGAGGTGCTGTTCACGCCCGGCATGATCCTGTTCGGGCTGGTCTACGTCTACCTGCCCTTCACCCTGTTCCCGATGACGCTGGGCCTGTCGCTGATCCCGCGCGACCTCGTCGAGGCGGCGCGCGACCTCGGCGCCTCGCGGCTGCAGATCTGGCGCGAGGTCGAGCTGCCGCTGGCGATGCCCGGCATCCTCGTGGGCCTCCTGCTGACCTTCGTGCTCGCCGCCGGTGCGGTCGCCGAGGCCAAGATCCTCGGCGGCCAGTCGGTCATCGTCATCACCCACGACATCGAGATCGCCTTCACCTACGCGCAGAACTGGCCGCTCGGCGCGGCGCTTGCCGTGCTGCTGATGCTGGTGATCGGCGGGCTGACGCTGGTGACGCTGAAGCATCTCGACCTCGAGCGCATCCTGGGGCGGCGCTGATGGCCGACGGCGGCACCCGCACCGACCGCTGGATCGCGCTGTGGACCGGCTTCGTCGTCGTGGCGATCTACATGCCGGTCCTGTGCGGCCTGCTCGCCTCGCTCTCGAAGTCCCGCTACTTCGCCTTCCCGATCAAGGTCTGGTCGCTCGACTGGTGGAACCGCACCGCGGAGTCGCTGGAGATCGGGATCCTCGTCCGCACCTCGCTGGTGCTGGCCCTGTGCGTCACCGTGCTGGCCGTGGTGCTGGGCTTCTTCGGGGCGCTGGCCTTCGCCCGCTACGACTGGCGCGGCCGCACCCTGTTCCAGCGCCTCGTGCTCCTGCCGATCTTCTTCCCCCAGCCGGTGCTGGGCTGGCCCTGCTGCTGTGGTTCAACGCGCTCGGCATGCCGATGTCGTGGCACACCGCGATCATCGCGCACCTCGTCTGGATCGCGCCGGTGGTGACGCTGGTCATGGCCATCCAGGTCTACGGCTTCGACCCGGCGCTCGAGGAGGCGGCCTTCGACCTCGGCGCCAGCCGCCTGCAGGTGCTGCGCGAGGTGACGCTGCCGATCCTCTGGCCGGGGATCTGGTCGGGCGCCCTCTTCGCCTTCCTGCTGTCCTGGGGCAATTTCCCGCTGTCGCTCTACACCACCGGTGCGGACTCGACCGTGCCCGAATGGCTCTATGCCAAGATGGTGGCCGGCTACACGCCGATGGTGCCGACGCTGGGCACGTTCACGGTGCTGGCCGCCGCCCTGCTGCTGCTGGTCGCCGGCGCCGTCCAGCGGCTGACGCGCCGTTCTTCCGCATCCTGAGGGGGGCTTTCGCATGCTGACGAGCATCAAGGGACGCTCGGTCGTCGTCACCGGCGCGTCGAAGGGCATCGGCAAGGGCATCGCCCGGGTCTTCGCCAACCAGGGGGCCAGGGTCCTCGTCGTCTCGCGCAACCTCGCCGAGGCCGAGGCCACCGCCGCCGAGATCGGCAACGGCGCCAGCGGCTTCGCCGGCGACGTCACCAGCCCGGACTCGATGCGGGCGATGGCGGCGGCGGCCGTCGAGCGGCACGGCGGCATCGACGTGCTGTGCGCCAACGCCGGCATCTTCCCGGCGGCCAAGCTGTTCGAGATGACCCCGGCGCAGTGGGACGAGGTGCTCGACACCAACCTCAAGGGCACCTTCCTGTCGATCCAGGCCTGCCTGCCGGCGCTGCAGAAGACCGGCCGCGGCCGGATCGTGGTGACCAGCTCGATCACCGGCCCGATCACCGGCTATCCGGGCTGGACGCACTACGCGGCGTCCAAGGCGGGCCAGCTCGGCTTCATCCGCACCGCCGCCATCGAGCTCGCCAAGGACGGCATCACCGTGAACGCGGTCATGCCCGGCAACATCGTCACCGAGGGCCTCGACGCACTGGGGCCCGACTACCATGCCAGCATGGCCGCCTCGATCCCGCTGAAGCGGCTGGGCTCGGTCGCCGATATCGGCAACGCGGCACTGTTCTTCGCCTCGGACGAAGCGGGCTATATCACCGGCCAGACGCTGGTGGTGGACGGCGGCCAGGTGCTGCCCGAGAGCCTCGCGGCGCTGGACGCCTGAGGGGGAGCGTTCCCGATGTCCGACAACCCGATCCGCGACCTGTTCGCGTCGAAGGCCGACTTCTACGAGCGCAGCAAGCGCAGCTGGAACCCGGGCAAGACCCAGTTCTGGCAGGACGCCGGCGTCGACCTCTGCATCGACCGCCGCGAGGGCTACGTCCTGCAGGACTTCGACGGCCACCGGCTGGTCAACCTGCACCTCAACGGCGGCACCTACAATCTCGGCCACCGCAATGCCGAGCTGGTGCAGACGCTGAAGGACGCCCTCGACCACTTCGACATGGGCAACCACCACTTCCCGGCGCTGGCGCGCACCGCCCTGGCCGAGCGCCTGCATGCGGTGAGCCCGCAGAACCTCGTCTACTCGATCTACGGCTCGGGCGGCGGCGAGGCCATCGACATCGCGCTGAAGTCGGCCCGGCACGCCGCGAAGAAGCGCAAGATCGTCTCGATCATCAAGGCCTACCACGGGCACACGGGCCTGGCCGTCTGCACCGGCGACGAGCGGTTCTCGAGGCTGTTCCTGGCCGACCGGCCGGACGAGTTCGTCCAGGTCCCGTTCAACGACCTCGACGCCATGGAGACGGCCCTGCGCGGCCGCGACGTCGCCGCCGTCATCATGGAGACGATCCCGGCCACCTACGGCTTCCCGATGCCGAAGGAGGGCTACCTCAAGGGCGTGAAGGCGCTCTGCGAGAGGTACGACGCCTTCTACATCGCCGACGAGGTGCAGACCGGGCTGATGCGCACCGGCGAGATGTGGGCGATCACCAAGTACGGGGTCACGCCCGACATCCTGGTCAGCGCCAAGGGCATCGGCGGCGGCCTCTACTCGCTGGGCTGCGTGCTGGTCTCCGAGGAGACCGGGGCCTGGATGCGCGAGGACGGCTTCGGCCACATCAGCACCGGCGGCGGTGCCGAGCTCGCCTGCGTCGTCGCGATGAAGGTGCTGGAGATCACCGACCGGCCGGAAGTCCGCGCCAACGTCGCCAGCCAGACCGTGCTGTGGAGCGAGCAGCTCGCCGCCATCCGTCGCCGGCATGCCGACTTCTTCACCGGCATCCGCCAGAACGGCCTCGTCATGGGCCTCGAGTTCGACCACCCGCAGGGTGCGAAGTTCGTGATGAAGGCGCTCTACGACAACGGCGTCTGGGCGATCTTCTCGACCCTCGACCCGCGCGTCCTGCAGTGGAAGCCGGGGCTCCTGAAGACGGCCGAGCAGTGCCGCGACGTGCTGGAGCGGCTCGACCGCTCGATCGCGATCGCCCGCAAGGCGTTGCCGAAGGCGGCCTGAGGTCGCAACCGGAGGCCGCAGTCCCTTCAGGGTTGCGGCAACCGCGGAACGGGCGTTGACTGTACGCGCCAGCGATACGGAGGCAGGCATGCGACGGCACGGGTTCCAGATCAGTCGGCGCAGCGTCACGGGCGGCATGGCGGCGGCCGGGCTCGCCGGCTGGCTCGGCCTGCGGCCGGGCGAGAGCCGGGCCGACGAGGTCCTCGAGACCACGCAGATCCGGCTCATCCGCGATCGCGAGTTCCCGGTGCTGTGCTATGCGCCGCAGTACATCGCCGACCAGTTCCTGAAGCAGGAAGGCTTCACGGACATCCAGTACGTCAGCAAGGGCAAGGACGGCTCGGAAGCGCAGACCCTGGTCCGCGGCGACGCCGACATCAGCTCGGCGCTCGGCGTCGACTGGGTGTTCCCGATCGCCAACGGCGATCCCATCGTCGTGCTGTCCGGCCTGCATGCCGGCTGCGTCGAGGTCTTCGCCAACGCCGGCATCAGGTCGATCCGCGACCTCAAGGGCAAGCGCCTCGCGGTCCACGGCCTCGCCAGCCCGGAGCGCTTCCTGCTCGCCAGCGTCGCCGCCTACATCGGCATCGACCCGGCCAAGGAGATCGAGTGGGTGCTGGCCAACCCGCTCGAGTGGAGCGCCATGCTCGAGGCCGGCAAGGTCGACGCCATCGCCGGCTTCCCGCCGATGAACTACGACCTGCACGCGCGCAAGGTCGGCCACGTCATCCTCAACACCATCACGGACGACCCGTGGCGGCTCTACTTCTGCTGCCTGCTGGCGGTGCGCCGCGAGTATCTCGAGTCCAACCCGGTGGCCACCAAGCGGGCCTTGCGGGCGCTGCTCAAGGCCAACGAGCTGTGCACCAACCAGCCCGAGACGGCGGCCGGCTGGCTGGTCGAGCACGGCCAGGCGCCGAGCTTCGAGGTGGCCCTGGCGACGCTCAAGGACATCCCCTACGTCGCCTGGCGCAACTACGATCCGGCCGAGAGCCTGCGCTTCTACGCGCTGCGCCTGCGCGAGGCCGGCCTCATCGACGTGGCGCCGGACACCATCATCGCCAACGGCAGCGACTGGACGATCTACAACCAGCTGAAGCAGGAGCTGAAGGCCTGAGGTGGACAGCGCCGCAGCCGCGCGCCGCCGGTTCCTGGCGCTGCTCGGCGCGGCGGCGATGGTGCCGGCCGCGGCGCGGGCGGCAACGCTTCCCGACCTCGGCGCCGCCGCCGACTTCGCGCTGATCCGCGAGACCGGCGTGCCGTTCGCCCGGCGCGACCTGCTCGGCAAGGTCGTGCTGGTCGACTTCATCTACACCGGCTGCCCGGACATCTGCCCGCTGCTGACCCAGAAGCTGGCCGAGGTGCAGGATGCCCTGGGCCCGCTGTTCGGCAGGGACGTGGTGTTCGTCTCGATCACGATGGACCCGCAGGCCGACACGCCCGCGGTCCTCAAGGACTACGCCGAGAGCCTGGGCTGCGACCCGGCCGGCTGGGCGTTCCTCACCGGGAGCGCCGACGAGATCGCCAGGGCCGCATCGGCCTACGGGGTGTTCTTCGCCAGGACGCCGTCGGGCAGCATCGACCACAATGCCCTGACCTCGCTGGTCGACCGCGCCGGCCGGCTGCGCGTCCAGTACATGGGCACCGCGTTCGATCCCGCCGAGCTCGAGCGCGACCTGCGGAGCCTCGCCGCCGACGCCGGGGCCACATGATCGACTGGCTGCCGCAGCTCGTCGGCCGCCTGCCGGTCACCATCCGCACGAAGCTGCTGGCGGCCTTCCTCAGCGTCGTCGCGATGTTCATCGTGCTGGGTGCGGCCGGCCTGTGGGTGCTGCACGGCGCCGACCGGCGCTCCGACGAGCTGATCAACCTGCAGCGCCAGATCGCCGCCTACCAGAAGCTCCAGGGCAACACGACCGAGCTGCTCTACACGGTCACCTCGACGTTCCTCGCCAAGGACGCCCGCACGCTGGAGATCCTGCAGCGCAAGATCAGCCAGTTCGGCTACGACTTCGACCGCGTCGAGTTCATCGGCCGCGACCGCGCCGAGCTGGTCGAGCGGATCCGGACGGACTACGCCGACCTGATCGACAAGGGCGCCGCCATCGCCGAGGCCATCGCCGCCGGCAACCTCGATGACGCCCGTCGGCTGCAGGCCGACGAGGCGCTGCCGCTGGCCGACCGGATCAACCGCAACACCTTCGCCCTCATCAACGGCGCGGAATCGGACATGCTGGCCGCCGCCGACGCCGGCAGCCACGCCTTCACCGTCTCGCAGCTGGCGCTGGTCGGCATCGCCGTCGCCAGCATCCTGCTGGCGGTGACGCTGGGCTACGCCATGTCGTCGTCGCTGCTGACCCCGCTGCGCGCATCGACGCCCAGTTCCGGGCGATCGCCGCCAGCGACTTCTCCGGCCGCGTCGAGGTCGCCAACCGCGACGAGCTGGGCGAGCTCGCCGCCAACCTCAACCGCACCGTCGAGGAGCTCGATCGCCTCTACCGCCAGCTCGAGGCGGCGAGCCGGCACAAGTCGGACTTCGTGGCGACGATGAGCCACGAGATCCGCACGCCGATGAACGCCGTCATCGGCATGTCGCAGCTGCTGCTCGATACCGACCTCACCGAGGAGCAGCTCGACTTCTGCGTGACCATCCGCGACAGCAGCCACGCGCTCTTGCGCATCCTCAACGACGTCCTCGACTTCTCCAAGGTCGAGGCCGGCCGGCTCGAGCTGAAGGCGCAGCCGTTCCGGCTCGGCGACTGCATCGAGGGCTCGGTCCACCTGATGGCCTCGGCCGCCGCCAAGAAGGGCCTGCAGCTGGCCTGCGTCGTCGAGGCCGACACGCCCATGGACCTCGTCGGCGACCCCGACCGGCTCCGCCAGATCCTGCTCAACCTGCTGAGCAATGCGGTCAAGTTCACCGACAGCGGCGAGGTCGTCGTCACCGTCGGCGGCGGCCCGGTCGACGGCGCGGCCGACGCGCCCTGCGAGATCCGCGTCGGCGTCAGCGACACCGGCATCGGCATCCCGCCCGACCGTCTCGACCGCCTGTTCAAGGCGTTCAGCCAGGCCGACGCCTCGACCTCGGCGCGCTACGGCGGCCGGCCTCGGCCTCGCCATCAGCAAGCGCCTGTGCGAGCTGATGGGCGGGCGCATCTGGGTCGAGAGCGAGCCCGGCGTCGGCACCACCTTCCACTTCACGGCACTGCTGCCGCGCGCCCAGGAGACGGCCGAATCGCCGCGCCGGCTGGTGGTCCCGGAGCTGCGCGGCCGCGAGGTCCTGCTGGCCGTGCCCGACGACGGTACGACCGCGCGCGTGCTGACCCAGCAGCTGCAGTCCTGGCGGATGGTTCCGGTGCAGGCCGCCTCGGTCGCCGAGGCCGAGACCCGCCTCGCCACGCACCGCTTCGACGTCGCCATCGTCGATCTCGCCATGCGGCGCGGCGAGGGCGAGCGCCTGGTCGAGCGCATCCGTACCGGCTGGCCGGACCTGCCGCTGCTGCTGGTGGCCCCGGCGAGCGAGCGCAAGGACCGCCACGCCGCGGCCCGCCTCGGCCACGAGGACGCGGTCGTCCTGCACCATCCGATCCTGCCCTCGACGCTGCTCGACGCGCTGGCCGACATGATCCTCGCCCCGCTGGTGCCGGGCACGGCGCGGGCGGTGGCGGCCGAGGCGCCGACCTTCGATTCGGCGCTGGCGACCCGGATGCCCCTGCGCATCCTCGTCGCCGACGACCACGCCACCAACCGCAAGCTGGCCCGGCTGGTGCTGGCCCGCCTCGGCTACGAGCCCGACGTCGTCAACGACGGCCGCGCCGCCCTGTCGGCGCTCGAGCGCCAGCGCTTCGACGTCGTGCTGATGGACGTGCAGATGCCGGGCATGGACGGCATCGAGGCGACCGCCGAGATCCGCCGCCGCTGGCAGGACGACCGGCCCTACATCGTCGCGATGACGGCGAACGCCATGCAGGGCGACCGCGAGGCCTGCCTCGCCGCCGGCATGGACGACTATGTCAGCAAGCCCGTGCAGGTCGAGGAGCTGGTGGCGGCGCTGCGCCGCAGCCGCGGCGGCGACGCCAGCGATCCGACCGTGATCGTCGCCGCCCGCCCCGTCGCCCGCGCCCCGGCCAGGCCGAGCGCGGCGCCGGCGGCGAGGCCGTGCTCGACCCGACCGCCCTCGATTCGCTGACCAAGCTGATCGGCGGCGACCGCCGGCTGCTCGGGCCGCTGATCGAGAGCTTCCTCGAGGTCGCCCCGAACCTGCAGGCCGAGGTCCGCGCCGGCACGCTGGCCGGCGACGGCAAGCGGCTGCAGACGGCGGCGCATACCATCAAGTCGAGTGCCCGCGACTTCGGCGCGGTCAGGCTCGCCGATCTCTGCCAGGAGCTGGAGAAGCTCGGGCGCGACGGCGGCATCGCCCGGGCACGCGAGCTCCTGTCCACGTTCGAGACCGAGCACGAGCTCGCCCTCGCGGCCCTGGCCGGCGAGCTGGCGCTCCTCGCGGTCCGCAAGGTCGGCTGAATGCAGCCCAGTCCCAGCATGATCCTCGTCGTCGACGACCACGCGCCCAACCGGCTCAAGCTGGCGATGGCGGTCAAGGCCTTGGGCCACGAGGCCGAGCTCGCCGAGAACGGGCTGGAGGCGCTGGACAAGCTGCGCACCGGCCGCTTCGACCTCGTCCTGCTCGACATCGTCATGCCGCAGCTCGACGGCTACGAGGTGCTGCGGCGGATGAAGGGCGAGCCGCGGCTGCGCGAGATCCCGGTGATCGTCGTCACCTCGCTCGACGAGCTGGAGAGCGCCGTCGCCTGCATCGAGCTCGGGGCCGAGGACTACCTGCCCAAGAACTTCGACCCGCTGCTGCTGCGCGCCCGGATCAACAGCAGCCTCGAGAAGAAGCACCTGCGCGACGCGGTCGTCCGCCAGATGGAGTTCATCCGCGAGGTCTTCGGCAAGTACGTGCCGGACAGCATCGTCGAGAAGATCGTCGAGAACAAAGGCAACCTCGCCCCGAACCGGACCCGGGCGAGCATGGTCTACACCGACATCGCCGGGTTCACGACGCTGCTCGAGACCATGCCGGCGGAGCGGGCCTTCCGCATGCTCGACGAGTACCTGAGCGCGGTGCTCGACTGCGTCGCCCGCCACGGCGGCGTCCTCAACGGCTTCCACGGCGACGGCATCCTCGCCGTGTTCAACGTGCCGGTCGAGGATCCGCAGCATGCCGACAGCGCGCTGCAGGCGGCGATCGCGATCGAGGCCGCCACCGGCGACCGCGCCTTCGCCGACGTGCCGATCGTCACCCGCATCGGCGTCAACACCGGCGAGGTGATCACCGGCACGGTCGGCTCGGGCAACAGCCTCAGCTACACCATCCTGGGCGACCCGGTGAACGTCTGCGCCCGGCTCGAGAAGCTGAACAAGGACTACGGCACGCGCATGCTGGTGTCCGGCCACACGGTCGACGCGCTGACCGGCAGCTACCGCTGATCCGCATCGGCGACGTCGTGCTGCGCGGCAAGCGCGACCCGGTGCGGATCTACCGACTCGCCGAGAGCGAAGGCTGACGTACCTCATTGCAGAAGAACGGAATTCGGAGGGAACGGACATGAGCGGCTACGGCACCAGCACCAGCCTCGACGACCTGCGCGAGCGGCACCGCAACCGCCTGCTCGTCCGGCGCGGCGCCCTGCCCGACGACTTCGAGCAGATCAACGCCTACCAGAAATACGTGCTGCAGCAGATCACCGGCCCGTCCAACCCGCCGATGATCCCCGAGGTCGCCGACCTCGGCACGATCATCGACCGCAATCCGTTCGTGCGGATGTATGTCGAGCAGATGCTGGCCGAGGTCCCGCCCGAGACGCGGCACTTCACCACCGTCGACATGATGCTGAAGGCGATCAACTACGTCGTCCACACCGCCCCGCTGTTCAAGGACGTCAAGACGATCGCCTGGCAGTTCCCGCTGTCGTCGCTGATGAACTTCTGGATGATGACGCCGTCGGGGCGGGCCGTCCTGCGCATGCCGCAGATCAACGACCAGATCAACGTGCTGATGAAGGCGTGGTGCCGCTACCTGAACACGCCCGAGAGCCGCTACGTCCTCAACGAGACCGACGAGGGCTGGTTCTGCGCGGCCGCCTATGCCTACAACGACCTCGGCTCCTACGTCATCCCCGACCGCTCGGCGCCCTACTGGGGCTTCAAGTCCTACAACGACTTCTTCCACCGCGACATCAAGCCGGAAGCCCGGCCGGTCCACAACCCGGGCGACAACTCGTTCGTCAACTCGCCCAATGACGGCGTCGCCTGGGCGGTACAGGACAACGTCAAGGCCTACGACCAGTTCTGGCTGAAGTCGCAGCTCTACTCGCTCGAGGACATGCTCGATCACTCGCCGCTGACGTCGAAGTTCGTCGGCGGCACCGTCTACCAGACCTATGTCAATGGCGGCGCCGACTGGCACCGCTTCTCCTCGCCGATCGACGGCACCGTGGTCGAGGCGCGGATCGTCACCGGCTATGCCTGGACCGAGACCGACGTCACCCCGCCCGACCCGACCTCCGGCACCTACTCGCAGGGCTGGGCCGCCGGCGTGGCGACCCGCGGCCTGATCTTCATCGACTCCGGCAGCCCGAAGCTCGGCATCGTCTGCGTCGTCCCGATCGGCCTGACCGAGGTCTCCTCGCTCGACTGCTTCGTCAAGGCCGGCGACACCGTGAAGAAGGGCGACCAGCTCGGCTGGTTCAGCTTCGGCGGGTCGTCCTTCGCCATCGTCTTCCAGCCCGGCGCCATCAGGCAGCTGCTCGTGCTGCCGCCGAAGAACCGCAACCACCAGCCCGAGGACACCCTGCGCGCCAACAAGCCCTTCGCCATCGCCAACGTCTGACCCCTTGCCACGGGACCACGGCCATGGCCGCGCTCAGCCACGCGATCCGCGCTGCCCGCCACCGGGCCTCGTTCGCCCACCGCGCCGGCTACCTGCCGGAAAGCCTCGCCGTGCTGCACGACTGGCACAAGGCGCTGCGGGCGACCGTGGCCGGGCATCGTGCCGCCGGCCGGCTGCAGCGCGCGCCGTCCGTCGCCCGGCTGCAGCGGCTGATCGACACCGACCCGATCGTCCGCCTCTACCTCGACCGGATGATCGACGAGGTCCCGCCCGAGCAGCGCCACGTCGCCGACATCCCCGAGCTGCTCGACCAGCTCGACCACATCGTCCGGCTGGCGCCGGAGTGGGAGACCGACAAGAGCAAGCGCGTGTTCTTCCCGATGTCGGCGCTGTTCGGGGTGATGATGACGACCGACGCCGGCATGGCGGTGTTCCGCTATCCGGCGTTCAACGACAGCCTGCGCGACATCCTGAAGGAATGGTGCGCCTACCTCGACAGCCCCGCCAGCCGCTCGGTCCTCAACGAGGGCCCCAACGGCTGGCTCAGCCCGCCGGCCTTCGCCTACAATAAGCTCGACGAGTTCGTGATTCCCGACCGCTCGGCGCCGGCCTGGGGCTGGCCTTCCTTCAACGCCTTCTTCCATCGCCAGATCCGCAGCGAGGTCCGGCCGATCGCCGGTCCGGGCGATCCCGCGGTCGTCGTCTCCGCCAACGACGGGACGATGTTCAGCATCCAGCGCAAGGTCCAGGCGACCACCCGCTTCTGGCTGAAGGGCCAGCCCTACTCGCTGCACGACATGCTGGCCGGCAGCCCGTACACCAAGCGCTTCGTCGGCGGCGACGTCTTTCAGACCTTCCTCAGCGGTGCCGACTTCCATCGCTGGCACGCGCCGATCGACGGCATCGTGCGGGAGGCCCGCGTCGTCGACGGCCTGATGTTCAGCAATGCCGAAAGCGAGCAGTGCGACCCGTCCGGCACCGACTCGCAGGGCTACGAGACGGCGGTCAACACCCGCGGCCTCGTCGTCATCGAGAGCGACCGCCCGGCGCTCGGCCTGGTCTGCGTCATTCCGGTCGGCATCACCGAGATCTCGTCGGTGACGATCGACGTCGACGTCGGCCGGCGGGTGACCAAGGGCGAGGAGATCGGCCGGTTCAGCTATGGCGGCTCGACGCTGGCCCTCGTCTTCCAGCCCGGCGCCATCGCGAAGTTCACCGTCGCCGCCGGCGAGGATCCGCCGGCGACGGTCAAGGTCAACGCGCAGATCGCCGTGGCGAACTGAGGCTCACGCCGTCTTCGGCGGCGTCGTCCCGCAGCGCAGGTCGGCCTCGGTCAGGGCCAGCAGGTCGCGGGCCAGCACCAGCACGTGCTCGACCGCCGCGTCGACGATCCGCCGGCCCTTCTCGGCCGTCGACGTCGTCGGATCGCCCATCGCACCGGTGCGGCTGTCGCGGGCGAAGTCCCAGGGATCATCACCGGCCCGGGCTCGCGGAAGTCGGTGCAGGAATAGGTGACGAGCTGGCGCGGCATGTCGGGCCCGGCCTGGCTCATGTCGACCCGCTCGGCGCGCAGGTGCAGCTGGATCGAGGTCTCCATCTCGCAGGCGTGGCCGAGCCCGCCGATCGGCGAGTCGTTGACCTCGCGCAGCGTGTCCTTGACCAGCTGCCAGTAGGAGACGACGGCCGGCGAGATGCCGACCTCCTCGCTGATCCGGATCGCCGTGGCGCTCAGCACGCCCATGTTCCCGCCATGCCCGTTGAGGAACAGGATGCGGTAGAAGCGGTGCTTCCAGAACGAGGCGACGATGTCGACCAGCAGGTCGCTCATCGTGCTCATCTTCAGCGAGATCGTCCCCGGATAGGCCATGTGGTGCGGCGACGTCCCCCACCAGATCGGCGGCGCCACCAGCACGTTGCCGATGCCGTCCCGCATCGCCCGCTCGGCGACGCGCAGCGCCATCTCGCTCGCGTTCTTGATGTCGGTGTCGATCGGCAGGTGATGGCCGTGCTGCTCGATGGCGCCGGTCGGCTGGATGATCAGCGTCCGGTCGCGGTCGAGCGCCGCGATCTCGTTCCAGCGCAGCTCCCAGAACCGGTAGGAGGAGGGGTTGGCCATGGTCCCGCCGCTGTCTCCGCAAGCCTGCCGCGACGCGCGGCGCGCCATTGTCGCCGCCTGCCGCGCCAAGCCAAGTCCCTGCCCGCGCGTGGCTGCCCGGCTTCAGGCCGAGGGCGGCGGCGGGGTCGGCCCGAGGATCGTCTCGAGCGCCCCGGCCGTCTCCAGCAGTGCCGCGTCCTCGTGCGGCCGGCCCATCACCTGCAGACCGCTGGGCAGGCCGTCGCCATCGAGGCCGGCCGGTATCGAGATCGCCGGATAGCCGATGACGTTGCCCAGCACGGTGAAGCGGATGATCGTGAACAGCCCGGCATCCGGATCGCCCGTCACCCGCACCGGCTGGCCGCTCCGCGGCGGCTGCACCGGCACGGTCGGCATCAGCACCGCGTCGAAGGGCCGGATCAGCGCCGCGAAGCGGGCGCGCAGCACGCTCCGCAGCCGCTGCGCATCGACATAGGTCCGCTGCGACCACGCCTCGCCCAGGCAGATCAGGCCGCGGATCGGCTGGTCGTAGAGCGCCGACTTCGTCCGCAGCAGCTCGAGATGCGATGACGTGACCTCGGGATAGACCGTGGCGATGCACAGGTAGGGCGCAAGCTCGAAGCCGGCCATCGATAGGCCGGTCAGCGACACGCCGGCGGCGCGCAACCGGTCCAGCGTCGCCTGGTAGTGCGCCCAGACGACCGGCTCGACCCGGCCCATCGAGTCGTCCGCGAGGTAGGCGAGCCGCGGCGGCCGCGAACGGGGCGCCGGCACGTCGTCCGGCCGCAGCGCGCTCCAGACGCGGCGCTGGTCGGCGGCGGTCGCCGTGAAGAAGCCGACGCTGTCGATGCTCCACGCCGCCCCGGCGACGCCTGCCAGCGGGATGGCGCCGAAGGTCGGCTTGAAGCCGGCGATGCCGGTGAACGAGGCCGGCATCCGCACCGAGCCGCCGCTGTCGGTGCCGAGCGAGAGATGGACCTGGCGCAGCGCCACGGCACTGGCCGAGCCGCCGCTCGAGCCGCCGCAGGTGCGGCCCCTGTCCCACGGGTTGACGGTGCTGCCGAACAGCGCGTTGGCGCCGCTGATGCCGAGCGCGAACTCGTGCATGTTGTTCTTGCCGAGCGAGATCGCCCCGGCGGCCTTGAGCGCCGCGACGACCGCGGCGTCGCGCGCGGCCGGCGGCGCGTCCGCCAGCACCTTCGAGCCGCAGGTGGTGGTGATCCCGGCCTCGTCGATGTTGTCCTTGACGCTGAACAGGCAGCCGAGCAGCGCGTCGGAACGGCGCCCCGAGGCTGCTGCGGGATCGTCCGCGACGCGGATGAAGCTCTTGAACGGCCCGCCATCGGTGCCGAGCCCGGCCACAGCGGCGCTCCGCGCGAGTGCCGTCGCGGCCTCGGGCCGGCCGGCGCAGGCGGCGAGCGCCGCCGGCAGGTCAGGCAGCGCCATCGTCGTCTCCGGGCGGCGGCAGGCGCGCCGGCGGGTGCCAGCCCGGCACCGCATCGGCGAAGGCGGGATCTTCGCGCGCCGCCTCGATCGCCGCCTCGGTCTCGGCCTTGAGCTTCGCCAGCCACGGCAGGTCGAGGCCGGCCGGATCGATCCCGGCCCGGGCCAGCAGGGCACCGAGCACGGCCGCCGGATCGTCGTCGCGCATGGCCCTGGTCATGCCGTGGCGTGCCGGATGCCGCCATGCATCGTCGGCTGCCCGCTCATCTGCTTGAGCACGCCGTCGACGGTCAGCGTCATCACCTCGAACATCGCCCGGCCGATCAGCTTGCCGTCGGCGTAGACCGGCGCCCCGTACTGGACCACGGCGCCGATATGCGTGCCCTTGACCGCCAGCGGGTCGGCCGTGGTCAGGTACTGCGCCGTGCCGGCCGCATCGCAGAAGATCGCCATCTCCGGCCCGAGCCGCACCGGCAGGTCGGCCGGCATGAAGATCGTGGCGTCGGGCCCGGGCACCCCGAGCATGGCGTCGAGCGTGATCTGCGCCATCAGCGGCGCCAGCACGAGGTGCGGCCGGATGGCGTTGTAGAACACGATCACCCTGGCGCGGCCGTCCGGCGATTCCTGGGCGAGCTCGCTCATGTCGGGCTTGCGGCGCAGCACGCGCTCGGTGTTGCGGCCGTAGAGGCGCCCGGTCACGTCCAGCGCGATCAGGCCGCAGTCGGCCTCGGGGTTGCGGCCGATGACATGGTCGACCGCCTCCTGCGGGCTCCTGCCGGCGCGCATCAGCTCCAGCGCCTGGTCGTTCATCGGCACGCCGTCGACGCCGACCTGGATCGGCAGCCGGTGGCCGGTGACCAGGCCGACCTTGGGATCGGCCGCCACCAGCTTGACGAGGTCGGGCCGCTCCGGGCCGCTCGAGATCAGCGCCGCGAACCGGGCGGTGGCGATCGCCTCCGGCGGCTCGACGCCGGTGGTCTCGCCCTCGAGGAACAGGGTGCTCGAGCCGCCGCGCTGGGTCTCGCTGCGCAGCAGGCGGCCGTCGTCGGTGATCGCGGCATAGGTGGCGAAGCCGCCGATGCTGCCGGTGCCGACGCGCTCGGCGGCGCGCAGGCCCTTGAAGATGCCGATGCCGGCGTTGGGGCCGAAGGCGGCGATGCCGATCGTCATGGGCGATCAGTCTCCCTGGGTGGTGACCGGGTCGGCGACATTGAGCCGGGTGATGTAGCGCTGGGCGAGGATCGCCAGGATCAGCGGCGGGATCGCCGACAGCATGCTGGCGGCGGCGAACAGGGTGAGGCCGAGATTGGCCGTGCCGGTGCTGGGCATGGTCGGCGACAGGCCGAGCAGCGCCGGCGCCAGCGT
The DNA here is from genome assembly GCA_046349355.1 of Geminicoccaceae bacterium. GTDB lineage: Bacteria > Pseudomonadota > Alphaproteobacteria > Geminicoccales > Geminicoccaceae > CALKJU01. Next base: position 199,287 of record JAXMCM010000019.1, read on the forward strand.
CTGCTTGGCCGTGCCGCCGGTCAGGATCAGGGCGAACAGCAGCTCGTTCCAGGCCGTCAGGAAGGCGATGACGAAGGCCGCGGCGATGCCGGTGCCGCCATCGGCACGGTGACGTGCCACAGCGCCCGCAGCCGCGAGCAGCCGTCGATCCGCGCCGCCCGCTCGATGTCCTGCGGCAGCCCGGCGAAGTAGCCCATCAGCACCCAGGTCATCAGCGGGATGACCGCGGTCAGGTAGGTGACGACCAGCCCGGTATAGGTGCCGACCAGCCGCAGCGCCGAGAGGATCACGAAGTAGGGGATCAGGATGGCGATCGGCGGCAGCACGCGCACCGACAGGAGGATGAACAGCAGGGTGCTCTTGAACGGGAAGCGGTAGCGGCCGAAGGCGTAGCCGCCGAGCACGGCCAGCGCCGTGCCGATCACCGCCACCGGGATGGCGACGATGGCGCTGTTCACGAAGCCCCGGCCGATCGCCTCGGCCTGGCCGCCGAACACCTCGTTCATCCGGTCGATGCCGAGGATGGCGCGGTAGGTGGCGAGGCTGATGTCGCTGGGCCAGCGGACGAGGCCGCCGATCAGGTCGGCCAGCGGGATCAGCGACGCCCACAGCATCACCAGCAGCGGCACCAGCGTCCACAGCGCGACGAAGGCGACGCCGGCGCCGAGGGCGAGCCGCTGGCCGGGCGAGGCCATCATGGCGCTGCCGCCGTGGCGAGGGCGGGAGCGCCGGCCGTCGCCGCCGGCAGCTCGATCTGCACGACCCGGCGGCGGCGCATCAGCACGATGAAGTAGAGCGTGGTGATGACCATGCCGACGGCGACGAGGACGTAGGCGGCGGCGGCGGCCAGGCCGTACTTCGAGAACTCGAAGGTGTAGCGGAAGATCAGCATCGGGAAGGTCTGCGATGCCGTCCCCGGCCCGCCGCGGGTCATCGCGAACAGGATGTCGAAGCTGCGGAAGGCCTCGACCGTCACCACCACGAGCACGACCATGATCGTCGAGCGCAGGTGCGGCAGGGTGACGTGGAAGAAGCGCTTCACCGCCGAGGCACGGTCGATCCGCGCCGCCTGGTAGAGGCTCTCCGGCACGCTCTGCAGGGCGGCGAGGAAGAAGAAGGCACCCAGCGGCGCGACATGCCAGACGAAGGCCGTGGCGACCCAGTAGAGCGCCGAGGTCTCGGTGATCCAGGCGTGGTTGGCCTCGACCAGGCCCAGCGGGTGGAAGATGCCGGTGAGCGCCCCGAAGGTCGGGTTGAGGATGAAGATCCAGGCGGTGGCGGTGGCCACCTCGGAGATCGCCCAGGGCAGCAGGATCATCGCCCGCAGGACGTTGCGGCCGGGAAACTCCTCGTTCAGCACCAGCGCCATGCCGAGGCCCAGCAGCAGCGAGAAGACGACCGCGAAGGCGGTGAACTTGAGGCTGCGGATCAGCGCTTCCACGCCCTCGCCGGTGCCCAGCACCCGCTCGTAGTGCTTGGTCCCGATGAAGATCGAGCGCTTGAGGATGACGTTGGTGTCGTGGGTGCTGATCCACGCGGCATAGACCAGGGCGCGATGATCAGCACCGCGGTCACGAAGATCAGGATGCCGACGATGGTCAGCGCGAAGGTCGCGTCCGACCGTGCCAGGGAGGGACCGGTGGCGGTTCGGCTCATGCCGCCTCCGCCTGCGGGTACAGGCGGCGCCCGGCCGCGTCGAACAGGTAGACCTCGCCGGGGCGCGCCGAGGGTCACCCCTCGCCGACGCGCAGCCGCACGTCGGGCCGCGTGCGCACCTTCAGCAGCGGCGCCGGATCGCCGTTCGTCCCGCCGTAGCTGACGTCGACATACTGGTCCGAGCCCAGGGGCTCGAGCGCGTAGACGCGGCCGTCGCCCTGCAGGGCGAGGCCGTCGCCGCCGAGCGTCAGGCCCTCGGCGCGCACCCCCAGCGTCAGCTCGCCCGGCGCCCGGGCGGCAGCGGCGGCCAGCGCGCCGTCGAGGGCGACCGACAGGCCGTCGGCACGGAAGGTCCAGCGCCCGCCGCTCTCGGCCGCCGTGCCGGTGACGAGGTTCATGCTCGGGCTGCCGACGAAGCGGGCGACCGTGGTGTTGGCCGGCCGGCGGTAGATCTCGTCGGGCGTGCCGTACTGCATCAGCCGGCCGCCATCCATCACCGCGATCCGGTCGGCCATCGTCAGCGCCTCGACCTGGTCGTGCGTGACGTAGATGAAGGTCGCGTCCAGCCGCTCGTGCAGCTTCTTGATCTCGACGCGCATGTCGCTGCGCAGCTTGGCGTCCAGCGCCGACAGCGGCTCGTCGAACAGGAACGCCACCGGATCGCGCACCGCCGCCCGGCCGAGGGCGACGCGCTGGCGCTGCCCGCCCGACAGCTCGTGCGGCCGGCGGTTGAGCAGCTCGCCGATGCGCATCAGCCCGGCGGCGGCGCGGACGCGCTGGTCGATCTCGGCCGAGCCGACCCGCGCCATGCGCAGCGGGAAGGCGATGTTCTCGTAGACCGTCTTGTGCGGGTAGAGCGCGATGCTCTGGAAGACCATCGCGATGTTGCGCTTCTCCGGCGGCACGTTCTCCACCGGCCGGCCGTCGAACAGGATGTGGCCGGAGGTCGGCGAGTCCATGCCGGCGATCATGTTGAGGGTCGTCGTCTTGCCGCAGCCCGAGGGCCCCAGCAGGACGACGAACTCCTTGTCGGCGATGGTCAGGTCGAGGCTGTCGACCGCGGTGGCGTCGCGATAGCGGCGCGAGAGCTTCTCGAGGACCACCGCGGTCATCCAGCCTCCTCCATGACCATCGTCACGCCTTCCTCGACGGGCTCAGGTCGGGACGTACTGCGAGCGCAGGTCCTCCCAGCTCGTCTTCATCGCGGTGACCACCTCGGTCGGCGTCATCGTCCCCTTGAGCAGCAGCTCGTCCTCGATCATCAGCTGCATGGCGACCTCCCACTCCTGGTGCCAGCCGGCCTTCAGGCAGTTGCCGCCGGTGGCCTTCTGCCGGCCCTCGAACAGCCACTGGTAGCTCTCGTTGGCGAGCGGCGGGTACATCCACTTGAGGATGGCGGCCTTGACCTCCGGGTCATCGTAGACCTCGGCGAACGGCACCTGCAGGTTGGCGAGCTTGGCCCACGCCTTGTGCATCCGCAGCTCGCCTTCCTTGTCGCGCCAGCTGAACGACTTCATGAAGTTGAAGGCGGCCTCGAGCTCGGCGTCGCTGCGCGGCGTGTTGCTCATGACATGCAGCGCGTGGCCGACCAGCGTCGTCCCGTGCGTCTCGCCCGGCATCACCGGGTTCATGTTGAAGAACGCCGCGAACTCGCCGTTGGCCGGATCGGCGTAGGCGAAGCTGTTGTAGTCCGACTGCGGATGGAAGGCGTGCAGGCCCTTCATCCACGAGCTCGCCATCTGCGGCTCCTGCCAGGTCAGGATGGCGCGCGGCACCAGCTCCTCGTCCCACCAGCGCTTCCAGTCGCTGAGCACGCGCAGGATCGGCGTATCCAGGCCGAAGGTCGCCTTCATGTCGTCGTCGACCAGGAGGTCGCCCTCCGACGCGCAGTGGGCGTAGAGCGCCCAGGGCGTGCCGGTCCACGACTTGAACCAGGTCGGCAGGATCGGATGCTCGACGATCCCCTTCTGCTTCAGGTCCTTGGCCTGCTTGTAGATGTCCTCCCAGGTCTGCGGGTAGTCGGCCGGGTTGGCCGTCGCCGCGTAGCCGCCGGCCGCCAGCACCTTCTCGTTGCGGAACAGGCAGTAGGGGCCGCCATTGTAGTAGGTCAGGCCGATCCGCTTGCGGTCCGGCCAGGACAGGGCGTCGAAGCCGATGCCCGGGAACTCCTCCTTGGTGATCACGTCGAGCTGCGGCATGTCGTCGATCGGCCGGATCCATTCGGCCGCGAACCAGCGCGAGGCACTGGCCGCGCTGGGCGCGGAACAGGTCGAAGCGCTGGCCCGAGACCAGCTTGGTCTCCATCACCGCGCCATAGTCGCCGGAGGTCGGCTGCAGGGTCACCGGGAAGCCGTACTGCTCGGTGAAGATCTTCGCGTTGGCGGCGATGATCTCGTCGCCGAACGGCCAGAAGGTGTAGTTCAGCTCGATCTGCTGGGCCTGCGCCCGCAGCGCCGGCAGGCCGGCCAGCGCCGCTCCCGTGGCACCCAGTCCCAGGCTCTTCAGCAGCTGCCGGCGATTGAACGCCGTCGCCGTCGGAAAGAGATGCGCTCTGCTCATCGCTTGGTCTCCACCATGGCTGGTTGCGCGCGTACGGAGGGGATGGGCGAACCGGGGCGCGGCCCGGGACGGGGCGGCAGTCAGGGACGGCGGTCATCGCTCGACCCCGAGCAGCGAGGCGGCGAGCAGCGCGTTGATCCGCGTCGCCTGCAGCAGCTGGGCGACCGGGACGCGCTCGTCGTCCGAGTGGGCCAGGGGCGATGTCGCCCGGCCCGAAGACGATCACCGGCACCTTCCAGCCGGCGTTGAACAGCGCCCCGTCCGACCAGAACGGCACGCCGACCGGCTCGCCGGCGACGTCGGCCAGCCGCCCGGCCAGCCGCAGGCATTCGCGCACCAGCGCGTGGTCGGGGTCGGTATCCAGCGGCGGATGGGAGTCGAGCTCCGGGCAGGCCGGGGTGAAATGGGCGGTCACCGCCGGTCCGGCGCCGGCCGCCGCCTCCGCCAGCGCCTGCAGCCGCGCCAGCATCGTACCGAGCTCGCTGCCGGGCAGGCGGCGATGATCGAGGGTGACGGTGCAGGTGTCGGGCACCGTCCCGCCGGCCGGCTTGCGCAGCGGCCCGCCGCCGAACGCGGTGGCCGCCTCGCTCCGGGCGAAGCCGATGATCGACGAGACGTTGATGGTGGCCGGCCCGACCAGGGGTGGGCGCGGCGCGCAGCTCCGGCGCCAGCTCGTGCTCCACGGCCTTCACCACCGCCGCGGCGCGGTAGACGGCGTTGGTCGCCTTCTCCGGCCGGCTCGAGTGGCCGGCGATGCCCGGCACGTCGATGCGGTAGTAGTCGAAGCCCTTGTGGGCGACGGCGACCTGCAGGTTGGTCGGCTCGGCGACGATGACCATGTCGGCTGCCGGTCCGTTCTGCACCACGTCGAGGCTGCCGAGGTTGGTGGCGTCCTCCTCGGCGATGGCGCCGGTGAACAGCAGGTCGCCGCCGAGCCGGATGCCGGCGCGCTTCAGCGCGATCATGGCGCAGGCCTGGGCGACGAGGCCGCCCTTCATGTCGCACGAGCCGCGGCCGGTGATCTCGCCGTCGACGATCCGCGGCGTGAACGGATCGGCCATGGTGCCGGGCGGCACGGTGTCGGTATGGCCGTTGAACATGAGCCGCGGCCCGCCGGCCGTGCCGCGCAGCGTGCCGACGACGTTGGGCCGCCCCGGGCGCACCGGCCGCAGCTCGGTCTCGATGCCCTCGGCGTCGAGCAGGCGGTGCAGGAACTCGGCGACCGCGGTCTCGTGGCCCGGCGCCGAGCGGTGCGATTCCAGCCGGATCGACGCCATCGTGGTCTCGACGATCTCCGCGTCGGGCATGCAGGCCGTCAGGATCCGCCCCAGCTCGTCCTCGTCATCCAGGCTCACCCGTCCGACCACGCGCTCGCTCCCGTCCCTTGCCACCTGATCCCGTCGATCCCTTGTATTCGGCCGCCCGCCACGGCCTTCGCCTGCAGAATTCCCCTGTCGTTTCTCCCGCCGCCACGTACTTCCCGGACAAGGGAACAGCGTTTGCTCCCGGCCTTCTGCCGAGAACATGCGTCTGTTCCTGTGTTGCCCGAATGAAGACCGGAAGGGAGACGCCAAGCTCGGGCCGCGTCTTGCCCCTAGCCTGCCAGTGTCGTCGCTTCGACACGCCCGACTGGCTCTGACGCTACTTCGGAGAAAATAGCTCCGCAAACATTTTTTCGCGGTTTCGCTGCGCAAAATAGCGCCAACGGCTGCCCAAATGTTGCGATACTACATTTGACGGCAGGCTGCGTGCGCCGGTGCGGGGCGATCTAGTCGCCGAGCGGCTGCTGCTCGGTCGGGCCGTGGACGGCGATGATGGTCGAGCGGACCCGGCGCAGCTTGTCGGCCGAGCGCGGCAGGCGGCGGGAGCCGACCATGGTCGCAAGGCAGTCCAGCATCAGCAGCTGGCCGTAGCGGGTCCGGCTCGGGATCTGCAGGTGCTTCTCGTGGTCGAGGATCTCGAGCGGCACGACCACCGAGCATTCGGCGGCGACCGGCGTGTTCGGCCGGGTGACGCCGATGACCGCGGCCCCCAGCTCGCGCGCGGTGTTGGCCGCCTCGACCAGCGAGCGCGGCTTGCCGGTGACCGAGAAGATGAGGATCGCGTCGCCCGGCTCGGCGAGGGCCGCCACCATCCGCTGGCGGTAGGGGTCGGACGACGACGAGACGGCGATGTCGTAGCGGAAGAAGCGGTTCTCGGCCTCGGCCGCGATCATCGCCGAGCTGCCGCCGACGCCGAAGCACCACAGCCGGCGGGCGCGCTCGATGGCATCGGCCGCCCGCTCGAGCGCGGACACGTCGCGCTGCGCGTAGCTGTGCGCCAGCGCCTGGGCCGCCGCCTCGTAGACGCTGGCGGCGACCGTGGCGGCGTCGTCCGGCAGCGTCTCCTCCTCGTTGAGGACGAACATCCGGGCGATGGCGTGGTCCTGCGTCAGCCGCAGCTTGAAGTCGGAGAAGCCGTCGCAGCCCATGCGCCGGGCGAAGCGCACGATGGTCGGCTCGCTGACCGCGGCGATGCCGGCGAGGTCCTTGATCGACATCCGGGTGGCGGCGTCGATGTCGCCCAGCACGCTGTCGGCGACCCGCCGCTCGGCCCGGTTGAGCTGGTCCGCGGCCAAGCGGATGCGCTCGATCAGGCTGGTCTGCAGCAGCATGCGTTCCGATCCGGCAGGGAGCTCGCCCCAGTCGCCCGGCCTGCGGCCGCGCGCGGCGGAGGCGTCGCCTATCACAACGGCGGCGACCCTGGCTATGCCGACAGCCTCGCCGTCGCCGGTCGCTCGCGGCTGGAGAATACTGAGCGGGTGGCGGGAAATGTTGGCTGGGGGACCTGGATTCGAACCAAGACTGACCGGTCCAGAGCCGGTAGTTCTACCGTTAAACTATCCCCCAGCACGGAGACGCCCGGGCATATGCGGCGCGCCCCGGACCTTGTCAAGCCGAGGCGCTGCGACCCCTTGGAGCGTGGCGGCCCGGCCCCCTATATAGCGAGGCCATGAGCACGACCGTTCCCCTCGTCGGCGTCACCGCCTGCCTCAAGGCGAATGACCACTCCACCTTCCACACCGTCCAGGACAAGTACGTCGATGCCGTGGTCCAGGGCTCTGGTGCGGTGCCGGTGCTGATCCCGGCGATCGGCCCGGCGCTGGACGTCGACGCCCTGCTCGACCGGCTCGACGGCATCATGGTCACCGGCAGCCCGTCGAACGTCGATCCGGCGCACTATGGCGGCCCGCCGCCGCGCGAGGGCAACGAGGCCGATCCGGCGCGCGACGCCACCACCCTGCCGCTGATCCGCCGGGCGCTCGAGCGCGGCATCCCGCTGCTCGCCATCTGCCGCGGCATCCAGGAGCTCAACGTCGCCATGGGCGGCTCGCTGCACCAGCACGTCCACGAGCTGCCCGGCCGGCGCGACCACCGCTCGGACAAGACGAAGTCCTACGCCGAGCGCTACGAGCCGGTGCACGGCATCAGCCTCGTCCCCGGCGGCCGGCTGCAGCAGGTCCTGGGCGGCGCCGCCCGGTCGACGTCAACTCGCTGCACGGCCAGGGCATCGACCGCCTGGCCCCCGGCCTCGTCGTCGAGGCCACCGCCGACGACGGCACCATCGAGGCGGTGAGCGCCCCGAGCTGCCCCGGCTTCGCCCTGGCCGTCCAGTGGCACCCCGAATGGCGGGTCCGCGAGAACCCGGTCTCCACCCGCCTGTTCGCCGCCTTCGCCGAGGCCTGCCGCGCCCGTGCTGCGACGCGCGTCGAGCCGCGGAAGCCGGCGGAGCGCCGCGCCGTCGCCTGAGGAGCCGGCCGACCTGCCTTGTAGCGGCTTGCGGCAGCCAGCTAAGCTGCGCCGCCACCGCGACAGGATGGGATGATGAGCGAGCTCGAGGCCTGGCTCAAGGAACGGAGCATCACCGAGGTCGAGTGCGTCGTCGCCGACATCAACGGCATCGCGCGCGGCAAGATCCTGCCCGGCTACAAGTTCCTGCGCACGCTGGCCGACGGCCTGCGCCTGCCCGAGAGCATCTTCATCCAGACGGTGACCGGCGACTATCCGGAAGAGGATGTCATCGACCCGATCGACCGCGACATCCGGCTGGTGCCGGACGCGGCCACCATCCGTCTCGTGCCCTGGTACGAGGAGCCGACCGCCCAGGTCATCGCCGACTGCTTCCACCATGACGGCACCCCGGTCGAGATCGCCTCGCGCTACGTCCTGCGCCGGGTGCTGAAGCTGTACGAGGACAGGGGCTGGAAGCCGGTGGTCAGCCCGGAGCTCGAGTTCTACCTGACCAAGATCAACGAGGACCCGGACTATCCGCTGCAGCCGCCGGTCGGCAAGTCGAAGCGGGCCGAGACCGGGCGCAGCTCCTACGGCATCGAGGCGGCCAACGAGTTCGATCCGGTCTTCGAGGACGTCTACGACTGGTGCGAGGCGCAGGAGATCGACGTCGACACGCTGACCCACGAGGCCGGCGCCGGCCAGATGGAGATCAACTTCAACCACGGCGATCCGCTGGGCCTCGCCGACCAGGCCTTCCTGTTCAAGCGCACGCTCCGCCAGGCGGCGATCAAGCACGGCATCTACGCCACCTTCATGGCCAAGCCGATGGAGGGCGAGCCGGGCAGCTCGATGCACATCCACCAGAGCCTCTACGACGCCCAGGGCCGCAACCTGTTCGCCGGCGACGGCGAGCCCTACTCGCCGCTGTTCCTGAACTACGTCGCCGGCCTGCAGAAATACCTGCCGGCGGCGATGCCGCTGATGGCGCCCAACGTCAATTCCTACCGCCGCCTGCGCCGCTACTCGACGGCCCCCATCAACACCCACTGGGCGGTCGAGAACCGCACCGTCGGCCTGCGCGTGCCGGAATCGGGCCCGGACTCGCGGCGCATCGAGAACCGCGTCGCCGGGGCCGACGCCAATCCCTACCTCGCCATCGCCGCGACGCTGGCCTGCGGCTGGCTCGGCATCGAGCAGGAGCTGGAGCCGACCGACCCGATCAAGGGCTCGGCCTATCGCCGGGCGCAGACCCTGCCGCAGCAGATGCCGGACGGGCTGGCCAAGCTCAGCAGCTCGAACCCGCTCAAGGAGATCCTCGGCGAGGCCTTCGTCGACGTCCTGCTGGCGGTCAAGGAAGCCGAGCACGAGGCCTACCAGAACGTCATCAGCTCGTGGGAGCGCGAGCACCTTCTGCTGAACGTCTAGCCGGGGCCATGGCCGAGCGCCTGCAGCGTCGTCTGGCCGCGATCCTCGCCGCCGACGTCGTCGGCTACTCGCGGCTGATGGCGGCGGACGAGCGCGGCACCCTGGCGCGGCTGCGCAGCCTGCGCCAGGAGGCGATCGATCCGGCCATCGCCGCGCATGGCGGTCGCATCGTCAAGCTGATGGGCGACGGGATGCTGGTCGAGTTCGCCAGCGCCGTCGACGCCGTCACCTGCGCCGCCGAACTGCAGGCGCTGGCGGCGGCGCGCAACGACGGCCAGCCGGCCGAGCGGGCGATCCGCTTCCGCATCGGCATCAATCTCGGCGACATCATCGTCGAGGGCGACGACCTGTTCGGCGACGGCGTCAACGTCGCCGCCCGGATCGAAGGCATCGCCGCACCCGGCGAGGTCTGGATGAGCCGCGCGGTCGCCGAGCAGGTCCGCGACAAGCTGGAGCTGGCGCTCGAGAGCCTCGGCGATCAGGCGCTCAAGAACATCCCGCGGCCGGTCGAGGTCTTCCGCATCGCCACCGGCGAGGCCGCCCCGGCTCCGGCTGCGCCGGCGGCACCCCGCCGCCGGAGAAGCCGTCGATCGCCGTGCTCGCCTTCAACAACATGAGCGGCGACCCGGAGCAGGAATACTTCTCCGACGGCATCTGCGAGGACATCCTCACCGACCTGTCCAAGCTCTCCGAGCTGCACGTCATCGCCCGCAACTCGAGCTTCGTCTACAAGGGCAGCTCGGTGTCGATCCCCGACGTCGCCCGCCAGCTCGGCGTGCGCTACGTGCTCGAGGGCAGCGTGCGCCGCGCCGGCAACCGGATCCGGGTCACCGCCCAGCTCATCGACGCCACCACCGGCGGGCATGTCTGGGCCGACCGCTACGACCGCAACCTGACCGACATCTTCGAGGTCCAGGACGAGCTCACCCGGGAGATCGTCAACGCCCTGAAGATCCGCCTGACGGCGCAGGAGGAGCGCCGCCTCGATCGCCGCCAGACCGTCGGGCTCGAGGCCTACGGCCTGTTCCTGCAGGGCCGCGAGCAGGTCTGGCTGCACACCCGTCCCGGCAACCTGCTCGCCCGCGACCTGCTCGGCCGGGCGCTGGCGACGGAGCCCGGCTATGCGGCGGCACTGGCGCTGGTCGCCATCACCCACGTCATCGACTACGTCAACGGCTGGGGCGACGATCCCGAGGGCTCGCTGGCGATCGGGCGGGACCTGGCCGACCGCCGCCGGCATGGATCCGAACGAAGCGCAGGTCCACGTCGCCGCCGCCGTCGCCGCCGTCTGGCAGGGCGACCTCGATGCGGCGCTGGCCTCCGCCGAGCGCTGCATCGCCCTGCAGCCGAGCTCGACCGACGGCCGCCGGGCCAAGGCTGCGGCGCAGATCTACATGGGCCGGCCGAAGGAGGCGCTGGCGACGATCGAGGCCTACATGCGCTTCGACCCGGTCTATCCGGAGATCGCCCTGCAGTTCCAGGCCGAGGCGCTGTTCCTCGTCGGCGACTACCCCGAAACCGAGCGCATCCTGCGCAGCCGGCTCGAGCGCAACCCCGAGGCTGCCACCGCCTATGAGCTGCTGGCGGCCAGCCTCGGCCTGATGGGTCGGACGGAGGAAGCCGCCCAGGCCTGGGCCCAGGTGATGCGCCTGCTCCATCCTTCTCCATCGAGCGCCGCCGCCGCATCCTGCCGTTCCGCGACCCGGCCGACTTCGAGCGCCGCGTCGAGGGCCTGCGCCGCGCCGGGGTGAAGGTCTGAGCGCCGTCCGCTCGTTCAGCGGACCGCGGACACCTCGGGTTTTCCGTCGCTCAGGAAGGTCAGGCTGGCGCGATCGAAGCGTCGGGCATCGGCGACGATGCCGGCGATGCCCTTGCCGTTCTCGACACCGATCAGGTTGAGGTAGGCCCAGACGACGCGCGGCGGCTGCTCGGCGGTCACCTCGAGGATGCGGCCGCCCAGCGATTCGACGACCAGCGTATTGCCGTTCGCGAGGCGCTGCTGGTTGCCCATCTTCTCGGTGTAGAGGCGGTGGCCGTCGGCGCCGGCGAAGCTCCAGACCTCCTTCTGCGTCACCGGGTCGATCTCGACCACGCGGCTCCGCTCGCCTTCGGCGCCGAGATTGTCGAACACGAGGAGGTGCCCGTCCGGCAGCAGGTCGGGATCGTGCTGGCGCACGGTCAGGCCCGGCATCGCCCAGCGCAGGTCGCCGGTGGCCGGGTCGAGCAGGGCCAGGGTGTTGACGTTGCGCAGCGAGACGAGGATGTCGCCGGGCCTCGCCATCGGGAACACCGCCGCCAGCTCGGGACCGACCAGCTCGACATCGTTGAGATGCAGCGGATCGTCGGTGTCGGTCCAGGTCATGCCGGTGCGCGGGAAGGTGCCGTCGGCGGTGAGCAGGGCGCTGTGCGGCGACCGGCAGAGCGCATCGAGCACCGAGAGCTCGTCGAGGACCTTGCCGTCGGCACTCAGCGTGAAGACGAGGTCCTCGTAGTAGGGCGGCCTGACGAAACGCGCGCAGGCGGCAAGCCCCTGCTCGTTGTAGCGATGGCCGGTGACCAGGATGCGGCCGTCCGCGGCGACGGCCACGGCGTGATGGGTGTTGCGCGGCACCGCCCAGCGCACGGTGGAGTTCTGGTCGAGCAGGACCGTGCCGCCACCGGCCGGGAAGTTCGAGCCCTGGAAATTGACCAGCAGGTCACCGTTCGCGAACAGGTGGAAGCCGTGCCAGGCGAGGCGCTCGTCCGGACCGCGCACGATGATGTGCGGCGCTTCGGGAAAGGCCGTGTCAAAGGCGAGGCTCCAGCGATGCAGCACCGCGCCGTCCATGTCGAGGAGGACGGCCGACGGGCCGTGACCGTCATGCTGCAGGATCAGGGTGACGCCCGGCTGGGCGGCGGCTTGATCCCAGGCCAGGACGCCGCCCTGCGTCTCGTCGACCGGAATGCCGGCCTCGTCGCCGGGCACGCTCATGCTGCGCAGGGCCAGCAGCGCGTCCTTGGCGGCGTCAAGCTGGCGATAGGGAAAGACCTGGTATTTGCCGACCGCGACACCGACCAGGAACACCAGGCCAGCGAAGCCCATCACGGAAAGGACGATGTCCCAGCGCCATCGCGCCAGACGTCGCGCTGTCGACGTCTGTCGTCGCGGAACCTGCTGCTGACGCGAGAGGTCGCGCATCTCTCCGCGGCATCCTTGCCCTACGGAATCCTGATATGACGCTTGGCTGTCGCCAGCCATCGAAATGTTTCCGCTACCGTCACATGATGCAGCAGCGCTTGTCGGACCCGTACCGGGGCGTCCATGCTGCGAGCCAGCCCCAGCCGCGGAGTCCGCCATGTCCGTCCTCGATCGGTTCCGACTCGACGGCCGCAAGCTGTTCATCACCGGCGGGAGCCGCGGTCTCGGCCGGCAGATGGCGCTGGCCATCGCCGACGCCGGTGCCGACGTGGCGCTGACCGGTCGCGATGCCGCCAGCCTCGACGCCGCCGCTGGCGAGATCCGCGCGCTGGGCCGGCAGGCCTGGATCTTCCAGGGCGACATGGGCGTGTCGGAGGATTGCGAACGGGTCTGCGGCGAGGCGCTGGCCGCCTGCGGCCCGTTCGACATCCTGATCAACAATGTCGGCGGCCGGCGCGAGAACATCCCGACCGAGACGATGCCGCTCGAGACCTGGCGGCGGCTGATCGACCTCAACCTGACCAGCACCTTCGTCTGCACCAAGCTGATCGGCGGGGCGATGCTGGCGCGCGGCGACGGCGGCCGGATCATCAACGTCGCCTCGATCAACGCGCTGGTCGCCGGCCGCAACATCGCCGGCCGCCACTACGAGACGGCCAAGGCCGCCGTGCTGCAGTTCACCCGTGCCGTCGCCGCCGACTGGGCGCCGCAGCGGATCACCGTGAACGCGATCCTGCCCGGGGTGTTCATGACCGAGCCCAACCAGCGCTGGGCCAAGCTGCACCCGGAGGTCATCAACGGCATCGCCGAGCGCACGCCGATGGGCTGCTTCGGCGAGCCCGAGGACGCTGGTCCGCTCGCCGTCTACCTCGCCAGCGACGCCGCCCGTTTCATGACCGGTGCCGCGCTGGTGATCGACGGCGGCTACACGCTGTGGTGAGGAGGCCGCGATGGGAAAGCTGGCCGGCAGGAAGGCGCTCGTCACTGGCGGCGCGCAGGGCATCGGCGGCGAGATCGCGGCGGCGTTCGCCCGCGAGGGGGCGGACGTCGCCATCCTCGACCGCAAGCTCGCGGCGGCCGAGGAGGCGGCCGGCCGGCTCGCGGCGCTGGGCGTGCGGAGCCTGGCGGTCGGCGGCGACGTCGGCGACGAGGGCGACGTCACCCGGGCGGTGGCGGCGGTCGACAAGGCCTTCGGGCGGATCGACATCCTCGTCAACAATGCCGGGATCGACACCGTCTCGCCGGTGGCGACCATGACCACCGAGCTGTGGGACGAGATGATGCGGGTCAACCTGCGCAGCGTGTTCCTCTGCACGCGCGCGGTGCTGCCCGGGATGATCCACCGCCAGTGGGGGCGGATCATCAGCCTCGCCTCGCAGCTGGCGCACAAGGGGGCCGCCGACATGGCGCACTACGCCGCCGCCAAGGCCGGCGTCATCGGCTTCACCCGCTCGCTCGCCTACGAGGTGGCGCGCGAGGGGATCACCGTGAACTGCATCTGCCCGGGCCCGGTCGACACCGAGCTGTTCCGCAACATCCCCGAAGGCTGGCGGCGGCGGAAGCTGGCGAACTGCCGATCGGCCGGGCCGGCCGGGTCGACGAGATCGCCCCGGCGGCGGTGCTGCTCGCCTCCGACGAGGGCTCGTTCTTCGTCGGCGCCAGCCTCAACATGAACGGCGGCGACTACATGATCTGACAAGCCGGCTATTCCCGGCCGGTGCATTGCCAACGCCCGGCATTCGCCTAGAACCGGCCGCGGGGGACGGCAGGGGCCGCCACGAAGCCAACAACAAAGGGACGAACGGCGGCATGCGGATCGCCTGCGATACCGGCGGGACCTTCACCGATCTGGTCGTCGAGACGGCCGACGGCCTGAAGCTCTACAAGGCCTCGACGACGCCGGACGACCCGGTGCGCGGGGTGCTCGACGCGGTGTCCCTGGCCGCCGCCGATGCCGGCGTCGACCGCGCCACCTTCCTCGGCCGGACCGACACCTTCATCCACGGCACCACCCGGGCGATCAACGCCATCCTCACCGGCAACACGGCGCGGACGGCGTTCCTCACGACCGAGGGCCATCCCGACATCCTCGTCATCCGCGAGGGCGGCCGGACCGAGCCCTTCAACTTCACCGTTCCCTATCCCGAGCCCTATGTCCCGCGGGCACTGACCTTCGAGGTCCCCGGGCGCATCGATGCCACCGGCGAGGTCGTCCGACCGCTGGATGAGGCCGCCGTCGCCGCGATCGCCGCGCAGCTGCGCGAGCGCGGCGTCGAGGCCGTGGCGGTCTGCCTGCTGTGGTCGGTGGCCAACCCGGCGCACGAGCGGCGCGTCGGCGAGCTGCTGGCCCGGCACCTGCCGGGCGTGCCGGTCACCCTGTCGCACGAGCTGAACCCCGGCCTGCGCGAGTACCGCCGCGCTTCCTCGGCCTGCATCGACGCCTCGCTGAAGCCCTTGATGCACGACTATCTGAGCCGGCTCGAGGCGCGCCTGCGCGAGGCCGGGCTCCAGGGCCGACTGCTGATGGTCACCTCGCAGGGCGGGGTGATGGACGCCGCCGCCGTCGCCGAGGCGCCGATCCACGCCATCAACTCCGGCCCGGCCATGGCGCCGGTCGCCGGCCGGCTCTACGCGCGGCGCGACGCCGGCTCGGAGATCGCCATCGTCGCCGACACCGGCGGCACCAGCTACGACGTCAGCCTCGTCCGCCAGGGCCGCATCCCGTGGACCCGCGAGACCTGGCTGGGCCAGCCCTTCCGCGGCCACATGACCGGCTTCCCGTCGGTCGACGTGAAGAGCATCGGCGCCGGCGGCGGCTCGATCGCCTGGGTCGACAGCGGCGGCCTGCTCCGCGTCGGCCCGCAGAGCGCTCCGGCTCGACGCCCGGTCCGGCCTGCTACGGCCGCGGCGGCACCCGGCCGACACTCACCGACTGCTGCCTCGTGCTCGGCTGGCTCGATCCCGCCTTCTTCCTCGGCGGGGCGATGCGCCTCGACCTCGAGGCGGCGCGCGCCGCCCTGCGCGGCACCGAGGTCGCCGACCGGCTCGGCATGAGCCTCGAGGAGGCGGCCCACGCCGTGGTCGAGCTCGCCACCGAGAAGATGGTCGGTGCCATCGAGGACATCACCGTCAACCAGGGCATCGATCCCGGCACCGCCGTGCTCGTCGGCGGCGGCGGGGCCGCCGGGCTCAACACCGTGGCGGTCGGCCGCCGGCTCGGCTGCGCCGCCGTGCTGATCCCGAGACCGGCGCCGCGCTCAGCGCCGCCGGCGCGCTGATGTCCGACCTGCACGCCGACTACGGCCGCATGCTGGTGGTCAAGAGCGAGGGCTTCGACGCTGCGGCGGTCAATGCCGTGCTCGCCGACCTCGAGGGCCGCTGCCAGGCCTTCATCGCAGGCCCGGGCCGCGACGCCCTGTCGTCGAGCATCGAGCTGTTCGTCGAGGCCCGCTACCCGCACCAGATCTGGGAGATCGAGGTGCCGCTGCGGGTCACCCGCTTCGCCGGCGACGCCGACCTCGCCGGCCTGCTCGCCGACTTCCACGCCACCCACCGGCAGATCTTCGCGATCGCCGACGACCAGTCGCCGATCGAGATGGTGACCTGGCGGGCCCGGGTCCGCTGCACGCTGCGCGCCGAGGGTACCGGCCAGCTCGCCGCCAGCACGGCCGACGCCACCGCCCGCGGCCGCCGCCGCGCCTGGTTCCGCGGGACCGGCTGGGTCGAGGCCGAGACCTGCCGCTTCGAGGCGATGCACGCCGACGAGACGGTGGCGGGCCCGGCCATCGTCGAATCCTCGTTCACCACCATCGTCGTCGACCCCGGCGCGGTCGCCCGGCGCACCGCCGGCGGCGGCCTGACGGTCAGCGTGTGAGGAGGGAGCCCATGTCGACCCAGGCCGCCTCGGGAGCCCGGCTCGCGATCCTCGCCAGCCGCTTCGACAGCGTCGTCAGCAAGATGGCCAACACCCTGTTCCGCACCGCCCGCTCGGGCGTGCTGAACTCCGGCCACGACTTCTCCTGCGCCCTGCTCACCGCCGACTGCCGGCTGCTGGCCGCGGCCGAGAGCCTGCCGGCGCACGTCATGCACGGGCCCGACCTCGTCGCGCGCTACGTCGCCTCGATGCACGACGACCTGCGCCGCGGCGACGCCTTCCTCCACAACTCGCCCTACCACGGCAATTCGCACGCCGCCGACCACTGCCTGCTGGCGCCGGTGCTCGACGACGCCGGCAAGCTGCGCTTCTGGGTCTTCACCAAGGCGCACCAGGCCGACTGCGGCAATGCCAAGCCGACGACCTATGTCGGCGACGCCCGCGACGTCTACGAGGAAGGGGCGCTGATCTTCCCGGCCGTCCGGGTCCAGCGCGACTACAAGGACATCGACGACATCATCCGCATGTGCCGGATGCGCATGCGCATTCCCGAGCAGTGGTGGGGCGACTACCTGGCCTCGCTGGGCTCGACCCGGGTCGGCGAGCGCGAGGTGATGGCGCTGGCGGCCGAGGTCGGCTGGGACGCGCTCGACGCCCATGCCGAGGCCTGGTTCGACTATTCCGAGCGGCGGATGGTCGAGGCGATCCGCAAGCTGCAGCCGGGCCACCGCATCGCCAACACCTGCCACGACCCCTTCCCCGGCGTGCCCGACGGCATCCCGGTGAAGGTCGAGGTCGACATCGACACCGAGAACGCGATGGTCTCGGTCGACCTGCGCGACAATCCCGACTGCCAGCCCTGCGGCCTCAACCTGACCGAGGCGACCTCGCTGGCCAACGCCATGATCGGCGTGTTCAACGCGCTCCGCGACCACACCGTCCCGGCCAATGCCGGCAGCTTCCGCCGGGTGCGGATCCAGCTGCGCGAGAACTGCACCGTCGGCATCCCGCGCCACCCGGCCTCCTGCTCGGTGGCGACGACCAACCTCGCCGACCGCGTGTCGAGCCCTGTGCAGCGCGCCATCGCCGAGCTCTCGCCCGGCTACGGCATGGCCGAGGGCGGCCCGATCTTCCCGCCGGCCGGCGGCGTGATCTCCGGCGTCGACCCGCGCCGCGGCGGCGCCAGCTTCATCAACCAGGTCCATCTCGGCCTCACCGGCGGTGCGGGAGCGCCCACCGCCGACGGCTGGCTGACGCTCATCCATGTCGGCAACGCCGGCATGTGCCGCCACGACGGCATCGAGGTCGACGAGCTCGAGCACCCCATCCGCATCGCCGAGCGGCGCATCGTCACCGACAGCGAGGGCGCCGGCGAGTTCCGCGGCGCCCCCGGCGTGCGGGTCGAGCTCGGTCCCATTCCCGGCTGCCGGATGAAGATCCACTACACCGCCGACGGCATGATCAACGTCGCCAAGGGTGCGCGCGGCGGCCTCGAGGGCGGCCCGGTCCGCGCCTTCCGCCGCGAGGTCGACGGCCACCTCGAGCCGCAGCCGGCCTGCGCCGGCGTCGAGCTGGCACCCGGCCAGACCATCGTCTCGGTCTCTTCGGGCGGTGGCGGCTACGGGGCGCCCTGGAATCGCGACCCGGAGCGTGTGGCGCACGACGTCCGCGAGGGTTGGGTCAGCCGCGAACGGGCCCGCGACGTCTACGGCGTCGAGCTGGACGCAGACGGCGCCGTCCTCGCTGACGCCACGCGCCGCCGCCGCGCCGGCATGGCCGAATCCGGTCACCCGGGTTAGGCGCGAAAGAAAACCTCAAAGTCCTATTGACTTTATAGGCTATAGTCGCCGACGCTGCCTGCGGTTGTCGAACCGTGGAGCATGGCGATGAGCATCCATGTCCGTACGCTGAGCCCGATGCTGGGCATCGAGGTCAGCGGGATCGACCTTGCCAGGTCGATCGGGCGCTGGCGGCGCGGCTGCGCCGCTACGCCGAGGAACATGCCCTGGTGGTCGTGCGCGGTCAGGCGATCATGCCGGAGCAGCAGGTCGCGCTGACCCGCCTGCTCGGCGAGCCCGAGCTGCATCCGGAGCCGCGCTTCCGGCTCGACGGCATTCCCGAGATCGTGCAGGTCGGCGACCGTTTCGACGGCGACACCCCGACTGCCCTGCCCGAGCGGTTCGGCCGTTGGCGCTCCGACCTGTCCTACCTCGAGCGACCGGGCGACCTCTCGGTCCTGGTCCCGTCGCGCCTCCCCGAAGCCGGCGCGCTCATCGAGTTCGCCAGCATGCGGGCCGCCTTTGCAGCCCTGCCGCAGCGCCTCGTCCGCAACCTCGAACGGCTCAGCGCGCTGCACGACTACGCGCATCGCGCCAGGCGCTACGGCGCCCTCGGCTGGCTGTGGCCCTCGGCCAGCGGCGGGCTGCGCCCCGTCGAGCATCCAGTCGTCCGCACCGACCCGTCCGGCCGGCCGGTGCTCTTCGTCAACGAATGCTTCACGACGCGCATCATCGAGCACGACGAGGAGGAGAGCAGCCGCCTGCTGGCGCTGCTGTTCCACCACCAGAACCGTCCGGAGTTCCGCTACGCCCACCGGCTGCAACCCGACGACGTCCTGCTGTGGGACAACCGGACGGTCATCCACCGCACGCCGGTCGGTTCCGCGGGCCCGCGCCTTGCGCATCGCACCACCGTGCGCGGCGAGCGCCCGGTCGCCGCTGCCGGCGCCAGTGACCTGCTGCTCGCCCTGACCGGCTGAGCCGCCGGGCCGGGTGGTTCCCGTCGCCGGAGCGCGCTGGTAGGAGAGCGCCCGCGCCGCGCCGGCGCCGGAGTCCCTGTCGCATGAGCCCGTCGGCCAACACCGCGCGCTGGGTCGAGCTCGACCGCCAGCACCACCTGCACCCGTTCACCACCTTCCGCGAGCTGGCCGGCAAGGGCAGCCGGATCATCGTCCGGGCCGAGGGCTGCTACCTCTGGGACAGCGAGGGCAACCGCATCCTCGACGGCATGTCGGGCCTGTGGTGCGTCAACGTCGGCTACGGCCGCGAGCGGCTCGCCCGCGTCGCCTACGAGCAGATGAAGGAGCTGCCCTACTACAACACCTTCTTCCAGTGCAGCACGCCGGCACCGATCGAGCTCGCCGCCAAGCTGGTCGAGATCCTGCCGCCGGGCTTCGAGCGCATCTTCTTCACCAGCTCCGGCTCGGAATCCAACGACACCGTCATCAAGGCCGTCTGGTACTACTGGAACCTCGCCGGCAAGCCGCAGAAGAAGCACTTCATCGCCCGCAACCTCGGCTACCACGGCGTCGGCGTCGGCTCGGCCAGCCTGACCGGCATGCCGTTCATGCACGCGCCGTTCGACCTGCCGCTGCCGCGCTTCCACCACATCGGCAACCCCTACTGGTTCGCCGAGGGCGGCGACCTCGAGCCGGCCGCGTTCGGCCTCAAGGCGGCGCGCGAGCTCGAGGCGAAGATCCTCGAGCTGGGGCCCGAGAACGTCGCCGCCTTCATCGGCGAGCCGATCCAGGGCGCCGGCGGCGTCATCATCCCGCCCGACACCTACTGGCCCGAGGTCGAGCGCATCTGCCGCAAGCACGACGTGCTGCTGATCGCCGACGAGGTCATCTGCGGCTTCGGCCGCACCGGCAGCTGGTGGGGCAACCAGACCTTCGGCTTCACCCCCGACGCGATCAGCATGGCCAAGGGCCTGAGCTCCGGCTACCAGCCGATCGCCGCCGTCGCCTTCGGGCCGCGCCTGGGCGAGGCGCTGTTCAACGCCGAGAAGGAGTTCGCCCACGGCGTCACCTATGCCGGCCATCCCGTGGCCAGTGCGGTGGCGCTCGAGAACATCCGGATCATGGAGGAGGAGGGCCTCGCCACCCGCGCCGCCGGACCGATCGGCCGCTACTTCGCCGAGCGCCTCGCCAGCCTCGCCGATCATCCGCTGGTCGGCGAGGTCCGCACCTGCGGCCTGATCGCCTGCATCGAGCTCGTCAGGGACAAGAAGACCCGCGCCACCTTCACGCCGGCGGGCCGGTTCGGCACGGCCGTGCGCGACATGAGCGTGCGCAACGGGCTGGTCATGCGCGCCATCCGCGACGGCATGGTGCTGGCCCCGCCGCTGATCGTCACCGAGGCGCAGGTCGACGAGATCGTCGAGAAGGCCCGGCGGACCTTCGACGAGGCGCTGGCCATCCGGCCGGAGTGACGCATCCCGGCTCGCTAGGCGCGGCGCCGGCCGCTTGTTATAGCGGGTGCAGGAAACGAATGTGCATGGGTGGGTTGCGCTTGCGGCACCGCCCGGGCGATCGGGAGGCGTCAACGGTGAGCGCAGCGGATCACGCTGGCGTTGCGCGCTAAGGGGCGAGACCCGACCCTTGGCCGAACCGTCGACCCCTGAGCTCGACACCTTCCCCCGGCTGCTGATGCACAACGCCGCCCGCTGGCCCGGCGAGGTCGCCATGCGGGAGAAGGAGTACGGCATCTGGCAGCCCTACACCTGGGCGCAGGTGGCGGACGAGGTCCGGCGGATCGCCTTCGGCCTGCACGCGCTGGGCGTGCAGCGCGGCCAGGTGGTGGCCATCATCGGCCGCAACCGGCCCAACTGGGTCTGGGCCGAGCTTGCCGCCCACTGCCTCGGCTGCATGACCATCGGCATCTACGCCGACGTGCTGGCGCAGGAGGCCGGCTACCTGCTGGCCGCCTCGGGGGCGGTCGTCGCCGTTGCCGAGGACGAGGAGCAGGTCGACAAGCTGCTCGAGATCGGCGAGGCCGCTGCCGCCCTCCGCCACATCGTCGTCCACGATCCGCGCGGCATGCGGAAGTACCACGACCCGCGGCTGGTCTCGTGGGAAGCGCTGCAGGCGAAGGCGGCCGACCTGGCGCGTGCCGAGCCCGGCCTCGTCGACGCCGAGATCGCCAGGGGTCGCGGCGACGATGTCGGCATCCTCTGCACCACCTCGGGGACCACCTCGAACCCGAAGCTGGCGATGCTCCAGTTCGGGCCGTTCCTCAGCCACATCGCCGCCTACCTCCGCGCCGACCCGCGCGGGCCGGGCGACGAGTATGTCTGCATGCTGCCGCTGCCGTGGATCATGGAGCAGGTCTACGTCCTGGCGATGCCGCTGCTCTGCCGGATCCGGGTGAATTTCCCGGAGAGTGCCGAGACCGCCATGCAGGACATGCGCGAGATCGGCCCCACCCACCTGCTGCTGGCACCGCGCGTCTGGGAGCAGATGGCGGCCGACATCCGCGCCCGGATGATGGACGCCAACGCCGTCAGCCGCTGGATCTTCGCCACCGGCCTCGACCTCGCGCTGCAGGCGCTGGAACGCGGCACGCGCTCGCCCCTCGCCGACGCCATGCTGATGGGTGCCCTGCGCGACCGCCTGGGCTTCAGCCGGGTCCGCTCGGCCGCCACCGGCGGCTCGGCGCTGGGGCCGGACACCTTCCGCTTCTTCCTGGCGCTCGGCGTGCCGCTGCGCCAGCTCTACGGCCAGACCGAGCTCAGCGGCGCCTACACGCTGCAGGACGGCGAGGGCATCGACACCGACACCTCAGGCCTGCCCTTCGACAACACCCAGGTCCGGATCGAGGACCCCGATCCGAACGGCGTCGGCGAGATCGTCACCCGCCACAGCGGCATGTTCAAGGGCTACTTCCGCAACCCCGAGGCCACCCGCGAGACGCTGACCGCCGACGGCTGGATGCGCACCGGCGACGCCGGCTACCTCGACGACAAGGGGCGGCTCGTCGTCATCGACCGGGTGAAGGACATCGCCACCACCAGCTCCGGCACCCGCTTCTCCCCGCAGTTCATCGAAAACAAGCTGAAGTTCTCGCCCTATATCGGCGAGTGCGTGGTGCTCGGCGACGGCCGGCCCTGGCTGGGGGCGATCCTCTGCATCCGCTACGCCATGGTCGCCAAGTGGGCCGAGGCGCGCCACATCGGCTTCACCACCTACCAGAACCTCTCGGCCAACCCCGAGGTCGAGGCGCTCGTTGCCGGCGAGGTCGCCAGGGTCAACGCCTCGCTGCCGCCGGCCCAGCGCATCCGCCGCTATCTCCTGCTCTACAAGGAGCTCGACGCCGACGACGGCGAGCTGACGCGGACCCGCAAGGTCCGCCGCGGCGTCGTCGACGAGCGCTACCGGACCATCATCGACGCGCTCTACGCCGGCCTGCCGCGGGTGCGGATCGAGACCCGCGTCACCTTCGAGGACGGCCGCCAGGGCCAGGTCAGCGCCGACCTCGCGCTGCACGACGCGCCGGCGGCCGAGGCCGGCGAGCCGCAGCGCGACGCCGCATGACCGCAGCGACGCCGCCCCGCCGCGAGCGCGCCATCGGCGACGTGCTGCTGGCCGTCGACAACATCTCGCTGCGCTTCGGCGGCGTGCGCGCGCTGAGCAACATCAGCTTCGACATCCGCAAGGGCGAGATCCGCGCCATCATCGGCCCGAACGGTGCGGGCAAGTCGTCGATGCTCAACGTCATCAACGGCTTCTACCACCCGCAGGAGGGCCGGATCCTGTGGCGCGGCCGGGCGCGCCCGCGGATGCGGCCGCACGAGGCGGCCCGCGGCGGGATCGCCCGGACCTTCCAGAACATCGCGCTGTTCAAGGGCATGTCGACCCTCGACAACATCATGACCGGGCGGATGCTGAAGATGCGCGGCAGCCTGATCGAGCAGGCGCTGTGGATCGGCCGCGCCCGCCGCGAGGAGCTCGAGCACCGCGCCTTCGTCGAGCGGATCATCGACTTCCTCGAGATCCAGGCGATCCGCCACGTGCCCGTCGGCAAGCTGCCCTACGGCCTGCAGAAGCGGGTCGAGCTGGCCCGCGCGCTGGCCGCCGAGCCCGAGCTCCTGCTGCTCGACGAGCCGATGGCCGGCATGAACGTCGAGGAGAAGGAGGACATGTGCCGCTTCGTGCTCGACGCCAACGAGGCGTTCGGCACCACGGTGGCGCTGATCGAGCACGACATGAGCGTGGTCATGGACATCAGCGACCGGGTCGTCGTGCTCGACTACGGCCGCAAGCTGGCCGACGGCACGCCCGACGAGGTCCGTCGCGACCCCGAGGTCATCCGCGCCTATCTCGGCGGCGCCGGTGGCTGACCTCGGCCCCTTCCTCGAGGTCGTCCTCGGCGGGCTGATGAGCGGCGTGCTCTACAGCCTCGTCGCGCTGGGCTTCGTCCTCATCTTCAAGGCTTCCGGGGTGTTCAACTACGCCCAGGGTGCCATGGTGCTGTTCGCCGCCCTGGCGCTGGTCCGCCTCGCCGAGTTCGTGCCGCTGCCGCTGGCGCTGCTGCTGGCGGCGGCGATCATGGTGGTCGTCGCCTTCGCCGTGGAGCGCGTCGTGCTGCGCCCGCTGGTCGGCCAGCCGCCGCTCACCCTGTTCATGGCGACCATCGGCATCGCCTTCGTCCTCGACGGCCTCGGCCAGTCGATCTGGGGCTCGGACGCCTACACGCTGCACCTCGGCATCCCGGCCAATCCGTGGTTCATCCTCGACGGCATCTTCCCGGGCGGCATCCTGCTCAGCCCGATCGACGTGTTCGCCGCGGCGATCGCCGGCGCTGGTGATCGCGCTGTCGCTGTTCTTCCACACCACCCGCACCGGCCGCGCCCTGCGCGCCGTCGCCGACGACCACCAGGCGGCCCAGTCGGTCGGCATCCCGCTCAACCGGATCTGGCTGATCGTCTGGTCGGTCGCCGGCATCGTCGCCCTCGTCGCCGGCATGGCCTGGGGCAGCAAGCTCGGCGTCCAGTTCTCGCTGGCCGCCGTGGCGCTGAAGGCGCTGCCCGTGCTGATCCTCGGCGGCCTGACCTCGGTGCCCGGGGCCATCGTCGGCGGCCTGCTGATCGGCGCCGGCGAGAAGGTCGCCGAGGTCTATCTCGGGCCGTCGCTCGGCGGCGGCATCGAGAACTGGTTCGCCTACGTCCTCGCCCTCGTCGTCCTGCTGGTCCGTCCGCAGGGCCTGTTCGGCGAGCGCATCATCGAGCGGATCTAGGCCGATGCTCTACCGCGAGACCGGCCAGTTCAAGACCAGCTACGCCGCCGACCAGGCGCTGTTCCGCATCCGCCAGGACCGCATCGGCATCGCCCTGATCCTCGCCGTCGCCTGGATCGCCCTGCCGCTGCTCGGCAGCGAGTACTTCCTGCGGGCGATCATGACGCCCTTCCTGATCCTGTCGCTGGCGGCGATCGGGCTGAACCTGCTGCTCGGCTACTGCGGCCAGATCTCGCTGGGCACCGGCGCCTTCATGGCGGTCGGCGCCTACGCCGCCTACAACCTGGCGCTGCGCCTGCCGGCCCTGCCGCTGGTCGTCGACATCCTGCTCGCCGGCGGCATTGCCGCGCTCGTCGGCATCCTGTTCGGGATCCCGTCGCTGCGCATCAAGGGGCTCTACCTCGCCGTCGCCACCCTGGCGGCGCAGTTCTTCATGGACTGGCTGTTCTCGCGGGTCGCCTGGCTGACCAACGACACCCCGTCCGGCTCGGTGACCGCGCCGGAGCTGCGCTTCTTCGGCTGGCTGGTCGACACCGACCGCGAGAAGTACCTGGTCTGCCTGGCCTTCGTCTGCGTCTTCGCCTGGCTCGCCAAGAACCTCGTCCGCTCGCGCACCGGCCGCGCCTGGATGGCGATCCGCGACATGGACATCGCCGCCGAGATCATCGGCATCCGGCCGCTGACCGCCAAGCTCTCGGCCTTCGCCGTCAGCTCGTTCGTCGCCGGCGTCGCCGGGGCCCTGTGGGCCTTCGTCTACCTCGGCTCCTGGGAGCCGCTCGCCTTCAGCGTGACGATGTCCTTCAATCTGCTGTTCATGTGCATCATCGGTGGGCTCGGCTCGATCCTCGGCGCCTTCCTCGGCGCCGGCTTCATCACCATCCTGCCGCTGGTGCTGAGCCAGGCCCCGGCGGCGATCGGCTTTCCGCTGTCGGTCGCCACCGTCGCCCATCTCGAGGCGATCATCTTCGGCGCGCTCATCGTCTTCTTCCTGATCGTCGAGCCGCACGGCCTCGCCCGGCTGTGGACGACGGTGAAGGAGAAGCTGCGACGCTGGCCGTTCCCGTACTGAGCGGAACCGGCCATGATCCACCGGGCAATCCCAAGGGAGGTCACATGAATCGCATACGCTGGGCCACGGCTGCCGCGGTCCTCGGCCTGCTGGCGGCGTCCGCCGTGCCGGCCGCCCGCGCCGCCGACGAGCTGTTCTTCCCGTCGCTGGTCTACCGCTCCGGCGCCTATGCCCCGAACGGCATCCCCTGGGCCAACGGTGTCGCCGACTACGTGGCGCTGGTGAACGCCCGCGACGGCGGCGTGAACGGCATCCCGCTCAAGCTCGAGGAGTGCGAGACCGGCTACGCCACCGACCGTGGCGTCGAGTGCTACGAGCGGCTGAAGGGCCAGGGTACCGCCGGGGCGGTCGCCTTCTCGCCGCTGTCGACCGGCATCACCTTCGCGCTGACCGAGAAGGTCCCGACCGACAAGATCCCGCTGCAGACCTTGGGCTACGGCCGCTCGGAGTCGGTCGACGGCCGGGTCTTCCAGTGGAACTTCCCGCTGCTCGGCACCTACTGGGACGCGGCCAGCATCCTGCTCGAGCACCTCAACGCCAATGGCGGCCTGCAGGGCAAGAAGATCACGCTGGTCTACCACGACTCGCCCTACGGCAAGGAGCCGATCCCGGTCCTCGAGGAGATGGCCGGCAAGCTCGGCTACACCTTCGAGGCGATCCCGGTGACCCATCCCGGCGTCGAGCAGAAGGCGGCCTGGCTGCAGATCCGCCGCAACCGGCCCGACTACGTCCTGCTCTGGGGCTGGGGGGTGATGAACTCCACCGCCATCAAGGAGGCCGTCGCCGTCGGCTACCCGCGCGAGCAGATGTACGGCGTGTGGTGGGCCGCGGCCGAGCCCGACGTCCGCCCGGCCGGCGAGGATGCCAAGGGCTACAGCGGCCTCGCCCTCAATCCGTCGGGCCAGGACTTTCCCGTCGTCCAGGCGATCCTCGGCGACGTCTACGGCAAGGGCGGCGGCGCCGGGCCCAAGGAGGAGGTCGGCGAGGTCCTCTACAATCGCGGCATGATCAACGCGATGCTGACCATCGAGGCGATCCGCACCGCGATGGGCAAGTACGGCAATCGCGTGCTCAACGGCGAGGAGGTGCGCTGGGGCTTCGAGAACCTCGACCTGACCGAGGCGCGCATCAAGGAGCTCGGCTTCGAGGGTCTGGTCCGGCCGTTCCGGATCACCTGCCTCGACCATGGCGGCGCGCACAGTGCCCGCATCCACCAGTGGGACGGGACCAAGTGGGTGTTCACGTCGGACTGGATCGAGTCCGACAAGGACTACCTGCGGCCGAAGATGGAGGAGGCCGCGGCCCGCTACGCCAAGGAGAAGGGCATCACCCCGGCGAGCTGCAGCTGAGCCCTGCCGGCATGATCGCGACGGCCTCCACGCCGGCGGCGGCCCTGGACCCCGCTCCGGCGCTCAGCCTCAACGGCGTGGAGGTCGTCTACGATCACGTCATCGTCGTCCTGAAGGGCGTGTCGCTCGACGTGCCGAAGGGGGCGATCACCGCCCTCCTCGGCGCCAACGGCGCCGGCAAGACGACCACGCTCAAGGCCATCTCCAACCTGCTGCGGGCCGAGCGCGGCGAGGTCACCAAGGGGTCCATCCTGTTCGAGGGGCAGGAGGTCCAGGCGCTGACCCCGACCGAGCTGGTCCGCCGCGGCGTCGTCCAGGTCATGGAGGGCCGCCGCTGCTTCGCGCACCTGACGATCGAGGAGAACCTGCTCACCGGGGCGCATACGCGCCACGACGGCAAGGGCGCCATCCGCGCCGACCTCGACCGCGTCTACGCCTACTTCCCGCGCCTGCGCGAGCGGGCCCGCTCGCTCGCCGGCTACACCTCGGGCGGCGAGCAGCAGATGTGCGCCATCGGCCGGGCGCTGATGGCGCGGCCGCGGCTGGTGCTGCTGGACGAGCCGTCGATGGGTCTGGCTCCCCAGCTGGTCGAGGAAATCTTCCATATCGTCGGCCGGCTCAACGCCGAGACCGGCGTCACCTTCCTTCTCGCCGAGCAGAATGCCGCCATCGCCCTGATGCATGCCACACATGGCTACATTCTGGAGAACGGGCGAGTTGTGCTTGACGGCAGCGCTGAAACTCTGCGTAAGAATGAGGACGTCAAGGAGTTCTACCTAGGGCTGAACGAAGCCGGTAGGAAGAGCTTCCGGGACCTCAAGAGTTTCAAACGCCGCAAGCGGTGGCTGTAAGTGAATGAAGAGCACGGGGTCGATATCGCCGTCGGCGCATTCGACCGGCGCGATGATTCGCCTCGACAGCTGGCGCAGAGCGTCTGCGCGGCCCTGCGGCGCCGCATCGGCGAGGACCATTTCGACCGCAACGGCCGGCTGAAGAGCTGGACCCGGGCGCTCGTCCCGGGCGTCGACGCCAGCCTCTTGCCTCCCGGCGTGCAGGGAACCGGCACGGTGCGCCTGCGCGAGCCGGAGAGTCCGACGGTCATCGCCCTCAACAGCTTCGTCAACTGGCGCGCCGCACCGGCGCATCTGCGCGTGGCCGGCGAGGGTCCGTTCACGGTGCTGCGCTTCGAGGCCCGCTGCCCGACCGGCATCCGCGGCACCCCGCCGCTCCTCGACCTGATCGCCGCCGGCGATGCCGTGGTCGCGGTGGCCTCGCGCGGCATCGACTATCTGAGCCGTCGCCAGGGCAAGCTCGCCGACGCCTACGACGGGGTGCGCACCCGGTCCGGCCTCACCCCGTGGATCGGGCTGCTGCAGCGCCTGCGCGGCGACAGCTCGGGCTACCGCTATGTCGACGCCCCGGCCGTGCTGAAATACGCCCTCGGCCTCGGCCAGACCTTTCCGAGCAGCCGGATCAAGCTGGTCTACCTCTACTGGGAGCCGGCCGATGCCGCGCTCTACGAGCCGTTCCGGGCGCACCGGGCGGAACTGCAGCGCCTGGTCGACGAGGTCGCCGGCTCGACGGTCACGCTGGTGGCCCTCAGCTTCGACGAGCTCTGGGCGGAATGGGCGGCCCTGCCCGAGCCGGCGTGGCTGCGTGGCATCGTCGCAGCGCTGCGCGAACGCTATGCCGTGGTCATCGGTGATGATCCTGCCCTATGATCGGGTAACGCGGGAGCAGGCGGAAGAGCGCGTTGCGGGACCGAGGCATGCCGGAGAACGGCGCGACCTATTACGACCGGCAGGAGGTCCGCAACGCGGCCGACCGTGAACGGTCGATCTTCCATGCGCTGCCCGGCCTGCTGCGCCACGCCATCGACAACTCGGTCCACTACGCCACCGCGCTCAAGGGCATCGAGCCGGACAGCGTCACCGACCGCACGGCGCTCACCCGATCCCGGTCCTGCGCAAGGCCGACCTGCTGGCGCTGCAGCATGCGGCGCCGCCGTTCGGCGGCCTCACCGCCACGCCGCCCGCCCGGCTGGCCCGCATCTTCGCCTCGCCCGGCCCGATCTACGATCCCGAGGGGTCGCGGCTCGACTACTGGCGCTTCGCCCGGGCGATGTTCGCCGCCGGCTTCCGGCCGGGCGACATCGTCCACAACACCTTCTCCTATCACCTGACCCCCGGCGGGGCGATGGCCGAAGGCGGGGCCCGGCCTTGGGATGCCCGGTGATCCCGGCCGGCACGGCCCCCACCGAGCTGCAGCTGCGGGCGATCGGCGACCTCAAGCCCACCGCCTATGTCGGCACGCCGTCCTTCCTGCTCACGCTGCTGGCGCGCGGCCGCGAGAGCGGCACCGCCACCGGCTCGCTGCGCAAGGCGCTGGTCTCCGGCGAGGCCTTCCCGGCGGCGCTGCGGCAGCGCCTCGCCGACGAGTTCGGCATCGCCGCCTTCGAGCTCTACGCCACCGCCGACCTCGGGCTCGTCGCCTACGAGACGTCGGCGCGCGAGGGGCTGGTCGTCGACGAGGCGATCATCGTCGAGATCGTCCGCCCCGGCACCGGCGAGCCGCTGCCGGACGGCGAGGTCGGCGAGGTCGTCGTCACCGCCTTCAACCCCGACTACCCGCTGATCCGCTTCGGCACCGGCGACCTGTCGGCGGTCCTGCCCGGCGAGAGCCCGTGCGGCCGCACCAACATGCGCCTGCGCGGCTGGCTGGGCCGTGCCGACCAGGCGGTCAAGGTGCGCGGCATGTTCGTCTACCCGCACCAGCTGCGCGAGGCGCTGGGCCGCCACGCCGGCCTCGGCCGCGCCCGCCTCGAGGTCAGCAGCGCCGGCGGCAAGGACCGGATGCACCTGCGCTGCGAGAGCGACGGGCCTGCCGACGGCCTCGCCGAGCAGCTGGGGCACAGCGTCCGCGCGCTCACCGGATTGCGCGCCGAGGTCGAGCTGGTCGCGGTCGGCAGCCTGCCCGACGACGGCCGGCTGATCGTCGACACGCGTGCCCTCGCCTGACGGTAGCGTCCTCGTCGCGCAAGGGCTGGCCTGCCGCCGCGGCGGGCGCCTCGTCTTTGAGCATCTCGAGCTCTCGCTGGCGGCCGGCGAGGCGCTCGTCCTGCGCGGCCCCAACGGCAGCGGCAAGTCGACCCTGCTGCGCCTGCTTTCCGGCCTGCTGCCGCCGGCGGCGGGCACGGTGAGCTGGGACGGCGAGGACGTCGCCCGGGATCCGGCGACGCACCGCGCGCGCCTGCACTACCTCGCCCATGCCGATGCCCTGAAGACGGCGCTCAGCCCGCGCGAGAACCTCGCCTTCGCCGCCGACCTTGCCGGCGGCGCCGCCGATGTCGGCAGCGCGCTCGCCGCCTTCGACCTCGGGCCGCTGGCCGACCTGCCGGTCCGCTTCCTCTCGGCCGGGCAGCGCCGCCGCACCGCCCTCGCCCGCCTGCTCGCCACCGTCCGCCCGCTGTGGCTGCTGGACGAGCCCGGCGTCGGCCTCGACCAGGCCAGCCGCGGCCGGCTCGAGGCCGCCATCGCCGCGCATCGCCGGCAGGGTGGCATCGCCGTGGTCGCCACGCATGGCGACGTCGCCGTCGACGATCCGCTCGTCCTCGACTTCGCCGCGGCCTGAGCGCCTTGTCCGCCGTCCTCGCCCTGCTCCGCCGCGATCTGCGCATGGTCCTGCGCCGGCCCGGCGACAGCCTCGTCGGCATCGCCTTCTTCGTGCTGGCGCTGACCCTGTTCCCGCTGGGCGTCGGCGCCTCGCCCGACGTGCTGGCGCGGATCGGCTCGGGCGTCATCTGGGTGCTGGCCCTGCTCGCCGTGCTGCTCGGCCTCGAGCGCATCTGGCAAGCCGACCACGAGGACGGCTCGCTGGAGCTGCTGCTGCTCGCCCCGGCCCCGCTCGAGCTGCTGGTGCTGGCCAAGTGCCTGGCCCACTGGGTGACGAGCGGGCTGCTCCTCACCCTGGCCTCGCCGCTGCTCGGCATCCTGATGGGCGTTCCGGCCGAGGCGCTGTGGGCGCTGCCGGCGGCGCTGGCGCTCGGCACCCCGACGATGACGCTGCTCGGCGCCATCGGCGCCGCCCTGCTGCTCGGCAGCCGGCGCGGCAGCATGCTGGCGGCGCTGCTCGTCCTGCCGCTCTACATCCCGGTGCTGATCTTCGGCGTCTCGGCCGTCGACGGCTACGTGCTGGGCCTCGGCGGGCGGCCGCAGCTGCTGATCCTCGGCGCCATGCTGCTCGCCGCCATCGCCCTCACCCCCTTCGCCACCGCCGCCGCCCTGCGGCTGGCCGCGGAATAATCGCGCCCTAGGTCCGGCAACGGGCTACCCCGCGGCCGGGCGCGCGCTATGCTGCCCGCCGGGGAGTGTCGGGACCGGGAGCCATGATCGACCATACGGGCGTCGGGGTGAGCGACGTCCAGCGCAGCAAGGCGTTCTACCGTGCGGCGCTGGCGCCGCTCGGCTACGAGCTGCTGATGGAATTCGGCGACTTCGCCGGCTTCGGCGTGCGCCCCAAGCCGGACTTCTGGATCGGCCGGGGCAAGGTCAACGATCCGCCGCTGCATGTCGCCTTCCGCGCCGCCGACCGCGGCACCGTCGACGCCTTCCACCGTGCTGCGCTGGCCGCCGGCGGGCGCGACAACGGCCCGCCCGGCCTCCGCCCCCACTATCACCCCGACTACTACGGCGCCTTCGTGCTCGATCCGGACGGCCACAACATCGAGGCGGTCTGCCATGACCCCGCCTGACGTCATCGACGGCGGCGGCCTGCACCGCTTCGCCAACCCGCTGCGCTTCCAGAAGATCGCCGATGCGATCTACCCCTGGGTCCTGTGGGCGATGGTGATCCTCGCCCCGATCGGCCTGTGGTGGTCGCTGGTGGTGGCCCCGGCCGACTACCAGCAGGGCGACGCCTACCGGATCATGTTCGTCCACGTCCCGGCGGCGTGGATGGCGATGTTCACCTACATGGTCGTCGCCATCGCCAGTGCGGTCGGGCTGATCTGGCGGCATCCGCTGGCCGAGGTCGCGGCCCGCGCCGCCGCCCCGATCGGCGCCTGCTTCACCGCCATAGCCCTCGCCACCGGCTCCATCTGGGGCCAGCCGATGTGGGGCACCTGGTGGGTCTGGGACGGCCGGCTGACCTCGGTGCTGATCCTGTTCTTCCTCTACCTCGGCTACATCGCCCTGCACGACGCCTTCGACGACCCGGCCCGCGGCGCGCGCGCCTCGGCGATCCTCGCCATCGTCGGCGTCATCAACATTCCGATCATCAAGTTCTCGGTAGACTGGTGGAACACGCTGCACCAGCCGGCCAGCATCCTGCGCATGGGCGGGCCGACGATCGATGCGAGCATGCTGTGGCCGCTGCTGATCATGGCGATCACCTTCAAGCTCTACTTCGTGGCGGTGCTGCTGCTGCGGATGAAGGCGGAGCTTGCCGGCCGGCGGCTGCAGAACCTGCGCCTCGGCGCCGAAGGAGCCGCCGGCTGATGATGGCGCCCGCCCCCGCCGATCCCCGAGCCGGACGGGGGTGAGCCACGAACCCGACCGCGCATGAGGCCGCCCGGGCGCTTGCCGCCCATCGTGCCGGCAACGGCGAGCGCCTGACGTTCTCCAAGGCGCTCCGCGCCGCCCTGGCGAGTGCGGGCGACCGCGTCAGCATCGGCCACCTGGTCGACGCCCTGCATGACCGGCCTTCGGCGCGCTGCTGCTGATCTGCGCCATCCCGAACATCGCGCCGATCTCGATCCCGGGCACCTCCTCGGTCACCAGCATCCCGATCCTGTTCGTCGGGGTGCAGCTGCTGCTCGGCTGGCGCGAGCTGCACGTCCCGGCCTCATGCGGCGCTGGACCCTGCCGACCCGCCAGTTCATCGGCATCGTCGACAGGATGACGCCCTGGCTGGAGCGTGCCGAGCGGCTGGCGCGGCCGCGCCTGCTGTCGCTCGTCTCGCGTCCGGTCGAGCGGCTGATCGGCGTCATCTGCATCGTCCTGGCGGTCGTGCTGTTCCTGCCCATTCCGTTCGGCAACATCCCGCCCGGCATCAGCATCGGCCTGCTCGGCCTCGGCATGATGGAGAAGGACGGCCGCACCGTCGGCGCCGGCCTCGTCGCCACCGCCGTCAGCCTGTTCATCGCCTCGGGCGTGCTGCTCGGCGTCTTCCACGTCGCCGCCTATGCCGTGGAGCGCCTGCTCGGCGTCTGAGCCGCGCGGTGCCGCTCGGTTCATATGACGAATGCCGACTTGCGGCGGACGATGCGCTTGCGCATTGTCGTCGGGTCGGACGGCCCGCACGAGGCGCCGCCGTCGCCAACGAGGCCAGGGGGCCGCAACGATGCGCTTGTTCCGCACCGCCGCCATGGGCGCGCTGCTCGGCTTGGGGCTGACCGCCGGGATCGCCCGCGCCGAGGACTACACCATCGGCTATTCGCAGTTCTGGGGCACCAACCCGTTCCTCGTCACGATGGCCAACGGCGCCAAGAAGGCCATCGGCGAGTGGAAGGAGAAGGGTGTCAACGTCGACATGATCCTGACCAACGGCGGCGACACCGACACGACCAAGCAGGTCGCCGACCTCGAGGATCTCTACGCCCAGGGCGTGCAGGGCCTGATCCTGTTCCCCGGCGACAGCATCGTCCTCGCCGAGCCGGTGAAGAACATCTACAACAAGGAGAACATCCCGGTCGTCGTCACCGACATCGGCCTCCAGTCGGGGACCTGGGACACCTTCATCATCACCGACAACTATGCCGGCGGCCAGTCGGCGGCCGAGCTGATGGCCAAGAACGTGCCGGCCGGTGCCAAGGTCATCACCTTCGACCACGCCCCCGGCAACGACAACGCGCAGATGCGGCAGAAGGGCTTCGAGGACAAGGCCAAGGAGCTGGGCCTCGACGTCCAGCAGGAGAAGTTCCTCAAGCTGAGCCTCGAGGAAGGCCGCAAGCTGATGGAGGACACCCTCGTCGCCATCCCCGACATCAAGGGCGTCTTCTTCTTCAACCAGGCCGTCGCCCAGGGTGCCGCCGCGGCCCTGGCCGCCGCCAACCGCACCGACGTCCAGCTCGTCTCCTTCGACCTCGACCCGGTCTCCTACCAGATGGTCAAGGACGGCAAGATCCTGGGACTCGTCGTCCAGGACCCGTTCAAGATGGGCTACGAGGGCATGAACGCCATGGTGACCAAGCTGCAGGGCGGGACCCCGGTCGCCCGGATGGACATCCCGACCAGCCTGCTCACCAAGGAGAACGCCGACCAGTTCGCCAAGGACCCGCAGGTGACGGGCGGCCAGTAAGTCTGATCGGAGCGGCGGCCGGCCCAGGGGTCGGCCGCCCTTCGCCATGGCGGACACGCAGGCTCCGCTCCTCGACTGTCGCGGGATCGTCAAGACGTTCCCCGGCGTCCAGGCGCTCAAGGGCGTCGACTTCGCGGTCCGGCCGGGCCGCGTCCACGGCCTCGTCGGCGAGAACGGCGCCGGCAAGTCGACCCTGACCAAGGTCATCGCCGGGCTCTACGGGCCCGACGGCGGCACGCTGTCGCTCGACGGCCAGCCGCTGGCCCTGCGCGGCACCGACGACGCCCTCGCCCGCGGCATCGTCACCGTCCACCAGGACATCAACCTGATCCCCACCCAGACGGTGGCGGAGAACGTCTTTCTCGCCAACGAGCCGACCATCGGCCGGCTCGGCGTGGTGCGCATGCGCGAGATGCGCGCCCGCACCGCCGAGCTGCTCGAGCGCTACGGCATCCGCGTCTCGCCCGACAGCCTCGTCTCGGCCCTGCCCAACGACCAGCGCAAGATGGTCCAGATCGTCAAGGCGATCAGCCGCAAGGCGCGGGTCCTGCTGCTCGACGAGCCGACCTCGTCGCTGACCGACGACGAGGTCCGCCTCGTCCTGCGCCTGATCCGCGACCTCGCCGCCCAGGGCACCGGCATCGTCTTCATCTCGCACTACCTGAGCGAGGTCTTCGAGGTCTGCGACGAGATCACGGTGCTGCGCGACGGCGCCGTGGTGCTGGCCACGGAGACGCCGGCGACGAGCCTGCCGGACGTGGTCGCCGCCATGATCGGCCGCCGGCTGGAAACGCCGGAGCGCCGCGCCGGGCGCGAGCTGCCGAGCGAGCCGCTGCTCGAGGTCGAGGGCCTGCGCGTGCGCAACGGCCCGCGCAACGTCTCGCTGACCCTGCACAAGGGCGAGATCCTCGGCATCACCGGCCTCACCGGCTCCGGCCTGACCGAGCTCGCCAAGGCGCTGTTCGGCAGCCCCGACACCCGCCGCGAGGCCGGCCGCGTCCGCCTCGACGGCCGCGAGCTGACCCTGCGCGACCCGACCGAGGCGCTGGCCGCCGGCATCGTGCTGCTGACCAACGACCGCCTGCGCGAGGGCATCCTCCCGGACTTCACGATCCAGGAGAACGTCGTCCTGCCGGTGCTCGACCGCTTCGCCGGCCTCCTCGGCCGGCTCGACCTCGGCGCCATCGGCGAGGCCGCGCGCGACGCCATCCGCCGGCTGCGGGTGCGCGCCCCGGCCCGCAGACGCCGGCCCGGTCGCTCAGCGGCGGCAACCAGCAGAAGGTCCTGTTCGCCAAGTGGCTGGGGACGAAGCCGCGGGTCTTCATCATGGACGAGCCGACCATCGGCATCGATGTCGGCTCCAAGGCCGAGATCCGCGAGATGATCCGCAGCATCGCCGCCGACGGCGTCGGCATCGTGCTGATCACCGCCGAGATCGACGAGCTGACCACGCTCTGCGACCGCGTGCTGGTGATGTTCAGGGGCAATGTCGTGGCCGAGATGGCCGGCGGGGCGATCGAGCGGGGAGCCATCCTGCACGCCTCGGTCAGCGGGAGGATGGCGGCGTGAGCGCATCGTCGGCGGGGCTCGAGGGCGGCAACCGCTCGCGCGAGCTGCTGCGCCAGTCCTACGGCCTGATCCAGGCCCTGGCGGTGCTGGCGGTGCTGGTCGTCGTCATGTCGATCCTGTCGCCGCGCTTCCTCAGCTGGATCAACATCTCCAACCTGATGGGCCAGATGGCCGTGCCGCTGATCGTGGCGGCCGGCATGACCATCGTCATGATCGCCGGCGAGTTCGACATCTCGGTCGGCTCGGTGGTGGCGCTGAGCGCTGCCGTCTCGGCGGCGGTGATGCTCCAGTACGGGATCTTCGCCGGCGTCGTGCTGTCGCTGCTGATCGGCCCGGCCATCGGCTGGCTGAACGGCGTCGTCACCACCAAGGGCCGGATCCCGTCCTTCATCGTCACGCTGGGCACGCTGATGATGGCCCGGTCGCTGGCCTTCGTCGTCACCGGCGGCAAGGTCATCTCGGACCTGCCCGAGGCGTTCAAGGCGATCGGCCAGGAGCGCATCGTCGGCGTGCCGGTCCCGTTCCTGATCGCGATCCTGACCTACCTCGTCGGCTGGTTCGTGCTGACCCGCACCGCCTTCGGCAAGCGCGTCTACGCCGTCGGCGCCAACCGGATGGTGGCGACGCTGTCCGGCATCCGCGCCGACCGGGTCAAGATCCAGTGCATGATGATCGTCGGCTTCACCGCCTCGTTCGCCGGCAACCTGCTGCTCGCCCGGATCGGCGCCATCCAGGCCGACACCGCCCGCGGCCTCGAGTTCGAGGTCATCGCCGCCGTCGTCATCGGCGGCACCAGCCTGTACGGCGGCCAGGGCAACATCCTGCGCACCATCATCGGCGTGATCATCATCGCCCTGATCCGCAACTTCCTGAACCTGTCGCGGATCGACATCTTCTGGCAGGACTTCGCCACCGGCGCGATCATCATCGCCGCGGTGCTGCTGGACGCCCTGCAGAAGCGCGTCGGCCGGGCCTGACCCCGCCGCGGTGTGCCGAAGGCCATAGCCGGCGGAGCCCCTTCCGGTCGAAGATGACGGTGCCGGCCCAAGCGCCGGGCGGAGGTCACCATGCTCGTCGAGCTGATGCTGTGGTGCTTCGTCCTCATCATGCTGATGGCGGTGGTCCTC
Source organism: Geminicoccaceae bacterium (assembly GCA_046349355.1). Taxonomy (GTDB): domain Bacteria; phylum Pseudomonadota; class Alphaproteobacteria; order Geminicoccales; family Geminicoccaceae; genus CALKJU01. The sequence goes on from JAXMCM010000019.1 coordinate 236,174, forward strand.
GCCGCCCTCTACCGCCGCACCGGGGTCATGTCGCACCACGCCCTGACGCAGTGGCGGCCGATGAAGGGGGCGTCGGGCGGCGAGTTCGTCGAGCTCTGGCGGCTCGCCTACGCGGCCGGCCTCGGCGGTGCCGGCGTGCTGCGCCCGTTCATCAAGCCGGGCGCCCCCGACCTCTACGCGACCTCGCCGCCCGAGGCCTACCGCAGCTCGCTGGAAACGCCCGAGTTCGTCCGCCTGCCGTGGGTCCTGGCCTTCGTCTTCTGCCTGATCGTCGTCGGGTTCTCGTCCTTCGTGCTGGTCGGTCCCCTGCACGTCGTCGCCGAGCACCTGCGGGCCATGCTGCTCGCCGGCTCGCTGCTGCGCGACTTCGTCGGCAACTCGGGCCTCGCCACCACGCCGGCGGCGGTCCAGCACCAGATCGAGGCCCTGAACTGGATGATGACCGCCTTCATCGGCAGCTACATCTGGTCGATCGGCTACCTGCTCTGGCGCATGGGCCAGCGCGACGTCACCGGCCACGTCTTCAACACCGTCAGCGTGCGCATGCTGGTCGCCGGGCTGATGGGCGTGGTGCTGTTCCAGGTGTTCGGCGGCACCGACGCCGTCGGCGGCTGGCCGCTGCTGCTGCCGCTGGCGGCCGGGCTCGTGCCGCAATGGGTGATGTCGTGGGTGCTGCGCAAGATCCAGGCGATGCTGCAGTCGGAGGAGGAGCAGCGCACCCAGCTGAGCCTGACCCTGCTCGAGGGCATCGACGAGCTGGTCCGGGTCCGCCTGTCCGAGGCCGGCGTCGACGACGCCCAGGCCTCGCCGCGGTCAACCCCGTGCGCGTCGCCCTGCAGACGCCCTTCCCGTTCTCCGGCATCGTCGACTGGGTCGGCCAGGCGCAGCTGCTGCTGCATGCCAAGCCCGAGAGGTTCCGCAAGCTGTCCGAGCACGGCGTGCGCACCTCGACCGACCTGATGGCGCTCGACGACGCCACCCGCGCCGCGCTCGGCACGACGGTGGGCCTCGACCTCGCCACCATGGCGAAGGCGTTCCTCGCCGACCCGACCTACCTGCGCCACGCCGAGGTCGTCCGCCGCATGGCGCAGACCTCGCCACCGTGAGCGCCGACCGCGACATTCCGGGCGTCGTCGCCCCGCCGCCGCTGCTGTTCGTCGGCACCGTGCTGCTCGGCATCGTCCTCGACTGGCTGGTTCCGGCACGGCTCTGGCCCGAGGCCGCAGCGACGACGCTGCGCTGGGCTGCGGGCGGCCTGCTCTTCGTCCTCGCCGCCGGTCTGGCGCTGTGGGCCGAGCGTGCCTTCAAGGCCGTCGGCACCGAGGTCCGGCCCTGGCGCCCGAGCACGGCGCTGGCCGCGTCGGGCCCCTACCGGTTCACCCGCAACCCGATGTATCTGGGCCTGCTGCTCGGGACGATCGGGATCGCGCTGGGCCTCGACAACCCGTGGCTGCTGGGGCTCGTCGTGCCACTGGCGCTGGTGCTGCGCTACGGCGTGATCGCCCGCGAGGAGGCCTATCTCGAGCGCAAGTTCGGCGACGGCTACACGACCTACAAGGCCAGCGTCCGGCGCTGGCTCTAGACCGCAGGGGGATCGGATGAGTCTCGAATCGGGGTGATCGGCGCCGGCGTCATGGGTGCCGACCATGTGCGGACCATCGCCAACGCCGTGGCCCGCGCGCATGTCGTGGCCGTCTGCGACGCCGACGCGGCGCGCGCCGAGGCCGCCGCCGCCAGCGCCCACGGCGCCCGGGCGATGACCGATCCCTTCGCCCTGATCGCCGATCCGGCGGTGCAGGCGGTCGTCGTCGTCTCGCCCGACGAGACCCACCTCGCCTACACGCTGGCCGGCCTCAAGGCCGGCAAGCCGGTGCTCTGCGAGAAGCCGCTGGCCCCCACCCAGGCCGAGTGCCTGCAGATCATCGAGGCCGAGACGGCGATCGGCCGCCGCATGGTCCAGGTCGGCTTCATGCGCCGCTTCGACCCGGCCTACGAGGACATGAAGAAGGGCCTCGATGCCGGTGCGATCGGCCCGGCGCTGCTGCTGCACTGCGTGCACCGCAACGCCACCGCCCCGGTGTTCTTCCACTCGATGATGACGATCACCAATGCCGCGGTGCACGAGTTCGACATCATCCGCTGGCTGCTGTCCGACGAGATCGTCCGCATCCACGTCATGCGCTCGCGCCCGACCTCGGCCAGCAAGTCGCGCGACCCGATCTTCCTCGTCGTCGAGACCGCGTCGGCGTGCTCGCCGACGTCGAGGTGTTCGTCAACGCCGCCTACGGCTACGACATCCGCACCGAGCTGGTCGGCGAGAAGGGCACGCTCACCATGGCCCCGCCGGTCACCGCCGAGCTCCGCTCGACCGGCCACTTCTCCTTCCCCTTCGCCGGCGACTGGCGCCCCCGCTTCGCCGCCGCCTACCGCCGCCAGATGCAGGCCTGGGTCGATTCGATCGGCTCCGGCAAGCCGGTGGGTGCCAGCGCCTGGGACGGCCTCGTCGCCATCGCCATCGCCGAGGCCGGCATCAAGTCGCTGGAAACTGGTGCCGCGGTCGACATCGCCCTGCCGCCGAAGCCGGCGCTCTACGGCTGAGTCAGGCTACACCACCGTCCCGAACAGGGCGCCTACGGCCGACGTCAGCGCCATCGCCAGGGCCCCCCAGAAGGCGACCCGGACCGCCCCGCGGAGCATGCTGGCCCCGCCGGTCCGGGCGCCGACAGCACCCAGCAGGGCGCCAGGAACAGCAGCGTCGCGACGCTGACCACCGGCACCAGCGTCCCGGCCGGCGCCACCAGTACCAGCACCAGCGGCAGCGCCGCCCCGGCGGCGAAGCTGGCGGCCGAGGCCAGCGCCGCCTGCACCGGCCGGGCCGCGGTGATCTCCGAGATGCCCAGCTCGTCGCGGGCATGGGCACCCAGCGCGTCCTTGGCCATCAGCTGCAGCGCCACCTCGCGGGCGAGCTCCGGCTTCAGCCCGCGCTGCACGTAGATCGCCGCCAGCTCGCGCCGCTCGGCCTCGATGTCGTCGCGCAGCTCGGCCCGCTCGCGGGCGAGGTCGGCGGCCTCGGTGTCGGCCTGCGAGCTGACCGAGACATACTCGCCGGCGGCCATCGACATCGCCCCGGCGACCATGCCGGCGACGCCGGCCAGCAGCACGTCGCGCGGTGCGGCAGCCGCGGCGGCGACGCCGACGATCAGGCTCGCCGTCGACAGGATGCCGTCATTGGCGCCGAGCACGGCGGCGCGCAGCCAGCCGATGCGGTCGACGAGGTGACGCTCGGCATGGCGTGGCATCGGCGGGCTCCGCTGCGAATCCGCCGGCTTCCGGCCGGCGGCGAACTTTGCCAAAACGGCCCCGGCCGGACCAACGGCGATCGAGGGGGAGGCACGCGACATGGACCCGCAGGCGAAGCGCAGGCTCGGCAAGTCGGGGGTCGAGCTCCCCTGTTCGGCTTCGGCGGCGCGCCGCTCGGCGACCTGTTCGTCAAGGTCAGCGAGGAGGACGCCGAGGCGACGCTGGCCGGCGCCTGGGACAACGGCATCCGCTACTACGACACGGCACCGTGGTACGGCCGCGGCCAGTCCGAGCACCGCTTCGGCCGCTTCCTCTACCGCAAGCCGCGCGGCGAGTTCGTCCTGTCGACCAAGGTCGGCCGCGTGCTGAAGGCGCCGAAGAACCCCGACAGCTTCGACACCGGCTTCTGGTCGGGCGGCCTGCATTTCGACCATGTCTTCGACTACGGCTACGACGCGGTCATGCGCGCCTACGAGGACTGCCTGCAGCGCCTCGGCATGAACCGCATCGACCTGCTGATCATCCACGACCTCGACTTCTGGCACCACGCCACCGAGCTGAAGGTGAACGCCTATCTCGGCCAGCTGGTCACCGGCGGCTTCCGGGCGCTCGAGGAGCTGCGCCGCGGCGGGCAGATCCGCGCCATCGGCGCCGGCATCAACGAGCTCGGCATGATGCCGCGCTTCCTCGACCTGTTCGACATGGACTTCTTCCTCTGCGCGCTGCGCTACACGCTGATGGAGCACGACACGCTCGACAGCGAGCTGCCCTACTGCCAGCGCCGCGACGTCGGCCTCGTCATCGGCGGCGTGTTCTCCTCGGGCATCACCGCCACCGGCGCGGTGCCCGGGGCCAAGTACAACTACGCCGACGCCACGCCCGAGGTGATGGACAAGGTCCGGCGCATCGAGGCGGTCTGCCAGCGCCACAAGGTGCCGCTGCAGGCGGCGGCGCTGCAGTTCCCGTTCGGCCACCCTTGCGTCACCTCGGTCATCCCCGGCGCCATCAGGCCCGAGCAGATCGCCGCCAACCTCGCCAACTTCCGCCACCCGATCCCGGCGGCGTTCTGGGAGGAGCTGCGGCACGAGAAGCTGATCCGCGCCGACGCGCCCGTGCCGACCGCATAGGGTCGCCGCCTGCTGCAACGCGGCATGGATCGGGCTATTCCTGATCCATGACCCGGCAGAACGAGGCAGGCGACCACGACGTGCGGCTGGCCGACGGCCGCACCGTCCGCGTCGCCCGCTTCGGCCCGCGCGGGCGGCTGCCGATCGTCTACCTGCACGGCTTCCTCGGCAGCCGCATCGAGCCGCGCGTCGCCGGTCCGCTCGACGCCGACATCGTGGCCCCCGACCGGCCGGGCTATGGCGGCTCCGATCCCTCCCGGCCGCCGTCGCTGCGCCGCTTCGCCCACGACCTCGGCGAGGTTCTCGATGCCCTCGGCATCGACCGCTTCGCCGTGCTCGGCGCCTCGGCCGGGGCACCCTACGCGCTGGCCGTCTGCGCCACGCTCGGGCCGCGCGTCGCCCGCTGCGTGCTCGCCGCCGGGGTCGCCGGCCGCTCGGCCATCGCTGCCGGCGGCGGCACGGTGATGCTGCTGCGGCAGATGCGCCGGCACCTCGTCGCCGTCCGCAAGCTGCTGCCGCCGACCGCGAAGCTGGCGCTGCGGCTGGGCGCCGACCGGCCGATCCTCGACCTGCTGTTCGCCATGGGCCGCGAGCACTTCGCCCCGGGAATCGACCGCGCGCACCTGTCGCGCACGCTGATCGCCTCGCTGCGCGAGGGCACCCGGCGCGGCATGGACGGACCGCTCGCCGACATCGAGATCCTGACCAAGCCCTGGGACGTCGATCCCACGACGGTGACGACGCCGGTCCTCGTCCTGCACGGTGCCGACGACCTCGTCGTGCCGCCGGCGCACGCCGCCTGGTATGCGAGCACCCTGCCGCAGGCCCGCGTCCGCATCGTGCCGCGCACCGGGCACATCTCGCTGGTCGTCAACCTTGCCGGCGAGATGGTCGACGAGCTGGCCCCGGCCCCTATCGACAGCCCCGCCCCGGCCGTCTAGGCCATCCAGCCAAGGTAGCCTTGGGGGAGGCGGGCGATGGCCAGCATCACGCGGGTCGAGGTGCATGTGTTCCGCTACGAGGTCCACGACCTCGACCTGCCGGCGCACGGTGCCGCGGGCGTCGGCAACCTCGTCTGGCGCAAGGGCGGCCGGATGCCCTGCACCCGCTACGCCGTCACCATCGCCAGCAGCGACGGGGCGCGCGGCGAGTACGTCACCCACTGGGTCGGCACGCCGTCCTCGCTCGGCCAGACGCTGATGCTGGCGCCGCACCTGCTGGGCCGCGACCCCGACGCGCGCGAGGCCATCTACGACGACCTCAAGCGCGAGATCCGCGCCTACGACCACATGGGCCACGGGCCGATCGACATCGCCTTGTGGGACCTCGCCGGCAAGCGGCTGGGGACCTCGGTCGCCCGCCTGCTCGGCGGCTTCCGCAGCCGCCTGCCGACCTATGCCAGCACCTACCACGCCCAGGACGAGCCCGGCGGCCTCGACACGCCCGGCCTTCGCCGACTACGCCGTCGCCTGCAGGGAGCGCGGCTTCGCCGGCTTCAAGATCCACGGCTGGCACGACGGCGACGTCCGCAGGGAGGCGGCCAACGTGCTGGGCGTGCGCAAGGCCGTCGGCGACGGCTGGCCCCTGATGATCGACCCGGCCTGCGAGCTGCGCACCTGGATGGACGCGCTCCATGTCGGCCGCGCCTGCGACGAGGCCGGCTATTTCTGGTTCGAGGACCCCTACCGCGACAGCGGCGTCTCGCCGACCGGCCACCAGCGCCTGCGCGAGAAGCTGAAGACGCCGCTGCTGGTCAGCGAGCACGTGCGCGGCCTCGAGCAGAAGGCGGGATTCCTGCTCGCCGGCGGCTGCGACATGATCCACGCCGACCCCGAGTACGACATGGGCATCACCGGGGCCATGAAGATCGCCCACTTCTGCGAGGCGCTGGGCCTCGACGTGCAGTACCACGCCTGCGGGCCGGCCCACCGCGCGGTGATGGCCGCCACCCGGAACACCCATTTCTACGAGATGGCGCTGGTCGGCCCCGGCATGCCCAACGCCGTCCCGCCGGTCTACACCTGCGGCTACTCCGACCAGCCCGAGGACCTCGGCAAGGACGGCTGCGTCCCGGTCCCCGACGGGCCCGGCCTCGGCGTCGCCTACGACTGGGCGTTCATCGAGAAGAACCGCGTCCAGCACCACGTCTTCGCACGCGACTGAGGAGCGGGCCGATGCGCATCGTCGACGCCCACCACCATCTGTGGAACCGCCACCTGTTCCACTATCCGTGGCTGGCGACCCCGGTCGTCTCCGGCCTGGTCGGCGACACCACCCGGCTGTGCCGCGACTACCTGCTGCCCGACTTCCGCGCCGACATGGCCGGGCTCGAGGTGGTGAAGTCCGTCCACCTGCAGGCCGAGATCGCCCACGAGATCGCGGTCGAGGAGACCCGCTGGCTGCAGGCGGTCGCCGACTCGAAGGGCTCCGGCGGCTTCCCGCACGGCATCGTCGCCTTCGCCGACCTGTCGGACCCCGACGTCGACCGCACGCTGGCAGCGCACGCCGCCTTCGCCAACACCCGCGGCATCCGCCACATCGTCAACCGCCACCCCAACAAGGCGGTCAGCTTCACCGACCGCGACTACCTCAACGACGACGCCTGGCGGCGCGGCTTCGCCCGGCTGAAGACGCACGGCCTGTCCTTCGACCTGCAGCTCTACGCCGGCCAGATGGCCGACGGTGCGGCCGTCGCCCGGGCCCATCCCGACACGCAGATCATCCTCAACCACACCGGCATGCCGCTCGACCGCGACGCCGAGGGCCTCGCCGCCTGGCGCCAGGGCATGCGCAAGCTCGCCGAATGCCCGAACGTGGCGGTCAAGATCTCGGCCTCGGCATGGTCGACCACCGCTGGACGGTCGAGTCGATCCGCCCCTTCGTGCTCGAGACCATCGCCATCTTCGGCACCGGGCGCTGCCTGTTCGCCAGCAATTTCCCGGTCGACAGCCTGTTCTCGGACTACGCCACGCTGTGGCGCGCCTTCGCCACGATCACCGCCGATTTCTCGGCCGCCGAGCGCACCGCGCTGTTCCACGACAACGCGGTGCGCCTCTACCGGCTGTAGCGCGGCGCTACTTCTTGCCCGTCACGCGGTCCCAGAACTCGCCGCGGTCGTTGGTCCGCGGGAAGGGCTCGTCCGGCACCGGCACGCCGAGGAACTGGCAGAGCGGCGCCCAGCCCTCCTTGACCTGGTAGACCAGCAGCCGGCCGGCCGGGACGGTCGCCTTGACCATGGCATTGTGCGCCTCGAAGGCCCTGGCGAGGCCGGCCTGGTCGAGACCGGGCGGGAAGCCGGTGTTGGCGATGACGGCCTTGCCCATGGCCAGCCAGTCCCGCATCTCCGGCGGCGCCTGGTCGCTGGCCGCCAGCAGCTTGTAGATCGTCTCGGAGAAGCTCTGCACCCAGCTCTCGGTGCTGCGCTGGGTGAGGATGAAGCGGGCGTTCGGGTAGGCCGCCACGAGTTCCTTGCAGAAGCCCGCCGTCGGCCAGTCGACGGCACTCTCGTAGCCCGCGTAGATCTTCGCCCAGTCCGCCTGCCCTCGTGCCGCCGCCGCCCACAGCGGGACGTGCACGGGCATGTTGAAGATGACCTCCTCCATGTGATGGCACGGCCCGAAGCCGAGACGGTTGAGCGCCAGCTTGAGCGAGTAGGTGCCGGTGCGCCCGACACCGAAGCCGATGACCTTGAGTGTCACGGTCGTTCCTTTCGAGCGGTTGTTTCCCGCTCCCTTGCTGCCGTTGCGCGGGCAGCGTCCCGCGCCGGTCCAGCGGTACTACCGGCCGGGGGTCGTAGATAGTGATGGCGATCACTGACCCGCCACGTCGCCACCGGCGAGCGCACCGGGCGACGGCGCCACCCGCGTTCCCGCAAGCGGCTCTTGCCGCTGAGACAAGCCGCCGCCACCTTTGGGGGGTTCGAAAGAGATCGCTATAAGGCGCGAAGGCGGTTGCCCGACCGACCGCATCCACGAGACCTGCCTCAGGAGACTGCCCCGTGCGCGTGTCCGGCCATGACAGCCTCAAGGTCCGCAAGCAGCTGAACGTGGGCGGGGTCGCCTACGACTATTTCTCGATCCCCGAGGCCGAGCCGGCGCTCGGCGACCTGTCGCGCCTGCCCTTCTCGCTGAAGGTGCTGCTCGAGAACCTGCTGCGCTACGAGGACGGCCGCTCGGTCACCGTCGACCACCTGAAGGCCATGGCGAAGTGGCAGCAGGACAAGACCTCCGAGCAGGAGATCGCCTACCGCCCGGCGCGCGTGCTGATGCAGGACTTCACCGGCGTGCCGGCCGTGGTCGACCTCGCCGCGATGCGTGACGCGATGGTGGCGCTGGGCGGCGACCCGCGGAAGATCAACCCCCTGTCGCCGGTCGACCTGGTCATCGACCACTCGGTGCAGGTCGACGCCTTCGCCAATGCCGGCGCGTTCGAGCGCAACGTCGACCTCGAGTACCAGCGCAACGGCGAGCGCTACGCCTTCCTGCGCTGGGGGGCCACCTCGTTCGACAATTTCCGCGTCGTCCCGCCCGGCACCGGCATCTGCCACCAGGTCAACCTCGAGCACCTGGCCCAGGTCGTCTGGACCGCCAAGGAAGGCAACAAGGAGGTCGCCTACCCCGACACGCTGGTCGGCACCGACAGCCACACCACCATGGTCAACGGCCTCGCCGTGCTCGGCTGGGGCGTCGGCGGCATCGAGGCCGAGGCGGCCATGCTGGGCCAGCCGGTGTCGATGCTCATCCCCGAGGTCGTCGGCTTCAAGCTCACCGGCCGGCTGCCGGCCGGGGCCACCGCCACCGACCTCGTGCTGACCGTCACCCAGATGCTCCGCAAGAAGGGTGTGGTCGGCAAGTTCGTCGAGTTCTACGGGCCGGGCCTCGGCGGCATGACGCTGGCCGACCGCGCCACCATCGCCAACATGGCGCCCGAGTACGGGGCCACCTGCGGCTTCTTCCCGATCGACGAGGTGACGCTCGACTACCTGCGCCTGACCGGCCGGGACGCGAAGCGCATCGCGCTGGTCGAGGCCTATGCCAAGGCGCAGGGCATGTGGCGCTACGACGACTCGCCCGATCCCGTGTTCACCGACACGCTCGAGCTCGACCTCGGCGCCGTCGAGCCGTCGCTCGCCGGCCCGAAGCGGCCGCAGGACCGGGTGGCGCTGAAGGCCGCCAAGGCCGGCTTCGAGAAGGAGCTGCCGGGCCTCGCCGCCGGTGCCCCGCTCGATGCCGCCGTCGCGGTCAAGGGCATGGACCACAAGCTGACCCACGGCGACGTCGTCATCGCCGCCATCACCAGCTGCACCAACACCAGCAATCCCGGCGTGATGATCGCCGCCGGCCTCGTGGCGAAGAAGGCCGCCGAGCTCGGCCTCACCCGCAAGCCCTGGGTGAAGACCTCGCTGGCGCCGGGCTCCAAGGTGGTCACCGACTACCTCGTCAAGGCCGGGCTGCAGCCCTACCTCGACCAGGTCGGCTTCGACCTCGTCGGCTACGGCTGCACCACCTGCATCGGCAATTCCGGCCCGCTGCCCGACGCCATCGGCGAGGCCATCAGCGACGGCAAGCTGGTGGTCGCCGCGGTGCTGTCCGGCAACCGCAACTTCGAGGGCCGCGTCCACGCCCAGGTGAAGGCCAACTACCTGGCCTCGCCGCCGCTGGTCGTCGCCTACGCCCTGGCCGGCTCGATGCTGACCGACATCACCACCCAGCCGCTGGGCACCGGCAAGGACGGCAAGCCCGTCTACCTCAAGGACGTCTGGCCGACGGCCGCCGAGGTCGAGGCGGCGGTGAAGGCCGCCGTGTCGCGCGACATGTTCGAGCGCTCCTACAGCGACGTCTTCGCCGGCGACGCCCACTGGAAGGCGGTCGGCGGCGGTGCCTCGGGCATGACCTACGACTGGGACGACCGCAGCACCTACGTCCGGCTGCCGCCCTACTTCGAGAACATGCCGAAGGAGCCGCCGAAGGCGCTGCACGACGTCAAGGGCGCGCGGGTCCTGGCCCTGCTCGGCGACAGCATCACCACCGACCACATCTCGCCGGCCGGCAACATCGCCAAGACCAGCCCGGCCGCCCGCTACCTCGAGAGCTACCAGGTGCGGCCCGTCGACTTCAACCAGTACGGGCGCGCCGCGGCAATCACGAGGTGATGATGCGCGGCACCTTCGCCAACATCCGCATCAAGAACGAGATGCTGGGCGGCAAGGAGGGCGGCCTCACCCTGCTGCAGCCCGACGGCACCGAGATGTCGATCTACGACGCCGCCCAGGCCTACAAGGAGCGCGGCGTCCCGCTGGTCGTCGTCGGCGGCAAGGAGTACGGCACCGGCAGCTCGCGCGACTGGGCGGCCAAGGGCACCGTGCTGCTCGGCGTCAAGGCGGTCATCGCCGAGAGCTTCGAGCGCATCCACCGCTCCAACCTCGTCGGCATGGGCGTGCTGCCGCTGACCTTCAAGCCGGGCACCGACCGCAAGTCGCTGGGCCTCGACGGCAGCGAGGTCGTCGACATCCTGGGCATCGAGGCCGGCCTCAAGCCGCGCATGGACCTGACCATGCGGATCACCCGCAAGGACGGCAGCGTCCAGGACGTGCCGGTGCTGTGCCGCGTCGATACCCTCGACGAGCTCGACTACTACCGCCACGGCGGCATCCTGCAGTACGTGCTGCGCTCGCTGCTGCACTGAGCGCCCGCGGCCGGGGCCCGGCGCCGGCCGGGCCTTGGCAGGGGCCAGCCATGCGCTAGGCTGGCGCATCGGCGCCGGTACCCCTGACCGGTTCCGGTGTCGCCTCAAACCTCGGCGCAGCCAAAGCGCCTCTCCCAAAGGACAAGCGGATGCCTCTATCGGTCCTGTCGCGCCGGGGATTCGGCGCGCTGGCGGTGGTCATGGGCCTCGCCATGGCGATCCCGGCGGCGCATGCCGCCGACCTCAAGGTCGGCGCCAACATCGGCAACGTCCCTTGGGAGTTCCAGGACGCCTCGGGCGCCTTCGTCGGCTTCGAGGTCGACCTCGTCAACGAGGTGGCGAAGCGCCTCGGCAAGACCGTCGAGATCGAGAACATCCCGTTCCAGGGCCTGTTCGCCGCGGTCCAGTCCGGGCAGATCGACATGGCCGTGTCGTCGATCACCATCACCGAGAAGCGGCTGGCCTCGGTGTCCTTCGCCCAGCCCTACTACGACAGCGACCAGTCGCTGACCGTCACCGCCGCCAGCGGGCTCAAGGGCCTGGGCGACATGCAGGGCAAGATCGTCGCCGTCGACACCGGCTCGACCGGCGACATCTGGGCGACCGAGAACCAGGCGAAGTACGGCTTCGCCGAGATCCGCCGCTTCGAGGGCCTCAACCCGGCGATGCTCGACCTCGCCGCCGGCCGCATCGACGGCTACATCAGCGACATCCCGGCCCTGCTCTACTACAGCAAGGACAAGCCGCAGTTCGCCGTGGTCGAGCGGATCCCGACGGGCGAGAAGTACTCGATCATGTTCGCCAAGGACGCGCCGCTGGCGGCCCAGGTGAACGAGCAGCTGACCGCGCTCAAGAACGAGGGCTTCATCGCCGCCCTGCACGAGAAGTGGTTCGGCGCCAAGGCCGACGCCAGCACCACGACCGTCATGGTCGCGGACATGCCCAAGGCCAAGTGATTCGGCGGGCGGTCCCGGACGATTGACCGGGACCGCCACCTGCCATGGGCCTCGTCGACACCTTCTTCAACCTCGGCGTCGTCGCCCAGACCTGGCGGCTGCTGCTGTCCGGCCTGCAGGTGACGATCCTGCTGGGCCTGGTCAGCATCGTGCTGGGCATGGCCGGCGGCCTCGCCATGGCGCTGGCCCGGGTCTACGGCGCGCCGTGGCTGCGCATGGCCGCCGTCGCCTACATCGACGTCTTCCGCGCCATCCCGCTGCTGGTGCTGCTGATCGTCATCTACTACGCCCTGCCCTTCCTCGGCATCCGCCTGTCGCCCTTTGCCGCGGCGGCGGCCGCCCTGTCGCTGGTCTCCTGCGCCTATGCCGCCGAGATCTTCCGCGCCGGCATCGAGGCCATCCCGCGCGGCCAGTTCGAGGCGGCCCGGGCGCTGGGCTTCCACTGGTGGCCGATGATGCGGCTGGTCATCCTGCCGCAGGCGGTGCGCATCGTCGTGCCGCCGCTCACCGGCAACTGCATCAACGTCATCAAGGACACCGCGCTCGCCTCGGTGGTGGCGATGCCGGACCTGCTCAAGCAGGCGACCCAGGCCCAGGCGCTGGCCGCCAACCCGACGCCGCTGATCCTCGCCGCCGCCATCTACCTCGCCATCCTGCTGCCGCTGGTCCGGCTGGTGGCGATGCTCGAGGCCCGCTTCTCCGAGGCGGCCCGGCGTTGAGCCCCTTGCGCCCCCTGCCGCTGACGCCCGACGCCTTCCGGCCCTACGGCCGCGTCGCCGCCGCCGGCCACGGCGACGTGCGGTCGGTGAACGCCGGCACCGCCCTGCGCTTCGATGCCGACGCCGGCTTCGACCGTGCGGCGGGCGCCACCCGGCCCGTGCTCGCCGTCTACCGCAGCCAGCCGCAGGCCCTGCCGCTGGCCGTGCCGCTGCTCGAGCGCCATCCCCATTCGAGCCAGACCTTCGTCGCCATGGACGGCGCCCGCTGGCTCGTCGTCGTCGCCGTCGATCCCGCCGTTCCGGCGGCCTTCCTCGTCGCCCCCGGCCAGGCCGTCACCTACGGCCGCGGCGTCTGGCACAGCCCGCTCCTCGTCCTCGGCCGGGCCGCCGACTTCGCCATGCTGATGTGGGAGACCGGCGCCGGCGACGATACCGAGCTGTTGCCGCTGGACCGGCCGCTGACCGTCCTGGAGCCCTGATGCAGCCCGACCTCGCCTTCATCCGCAGCCATTTTCCGGGCCTCGCCGGCGACTGGGTGTACATGGACAACGCCGGCGGCAGCCACGTGCTGGCCACCGTCGCCGACCGCATCCGCGACTTCCTGCTGACCACCCCCGTCCAGCACGGCGCCTCCTACGCGCCGTCGCGGGAGGCCTCGGCCCGGGTGGCCGCCGCCACCGCCGCCATCGCCGGCATGATCAATGCGGCGCGGCCCGAGGAGGTGGTGATGGGCCCCTCCACCACCTTCCTGTTCCAGCAGCTCGCCCGCGGCATGGCCGACAGCCTGCAGCCCGGCGACGAGATCGTCGTCACCGATGTCGACCATGAGTCGAATATCGGTCCCTGGCGTAGCCTTGAGCGACTGGGCGTGGTGATCCGCGAGTGGCGGGTCGATCCGCGGACCTTCGAGCTGGAGCTCGACGCCCTCGGCCGCCTCCTGGGCCCGCGCACCCGGCTGGTCTGCGTCACCCACTGCTCGAACGTGCTGGGCACGATCAACCCGATCCCGGCGATCGCCGAACGGGTCCATGCCGCCGGTGCCGAGCTCTGCGTCGACGGCGTCGCCCTGGCGCCGCACCGCCGGGTCGACGTCCAGGCCCTGGGCTGCGACTGGTACGCCTACAGCTTCTACAAGACCTACGGACCGCACCACGCCGTGCTGTGGGGCCGCCACGAGCGCCTGCTCGAGCTGGCCAGCCTCAACCACGACTTCATCGGCAAGGACCGCGTCCCCTACAAGCTGCAGCCCGGCAACGTGAACTACGAGCTGGCCTGGGGCTGCGGCGCCATCCCGGACTACCTCGCGGCACTTGCCGCGCACCACGGTGCGGCCGATGCGTTCGCGGTCGTGGCGGCGCAGGAGGAGGCGCTGGCCGCCCGGCTGCTGGACTGGCTCGGGCGGCGCAACGACGTCCGCATCGTCGGCCGCCGCAGCGCCGCCGCGGCCGACCGGGTGCCGACCGTGAGCTTCACCGTGCAGGGCCGCCGCTCGTCGGAGATCGTCGCCGCCGTCGACCGGCACCGGGTCGGCATCCGCTACGGCGACTTCTACGCCCGCCGGCTGATCGACCATCTGGGCCTGCAGGACCAGGACGGCGTCGTCCGCGTCTCGATGGTCCACTACAACACGCTGGCCGAGGTCGACCGCCTGATCGCGGCCCTCGACGAGACCCTCTAGGGCGAGGTCGGCCGGGCGTTGTCCGGGACCGCCGGACCCTCGCCGGCCCTGCGCGGATGGACCAGCCCGGCGAACGGGCTGGCCAGGGTCGCCGAGGCCGCCGCCGGCGTGCCGGGCTCCGGCATCGGAAGCTGCGGCAGCACGTCGATCACCGCGGCGAAGGTCACCAGCAGGGCGGCGCCGCTGAAGGTGTAGAAGGCCCGGCGGGCGCGGGGAGCGTACACGGGAGACCTCGGGGCTGGAGTGGCTCGGGTCCGGCACGCGCCGTTCCCGCTGCCCCGAGGTCTAGGCCGGGCGTGTTTCGCGCCGACGCCGTGGCCGCCGGTTTTGTGTCACAACCGTGCCGTCGGGCCGCCGCGGCTTGGCCGGGGCCGTGCGCTGCGCCGCCTCGACGGCGAGCCTGGCCCAGGCCAGCATCGCCTCGGCGTCGTCGAGCGATTCCGCCGGCGCCTCGAGGTAGGGCAGCGCCACCGTCCGGGTCTTCGCCCCGTAGACGAACGGCTCGCAGCCGGCCGCCTCGAACTGCGGGCGCGTCACCGGGTCGACCTTGAAGTAGAGCCGGTCGCCGGCGATCAGCCCGAACATCCGCTCGCCGCGCATCAGCCCCCAGCCGCCGAACATGCGCCTGGCCCGCACCCCGCCCAGGGGCTCGAGCTGCTCCACCACGAACGCGACGAATCCTTCGGCCATCGGCTCCCGCGGCGACCGGACATCCCGTCACGACCCTAGAGCGCCTGCAGCGCCGGCTCCACCGCCTTGGCGGCCCGCGCGCGGCGAGAGCGGCCGTCCCGGTGCCGGAGCCCGTCCTGCCGCATGGCCGGCGGCGTTGCCTTGACCGCCGCGGGGCGGTCGGGCTCGATGCGTCTCCGACCAGATCGACGAAGGGGGGAGGCCGATGGCAGGAAAGGCGAGGCTGGCGCGGATCGAGCTGCCGGAGTTCGGCATGCCGACGGTGCAGCCCGAGGTCCCGCGCGCGACCTACGCGCGGCGGCTGGAGGCACTGCTCGCCCGCATGGCCGCAGCCGGGCTCGACGCGCTCGTCGTCTACGGCGACCGCGAGCACGCCGCCAACGTCGCCTGGCTCACCGGCTACGATCCGCGCTTCGAGGAGACGCTCTGCATCGTCCGGCCGGGCCACCGGCCGACGCTGCTCGTCGGCAACGAGGGCTGGGCCTATGCCGCGGTAGCCCGGCTCGACGTCGAGGTCAGGCTCTGGCAGCCGCTGAGCCTGCTGGCGCAGCCGCGCGACCGGGTCCGGCCGCTGCCCGATCTCCTGCGCGAGGCCGGCCTCGACCGCGGCCAGCGCCTCGGCGTCGCCGGCTGGAAGTACGACGTTGCCGATCCGGCCTGGCTCGAGGTGCCGCACTGGCTGGTGACCGCCCTTGCCGGCTTCGCCACCCCGCGCAACGCCGGCGACCTGTTCATGGACGCCGGGACCGGCCTGCGCATCGTCAACGACGCCGACCAGCTGGCCGCCTTCGAGTTCGCCGCCTGCCATACCTCGACCGCCGTCCGCGACGCGATCCGGGCCCTGCGCCCGGGCATGAGCGAGCTGGCGCTGAGCCGCGCCATGGGCCTGACCGGCCTGCCGAGCTCCGTGCACCTCGTGCTGACGAGCGGGGAGCGGACGGCGCTGGGCCTCGCCAGCCCGTCGGGCCGGGTCATCGGCGAGGGCGACCCCCTGGCCGTCGCCTACGGCGTCTGGGGCGCCCTCAACTGCCGCGCCGGCTTCGCCGTCGCCGACGCCGCGGGCCTGCCCGAGGCCATCCGCGACTATGTCGAGCGGCTGGTCGCCCCCTACTTCGCCTGCGTCGCCGAATGGTACGAGACCCTCGGCCTCGGCGTTCCCGGCGGCGTGCTGCACGATCTCGTCCAGCGCCACATCGGCGATCCGTTCTTCGGCGTCGGCCTCAACCCCGGCCACTCGATCCACCTCGACGAGTGGGTGAACTCGCCGGTGCTGCCGGGCTCGACCGTGGCCTTCCCGTCGGGGGCCGCCGTCCAGTGCGACATCATCCCGGCGACCGGGACACCGTGGTTCACCACCAACATCGAGGACGGCGTGGCGCTGGCCGACGCACCGCTGCGCGAGGAGCTGGCGGCGCGCTATCCCGAGGCCTGGGGGCGGATCGAGGCGCGCCGCGCCTTCATGCGCGAGGCCCTGGGCATCCGGCTCAGGCCGGAGGTGCTGCCGTTCAGCAACATCGCCGGCTGGCTGCCGCCGTTCCTGCTCGATCCGGGGCGGGCGATGACCGTCGCCTGAGCCTCAGGCGACGGATTCGGGATAGCGGGCGATGATCTCGCGGAAATAGGCGATGGTCCGCTCGAGGCCGGTCTCGAGCGGCACCGTCGGCTCCCAGCCCAGCTCGGCCCTGGCCTTGCGGGTGTCGGCCTTGCGCCGCACCGGGTCGTCCTGCGGCAGCGGGTGGTTGACGATCTCCGACCGCGACCCGGTCATGGCGATGATCCGGCGCGCCAGGTCCTCGATCGGCATCTCGTCGGCGCTGCCGAGGTTGGTCGGCCCGGTGACCGCGTCCGGCGCCCGCATCAGCCGCAGGAAGCCCTCGATCAGGTCGTCGACATAGAGGAACGAGCGCGTCTGCGAGCCGCTGCCATAGATCGAGATCGGCTGCCCGGTCAGCGCCTGGACGATGAAATTCGACACCACCCGGCCGTCCTTCGGGTGCATCCGCGGCCCATAGGTGTTGAAGATGCGGGCAACCTTGATGCGGACCTTGTGCTGCCGATGGTAGTCGAAGAAGAGCGTCTCGGCGCAGCGCTTGCCCTCGTCGTAGCAGGCGCGCGGGCCGATGATGTTGACGTTGCCGGAGTAGGTCTCCGGCTGCGGGTGGATCTCCGGGTCGCCGTAGATCTCCGAGGTGCTGGCCTGGAGGATCTTGGCCCGCACCCGCTTCGCCAGCCCCAGCATGTTGATCGAGCCCAGCACGCTGGTCTTGGTCGTCTGCACCGGGTCGAACTGGTAGTGGATCGGCGAGGCCGGGCAGGCGAGGTTGTAGATCTCGTCGACCTCGACGTAGAGCGGGAACGTGATGTCGTGCCGCATGATCTCGAAGTGCGGATCATTCAGCAGGTGTGCGATGTTGTCCCTGCGGCCCGTGTAGAAGTTGTCGACGCACAGCACGTCGCAGTCGTCGGCGAGCAGGCGCTCGCACAAGTGCGAGCCGAGGAACCCGGCACCGCCCGTGACCATGACCCGCTTGCGCAACACGCAGTTTCTCCGACAGGCTGGCCGCACGGCCTGGGCAGTTGCGGCGCGGTCACGTCTAACGGCAATCGCGGCGGCGGCCAAGCCATGTGGGCATCGATGCTGTGGTGCGACCGTTGAGGTAGCGCTTGAGCTAGGGCGGAATACCGCTGACTTGGGACAGTCCTGATAGTATGAGACGCGGGCTTGGCAGTGGCACCTCGGACCCGACGGGGTGGTCTGGACGTTTCTGGCGGCGGGCCCCCGAAAGGCAGAGGCAGGCAGCGGGCGTGGAGCACGAGGTGGCTGAGGCAAAGCCGACGCTTTGCATCATCAACTACAACGGGGCGCGGTTCATGCCGACCACGCTCGGCTCGGCCGTTGCTCTCTCGGATCGCTTCGCCGAGATCCTGCTGGTCGACAACGCCTCCACCGACGACAGCGTCGCCATCGCCGAGGCGTCCTACCCGACGGTGCGCGTGCACCGGATGCCGGACAACCGCGGTCCGGGAGCGGCGCGCAATGCCGGCCTGCGCGAGGCGGCCACCGACCGCATCCTGTTCATCGACAACGACGTCAACCTGAGCCGGGACTGCGCCGATTTCCTGGTCCGCGCGCTCGAGGCCAATCCCAACGCCGCGGTCGCCGCACCGCGCGTGCTCTACGCCCACAAGCCCGAGATCATCCAGTACGACGGCGCCGGCAGCCATTTCCTCGGCGTGATGACGCTGGAGAACCCGGACGTCCCGGCGGCCAGCACCGACGACGCGGTGCGAACCACCCTGTCCGTCATCACCTGCGCCTTCATGGTCGCCCGCGAGCGCCTGCCCGAGCCCGAGCCCTTCGACGAATCCTTCTTCATCTACCTCGAGGACCACGACTTCGGCGTGCGCATGCGGGCCCTGGGTGCCGAGATCCTGGCCGTGCCGCAGGCCGTCTGCTTCCACGGCGAGGGCACCGCCGGCCTGTCGATCCGGGCCGAGGGCAAGTATTCCAGCATGCGGGTGTTCTGCCTCATCCGCAACCGCTGGCAGTTCATCCTCAAGAACTACTCCCGCCGCTCGCTGATCGTCCTGTCGCCGCTGTTCCTCGTCTACGAGCTGGCGCAGCTGGGCCTGGTCATCCGCAAGGGCTGGTTGCGCGAGTGGGGCCGCGCCGTCGCCTGGATGTGGAACCACTGGGGCGAGGTGATGGCCAAGCGCCAGGCCGTGCAGTCGCGCCGCAAGCGTCCCGACCGCGACCTGCTCAGCGGCGGCTCGATTCCGTTCCGCGACGAGCTGTCGTCCTCCTCGGTCGAGCGGGCGTTGCAGCGGGCGCTCAGCACCTTCGCCGACGTCTACTGGCGCGGTGCCGCCCACCTGATCTGACCTTCCGGCCTGCGCCCGGCCGCAGGCCCGCGACGAAAGGCTAGAGCTCCCGACCGTGCCCCAGGATCGTCCGGACAGGCGTGCGCTGCTGGTCGAGCCGCAGCCGTTCTACACCGACCGCGGCACGCCGATCGCCGTCCGCTACGTCCTCCGGGCGCTCAGCGAGATGGGCTGGAGCGTCGACGTCCTGACCTTCCCGATCGGCCAGCCGGTCGACCTGCCCAACGTCCGCCTGCACCGGGTCGGCAACCCCTTGGGCTTCGCCCACGTCGCCGTCGGCTTCTCGCCGCAGAAGCTGTTCCTCGACGGCCTGCTTGCCATGGATCTCGTCCGCCGCCTGCGCCGCGAGCGCTACGACGTCGTCCATGCCGTCGAGGAGGCGGCCTTCCTCGTCGCCGGGCTGCGCCCGGGCCGCCGGCCGCCCATGGTCTACGACATGGCCTCGTCGCTGCCCGAGCAGCTGGCGCAGAAGAAGGCCTTGCGCGGTCCCGCCCTGCAGCGCGGCTTCCACGGCGCCGAGCGCTGGCTGCTGCACCAGGCCGGCTGCGTCGTCTGCAGCGCCGGGCTGGCCGGCCACGTCCGCCGGGCCGCCCCGGGCGTCGCCTTCCGCGAGTGGCGCTTCCCGGCGGAGGAGGAGCATGCCGACCCGGCCGAGGTCGCCCGGCTGCGCCAGGAGCTGGCCATCCCGGCCGGCAGCCGGGTGTTCCTCTATCTCGGCAATTTCGCCGCCTACCAGGGCGTCGACCTGCTCCTCGCCGCCGCCGCCCGGGTGCTCGCCGAGCGGCCCGAGGCCGTCTTCCTCTGCGTCGGTGCCGCCAGCCAGGCCGAGCTCGACGGCGCCGCGGCGCGTTTCCCCAAGGCCCTCCAGGACCGCGTCCGCCTCGTCGGCCGGCAGCCGCGCGAGCGGGTCGCGGCCTAC
Organism: Geminicoccaceae bacterium; assembly: GCA_046349355.1. Lineage (GTDB taxonomy): Bacteria > Pseudomonadota > Alphaproteobacteria > Geminicoccales > Geminicoccaceae > CALKJU01. The sequence continues at coordinate 256,129 of JAXMCM010000019.1, forward strand.
CTGACCCTTGCCGACATCCTCGTCTCGCCGCGCAGCTACGGCGCCAATTTTCCGCTCAAGCTGTTCGACTACCTGGCCACCGGCAAGGCCATCGTCGCGACCGGCATCGAGGCCCACACCTGCGTCCTCGACGACCGCATCGCCCGCCTCGTCCCGCCCACCCCGGAGGGCCTCGCCGACGGCATCGCGACACTGATCGCCCGCCCCGACGAGGCCGCCCGGCATGCCGCCGCGGCCCTCGACTTCGCCCGCCGCGAGCTCAGCTGGGACAGCTTCAAGGCGCTGGTCGCCGACGTCTACGCCACCGCCATGGCCGGGGCGCCGCGGGCGTGAGCGGCAGGCGGCTGCGCATCCTCTACCTCGTCCCGGGCCACAACCTGCTGGAGACGGCGGGTCCGACCCGCAACGTGCTGAGCCTCGCCCGGGCGCTCGGCGAGCATGCCGACGTCGCCGTCGCCTTCCGCCGCACGCTCGACGCCGCGCCGCCCGCCGGCCTGCGCGTGCTCGAGATCGATCCCGGCAGCGCGCCGCCGCCCGGCACCGCCGACGACAGCGCCATGCGCGGCCTCGGCGTCGGCGAGTTCCTTGCCTATCTCGGCCGCTTGCGCCGCTTCGTCGCGGCCCAGGCCGGCAGCTTCGACGTCGTGCTGGAGAAGAGCTGGCTGCTGTCGGGCTGGCTGTCGCGGCTGGCCGAGCGGCAGGGCCAGCTGGGCGTCGCCGTCGAGAACGTCGTGCCGAGCCCGGCCCGCCATGCCGAGGCCGGGCTCGCCAAGCGCCTGCGCGTGCTCGCCGGTCGCAGCTGGGCCGGCCGCTCGCTGCACCGCAGCCGCCTGGTCATCGCCGAGACCGAGCAGCTCAAGGCCGACATCGTCAGGGTCTGGGGCGTCGCCGCCGAGCGCGTGACCGTCGTCGGCCTCGGCGTCGACCGCGGCCTGTTCCGTCCCCTCGACCAGGCCGAAGCGCGCGCCGCCCTCGGCATCGACCCCGCCGCCACCATCCTCCTCTACGTCGGCGTGCTCGACGAGACGCACAATCTGGGCCCGGCCATCGAGGCCGTGGCGGCGCTTGGCCGGCCCGACCTGCAGCTGCACATCGTCGGCGACGGCCCGCAACGCGCCGCCTATCTCGAGCGGGCGCGCGGCAGCGCCGGCATCGTCTTCCACGGCCGGAAACCGCACCGCGCGGTGCCGCAGCACATCGCGATTGCGGATCTGTGCCTCGCACCCTACGACAGCCGGGCCTTCGCCGGCGGTGCCCTCGGCTATTCCACAATGAAGATTCCGGAGTATCTGGGTGTCGGCCGCGCCGTGATCGCGGCGCCCAGTGCCCGGGCGAGGGAGCTGATCGAGGACCAGGTGAGCGGATTCCTGCTGCGCAACGAGCCCGAAGACTGGCGTGCCTTCCTGGCGCGGCTGCCGGACCGTGCGCGTCTCGCCGCCATGGGCCGCGAGGCGGCGCAGGTGCCCCTGCCGTCATGGCAGCAGACCGCCGCCGGCTACCTCGCCGCGATCGAGCGGGCGCGCGGGACGGCGCGATGAGCCTCTACCTCGTCGTCGCCTGGCTGCACCTCGTCCTCGGCGTCGCCGTCACCGGCATGGCGCTGTGGTGGGCGATCATGGGCCGGGCCCTGTCGCTGGCGCACCCGGCCGACGAGGCGCAGCGCCTGCTGGCGCTGGCCGGCAGCGCCCGCTGGCCGCATGTCGGGCTGCCCCACGAGGCCCGGCTGCCGCTGGGCCTGGTCGGCATCCTGATCCTGTTCCTCTACGTGCTGACCGGCATGGCGCAGACCATCCTCGCCGGTGCGACCTCGACCCCGGGCAGCATGGTCAAGGCGGTGCTGGTCATCGGCCTGCTCATCGTCTTCCGCTTCCTGTCGCGCCGCCCGACCCCGGCCCTCGGCTACATCGCCCTCGTGCTGGCGCTGGCGCTGATCGCCGACACCGCGCTGATGCAGGTCTGAGCGATGCTCGTCCACGACATCAGCCTCGCCCTCCACGTCATCGCCATGGGCCTCTGGCTCGGCCACATGTTCGTCTGGTCGCTGGTCACCGGCCCGGCACTGAAGACCCTGGTCCCGGCCGCCACCGCCGAGCACCTGCGCGAGCGCAGCCTGTTCCTCGGCGGCCTCGGCTGGCCGGCGCTGGCCGTGCTGGTGGTCACCGGCATCATCCAGCTGCGCTACCGCGGCATCGGCGTGATGGACCTTTTCAACACGGACCTTTACGCCGGTCCGGTCGGCAACGCGCTGGCGCTGAAGCTGGTTCTGGTGCTGGTGATGATCCTCTACCAGGCGGTCATGGGCCACCGCCGCTCGTCGGTGGCGATCTACGCGAACATGGCCGTGGCCCTGGTCGTGCTCGCCTGCTCCGTCGTCCTCGTCGAAGGCTGGGGCTGAGCCGATGAAGACCCTCGTCCTCGGGCTGGAGCTGGGCGACGGGCCGCTGCTACTGCAGGGTGCCCGTGACGGCCGGCTGCCGCGCCTGCGGGCGCTGCTCGACCGCGGCACCACCGGGGCGCTCGCCACCACCGCCGAGCAGCTGCACGTCTCGGCCTGGCCGTCGCTCTACACCGGCACCGGCCCCGGCCAGCACGGCGTCTACTTCACCTTCCAGCCCGCCCCCGGCGTCCAGGGCCACCAGCGCTTCTTCGAGGGCCTCTACGGCCGCCCGACGGTGTGGCGCATGGCCGCCGAGGCCGGCCGCCGCTGCGTCGTCATGGACGCCCCCTACAGCCACGCCGAGGCCGGCTACGGCGGCCCCGAGATCATCGACTGGGGCTCCTGGGCCCAGTACCTGAAGACCCAGTCGGTCCCGCCGGCCCTGCTGGGCGAGCTGAAGCAGGCGGTCGGCGACTACCCGCTGGGTCTCGAGGCGCACGACATCGGCCTTGCCGCCCAGGATGCCGCGGCCATCGAGGCCCGCATCCTGCGCGCCCTGCCGGCCAAGGCGCAGGCCGCCTCCTGGCTGCTGCGCCGCGGCGACTGGGACCTCGCCTTCATCGTCTTCGGCGAGACCCACCCCGCCGCGCACTACTGCTGGACGCCGGGCGATCCGGCGCAGACCCGGCTGATGCGCATCTACGCCGCCCTCGACAAGGCGCTGGGCGAGGTCATCGACGCCGCCGGCGACGACACCGCCGTGCTGGTCGTCTCCGGCGATGCCGTGGGCCCCAACAACGCCGGCTGGCACCTGCTGCCCGAGGTGCTGGCCCGCCTCGGCCATTTCGCCAGCGCCGAGTTCGCCCAGGCCGCCGGCCAGCCGCCGCCGCAGCCCAAGGGGTTCGACCCGGTCAAGGCGGTGCGCGACCTGCTGCCCAAGGACTTCCGCAAGTCGCTGGCGCGGATGATGCCGACCGGCATGCGCGACAAGCTGGCCAAGCGCGTCGACACCGCCTCGATCGACTGGTCGCGGACCCGTGCCTTTTGCCTGCCGACCGACCTCGAGGGCCTGATCCGGGTCAACCTCAGGGGCCGCGAGCCCATGGGCATCGTTGAGCCCGGCGCCGACTACGAGGCCCTGCTCGACCAGCTCGAGGCCGAGATCCGGGCCCTGGTCGAGCCGTCGACCGGCCAGCCGGTCGTCGCCGACGTGCTGCGCACCGACCGCGTCTTTCCGGGGCCGCGGCGGGATTATCTGCCCGACCTGATCGTTGTCTGGGAGCGGGCGGCTCCGGTCACAACGGTCAGTTCAGCGGCCGTCGGCGCGGTGGCGGCGCCGTCGCCTGATGGCCGGCCGGGGACGCACAAGGGACCGGGGTTCCTCCTCGCCTGCGGTCCGGGCATCCCGACCGGCCATGCGCTGGAGCGCCCGCACATCTTCGACCTCGCGCCCACCTTGCTGTCCCGGCTCGGCGTGCCCGTGCCGGCGCATATCGAGGGACGGCCGTGGCCGGCCCTGGCGGCGCCATGAGCGTTCAGGGAGCGCCACGCCCGTGAGCAGCATCAGGATCCTGCAGATCGGCGCCGGCCTGCGCGGCCGCCAGTGGGCGCAGATCGTCAAGGACTACCCCGACGCCAGCTGCGTCGCCCTGGTCGATCCCGACCAGGCGGCCTTGGGCCAGGCCAGGGCCGTGGCCGGCGAGTCCTGCCGCGCCTTCGCCTCGCTCGACGACGCGCTGGCCAACGTCCAGGCCGACGCCGCCCTGGTCGTCAGCCCCGACCGCTTCCACCGCGAGCACGCCGTCCGCTGCCTCGAGGCCGGCCTGCACGTGCTGGTCGAGAAGCCGCTGGCGCCGACGCTCGAGGACGCGCTGGCCATCATCGACACCGCGAAGGCCGCCGGCCGCGAGGTCATCGTTGCCGAGCAGTACCGCTTCTGGCCGGCCGAGCGCACCGTGCTGAAGCTGCTCCGCGACGGCGCCATCGGCCGTGTCGACCACGCCACCGTCGCCGACCGGCGCAACCAGCCTGCGAAGAGCGAGGGGCCCTGGTTCGCCAAGCTCGAGCACCCGCACCTGCAGGACATCGCCGTCCACCACTTCGACTCGCTGCGGATGTGGTTCGGCCAGCCGCAGGCGGTGTTCGCGCGCTGCTGGAACACCCCCTGGTCGGACTACAACGCCAACTGCAACACCGAGGCGGTGCTGACGATCGGCGACGTCCACGTCCAGTATCTCGGCACCCTGGCCTCGCGCCGCTTCGGCTACTCCTTGTGGATCGAGGGCGAGCAGGGCGCGATCTGGACGAACCGCAAGTACGTGTTCCTGCGCAAGGGCGGGGCGCGGTTCTTCATGCCGGTGCGCAACGTGGCGGTGCCGAAGGGCGACGAGCAGCCCTACCCCAGGGGCGGCACGACCTCGATCCTGAACAGCCTGCGCGACGCCGTGCGCAACGGCGCCAGGGCCGAGACCCGGGCCGCCGACAACATCTGGTCGATCGCCATGCTCGAGGCCGGACGCCTGGCCGACCGCGAGCGCCGCGAGGTTCGGGTGGCCGACGTCCTCGACCCTTCGCGGCTCGGCGCCGCCTAGGCCGCCGGCGGTGGCGCGGCGGGTCCTCCTCGTCGGCCTCGACAGCGCCGATGCCGAGCTGATCGAGCGCTGGGCCGACGCCGGCCACCTGCCGACCTTCGCCGCGCTGCGCCGCGAGGGCCTGTGGGCCCGCCTCGGCACCACCGCCGAGGTCATGCACGTCTCCGCCTGGCCGACCATCTACACCGGCACCACGCCCGGCCGGCACGGCCTCTACCACGCCTACCAGGTCCGCGCCGGCGACCAGCGCATCCAGCGCACCCGCGCCGACTGGCTGGCCCAGCCGCCGTTCTGGCAGCAGCTCGACGCCGCCGGCCGGCGCTGCATCGTGCTCGACGCCTTCATGACGGCACCCGTGCCCGGCTTCGGCGGCATCCAGCTGCACGAGTACGGCACCTGGACCTGGTTCGGCGAGCCGGCCTCGACGCCGTCCGCGCTGCACGCCGACGTCGTCCGCCGCTTCGGCCGCTACCCGGCGCCGGAGCACATGCAGGTCACCAGCGTCCCGTCCGACCTGCGCGCCTTCCGCGACAAGCTGCTCGCCGGCGTCGCCAAAAAGTCGGAGATGACGCGCTGGTTCATGCGCGAGCACGCCTGGGACCTGCTGTTCGTCACCTTCGGCGAGCCGCATGGCGCCGGGCACTATCTCTGGCACGCCGAGGACGCCGCCTATCCGAGCCACGCGAAGGGCCGGACCGGCGGCATGGCGACGCCGGTGCGCGACGTCTACGCGGCCGTCGATCGGGCGCTCGGCGAGCTGCTCGACGCCGCCGGCGACGAGACCACGGTGCTGGTCGCCTCCGGCGACGGCATGGGGCCGAACTACTCGGCGACCCAGCATGTCCCGACGATGCTCGGCCGGATGGGGCTGCTGCACACCCAGGCCGCCGGCACCGGCCGGCCGAGCCTGACCAAGCGGCTGAGGGCGATGCTGCCGCTGCCGGTCCGCCAGTCGATCACTCGCTGCCTGCCCAAGAAGTACCAGCACGGGCTGGCCACCGGCTGGATGAACTCCGGCACCGACTGGACGCGCACGCGCGCGTTCCTGATCCCGAACTCGAACGAGGCCTACATCCGCGTCAACCTGACCGGCCGCGAGCCCGAGGGCATCGTCGCGCCGCAGGCCGACTACGACGCCCTGCTGCAGCGGATCGCCGCCGAGATGCGGGCCGCCAGCAACCCGGCCAACGGCGAGCTCGCCGCCGAGCGGGTGACGCTGATGGACGAGGTCTATCCCGGCGGCGAGCGGCCGCATCTGCCCGACCTCGTCGTCTCCTGGCGCAACGAGGCCCGCGTCCTCAACGACCTGCAGGCCCCGGCCTGCGGCCATGTGCACGGTCCGGCCGGCCACGAGACCTCGCCGTTCTACACCGGCAACCACCGCGCCCTCGCCTTCGTTGCTGCACGCGGCCCGACGGTGACCGCCGGCAGCACCCTCGCCGGCGGCCACATCCTCGACATCCCGGCCACCATCCTCGCCCTGCTCGGCGTCGATGCGCCGGCATGGTACGAAGGCCGGGTCTGGACCTCGCTGCTGGCGCCGCAGGCGACGCCCGTGGCGGCCATCGTCTGAAGGGACTGCGCCGATGTGCGGCATCGCCGGCCTGATCCGCCTCGACGGGGCCTTGGCCGGCCCGGCCGACGAGGCGGTCGTCCGGGCGATGACCGACCTCACCGCCTATCGCGGGCCCGACGATTCCGGGGTCAGGGCGATCGGCAACGTCGTCCTCGGCTCGCGGCGCCTCGCCATCCAGGACCTCTCGCCGGCCGGCCACATGCCGATGGCCGACCCGAGCGGCCGCTGGTGGATCGCCTACAACGGCGAGACCTACAACTTCCACGAGGTCCGGGCCGAGCTCGAGCAGCTGGGCGTGGCCTTCCGCTCGCACGGCGACACCGAGGTCCTGCTGCACGCCTGGATCCGCTGGGGCGCCCGCTGCCTCGACCGGTTCGCCGGCATGTTCGCCTTCGCCATCGCCGACCTCGACAGCGGCGAGACGGTGCTGGTCCGCGACCGCTTCGGGGTGAAGCCGGTCTACTGGACGATCGACGGCGACCGGCTGCTGTTCGGCTCGGAGATCAAGGCGCTGATGCGCCAGCGCCGGCACAACGCCGTCGACCGCCAGAGCCTCGCCGAGTGGTGGCTCTACCGCAACGTCGACGCGCTGACGCCGGAGACGCTGGTCGAGGGCATCGTCCAGCTGCTGCCCGGCCACCTCGCCCGCGTCCGCAACGGCCAGGTCCGCACCGAGGCCTGGTACAGCCCGGCCGAGCAGGTCGACGCCGAGGCCTATGCCCGCTTCGCCAGGGCCCAGCCCGGCGAGATCGTCGACACCGTCGAGCGCCAGCTCGACGAGTCGATCCGCCTGCGCCTCGTCAGCGACGTCCCGGTCGGCACCCTGCTGTCGGGCGGCCTCGACTCCAGCCTCGTCACCGCCATGGCGGCGAAGCACTCCAAGGCGCTGACCGCCTTCCACGTCTCGGTCACCGGCCATGTCGACATGGACGAGCGCCGCTTCGCCGAGGAGCTGACGCGGCACCACGCCATCCCGTTCGTGCCGATGGACCTGACGGCGGACAACTTCCGCGCCAATCTCGCCCACGTCACCTGGCTCGAGGACTTCCCCCTCACCCATGCCAACTCGGTGGCCTACTACCTGATCAGCCAGGTCGCCCGGTCGCACGGCGTCATCGTCGTCCAGTCCGGCGAGGGTGCCGACGAGCTGTTCGGCGGCTACGCCTGGAACTACCGGCGCAAGCGCATGCTGCTGAAGCTGGAGCCGTGGCTGCGCCGGCTGCCCGGCAAGGTCAACGACCTGCTGACGCTGCTGGTCTACGCCGCCAACGGCCTGCCGGTGACGGCGCACCGTTTCCGCGAGGCGCTGCCGCCGGCCTTGGCGCTGATCGACCGCTACGCCCGCCTCGATGCCGAGGACCGCGCCGCCCGCGCCTACGCCTTTGTCGCCGACCCGACCGAGCGGGCGGTGCTGGGCGGCATGCTGGGCGACCTCGGCGTCTTCCTGAGCCCGCTGCTGCGCCGCCTCGACCGGACGACGATGGGTGCCTCCATCGAGTGCCGCGAGCCGTTCCTCGACCACCGGCTCGTCCACACCGCCATCAACCTGCCGCTCGACTACAAGCTGGGTGCCCGCGCCGACAAATGGGTGCTCAAGCAGGTCGCCACCCGGCACATGCCGTCCGGCCTGATCTGGCGCAAGAAGATGGGCTTCCCGCTGCCGCTGGCCGACTACATCGCGCCGATGGCGGCCCCTTCCTTCTTCGCCGGCGGCTTCTGCGAGGGCACGCTCGGCCTCGGCCGCCGCGGCCTCGAGCGGATGCTCGGCGACTGGCAGCGCTGGAGCCACGGCTTCTTCGGCCTGGTCTCGCTCGAGATGTGGGGCCGGATGAACTTCATGGGCGAGTCGCCGGCGACCGTGACCGAGCGCATCCAGTCGCTGGCCGCACCGGCCGGGCGCGGCAGCCCCGCCCGTGCCGACGCCGCGCCGGCCGCGTCGCGCGCCGGCTGAGCCGCTTGGCCGGCACGATCACGGAAGAGGCCCCGTCCGAAGCGATCGGCGCCACGGCCGCCCGGGGCGCCGTCTGGCAGATGGCCGGCTTCGTCTGCCTGACGCTCAGCAGCTACGTCATGGTCACCCTGCTGGCGCGCGGCCTCGGCCCCGCCGGCTACGCCGTCTTCGGCATCGCCTACTCGGCCATGCAGACGAGCGAGCTGATCCTGCGCCTCGGCGTGCCGCAGGCGCTGAGCAAGCTGATCGCCGACCGCACCGACCCGGCGCCGCGCATCGAGGCCACCGGCGTCACCACCGCGGCGGCGATCTACCTCGCCGGCTTCGCCGCCTTCTTCCTGGGCGCCCCCTGGCTCGCCGCCTTCTTCAACGTGCCGGACGCGGCCCACCTGTTCCGCATCGCCGCGATCGACCTGCCGTTCTTCGGCCTCTACACGATCCTCGCCCACGTCCTGATCGGCCGGCGCGACTTCCGGCGCAGCGCCGTCGGCACCTGCGGCTACGGCCTGACCAAGGCGGTCGGCGCCGTCCTGCTGCTGGCGACCGGGCACCTGTCCCTGGAGACGGCGATCCTCGTCAACGTCGCCGCCAGCCTCGTGGGCCTTGCCCTGCAGGCCGGCCCGGCCGGTGCCCGTGCCTTCCTGCCGACCTTCGAGGCACCCGCAGCCCTGCTCCGCCTCGCCGCCCCCATCGCCATCGCCGACATCGGCACGCAGCTCCTGCTCGTCGCCGACCTGTGGTCGCTGAACGCGCTGGGCGGCAGCATCCCGGCGCAGGTCAAGGGCGACTACCTCGCCGCCCTGAGCCTCGCCCGGGTGCCCAACCTGCTGGCCTTCGTGCTGATCTCGATCATGGTCCCGTCGATCGCCCGGGCGCTGGCGACCGACGACCGCAGCGCGGCGCAGGGGCTGACCCGCGGCGCCGCGCGCTTCCTGCTGGTGCTCGTCCTGCCCGGCTGCGCGCTGGTGGCGGGCAGTGCCGGCGACATCCTGGCCCTGCTGTTCGGCGAGGCCTATCGCGGCGGCGGCCGCTATCTCGCCCTGCTGATCTTCGCGCAGGGCCTCGGCTTCACCTTCGTCAGCGCCTTCCAGGGCATCCTGATCGGCGCCGGCGGTGCCGCCGAGGGTGCGCGCCGGGTGTTCATGGCGCTGGCCGTCGCCATCGTCCTCAACCTCGCCCTCGTCCCCACGCTCGGCGCCACCGGCGCCGGCCTCGCCGCCGTGCTCGCCCTGCTCGCCGCGGCCCTGCTCGTCGGCCATGCCGTCCGCGGCCGCATCGGCGCCGTCGCCGAGCCGCGCGTCGTGGCGCTGGCGCTGGCCGGTGCCGCGCTCGTCGGCGCGGCGAGCTGGCTGGCACCCGGCCATGGCTGGCTGGTCCTGCTGGAGCTGCCCCTGCTGTTCGCCGCCTGGCTGGCGCTCGCCTGGCTCGTCCGCCTGATCGGCCGCGACGACCTGGCGCTGCTGCGCCGCAAGGCCGCCTGATGGAGATTTCGATGCTCACCGAACGCTTCGACGAGGCCCTCGTCTACGCCCACGGCCTGCACCGCGAGCAGCGCCGCAAGGGTACGGCCATCCCCTACGTCGCCCACCTGATGGCGGTCTCGGCCCTCGTCCTCGAGCATGGCGGCAACGAGGACCAGGCCATCGGGGCCCTGCTGCACGACGCCGCCGAGGACCAGGGCGGCCAGGCGACGCTCGACGACATCCGCCGCCGCTTCGGCCCGGAGGTTGCCCGGATCGTCCACGACTGCACCGATTCCTGGGAGGACCCCAAGCCGAAGTGGCGCGAGCGCAAGGAGAAGTACATCGCGTCCTTGCCGGCCAAGCCGGTCGGCTCGCTGCTCGTCTCGCTCGCCGACAAGGTCAACAACGCCGAGGCCATCCTGTTCGACTGGCGGGCCATGGGCGACGCCACCTGGTCGCGCTTCAACGGCGGCCGCGACGGCACCCACTGGTACTATCGCAGCCTCGCCGCGACCTATGCCCGCCTGCTGCCGGGCCGCCTCGCCGAGCGGCTGAGCCGCGCCGTCGAGGCGATGACCGGCGCCAATCCGGACGCCCGCTGACGGACCGCCGCACCGCGGCCCGCCTGCGGTCCGGTGCCTACTTCATCGCGTCCCACACCTTGTGGGTCCACGCCCCCTCGGGCTCCTTGGTGATCACCGGGTCCGAGCCGCCGGCCAGCAGGATCTTCACCGTGCGGTCGTAGTCGGCGGGCTCGAGGTAGCCGGTGCCCTTGGGGTTGCCGGCGACCAGCTTGTTGACCTCGCCCATCATCCGCTTCTGGTGGGTCTCGGTCTGCGCGCCGCTGGCGTCGTTCTCGAGCACGATCATCGCCGCCTCGTCGGCGTTCTGGCCGGCATAGTCCCAGCCCTTGATCGAGGCCTTGAGGAAGCGCGCCAGCTTGTCGACCATGGCCGGGTCCTCGAGGCTCTTCTCGAGCACGTAGAGGCCGTCCTCGAGGGTCGCCATGCCCTGGTCCTCGTACTTGAAGACCGTCAGCTGGTCGGCCGGGATGCCGGCGTCGATGACCTGCCAGTACTCGTTGTAGGTCATGGTCGAGATGCAGTCGGCCTGCTTCTGCAGCAAGGGATCGACGTTGAAGCCCTGCTTGAGCACGGTGACACCGTCGGGCCCGCCGCTGGTCGGGATGCCGAGATGCGCCATCCAGGCGAGGAACGGATACTCGTTGCCGTAGAACCAGACGCCCAGGGTGCGGCCCTTGAAGTCGGTCTTGGGGTCGACGATGCCGGTGTCCTTGCGGCAGGTCAGCTCCATGCCGGAGCGCTTGAACACCTGGCCGATGTTGACCAGCGGCACGCCCTTCTCGCGCGACGCCAGGGCCGAGGGCATCCAATCGACGATGACGTCGGCGCCGCCGCCGGCGATCACCTGCGGCGGGGCGATGTCGGGCCCGCCCGGCTTGATCTCGACGTCGAGCCCGGCCTCTTCGTAGAAGCCCTTGTCCTTGGCCACGTAGTAGCCGGCGAACTGGGCCTGGGTGACCCACTTGAGCTGCAGGGTCAGCTTGTCGGCGGCCTCGGCACTGCCGGCCGCCAGCGCCGCCAGGGCGGCGGCGGCGAGGAGGGTACGACGCGACGTCATGGACCGGATGCTCCCGTTGTTGCGGCCGTCTGCCGGCCTTGCCTCGACACAAGCACAAGCGTGGCAGGGTGTCAGCGGGCGGACCGTTCGCGCACGCCGCAACCCTTGAGCACAATCTGGACCACGGTGTCGGCGGCCCGCTCGAAATCGGCGCGGGTCTGCGCCCGCCGGCCGGTCACCGCCCGGATCTGCACGTCGAAGTCGGCATAGGTCTGGGTCGCCGCCCAGATCAGGAACAGGAGCCGCACCGGGTCGACCGGGTCCATCAGCCCGGCCTCGACCCAGCCGCGGATCACCGCCGCCTGGCGCTCGACCCACTGGCGCAGCTCGCCCTCGAGGAAGCGGCGGATCACCGGGGCGCCGCGCAGCAGCTCGCTGGCGAACACCCTGGACGCCTGCGGATGCTCCTGCGAGTGGCGCATCTTGGCGCGGATGTAGGCCTCGAGCACGCGGGCCGGGTCGTCGCCCGCCTGCAGCGGGTCGAAGGCCGACAGCCACAGCGCCAGGATGCGGTCGATCACCGCCCGGTAGATCGCCTCCTTGGTGCCGAAGTAGTAGTGCAGGTTGGCCTTGGGCAGGCCGGCGCGCAGGGCGATCGCGGCGGTCGTCGCACCGCCATAGCCCTGCTCGGCGAACACCGCCTCGGCGGCGTCGAGCAGGCGGACCTCGTTGGCCTGGCGGATGCGCCCGGCGACGACCGGCTCGTCGCGGCGGCGTTCGGCCATGCGCGGCATCAGCGGTTCCTGACCATATGGTCAGACGCTAGCCGTGCCCCCGGCCGGCCGCAAGCCGGCTCAGCGATCCGGCTCGAGGGTGATCCGCAGCCGGCTGCCGGTGGCCTCGGCGAAGCGCTCCAGGGTCCGCGTCGAGGGCTTGGTCCGGCCGCGCTCGAGCCGGGCGATGACCGTCTGGGTGGTGCCCATGCGGGCGGCGAGCTGGGCCTGGGTGAGGCCGGCCCGGCCCCGGGCGGCGGCCAGCGCCGCGGCCAGTGCCTGGTCGATCTCCAGGCCGAAGTCGAACGCTTCTTGTTCGTCCGGGCGGCTTCTCGGCATCGCCTCAGCCTCTCGCACGCGCGCTGGCGGCCCACTCGATCCGGCAACCTTCAATTAGACTAATCGAAGGCGCCCTGCCCGTCGAGCGTGCTGCCGCATTCATTGTTGACCGTCTGGTCAGAAACTCTCTAGCATCGTTCGCAACCACCGGAAGGTCCCGGCGCAGGCCGGAACGGCACCAGCGGTGCAAGAGGGATGCCAAGGATGGCGCAAGCGCCGGCGATCGCGACGGGCCTGCTGAGCCCGCAGGAATACGCGGCCAACTTCGACGACCTCTACCCGCCGCTGGACCGCAAGAATGCCGTCGTCGAGGCCAGCCGCTGCTACTTCTGCCACGACGCGCCCTGCATCGAGGCCTGCCCCACCGGCATCGACATCCCGAGCTTCATCCGCGGCATCCTCACCGGCAACGTGAAGGGTGCGGCCATGGAGATCCTGCAGGCCAACATCATGGGCGGCGCCTGCGCCCGGGTCTGCCCGACCGAGATCCTCTGCGAGGGGGCCTGCGTGCGCGAGGCGCAGGAGGGCAAGCCGGTGAAGATCGGCCTGCTCCAGCGCTTCGCCACCGACCGCCTGTTCGAGCTCGGCATCCAGCCCTTCGCCCGCGCCGCCGCCACCGGCAAGCGCGTCGCCGTCGTCGGCGGCGGCCCGGCCGGCCTCGCCTGCGCGCACGCCCTCGCCCGCGAGGGCCACGACGTCGTCGTCCTCGAGCGCCGCGCCAAGGGCGGCGGCCTCAACGAGTACGGCATCGCCGCCTACAAGGTGGCGCACGGCTTCGCCCAGGCCGAGGTCGACTTCATCCTGGGCCTCGGCGGCATCGAGCTGCGCACCGGCGTCGAGCTCGGCCGCGACGTCACCCTCGACGAGCTGCGCCGCGACTACGACGCGGTCTTCCTCGCCGCCGGCCTCGGCGACGTCAACGCGCTCAAGCTCGCCGGCGAGGACATGGAGGGCGTGGTCAACGCCGTCGACTACATCGAGGCGCTGCGCCAGGCCGCCGACAAGGCCGAGCTGCCGGTCGGCCGCGACGTCGTCGTCATCGGCGGCGGCAACACCGCCATCGACATCGCCGTGCAGAGCCGCCGCCTCGGTGCGGAGAACGTCACCATCGTCTACCGCCGCGGCCCGCAGCACATGAGCGCCACCGCCCACGAGCAGGAGACGGCCCAGCTCAACGGCGTGAAGATCAAGCACTGGGCCCGGCCGGTCCGCCTGCTCGGCGACGACAACGTGCTGGGTGCGGTCGAGCTCGAATACACCCGCAGCGACGACCGCGGCCGCCTCGTCGGCACCGGCGAGACGTTCACGCTCAAGGCCGACATGCTGTTCAAGGCGATCGGCCAGGCGCTCGACGCCGAGCTGTTCGACGGCAGCAGCGCCGCCCCGGCGCTCAAGGGCGGCAAGATCGGCATCGACGCGGCGCGGATGACCTCGCTGCCGGGCGTGTTCGCCGGCGGCGACGTCGCCGGCCATGCCGGCCTCGACCTGACCGTCGTCGCCGTGCAGGACGGCAAGCTCGCCGCCGCCGCCATCCACCACTACCTGACGCGCTGAGGAAGGATCTCCCCGATGGCCGACCTTCGCTGCGAGATCGCCGGCGTCAAGTCGCCGAACCCGTTCTGGCTCGCCTCGGCACCGCCGACCGACAAGGAGTACAACGTCGTCCGCGCCTTCAAGGCGGGCTGGGGCGGCGTCGTCTGGAAGACGCTGGGCGAGGACCCGCCGGTGGTCAACGTCAGCTCGCGCTACGGGGCGGTCCACTACCGCGGCCAGCGCATCCACGGCTTCAACAACATCGAGCTGATCACCGACCGGCCGCTCGAGGTGAACCTCCAGGAGATCAAGCGGGTCAAGAAGGAGTGGCCCGACCGGGCGATGGTCGTGTCGCTGATGGTGCCGTGCACCGAGGAGAGCTGGAAGGCGATCCTCAAGCGCGTCGAGTGGACCGAGTGCGACGCGGTCGAGCTCAACTTCGGCTGCCCGCACGGCATGTCCGAGCGCGGCATGGGCTCGGCGGTCGGCCAGGTGCCCGAATACATCGAGATGGTGGCGCGCTGGTGCAAGCAGCACACGCGCATGCCGGTGTTCGTCAAGCTGACGCCCAACGTCACCAACATCCTGGCCCCGGCCCGCGCCGCGGTGGCCGGCGGCGCCGACGCGGTGTCGCTGATCAACACCGTCAACTCGATCACCGCCGTCGACCTCGACCGGATGGCGCCGGAGCCCGTCGTCCAGGGCAAGGGCGCGCATGGCGGCTACTGCGGCCCGGCGGTGAAGCCGATCGCCCTCTGCATGGTCGCCGAGATCGCCCGCGATCCCGAGTGCCGCAACATCCCGATCTCCGGCATCGGCGGCATCGAGACCTGGCGCGACGCCGCCGAGTTCATCAGCCTCGGCGCCGGCTCGGTCCAGGTCTGCACCGCCGCCATGCACTACGGCTTCAAGATCGTGAAGGACATGATCTCGGGGCTGGAGAACTGGATGGACGAGAAGGGCTACCGCAGCCTCGCCGACTTCCGCGGCCTGGCGGTTCGCAACTACGCGAACTGGGGCCAGCTCGACATGAACTACAAGATCATCGCCAACATCAACCAGGACCTGTGCATCAGGTGCGGGCTCTGCCACATCGCCTGCGAGGACACCTCGCACCAGTCGATCGCGGCCCTGCGCGTCGACGGCCAGCGCCGCTACGAGGTCATCGAGGACGAGTGCGTCGGCTGCAACCTGTGCATGCACGTCTGCCCGGTCGACAACTGCATCACCATGCAGGAGGTCGACCGCGGCCTGCCCTACCTGACCTGGGGCGAGGACCCGCGCAACCCGCAGAACCAGAAGGCGGCGGAGTAGGCCGGGTTTGTCGGGGCCGGGCGGCCGCCACGGGTTGCGGAGGCTGTAGCAGTAGTCCATCATCTGCCATGTAACACACGAGCGCCGGCGCCGGGCGCCGCCACATGGGAGAGCTGAACATGATCCGCTGGACCCGACGCCAGAGCCTGTTGGCCGGAGCCTCGCTGGCCGGAGCCGGCCTGCTCGGCGGCCGTTCGCTGCGGGCCGAGGTCGCCGTCGCCGATGTGCCGGCCCCGGCGCTGGCGCTCGAGAGCGGCGCCAAGCTGCGCGTGCTGCGGCCGTCCAAGTTCGTCCAGGGCGACGAGACCCTCTGGCTCGAGAACACCAAGAAGTTCACCGAGAAGACCGGCATCGAGGTGACCGTCGAGAGCGAGGGCTGGGAAGATCTCCGGCCGAAGACCGCGGTCGCCGCCAATGTCGGCAGCGGGCCTGACATCATCCTCGCCTGGCAGGAGGATCCGTTCCTCTTTCAGGACAAGATCCTCGACGTTTCCGATATCGCGACCTATCTCGGCCAGAAGTACGGCGGCTGGTTCAAGCTCGCCGAGACCTACGGCAAGCAGAACGGCGTCTGGAAGTCGATCCCGATCGGCGGCAGCGGCGCCACCATGGTGCACCGCAAGTCGTGGGTGAACGAGGCCGGCTTCGACGCCGTGCCGCAGGATTTCCCCGGCTTCCTCAAGCTCTGCCAGGCGCTGCAGGCGAAGGGCCATCCGGCCGGCCTGGCGCTCGGCAACGCGGTCGGCGACGGCGGCTGGACCGACTGGGTGCTGTGGGGCTTCGGCAGCTCGCTGGTCGACGAGAACGACCAGGTGGTCGTCGACAACCCCAAGACCATCGAGGCGCTGGAATACGCGAAGGAGCTCTACAAGACCTTCATCCCCGGCACGCTCGCCTGGCTCGATCCGTCGAACAACAAGGCGTTCCTCGCCGGCGAGGTGGGCCTCACCTCGAACGGCATCTCGGTCTACTACGCCGCCAAGAACAGCGAGGACCCGAATGTCAAGGCGATGGCCGCGGACATCTTCCACGCCAGCTTCCCGGTGGGCCCGGTGGGCTTCCCGACCCAGGGTGCCTTGGTCATCAACTCGGTGATCATGGGCTACACGCCCTATCCCAACGCCGCCAAGGCCTACCTCGCCTTCATGATGGAAGCGCCGCAGTACGAGGCGTGGCAGACCGCCAGCATCGGCTACTGGTGCCATCCGCTGGCGGCCTATGACGGCAGCGGCATCTGGGCCTCCGATCCCAAGATCGCCGCCTACAAGGACGTGATGCGCAACTCGCTGCCGCAGAGCTACAAGGGCAAGCCCAGCCAGGCCGCCGCCGCGGCCAAGGCCGACTTCATCGTGCTGAACATGTTCCAGGCGGTGTGCGCCGACCAGTCGACGCCGGCCGATGCCGCCGCCGAGGCGCAGAAGCGGGCGGAGCGCGTCTACCGCCGCGGCTGAGCCGTCACGTCGTTTCGTCAACCGGATCGGGGCGCCTGCCGCGCGCGGGCGCCCCGATCCACGTCAGCTTCCGGGGGGAGCACGCCGGCATGAGCGAGCAGCAGGGCCGCATCGAGATCGCGCTGATCGGGGCGCAGCGGCCGCAGACGATCGAGGCCTTGGAGAAGGTCTTCACCCTGCACCACGTCTACGCCGAGCCCGATCCGGTGGCGAAGCTGAAGGAGCTGGGCCCGCGCATCCGCGGTGCCGCCGGCCACGGCATGGCCGGGCTCTCGTCCGCGCACATGGCGGCCCTGCCCAACCTCGAGATCTGCGCCATCAACGGCGTCGGCCTCGAGACCAGCGACGTCGCCGGCGCCAAGGCCCGCGGCATCGTCCTGACGATCACGCCGGTGCTCTACGACGAGGTCGCCGACCTCGCCATCGGCCTCGCGCTCGACGCCTGCCGGCGCATCACCGAGGGCGACCGCTACGTCCGCTCCGGCAAGTGGCTCAAGGGCCGCATGCCGCAGGGCCGCAAGCTCACCGGCATGAAGGCCGGGCTGATCGGCGTCGGCCGCATCGGCATCGAGGTCGCCAACCGCCTCGCCGCCTTCAAGTGCCCGATCGCCTACGTCGACCCGGTGCCGCGCGACCTGCCCTACACCCGCTACGAGGATCCGGTGGCGCTGGCCCGCGACAGCGACATCCTGTTCCTGTGCGCTGCCGGCAAGCCCAAGGGCACGGCCGCGCCGATCGTCGGCCGCGCCATCCTCGAGGCGCTCGGCCCGCGCGGCATCTTCGTCAACATCGCCCGCGGCTGGCTGGTCGACGAGCCGGCGCTGGTCGAGCTGCTGGCGGCGAGGAAGCTGGGTGCTGCCGGCCTCGACGTCTTCGACGACGAGCCGCACGTGCCGGAGGCCCTGTTCGCGCTCGACAACGTCGTGCTCACCCCGCACATCGCCAGCAACACCGAGGAGACGGCGGCGGCCATGGGCGATCTCGTCGTCGCCAACCTCGTCAGCTGGTTCGCCGGCAAGGGCGCGATCTCGCCGATCCCCTGATGGACGGTGCATGACGGGGCGGGCTGTTCCCGCTCCGTTCCGCGCTCTTTACGGTTTCCTCCAAAGTTCCTACTCCAAATGGAGTAGGAAACAGTCGCGATTAAGCGAATCGCCGGGGCATCAGCTCGCGCCAGGGTGGCCAAACTGGGTTCGCACCAGCTCGGCGAACCGGCCGCCCTGCCCGCTCAGCTCGGCGAACGTGCCGCGCTCGACGATGCGGCCCTGCTCCAGCACGAGGATCAGGTCGGCGTCGCGGACCGTCGACAGCCGGTGCGCGACGATGAAGCAGGTCCGCCCCAGCATCAGCCTCGCCAGCGCCTCCTGCAGGCGCGCCTCGGTGGCGGTGTCGAGGGCGCTGGTGGCCTCGTCGAGGATCAGGATCGGCGGGTCCTTGAGCAGGGCCCGGGCGATGGCGAGGCGCTGGCGCTCGCCGCCGCTGAGCATCGCCCCGCGCTCGCCGAGCACCGTCTGGTAGCCCTCCGGTCGGGCCACGATGAACTCGTGCGCCTGCGCCGCCTCGGCCGCCGCCACCAGCTCGGCATCAGTCGCCTCCGGCCGGCCGATCCGCAGGTTGTCGGCGATGCTGCGCTGGAACAGCGTGTTCTGCTGGAAGACGACGCCGATGTTCCGGCGCAGCGACTCCAGCGTCACGTCGCGGATGTCCTGCCCGTCGACGAGGATGCGGCCCGCGGCCGGGTCGGCCAGCCGGTAGAGCAGCGCCACCGCCGTGCTCTTGCCGGCGCCGGTGCGGCCGACCAGCGCCACCCGGCTGCCGGGCGGTACCGCGAAGTCGAGGTCGATGACGGTCGGCCGGGTGCCGTGCGCGAAGGCGACATGCTCGAAGCGGACCTCGCCGCGCACCCGGCCGAGCACCGCCGCACCCGGCCGGTCGCGGACCTGCGGCTCGGTGTCGAGCACGGCGAAGAACTCCTCGAGCGCCGCCCGCTCGAAGGCCACGTCCTTGACGAAGCCCAGGGTCTGCTCGAGCCGGCCGATCAGCAGCGTGGCGAAGCCCATGAAGGTCATGATCTCGCCGACCGTCGTCCCGCCGGTGGTCTTGAGCCACGCCCCCAGCGCGAACAGCGTCAGCACGGTGAGCGTCGCCGCCGCCCGGGTCAGCACCGCCACCACCGCCCACCAGGACAGCACCGGCGCCTGGATGCGCAACAGCTCCTGCATCAGCCGGTCGACGTCGCGGACCTCGGCCCCCAGCCGGGTGAAGGACTGGATCACCGCGACGTTGCCGATGGCGTCGCCGACCCTTGCCGCCAGTGCGGTCTGGTAGGCCTGCACCTCGCGCTGTGCCCGCTCGGTCTTGAGCAGGATCGCCACCGTCAGGGCGGCGAACACGACGATCAGCACGTTCAGCACCAGGCCCAGCCGCCAGTTCAGCAGCATGGTCAGCGGCAGCAGCACGAGGATCGCCACCAGCGACACCAGCTGCTCGCGGAAGAACGACAGCCACAGCGAGAACAGCCGGTCGGTCCCCTGCAGCATCACCTTGAGCAGCCGGGCCGAGCTCGCCTGGTCGTGGAACGCCGCCGGTAGCGCCAGCACGTGCTCGACGTAGCGCGCCGTCACCCCGAGCCGGCGCCGGTGCGCCAGCCGATCGGCGTTCAGCGCCACGACGACGTTGGCGACGATGCCGCCGATGCCGACCACCGCCCACAGGCCCAGCACCGCCAGCCCGTCGCGCAGCGCGTCCGCATTGTCCCCGGTGAGCAGGTCGACCACCCGCCCGAACAGCACTGGCTCGACGAACTGCAGCAGCGCCAGGCCGATGTTGGCGCCGACCAGCAGCAGCACGAACCGCCGCTCCGGCGCCAGCAGCGCCAGCACCCGGCCGTAGAGCTCGACGAACGCACGCAGGCGGGAGCGCATGGCGGCAGCCTAGCGCCCCTCGCTGCACCACCCCACCGTTTCGAATCCCCAGGGCAGGGTCGCGGGACCGGCGGGCTTTCGTTTGACCGGAGGGGCGAGGCCATGCTCTGGATTGCACAACCAAGGGGCGCATCGGGGGCGACCCAGAGCAACGTCGACGCACGGTCGGGACAACAAGATGAGCCGCAGTCACGACGACTTTTCCGGCAGGTCCGCGCTGAGCCGGCGCTCGCTGCTGCTGGGCCTGCCGACGGGCCTCGCCGTGCTCGGCGGGACGGCCGGCACGGCACAGGCGACGTCGTCCGCGGCATTCCGCACGGCCGCCGACTACCTCGTCGAGTTCTATCCGCTCTGGTTCACCTACTATCAGTCCTTCCTGATCGAGCCCAACCGGCTGATCGGCCCGGTCCGGGTGTCGCCGCTCTACCAGGTGGTCGTGGCGATCAACGTCGACACGATCTACGCCAGCTGCTTCGTCGACCTGTCGGCGCAGCCGGCGGTGCTGACCGTCCCGTCAACCAGCCTGACCTACTCGGTCCTCAGCCTCGACCCCTACGGCACCGTGCTGGACACGCCGATCAGCGGCCCCGGCCGCTTCGCCCTGGTCGGTCCCGGCTACAGCGGCACGCTGCCCTCGGGCGTCAAGCGGACGCCGGTCGCCTACGACCACACCGTGCTGATCTTCCGCATCGACAAGTTCAGCGCGTTCGGGGTCGACCAGACGCCCGAGGCCCGCGCCTTCCGCCGCGCCCTCAAGATGCAGTCGCTGTCGGGCTACCTGCAGGACCCGGCCGGCGGCGGCACGCGGATCGCACCCGAGGCCGAGTTCAGCGCTCCCTACAAGACCGCGGCCGACGCGCTGATCGCGCGCAGGCCGATCGCGTTCCTGGGCCAGCTGCAGGCGGCGGTGAAGTCGCCCAAGACGCCGACGCTGTCGAAGCGCCAGAGCGAGCTCGCGGCCCGGTTCGACCGGATCTTCGCCGCCCGGGCCAGCAGCGGCGACGGCCCGGCGCTGGCCGCCGGCGCCAGGGCGGGCCACCGGCTGATCATCGACAGCTACCTCGAGAACCGCGGCCCGACCAACTGGATCCACTACACCAACATCGGCGCCTGGGGCCGCGACGTGCTCGCCCGCGCCGCGATCACCCAGTACATCCAGTACGGCAACGACATCGGTGCCGCCGCCTACTACCACACCTTCCGCGACGGCTCGGGCGACGCGCTGCAGGGCAGCCGGCCCAACGGCTACGCCCTGCGCTTCGACAGCGCCCGGCTGCCGGAGGCCAAGCGGTTCTGGTCGCTGACCGCCTACACGCCGGAATCGATCGAGCTGATCCCCAACCCGATCCGCAAGTACCGCATCGCCAGCTATTCGGGGCTGCAATACAATGCGGACGGCTCGCTGACGATCCGCATCGCCAGGGAGAAGCCGGCCGGCGTGCCGGAGTCCAACTGGCTGCCGGTCGGCTCCCGCCCGTTCAACATCATGCTGCGCGTCTACGGGCCCGAGGGCTCGGTCGCCGACAACACTTACGTCCCGCCGGCGATCCGCAAGCGCTAGCGCCCTGACTATTCGAGATCGTCGAGCTCCTCGTGGATCTCGGCGATCAGCTCCTGCCGGCTCGCCGCCCCGCGGCCGAGCCGGGCGGCGATGGTCCCGGCGATGAGGTGGACCGCACTCAGCATCGCCGTGTGCGACGGGCCCGCCTGCTGCCCCATGGCGTGGCAGGGCAGCACCAGCGCTCCCAGCCGGCGGGCCGCGGCGGCACTGGTCGGGTCGGTCAGCATGACGATCTCTAGCCGGGTGGTGCGGGCGTAGTCGAGGATCGGCCGCATCACCCTGAGCTGCGGCCGCGTCGCCAGCACCAGCAGGCCGTCATGCGCCCCGGTCATCGCCAGGTCCTCGGCCCAGGCGCCTGCCTGCCCGGCCAGCAGGTGCACGCCCGGGCGGACCCGCGCCAGCAGCAGCCTCGCAAGCCTGGCCAGCCCCTCCTCGGCCCCCATCCCCAGCACCCATAGCCGCGGTACGCTGGCCAGCCGGTCGGTCAGCGCCTGCAGCGCGTCCGAGCGCAGCTCCTCGAAGGTGCGGCTGAGGTTGGCGATCTCGATCTTCAGGTGCTCGGCGAGGCTCGCCGCCTCGCGCGGGGCCGCCGCCGGCCGGGCGACACGCTGGATCGGGCCGGTGCGGTTGCGCTCCTCGCGCGCCTGCAGCCGGACCTCGTTGAAGTCGCTGTAGCCGAGGCTGCGGAACAGCCGGGCCGCGGTCGCCTTCGACACCCCGGCCATGCCGGCGAGCTCGGTCGCCGACCAGGTCAGGATCTCGTCGGTGCGGTCGAGGACGAACGCGGCCAGCTTCTGCTCGGCCGGCGACAGCTCCTCGAATCGTTCCTGGATGCGCAGGGCCAGCCGGGTCGCCATGGCCCGATCCTAGCAGCTCCGCCGCATGCTGAAACGCCTGTTTCGGCATTGACCGGACCTGAAACGATCGATACTGACTCGGCTCGGCAAGCGGTCCTGGCGAGGCACCCGGCGATGACCCGTACACGGCTGGTCCGCGAGAAGATCTGGCACCGCCTGCGCGACGTGGCCCTGCCCGATTCCCGCTTCCACCTGAACTTCGCCGAGGTCATCCCCGACTTCACGGACAGTGCCAGGGCCATCGACCGGCTGGTCCGCGAGCCGTTCTACGAGGCCGGCGCCTATGCCTTCGTCACCCCCGACAACTGCCTGGTCGACCTGCGCCGGCGGATGCTCGAGGCCGGCAAGAGCATGGTGGTGTCGACCTACGGCATCTACCGCGGCTTCTTCCTGCTCGAGCACGGCATGGTGCCGAAGGGCCAGGAGCTGTTCGCCGCCTGGCTCGACGGGCTCGAGCATTTCGGCCGGCCGATCACCCTGGCCGAGGTCGCCCGGCGCGGCCGCTTCGACTTCATGGTCACCGGCGCCTCGGCGGTCTCGCTGGACGGCGTCCGCTTCGGCAAGGGCCACGGCTTCTTCGACCTCGAATGGGGCATGTTCACCGACATCGGCATCGTCGACGAGGCCACCCCGGTGGCGGCCGTCGTCCACGACGTCCAGGTGGTCGAGGAAAAACTGTTCCCGAGCCCGACCGACATCATCGTCGACCTGATCGCGACCCCGGGGGCGATGCACCGGGTCGAGCGCCGCCAGACGCGGCCGCGCGGGGTCAAGTGGGAGCTGCTGGAGCCGGCGCAGATCGCCGCGACGCCGCCGCTCCAGGAGTTGCAGCGAATGCGAGGCGTGGCCCCGGCCTGACACCGGCGGCCCAACGGAGGAGGGCATGGAGATGCGCATGGACCGTCGAGGCTTCATCGGAACCGCCACGGCCGCCGCGGCCCTGGGCGCCTTCGGCCGCCGGGCCGCCGCGGCGACCCCGCTGACGATGCAGGCCGCCTGGGTCAACGACGCCGAGTTCGCCGGCTACTTCCTCGCCATCGACCAGGGCTACTACACCGCCGAGGGGCTCGACCTGACCTACCTGTCGGGCGGCCCGGACGTGATCCCGGAGAGCTCGCTGCTCTCGGCCAAGGCCGACCTCGCGCTGACCACGCCCGACACCACGATCAAGGCCATCGTCGAGCAGGGCGCCCCCTTCAAGATCATCGGTGCCCAGTACCAGAAGAACCCGATCGGCGTCGTCAGCCTGGCCAAGAACCCGATCAACGAGCCCAAGGACCTGATCGGCAAGACCCTGGCGGTCCCGCCGGTCAACGTGATCTCGGTCGAGGCGATGCTGAAGCTCAGCGGCATCGACCGCAGCCAGGTCAACATCGTGCCCTACGCCTACGACCCGACGCCGCTGATCAAGGGCGAGATCGACGCCTCGATCGACTTCACCACCAACGTGCCGTTCACCATCGAGCAGGCCGGCGAGAAGGCGCACTCCTTCCTGCTCTACGACCACGGCTTCACGATCTACAACGACACCGTCGTGGTCACCGAGGAGACCCTCAAGGCCAAGCGCAAGGAGCTGGTCGCCTGGCTGCGCGCCAGCCGCAAGGGCTGGGTCGAGAACCTCGCCGACCCGGCGCTGTGGCCGCCCAAGTGGGAGAACACCTGGTTCAAGGGCACCGGCCGCTCGATCGCCAACGAGATCTACTTCAACACGGCGCAGAAGCCGCTGATCGACACCCCGGCCGGCATCTTCGCCCTGACCGAGGACGGCATCGCCAAGAACATCGCCGCCCTGGCCGAGATCGGCATCAACGCCACCCCGGCGATGTTCGACACGACGCTGCTCGCCGAGATCTGATGCGGCAGCCGCGCGACCTGGTCCTCGAGGGGGTCACCAAGACCTACCAGGTCCGCGGCACGCCGCTTCCCGTCCTCGAGGGCTTCGACCTCGCCTGCCCGGCCGGCTCGTTCACCGCCCTGATCGGGCCGTCCGGCTGCGGCAAGTCGACGATCCTGCGCCTGGCGCTCGGCCTCGAGACCGTCGACGCCGGCAGCGTCACCATCGGCGGCGAGGCGCCGCGGAAGGCCGCCGCCGCCGGCGAGCTCGGCGTCGCCTTCCAGGACCCGGCGCTGCTGCCCTGGCGCAGTGTCGAGGCCAACGTCGCCCTGCCGCTCGACGTGCTGGGCCGCGGCCGCTCCCAGGCGTCCGCGCGCATCGCCGGGCTGATCCGCCTCGTCGGCCTCGCCGGCTTCGAGACCGCCGTGCCGTCCCAGCTCAGCGGCGGCATGCGCCAGCGCGTCGCCATCGCCCGGGCACTCGTCACCGACCCCGGCGTCCTCTTCCTCGACGAGCCGTTCGGTGCGCTCGACCAGATCCTGCGCCGGCAGATGAACCTCGAGCTGCAGCGCATCTGGCAGGAGGGCGGTGCGACCACCCTGCTGGTCACCCACGGCATCGACGAGGCCGTGTTCCTCGCCGACCGCGTCGTCGTCCTGCGCGGCCGCCCCGGACGCATCGTCCAGAGCGTCGACGTGCCCTTCGCCCGGCCGCGCGACCCGGAGATGTTCCGCGACCCGGCCTTCCACGCCTTGTGCGATCAGGTGGCGCTGCACCTCACCGGCGCGCCATGAGCGGCCGCTGGCGCACCGCCCTCTACCTGCTCGTCCTGCTCGTCCTCTGGGAGGTCGCCGGCCGCCTCGACCTCGTCGCCTCCGGTGCTCTGCCGGCCCCGTCCGAGATCCTCGTCCAGTTCTGGGGCGACCGCGGCGACTACGGGCCGCACGTCGCCGCGACCCTGACCACCGCCGTGCAGGGCTTCGCCATCGGCAACCTGATCGCCGTGCTGGCGGCGTTGGCCTTCGTCCTGTGGCCCGCGAGCTCCCGGCTGGCCCGCGGCATCAACGTCGCCCTGTTCGCCGTCCCGCCGATCGCCATCGTGCCGATCCTCATCATCGCCTTCACCGGCGACACCCCGCGCATCGTGCTGGCGGCCCTGGCCGTCTACTTCCCGACCATGACCGCCATGGTCGTCGGCCTCACCCAGGTCGACCCGCGCACCGTCGACCTCGTCCGCGCCTATGCCGGCGGCGACCTGGCCCTGCTGCGCTGGGTCCGCCTGCGCTCGAGCCTGCCGGCGCTGCTGGGCGGCCTGCGCGTCGCCGCCCCCAACGCCGTGCTGGGCGCCATCCTCGCCGAGTTCGGCTCAGGCGCGCGCTGGGGCCTCGGCACCTACCTGCTGGGCTCGCTGGGCCAGGCCAACCCGGCCCGGCTCTGGGGCATCGGCCTCGCCGCCACCGCCATCGCCGGCCTCGGCTACCTCGTCTTTGCACTCCTCGGCGCCCGCGTCGCCGGCACCAGCCGGGCCGTCACCATCGCCGCCGGGGCCGTCCCCGACAGCGGCGCCGACAGCGGCGGCCGCCTGCTGATGGCGGCCTCGGTGGTGCTGCCCTTCCTCGTCTGGTGGGCGCTGGCGCTGCTGCTCGGCACCTCGCCCATCGTCTTCAAGACCCCGGCCGGCGTCGCCGACTACCTGCTGCTCGGCCCGACCGCCGCCTCGGCCCAGGCCCGGCTCGCCGCCGCCCTGCTGCAGACCCTGCCGCTGGCCTTCCTCGGCCTCGCCGCCGGGCTCGCCTTCGCCTTCGCCCTGGCCGTGCTGGGCGAGGTCCGCCCGACCCTGGCCTCGGCCCTGCTGCCGGTGGCCCTGGTCACCCAGACCATGCCGCTGGTGGCGCTCACCCCGCTGCTCGTGCTGCTGCTCGGCCGCGGCGTCGCCGTGACCCTCGCCATCACCGTCTCGGTCACCTTCTTCCCGGCCTACGTCGCGATCGCCCAGGGCCTGCGGCTCGTCCCGCAGGCCGCCTTCGACCTGACCCGCGCCTACGGCTCCGGCTGGCTGGCCGAGCTCCGCCTCGTCGCCATCCCCTCGGCCCTGCCCTACCTGATGGCCGCAGCCCGCCTCGCCGTGCCGCGGGCGCTGCTGGGCGTGATGATCGCCGAATGGCTGGCCACCGGCAGAGGCCTCGGCAACCTGCTCAACCAGTCGCGCGGCTACCTCGACTATGGCATGATCTGGAGCGTCGCGCTGGTGTCCGTGCTGGTCTCGATCCTGGCCTACGAGCTGGTCACCATCGCCGAGTCCCGGCTGCTCCGCCGCTACGGCATGGCCGGGCGCTGAACGGGACGGGTTCCGCCATGACCGACGCCGCCACGCTGGCCCGCCGCATCGACCAGGCCATGGGCCGCGAGCCGGCCGACCTCGTCATCCGCAACGCCCGCCTGCTCGACGTCGCCACCGGCACCCTGCGCGATGCCGCCGACATCGCCGTCTGCGGCGACACCGTCGTCGGCATCCTTGGCTCCTGGCAGGGCCGCCGCGAGATCGACGCCCAGGGCCGCATCGCCACGCCCGGGCTCATCGACACGCACCTGCACGTCGAGAGCTCGATGGTCACCCCCGCCGAGTTCGAGAAGGGTGTCCTGCCGCGCGGCACCACCACCGCCGTCTGCGACCCGCACGAGATCGCCAACGTCACCGGCCTCGCCGGCATCCGCTACTTCCTCGAGGCCGCGACCAGCCTCGCCATGACCCTGCGGGTCAACCTCAGCTCCTGCGTGCCGGCCACCGAGCTCGAGACCTCCGGTGCCCGCCTCGAGGCCGCCGACCTCGTCCCGCTGCTGGCCCACCCGGCCGCGCTGGGCCTCGCCGAGGTGATGAACTACCCCGGCGTGCTGGCCAACGACCCCGGCATGCTGGCCAAGCTCGAGGCGTTTGCCCGCTACCACAAGGACGGCCACAGCCCGCTGCTGCAGGGCGCCCCGCTCGACGCCTACCTGTCGACCGGCATCGCCACCGACCACGAGTGCACCCGCCCCGACGAGGCCGCCGAGAAGCTGGCCAAGGGCATGGCCGTGCTGATCCGCGAGGGCTCGGTCGCGAAGAATGTCGAGGCCCTGGCCCCGCTGGTCACCGAGCGGACCTGGATGCGCACGGCCTTCTGCACCGACGACCGCAATCCGCTGGAGATCGTCGAGGACGGCCACATCGACTACGCGCTGCGCAAGGCGATCCGCCACGGTGCCGAGCTGATCCCGGCCTGGCGCGCCGCGACCCTGGGTGCCGCCACCATCTTCGGCCTGACCGACCGCGGCCTCGTCGCCCCCGGCCGCCGCGCCGACATCCTGCTGGTCGACGACCTCGCCGAGGTCGCCGTCTCCAGCGTGATCTGTGCCGGGCGCCCGGTGGAGCCTTCGCTGTTCGAGGGCCGCCGCCACCCCGAGCCCGTCGGCTACGGCTCGGTGAAACGCGCTCCCGTCACCGCCGACCTCTTCCGCACCCCCGGCAGCGGCCCGACGACGCCCGTCATCGGGGTCATCCCGCACAGCATCATCACCGAGCACCTGACCGCCGAGCTGCCCTTCCGCGACGGCCTGCGCCACGCCGATCCCGACCGCTCGCTGCACAAGCTGGCCGTGCTCGAGCGCCACGGCGTCAATGGCAATGTCGGCCGCGGCTTCGTCCACGGCTTCGGGCCGATGCGCGGCGCCATCGCCACCAGCATCGGCCACGACTGCCACAACCTGATCGTTGTCGGCGACGACGACGCCGACATGGCACTCGCCGTCAACCGCCTCATCGAGCTGCAGGGCGGCGTTGCCGTCGTCCGCCGCGGCGAGGTCCTGGGCGACCTCGCTTTGCCCGTGGCCGGCCTGATGAGCGACCGTGGCTTCACCCACGTCCGCGACCGCCTCGTGCCGTTGCGCGCCGCCGCCGCCGCCATCGGCTGCGCCCTCGACGAGCCGACCCTGCAGCTGGCCTTCCTGCCGCTGCCGGTGATCCCCCACCTCAAGCTCACCGACCGCGGCCTCGTCGCCGCCGACGGCACCGGCCTGGCGTTCATCGCGGCGTAGCCGGCGCCGGGAGGTGGGTCCGGGCGTGGGCCGCTGGGGGCCCTCAGCCTGTCCGGCGGCGCTCGACCGTGATAGCGGAATGTGCATCCATGAAGCCCGGCCGGCACCGATCCGGCCTGAAGGGAGCAACGCCATGTCGTCCGCATCGCTTCATGGCACGCTGGCCGCGCTGTCGCTCGTCGTTGCGGCACTGCCGATCCCCGCGGCCGCGGCCCCGCCCGACAATTGCGACAAGTGCTTCGCCATCGTGACGGTCGACGGCACGCTCGCGGCCAAGCGCAACATTACCGCGAACTACCGGCACGCGACCGGCACCTACGAGATCGTCTTCCGGTATCCGGTCAACAAATGCGTCGTCACCGCGCAGATCGAAGAGACCAACGCCTCGTCCACGATCGGACGGTTCAGCCAGGTCGGCAATCCGGCGAACCGGTCGATCACCATCTACACCATCGCCCCCGATGGCGGGCCTAGGGGCAGCGGGTTCGGCATCTACGTGCAGTGCTGACCGTCACGACGGGCGCCGCCGGCGGTAGCACCCGCCGGCGGCCTGATCGCTCCCGGGCGCCCGCCCCCTACGGCAGCGTCGCCCGCTTCTTCATCGCCTTGTCGCGGTCCATCTGCAGGCCGAGGTAGAGGCGGTAGGCGCCGCCGGCCTTGGCGTCGAGGCCCGGGAAGCGCTGCTGGATGGTCTCGCGGTTGCCGGCGCGGGGCGCACCCGGCGCCACGGCGATCTCGCTGGTGAACGGCACCTTGTCGATGATCGCCCCGTCGGCGTCGGCCACGGCGACGAACCAGGGCACGCTCACCGCACTGCCGGCGAAGGCCGGGCCTGGCTCGACCACCACGTCGATGCCGAGGTTCACCTCGAGGCCGGCCTCGTCGTAGACGCAGCCGCCGGTGATGTCCTGCAGCGACACCATGTACGCGAGCTCGGCCACCGGCCCGTCGGCGGCACCGCCGCGGTAGACGCTGTCGCTGTCGAGCCCGTTGATGATGCCGGGCAGCGGGCAGTACTGCCGCGGGCCGAGGTCCTCGTCGCCGCCGCCGCAGCCGGCCAGCAGCAGGGCCCCGCCCAGCCCGGCCAGCGCCAGCAGGGGACGCCGCGGCCAGCGGCTCATGCGAGGCCCTTGTGTGCGCCGTCGCAGAGCGGCTGGCCCTGGGTGTGCTTGCAGCCGCAGAACCACAGGGGCCCGTCCTTCTCGGCGACATGCTTGACCGGAGTGAAGGCCGTGCCCTTGTGCGAGCCGTCGCAGAATGGTTGAGCGGCGCTCTTGCCGCAGGCGCACCACCAGTACGCCTTGCCGGCCTCGACGGCGACCTTGTAGGGCGCCTTCTGCGCGATCGTCGGCTCGCTCATCGCAACTGTCTCCCGGCGGCGCTGCTCCCCGCCCGCGCGGCGTAGCAAGGCGCCGCCCGCCCGGCAAGCGCCACCGGGTCCTGCACCTTGACGCCTTGTCATGAACGGCTCGGGCTGTACTATCGCCCCTCGCCGACCTGTCCAGCAGCCTTGACGATGGAGCGTCCCCTGCAGCCCGCCACCCAGCCGCGCGTCAGCTCGACCGACCGCGGCGGCGACTGCATCGCGGCGCTCGACCTCGGCACGAACAACTGCCGGTTGCTGGTCGCCCGCCCGACCGAGGACGGCTTCGAGGTGGTCGACAGCTTCTCGCGCATCGTCCGCCTCGGCGAGGGCCTGGCGGCCACCAACTGCCTCAACGACCGGGCCATGCAGCGCACCATCGGGGCGCTGAAGATCTGCGCCAAGATCATGGCCCGGCACCGCCTCGCCCGGGTCCGCTGCGTCGCCACCGAGGCCTGCCGCCGCGCCGAGAACGGGGCTGCCTTCATCGCCCGCGTCGAGCGCGCCACCGGGCTCGAGCTGGAGATCCTCGACAATGACGAGGAGGCCCGGCTCGCCATGCTGGGCTGCCTGCCGCTGGTCGATCCCGACGCCTCGCAGCTGCTGATGGTCGACATCGGCGGCGGCAGCACCGAGATCATGTGGCTGGACCGCCATGCCGAGGTCGACGGCGCCGAGCCCGGCGACGCCGTCTCGCTGCCCCTGGGCGTCGTCACCCTCTCCGAGAGCCACGGCTCGCCGCTCGACGAGCGCGGCTACCAGCGCATGGTCGACAGCGTCCGCCGGCGCCTCGAGGCGCACCGCCACGGCCGGCCGCTGGCCGGCGCCACCGTCCCCGGCATGCAGATGCTGGGCACCTCCGGCACGGTGACGACGCTGGCCGCGGTCCATCTCGGCCTGCCCCGCTACGACCGCCGCAAGGTCGACGGCATCACCCTGCCCTTCGCCGCCGTGCAGTCGGTCGGCCGGCGCCTGCGCGAGCTCGACGATGCCGGCCGTGCCGCCCATCCCTGCATCGGCGGCGGCCGTGCCGACCTCGTCGTCGCCGGCTGCGCCATCCTCGACGCCGTCCATTCCTTGTGGCCCGTCGAGCAGCTGCGCGTCGCCGACCGCGGCCTGCGCGAGGGCATCCTCGGCGCCCTGATGGGCCACACCCTGCACCAGGCGCTGGCCCGCCACGGCCGGACCAACTGAGGCCCAGGGCGGTGAAGGCACGCGTCCGCACCGCCAAGGGCCGCCCGCTGGGCTCGACCCGCTGGCTCGAGCGCCAGCTCAACGATCCCTTCGTGCAGCAGGCGAAGCGCGAGGGCTTTCGCGCCCGCTCGGTCTACAAGCTGCAGGAGATCGACAAACAGTTCCAGCTGATGAAGCGCGGCACGCGGGTCGTCGACCTGGGTGCCGCTCCCGGCAGCTGGAGCCAGTATGCCGCCCAGCGCCACTGCCGCGTCGTCGCCGTCGACCTGCTGCCGGTCGAGCCGATCGCCGGGGTCGCCATCGTCGAGGGCGACTTCCTCGACCCCGCCATCCAGGACCGGCTGGTCGCGCTCGCCGGCGGCCCGGTCGACCTCGTGCTCAGCGACATGGCCGCCTCCTCGACCGGCACCCGCGCCGTCGACCGGCTGCGCGCCGAGGCCATCGGCGAGGCCGTGGTCGAGTTCGCCAGCCGCCTGCTGGTGCCCGAGGGCGCCTGCCTGATGAAGCTGGTCCGCGGTGCCGAATCCGCCATCCAGGCCTGCGCCCGCCCGCATTTCCGCGACCTGCGCCTGCTGCGCCCGGCCGCCACCCGCAGCGACAGCTCCGAGGTCTTCATCCTCGCCCGCGGCTTCAAGGCCCCGCCCGTCCCGGACACCTCCGCCCCGGACCCGGACCCGGACCCGGTCGAAGGCGCCTAGCGCGCCGCCGCCTGCCCCGAGCGGTGCGTCGGCGCCAGCTCGACCGGCTGCAGCGGCCGCGGCGGCACCGCCTCGTCGGTGCAGGTCGTCACCACCTGCAGCCGCGCCGGCTTCTCGGCCGGCCGCGTCGACGACCCGCTCGCCTGGGCGGTCCCGGCCGCCAGCAGGGCGGCGAAGGCGACAGCGGCAAGCATCGGCCTGATCGTCATCTTGGGTCTCCGTGCTGGGGGCGAGGACCTCGCCGACAGCCCGGACGGTGCCGCAGCCGGCGCCGTCACGGTGTGTTGCGGATCACAACCGGGCGCCTCCAAGGCGAAGGGTCCCTTAGCAAGGACCGGGCGATCCTTGATCCCCGGCCGCGCAAGCCCGCACTTGCCGGGGACAAGCTATCCACCACGGGTTGCGGGTATGCCGGCGGACCGGCGAAGCCCGTTGTTGGCTGCCTTCAGGACTCCGCGAAGCCCGCGGCCAGCAGGCCGCGGCGCAGCCGCTCCGCATAAGCCGTGTCCGAGATCCGGATGTAGGCCAGCCAGTCGTCGATGGTGAAGGCCGGCTCGAGCGCGTAGACGTCGCGGACGAGGCCGGCCAGGTCGCCCGTCCCGCCGAGCTCGGCCGAGATGGCTGCGAGCAGCACGTGCGACGGGCGGTGCGCCGGCATCTGCGCGGCCGCCTGCCGGATCAGCGGCAGGGCCTCGGCGTAGCGGCCCTGGAAATAGTAGGCCTTGCCGAGGAGATAGCGGTAGCGCGGCGGGTGGAGCGGATCCGTCACCATGATCCGCTTCATGTAGGCCTCGGCGTCGGCGGCCCGGCCGCCGTGCGACAGCAGCAGGCCGTAGCGCCAGTCGACGAGGCCGGGATTGAGCTGCAGCGCCTGGTCGAACAGCACCAGCCCCTCGGTCGGCCCGCTCTGCCAGTTGAGGATCCAGCCGAGCGTGGCCCGGGCCGTGGCGCTGGTCTCGTCGAGGGCGATGGCCTGGCGCGCATGGTCGCCGGCCCGCCTCAGCGCCTCCGGCGCCTGGAACTCGGCGCGCAAGGGTCCGCTCGCCAGCGGCTCCAGCCACGTCGATGGTGAAGGCGGCTCTGCAGGACTCGCGAAGCCGGCGGCCAGCAGGCCGCGGCGCAGCCGCTCCGCGCAGGCCGTGTCCGAGATCCGGATGTAGGCCAGCCAGTCGTCGATGGTGAAGGCGGGCTCGAGCGCGTAGACGTCGCGGACGAGGTCGGCCAGGTCGCCGTCCCGCCGAGCTCGGCCGAGATCGCCGCGAGCAGCACGTGCGACGGGCGGTGCGCCGGCATCTGCGCGCCGCCTGCCGGATCAGCGGCAGGGCCTCGGCGTAGCGGCCCTGGAAATAGTAGGCCTTGCCCAGGAGATAGCGGTAGCGCGGCGGGTGGAGCGGATCGGTCACCATGATCCGCTTCATGTAGGCCTCGGCGTCGGCGGCCCGGCCGCCGTGCGACAGCAGCAGGCCGTAGCGCCAGTCGACGAGGCCGGGATTGAGCTGCAGCGCCTGGTCGAACAGCACCAGCCCCTCGGTCGGTCCGCTCTGCCAGTTGAGGATCCAGCCGAGCGTCGCCCGGGCCGTGGCGCTGGTCTCGTCCAGCGCGATGGCCTTGCGCGCATGGTCGCCGGCCCGGCTCAGCGCCTCCGCCGACTGGAACTCGGCGCGCAGGGGTCCGCTCGCCAGCGGCTCGAGCCAGGCCAGCAGGTAGGTGTTGGCGATGCCCTCGACGGCGTCGGCATAGCGCGGATCGATCGCCGCGGCCCGCTCGTAGAGCCCGCGCGCGGTGGCGATGTCGCTGCCCCGGTCCGGCGATTCCATGTTCCGCAGCAGGGCATCGGCCTGCAGGACCAGGTCGTAGGCGGTCATGTCCGGGGCCGGGCTGCGGGCGACGCGGTCGAGCTCGACCTTGGTGATCTGCCGGTCGAGGATGCTGGCGATCGTCCCGACCAGCGCGGTCTTGGCGCCGAGGAACCCGTCGTCGCGGCCGGCATACTGGCCGGACCAGACCTGCACGCCGTCGACGGCGTCGGTCAGCTGCAGCGTCAGCACGATCTCGTCGGCGAGGCGGCGGATGCTGCCGGTCAGCAGGAAGCGCGCCCGCAGCTGCTCGCCGATGGCGGCGACCGGCTCGGCACTGCCCTTGAACCGCGCCGCCGAGGTCGGCGCCACCACGGCGATCGACCCGAAGCGGGCCAGGGCCAGCGCGATGTCCTCGGTCAGCCCGTCCGCGAAGTAGCCGTCGCCGGCGGCGCTGTCGGCGCTCGCCAGGGGCAGGATGGCGAGGCGCGGCCTGTCCTGGCTCGCCGGCTCGCCCGAGGACAGCGTGAAGGCACCCGCCAGCAGGATCAGCAGCGAGAGCAGGCCGAGGAGCGGCAGGCCGAAGGCCGCGGCCGGCCCCCGGCCCTTGCGCCCGCCAGCGGCGTCCGTCCGCGCCTCGCCGCTGCGGACCTCGGCGACGAACTGGTAGCCGCGGCGCGACACCGTCTTGAGCAGCTTGCGGTCGCCGTCCGACAGGGCGGCGCGGATGTCGCTGATGCAGCGGGTGAGGGAGTCCTCCGACACCGTCACGTCGGGCCAGATCGCCGCCAGCAGCTCCTCCTTGGGGACGACGCGGCCGGCCGCGCGCACGAGGTAGATCAGGACGCTCAGGCTCGTGGGGCGCAGGTCGATCTCGCCGCCCGGCCCGCGCAGCACGCGCCGCGCGGGCAGCAGCTCGAACTCCCCGAACAGCAGGCTGTCAGCTCCGGCGTCGGCCACCGCCCCCTCCCCCGGAGACCGGCCTACCATGAAGTTTCAGGAGGTTTCAGCCCCTTTTCAGGACTCGCCGGACCCGTCGCGCCCAGATCGGCACGCCAGGGGCGCATCCCGCCCGGCGGCCACCGCAACCTCGCAGGGACGTCCCATGAAGCTGCCTTCCCGACTGATCGCCATGGCCTTTGCACTGCTGCTGGCGGTGCAGGCCGCGCCCGTCCGCGCCGACGACCGGGCCGACGCCATCGCCGCCAGCGACGCCTTCTACGCGAGCCTCGCGGTCCTCGACGACGGCACGGCGATGTCGACCGTCTTCGCGCAGGCGCCCTACATCACCTTCGTCGGGCCGATGACCCGGGACATCGTCGTCGGCTGGCCGGCCCTGCAGGGCTACTTCGCCAAGGTCAATCAGCGGTTCAAGCGCCGCGAGGCGCGCATTGAGAACCGTGCCCTCCACGTCAGCGGCCCCGTCGCCTGGGAAGTCGGCCTCGAGGTCGGCGAGTTCGAGCTGCAGGACGGCACGGTCCTGCCGGTCAACTGGGTCGTCACCAACATCTACGAGAAGCAGCCCGACGGCCGGTGGCTGACGGTATCCCACCACGTGCAGCCCGGCGCACCGCGGTAGCCGTCCACACGCCCCGGCCGGACCGCGGGACCGGTCCGGCCGCGCGACCAGAAGTGTAGGGCATGCCCCTCCCGCGTGACGGCAGGGACCCCGCGGCGCAACCGCGGGGCCGATCCTGCGGACGCCGGCACGAACCGCCCCCCGGATCGCG